>JAZUNP010000032.1:0-132627 GCA_045604215.1 Acutalibacteraceae bacterium
ACAAAAAAAGTATATTCAACCGCCCTATACATAAGATTGTCAAAAGCTGATGAAAGAAAGGGTGCAGACCGTTCTTCAGAAAGCATAATAAATCAAAAGATTGTTTTGAATGAATATATAAATTCACATAGTGATGAATTTAATCTTTATAAAGAATATGTTGATGATGGTATATCGGGAACAGACGATTTAAAGCGACCTGCCTTTATGGAAATGATTAACGATTTAAAAGCAGGTCATATAAATTGCATTATAGTTAAGGACTTATCAAGATTTGCCCGAAACTACGTACAAGCTGGCGAGTATATGCTCAAAACATTTAAAAAATACCCCACACGATTTATAGCTCTTTTTGATAGTGTTGACCTTGCCGAAGGTGAATTTAGCATAGATGCCGCATTTAAAAATATATTCAATGAGGCTTATTCACGGCGTTTATCAAAAAATCTGATTAGTACGTTTAAAATCAGAGCTTCAAAAGGTCAGTTCCTTGGAGCGTTTCCAAGTTATGGTTACAAACGCGACCCCGAAAATAAAAATCATTTAATAATTGACGAAGAAGTCCGTCACGTAATTGAGTTTATTTTTGAAGAGTTTTTAAAAGGAACTGGTAAAAATACTATAGCAAAAAAATTAAACGATATGGGGGTTGTATGCCCTTCAGTTTACAAGAAACAGCAAGGATTAAATTATCAAAATTACAAAAAATTAGAAACTACAAACAGTTGGACTTATTCAACTGTTCAACGCATTTTGCAAAATCGTGTGCATTGTGGCGATTTAGTTCAACATAAAACTGACCATAGAATTTTCAACGAAAAAGACGATCCAAAACAATACAAGCCAGAGGAATGGGTAATTGCTGAAAATTGTCACGAACCTATTATTGATAAGGAAAAATTTAACAAGGTTCAGGAACGCCTTAAAACCACAACGCGAGATATAAATTTTACTCAAAATATTTCGATTTTTGCTGGACATTTAAAATGCGACGAGTGTAAAAGGGCGATGGCTAAAATTCAAACCAAATATAAGGATAAGGTTAGTACAAGATACGTCTGCCGTTCTTATAAATCAAATGGTGATAATAAAATAGTTTGCACGTCCCACTCTATAAATGAAGACATGCTTTCAGAATATATTCTTAATAAACTAAATGAACAGCTAGAAAAATATAAAGATTTAGAAAAGAGTCTGAACGATAGAAAGAACAAACAAGTCAAATCTCAAACTTCAGAGATTGAAATTCGTATTAACGAGCTAAAAAAATCATTAGCAACAATCAATGATCAACTTGGCGGTTTTTACGATATGATGGCAGAGGTAAGACGTGACCCCGAACAAAAGCGGGTATATGAAGATTTTCTAGAACGAGCCAACCTTAAGCGCAATGAAAGGGATAAAATAGAAGCCGAACTAAAAAAATGCGAAGAAAAATTAGCAACTGACCCAAAACTCAATTTAAGCAACCCTGTTGTTAAAGACTTAATTAAACATAAAAAATTTACCGAACTTTCAAAAGAAATTATGGATTCCTTTATTTCAACAATATATGTTCACGAGGAATTTGAAACCAACGCCGAAACTAACGAGCAAGAAAGAAAACTTAACGTTAAAGTCGGTTACAAGTTCGAAAAATTAACATAATAAAGATTTTGTACCTTTTTACTGTTACCCCATGCTGCATCAAAGCTGATGGCAATTTGTTTTTTCTCGGTTTCTACGCAATAAATGGGCAATTTACGGTCGCTGTCGGCTAATGTTGCAACCGAACCTACAACCGCAATAACCACCGCCAAAAGCCCACTAAAACACCACGTTATTTGCTTTTTAGTAACAACAAAATATCTCATAAAATTTCAATCCTTTCGTCCCCATAAAACAATATGATAAAAGGCTTGTATAATATGAAAAATGCTAACCGAAATTTTTGGTTAGCATTTTTGTTTTATACTGATTTAATTTTGTTGTTGTTAAAAACTGTGAATTCTATATCTTGAAAAGCGGTTTTTAGTTCCTCACAAAGCGGCTTTACAACAACATTTTCGCTTTGATAATGACCGACGTCAAACACAGAAACACCGTTATTTACAGCATCCATAAACGCGTTGTGCTTTATATCCGCCGCGATGAGCGCATCGAAACCTCCCAATATTATATCACTTAAAAATCCACCGCCTGAGCCCGAACAAACAAGCACACGGTTTATCTTTCTGCCGCTGTCAACGTATCGTACCGAGCCGCCAAGTTGCTCTTTTATATGCTCTGCCAAATCGTCTGCGTTTATAATATCGCAATCCGCTTCGCGGATTAAAAATCCGTCGTGCGCAACGTATGGTCTTACGTTTTTAAGACCGATTGCGGCGCAAAGATTTTCGGTAACTCCTCCCTCAGCTATATCAAGGTTTGTATGCATTGATATTACCGATATATTCGCTTTGACTGCCTCATAAACGGTAGTACCCGCAAGCACATTTTTGATACCGTCAAAAATTACGGGGTGATGTGTAACAATAAGCTCGGCACCAAGTTCTTTAGCGTGTTTTATAGTATTTATATCACAGTCAAGGCAAACTACCGCGCAAGTCACGGTAGCCTCCTTATCACCCACCAAAAGACCAACGTTATCGAAATCACACGCGGTATCGAGCGGGTATTTTTCTTTCAAATAGTCTAAAACGTTATTTACTGTCATCATTTTTTCTTTGCAAATGAGTCTTTGAGCGCAACTGTGCGGTTAAAGACTATTTTATCAGTAGTTGTGTCCTTATCTACGCAGAAATAACCCTGACGCATAAATTGGAAGGTGTCACCCACTTTAACGTCTTTAAGACTTGCATCAATAACAGCGTTAGAAATAACTGTGAGAGATTCGGGGTTAAGGTTATCCGCAAAGGAGGATACGCCCTCTTCGTCACTTGGATTTTCAACGTTAAAGAGTCTGTCATAAAGACGAACCTCGGCGTTAATGCAGTTATCTGCGCTTACCCAGTGGAGTGTTCCCTTAACCTTACGTCCGTCAGGCGCTTCGCCGCCGTGACTTTCAGGGTCATAGGTACAGTGAACAACGGTGATATTGCCGTTTTCATCGGTCTCGTGAGAAACATATTTTACAAAGTATGCACCCTTGAGTCTAACCTCTTTTTGAGGGCAAAGACGGAAATACTTACCCGGTGGGTCTAACATAAAGTCGTCATCTTCGATAAAGATTTCGCGAGAGAAGGTAACGCTGGTTTTTCCAAGTTCAGGCTTGTTAGGATTAATGTCAACCTCAATTTGTTCAGTTTTGCCCTCTGGGTAATTATCGATAACCACTTTAAGTGGGCGCAAAACTGCCATTGCTCTGTCCGCGTTTTCGTTAAGATAATCGCGAACACAAGACTCAAGCAAAGCATAGTCAATTACGCTGTAAGCCTTTGAAACACCGATTTTGTCGACAAAAGCGCGTACCGCCTGTGACGGATAGCCGCGACGGCGCATACCACAAATAGTAGCCATTCGTGGATCGTCCCAACCACTTACGAGGTTATCGTTAACAAGCTTTAAGCATTTACGCTTACTTGTTAAGGTATAGTTAACGTTCATGCGCGCAAACTCTATCTGTCGTGGTGGCTCGTGTGTTATGTCGCAAGCTTCAAGCACCCAATTATAGAGTGGACGGTGATTTTCAAACTCTAAAGAACAAAGTGAATGTGTAACTCCCTCACGCGCGTCACTGAGCGGGTGCGCAAAATCATACATTGGGTACACGCACCACTTGTCACCTGTGCGGTGGTGATGAGCCTTTAGCACGCGATAGATAACAGGGTCGCGCATATTAAGGTTTGATGAAGACATATCAATCTTGGCGCGAAGCACCATTTTGCCCTCATCAATTTGGCCTGCAGTCATTTTTGCAAAAAGTTCTCGGCTTTCCTCAATAGGTCTATCTCGATATGGGCTGTTTTTACCTGCCTCGGTAAGAGTACCGCGCATTTCACGAATTTCGTCGGCGGTTGACTCGTCAATGTACGCAAGTCCCTTATCAATAAGCTTTAGCGCACATTCATAGATAAAATCAAAATAGTCGGAAGCATAGTAAACGTTGTCCCAATTAAAGCCTAACCACTTAATATCCTCCATAATAGCGTCAACATACTCAACGTCCTCTTTTGTGGGGTTGGTATCGTCAAGACGCAAATTGCACTTACCGCTGTATTTTTCAGCAGTGCCAAAGTCAATGCATATAGCCTTTGCATGACCTATATGCAAATAGCCGTTTGGCTCGGGCGGAAAACGTGTTTGCACACGGCTGTAAACACCTTCTGCCAAATCCTCATCAATGAAATCATAGATAAAGTTAGAAGGTTTGCTTTCTTCTATCTCTTGAGTTGTTACCTTATTTTCGTCCATTTTATAAAACCTCTATCATAGCGTCAATTCGATTAATACATTCCTTGATACCTAATACCTGCATTATGCTGCAAAGGTCAGGAGTGTTTGTGCGACCTGTAATTGCAATACGAAGTACAGTGCTAAGGTCACCCGCGCTGCCCTTAAATGCATCGGGATTTGCCTTGTATTCCTTGGTTTCAGCAGCAAAGCCTAAAGCGGGTGCCACAAGTTTAATCTTATCAAACCAACCTTGGCGGTCATCAGCCGCATCATAAACCTTTTTATATTCAGTAAGAAATGCCTTTGCGTCCTCTGCATTAATATTTTCAGGTAATGTGTGATTTGGTGTGTAAAGAGCTTCAAAGAAGAATGCAAAATAATCTTTTGCCTCACTCCATTTTGAGAGGTCCTTACGTGGCTTTTTAGCATCGTCACGATCTATAGCAAGCATAGCCTTTGTAAAGTGTGGGTTTGCTGTAAGCATATCATAAAACTCGGTGTCAAATTCCTTTGCCCAAGCGGTAAGACGCTCATAAACCTCGCCGCTCTTCATAGCGGCAAGCTTTGTTTTACTTACGTCGTTTAGCTTATTTTCGTCAAAGAGTGCGCCCGAAACGCTCATCTTTTTAAGGTTGAATTTGAACGTGCGGTAATCAGCATCGGGGTTAGCGCGGCGCCAATCCTCAAAGTCGGATGCCGCAATTGTCATAAGATATTCTATAACGCAAATTGACTCATAGCCCTGCTCGGCAAAGAAATGCACTGCAGCCTCGGGGTCTTTACGCTTACTAATCTTACGCTTAGCACCGTTATCGAGCTTCATAATTGGTGAAACATGACCATATTTTGGAACCTTAAAGCCCAATAACTTAAAGAGTTGTATATGCTTTGGCACCGATGAAATCCACTCGTCACCGCGAAGCACGTGTGTTGTGTGCATTAGGTGGTCGTCAATTGCATGTGCAAAGTGGTAGGTCGGTATTCCGTCGGATTTAAGCAATACAAAATCCTCATCATTTTCGGGCATTTCAATCGTGCCCTTTATTGTGTCATCAAAGGTGATGCGGTTTTCCTCGCTACCGGGGGAACGCAAACGCACAACAAATGACATGCCTTCGTCAACAAGTGCCTTCGCTTCTTCATAGGTAATATCGCGATGACGCGCATACTCACCGTGATAGCCTGTACGAATTTTATTTTCCTCTTGTACTTTACGTACCGCCTCTAAATCTTCAGCCGTGCAAAAGCAAGGATATGCAAGTCCTTTTTTAATAAGGTCTTTAACGTAGGTTTGGTAAATCTCGGCGCGGTGACTTTGCTGGTATGGGCCGTAAATACCCTTTTGCTCACTACCGCTTATAAAGCCCTCGTCAATGGTGATACCAAAGCGCCAAAGACCGTCAATAATATCTTCGATACCGCCCGCTACCTCACGTTTTTTGTCGGTGTCTTCAATACGGGTGTAAAAAAGTCCGCCCGAAGAGGTCGCGGTAATGCGGTTTACAAGCGAAGTAAACAACACGCCAAGGTGCAAATAGCCTGTAGGTGACGGCGCTACACGTGTAACACGCGCGCCCTCGGGCAAGTTACGTTCGGGATATAAATTTTCATAATAATCGGGTGTTTTATCAATATTTGGAAGTAAAAGCTCTGCCAAAAGTGCGTTGTTGTCCATTAAAAAATATCTCCTATTTGCTGAGCAATTTATTAAGCTCTTTCATAAATGTGTTAATGTCTTTAAACTGGCGGTACACCGATGCAAAGCGCACATAAGCTACCTCGTCAATGTCCTTAAGTTTATCCATAACAAGCTCACCGATTTTGTCACTGCTAACTTCACGGTCTAGAGAATTTTGAATAACAGTTTCAATGTCAGTTATAGCGCGGTCAAGCATTTCAATTGACACAGGTCTTTTTTCGCAAGCGCGAAGCATACCTGTAAGCAGCTTTTGACGGTCGAAGCTTTCGCGTGAGCCGTCTTTCTTAATAACGATAATCGGAAGACTTTCAATCAACTCGTAAGTAGTAAAGCGCTTTGCGCACTGTAAGCACTCACGACGGCGACGAATACGCTCACCCTCGTCAGTTGGACGAGAATCAATTACCTTACTTTCTTCATAACCGCAAAAAGGACATTTCATAACAAATACCACCTATATACATAATTATATTTAATTATAGCACAACATATTGGTAATTACAAGAAAAATATTGGTAAGATATTAGTTGCAAAAGTTTTATATTTATGCTATCATATATTAAATATACATTAAAGTGGGTAAGTGTTTGTATGAATATTGTTTTAGCATCTAAATCTCCCCGCAGAAAAGAGCTGCTAGGACTTCTCGATTTAGACTTTCAAATCATCACCGCCGATATTGACGAAACAATGAACCCTACTCTGCCCGTATCGGACGAGGTAGCGCGTTTAAGCTATGAAAAAGCGGCGGCAATAAGTCCTCAAGTAAGTGATGACACCATCATCATTTCAGCCGATACTGTTGTAGAGCTTGACGGTAAAGTTATGGGCAAACCAAAGGACAAACGTGATGCATTTAATATGCTAAAAAGTCTATCGGGCAACACCCACAATGTTTTAAGCGGAGTTACGGTAATGCAAGGTGACAAATCGATTTCAAAAACCGTCGCCACCGCCGTTACGTTTAGAAACATTACCGACGGGGAAATAAACGACTACATTGAAACAAACGAGCCTATCGACAAGGCGGGTGCCTACGGAATTCAAGGTCGAGGCTCAAAATTTGTAAGCGGAATAGTCGGTGACTACTTTAACGTAGTGGGACTTCCCATTTGTACTTTATCACTTATACTCAAAGAGTTTGGAATATAGGAGGAAATAAAATGTCTGCTAAAATCACACAGCTTTCAAACGGAGTAGAGGGTGTATTTATTAAAAACGACCGTTTTAATACAACCTCAATATCATTTAACTTTTACGTGCCGCTTAGCCGCGATACAGTTGCCGAGTATGCATTACTTCCCTTTGTAATGACAACCTGTAGTGCCGCCTATCCCGATTTTTCGGCGCTTAACTTTAAGCTTGCAAAGCTTTACGGCGCAAATCTTTCGGCAAGCGCTGAAAAGGTAGGCGATTATCAGCTGCTTAAAATTGCAATCTCTACAATAGACGACTGCTTTGCGCTTGACGACGAGTCACTGTGCGACAGCGCGGTAGAGCTTTTAACCCAACTTATATTTGAGCCAAAGGCAGAAGACGGAGCGTTTTGCGAGGAGGACGTCCAGCGCGAAAAGCGCAAGGCTATCGAGCATATCCGCGGCGACCTCGCTCAAAAGCGTACCTACGCTAAAAAACGCCTTATAGAAGAAATGTATAAGGGCGAGGCTTACGGCTTATCAAAATGCGGCAGCGAAGCCCAAGTGGAAGCAATCACGGGCGAGTCACTGTATAACGCTTGGAAAAAACTACTTTCTACCGCATTTTTGCGTGTAAACGTTATTTCACGCAGTATGCCAAACGGTCTTTTTGATAAAATATCTGAAAGATTTGACACACTCACTCGCGATAATATTCCCGACTGTACCAAAAGCACACCTACAGCTGCTGTTAAGACACCTAACACAGTAATTGAAAAGATGAATATCGCCCAAGGTAAGCTTTGTATGGGATTTTCAAGTGAGCTTTATGGTGACGACAGCGAGACCGCAGCACTTACCGTTATGTGTGATATTTTCGGTGGTGGTCCATATTCACGCCTCTTTACCAACGTTCGCGAAAAATACAGTCTTTGTTACTACTGTGCGTCAAGCTCGGTAAAGGCAAAGGGTCTTATCACGGTTGACAGCGGCATTGAAAAGGAAAATGCAACCAAAGCGGAAAAAGAAATTTTAAATCAGCTTGATATGATAAAGCAAAACCTTTTTACCGACGAGGAATTTGAATCTTCCATAAAAAGCATTACTGATTCCTTTAAGTCCTACAACGATTCACAAGGGCTCTTGGATGCTTGGTATTCGCTAAAGATTGTAAAGGATAAGTTAATCTCCCCCGAGGAAGCAGCTGAGGATATATTAAAGGTAACACGAAACGACGTAGTCTATGCCGCACGCGGCGTTAAGCTACACACGGTATACAAACTACTACCCGAAGATAAGGAGGTATAGCGATAATGAAAAAGCAAATTTTTGAAGGCTTTGGTGAAGAAAGCTATGTAAAAGCCGAACTGCCAAACGGACTACAAATCTATATTATGGAAAAGCCGCAATATTCATCAAGCTATGCAATTTACGGTACTCACTATGGCTCTATCGACACCCGCTTTGCAAAAGACGGCGGTGAAATGATAACCGTACCCGAGGGTATTGCCCACTATCTTGAACACAAGCTTTTCGAGGGTGAGGACGGCGACGCTTTTTCAAAATACGCAAAGACTGGCGCCAGTGCCAATGCATTCACCTCTTTTGACCGCACCTGCTATCTTTTCTCTTGCAGTGATAATTTTTACGAAAATCTTGATATATTGCTGTCGTTTGTTCAGTCCCCATACTTCACACCCGAAAATGTAGAAAAAGAACAAGGTATAATAGGTCAAGAAATTCGTATGTACGACGACAACCCAGGCTGGCGCGTTATGTTTAATCTTTTAAAGGGAATGTATCACAACCATCCTGTTCGGATTGATATTGCTGGTACTATTGAGTCTATCGCGCAAATTGATGCTGATCTACTTTACAAATGCTATGAAACATTTTACAACCCCGCTAATATGTACATTTGCCTTGTCGGTAATATCGACACCGACAAAACCTTAAAACAAATTGAAAAATCAATAATCGACAAACCGCCTGTAGAGATTATACGTGGCGAATTTGACGAGCCGCAAACAATTGTAAAGCCTTACGTAGAGCAACGCCTTGCCGTTAACACACCTATGTTTTGTTTAGGCTTTAAGCAAAAAATAACCACACCATACCGTCGACTCAAAAGTAAAGTATGCGTTGATTTGCTTTTACAGGCTATCTGCGGTGATGCATCTCCTCTTTATGCGCGACTTATGAATGAGGGGCTTATAAACGACGATTTTGGCAGCGAATACTTTAACGGCAACGGCTATGCCGCCGTTATTTTCGAGGGTGAATCCAATGAGCCCGAGCGCGTTGCAAATGAAATCAAAGCGGAAATCAATCGTCTTCGTGAAGACGGCATCAGCAAAAAGTTATTCTCTGCAGTTAAATGCGCAATGTACGGCGATATGGTGCGCCGTTTTAACAGCGTCGAAAACCTTACAATGAGCCTTACAGAATGTGCGATTAATAATTACAGCCTCTTTGATGAAATCAAAATGGTAAAATCGGTAAGCTATGACGATGTTATGAAGCGCTTTGATATATTTGACGACCAAAATGCTGTTTTATCGGTAATCAAGCCTTTGGAGGACTAAAAATGAGTTATGACGTTACCATTTTTGGAATTCATTTAACATTAAATCCCATTGCATTCACCCTACCGTTTGGTAGAGGATGGGATATTTATTGGTACGGAATTATAATTGCGCTCGGCTTTATGATTGCAATTGTCTACGGTATGAAAAATGCCGAACGCTTTGGCGTTAATACCGATAAAATGCTTGACGTTATTATAGTTACCACACCCATATCAATTCTTTGCGCTCGTACCTATTATGTAATTTTTGACGGTGTCAAGTGCGAAAGCCTAGGCGATTTCTTTGGCTTTAGCAGCGGTAGCGGCTTTTCGGGAATTGCTATTTACGGCGCGGTTATAGGCGCCTTTTTATGCGGCGCAGTTATGTGTAAAATCAAGAAAATCAAAATTCTTGATATGTTTGACCTTGCCGCTACAGCCTTCCTTATCGGTCAGGGCATCGGTCGTTGGGGTAATTTTATGAATCAGGAGGCATACGGCACCTTTACAGGCAGCTCTTGGTGGGGAATGACCAGCAACCGTATCGCTATTGAGATGGGCAGTGATGCCCTTGTTCATCCCTGTTTTCTTTATGAATCACTGTGGTGTATAGCAGGATTTTTTGTACTAAATTATTTTTCAAAAAAGCGCAAATTCAGCGGTCAAATCACACTTTTGTATTGCGTATGGTACGGCTTTGAACGTGCAATTGTTGAAAATCTACGTACCGACAGCCTAATGATAGGAAATATCAGGATATCGGTTTTAGTGTCAGTTTTAATTTGTTTATCGGCTGCAATTACCCTTGCCGTAATTTCAAAAAAACAGCGTGTGAGCATTACCGACGACAACTATGTTGAAATATTTCACGATGAATATGACGACTTAACCGAAAACACAGAAAATGAGGAAGATACAAATGGCTAATATAATTGACGGGAAACTCGTATCGGCGGCAGTAAAGGACCGCGTTGCAAACGAGGTTAAGAAACTTAACGCCAAAGGCGTCAGCGTGTGCCTTGCCGTAATTTTGGTAGGACAAGACCCCGCCTCGCAAATATATGTTGCAAACAAAAAAAAGGCTTGCGAGCAATTAGGTATTATTTCAAAGCAATACCTACTGCCCGAAACCACCACACAGGAAGAGCTTTTAACACTTGTTAAACAATTAAATAATGATAAAACCGTAAACGGTATTCTTTGTCAGTTACCTTTGCCAAAAGGTCTTGACGAAAAGGTTGTAATCGAGGCAATTGACCCTAACAAAGACGTTGATGCCTTCCACCCTATAAATGTTGGCAGAATAATGATTGGTGACTATGACTTTCTCCCCTGCACCCCCGCCGGTGTTATGGAAATGCTTTCATACTACAATATTGACATACAAGGAAAGGAGTGTGTTGTAATCGGCCGTTCCAATATAGTAGGCAAACCTATGGGTATGCTGCTTTTGCATAAAAACGGTACTGTTACAATAGCTCACTCTAAAACTAAAAACTTAACCGAGGTTACGCGAAAAGCTGATATTCTTGTAGCAGCTGTAGGTAAAGCGAATTTTGTAACCGCCGATTTGGTAAAAAAAGGTGCAGTTGTAATTGACGTTGGTATGAACCGCGCTGACGGAAAGCTCTGCGGTGACGTTGATTTTTTAGCTGTAAGCGAGAAGGCTTCATACATTACCCCCGTTCCGGGTGGCGTAGGTCCTATGACTATAGCAACTTTGATGCAAAACACACTTACCGCTGCAAAGCGCCAAAATAATTTGATTTAGGTGATTTTTTGAAATACCGTATTTTTGCCGTAATTGTTACAATACTCACACTTTTGTGCATTAATGTAAATGCTTCAAGCTACGAATTTAACATTGCTCTCGGTACCGATTTTACCTCTGCGCAATCCGGTGACAATCTCGATGATATTGCGCAAAAACTAAATATGACAACCGACGAACTAAACAGTTTTTTTAATAAAAACGGACTTTTATATCTTGCTGTATCAAGTGATGCAAAAACACAAATCAGATTATCGGCATTTACCGATAATTTTTCGTCGGCGGCAATTGATATTGCAAATCTCCAAAAAGGCCAGTTAACCGAGTTTAAAAACGCCGTAAGCGGTGATAACGATAATTCTTTTGTAACTCAAGGTAAAGATGGCAGAAAATTTATTAGCGTAAAAAACACATTACACGACAGTGGTGGTATTTACACAGTCACACAGTACATAACCATATATGACAGCAAAACATTTTATCTGTCCTGTTACAACGAAGGTACTGATACCTCAAGTGAGGTTCAGTCGGTTTTTGAAAGTTTTGAACTAAAATCGATAAATTCCTCACAAAACAATAACAATATATTCATTCTAATTGTAATCGGTATAACTTTTTTTACCGCTATTGCCGTTACTATGATTATAGGAATAATTAAGATAAAAAGAAAAGAATTAAGGGAGAATTTTTATTATGAAAATCAAGAAAATAATTAGTTTATTGTTGAGCATACTTCTTCTTTTTTGCACAACAGCCTGTAAAAGTAACGATGCTGTACTTTCTTCAAATGTAGAAACCGACAGTTCCACTGCTACCGACAAAAACGACCCTACAGACACGACTTACAACTTTAGTAGCATAAAAGAAGTGGAATACTATTGTGTTAAAAATTTCACCGAAAGTGATACCATTTATTCTGTATCAAGCATTATTACCGACTCTGACACAGATATCTGTAATTTTACTACCAAGATTTTGTGCGAGGATGAAAACGTAAAAATTGAAGATAAGATTATTACCGTACCTTACAAGTATACAAAAACAAAAAAAGCAGTAAAACTCACCGCCTACCATTTACTCACGGATATCAGTTATGATTTTACAATAAAACCCGAAAAAAGCTGGGATTTAATATTCGAGGATAATTTTGAGGGTACTCAGATTGATGAAACTAAATGGAATCTTTGGGATTTGCCAGACTGGCAATACTTTTATTCACCCGATTCGTTCTTCCTTGACGGAAAGGGCAGCCTTATAAATAGAATTTCTATTCTTGACACTCCAAATCCCGAATATAACTACGACCGTCAAGCAGGTAGTATGACAACGCTTGACAAATTTGAAACCACATACGGCTATTTTGAAATAAGAATGAAGCCGTATCTTGCCACAGGTATGCGCAGCGCCTTTTGGCTTGTGGCGGGAGATATGGGAGATGTGGATGCAGCTAACGACAGCTCTGCTGTAAACGGATGTGAAATTGATATTGTAGAAACCTATGTTTATACCTCTAATCCCGCACAAACAATTCACTGGGATGGATATTATAACGACCAAACAAAAAGCGAAAACTTTAGTTTTGCAATGGATGAAGTTTTTGACGGGGAATATCACACATTTGCACTGCGTTGGAGTCCTAATGAATATGCCTTTTTAATCGACGGAAAGGTAACTGCAAAAACCAAACATATGGGTATTTGCAACCAACCTGGTTACTTGCTGATAAGCTCACATTTTTGTGATTCTGGAGAAATGCTTCTTAAACCGGGCGAAAGCACCGACATGGCAGTAGATTACGTAAAAGTATATCAAAGTCCCACAGATTTAAAAGAAAAATAGAAACTGAGAAGAGCTCACTGATGAGGCACCCTCCGTAAGGAAGGTGCCTCAGTTATATTCGCCTTGCGGCAAGTTATATTGCTTTGCCGTAATATTCGGCTAACGCCGAGTGATATTGCCCTTTGGGCAGTTAAAGTGGCGAATATAATATCACAAAAACCCATAGGTTTTTATATCCCTTTGCCGAATTTAAATAAATATTTTTAGGAATATGCGATTGAATAGAGTAGTAATACTATTATATTACAAGCATGATACAAATAAAAACAGAAAATTATTATTTGCCAAGCGTAATGGGTTCGACTTCCGTCAGCTTACAATTAAAAATCTTTTGGCATTTGGAGTTCGCTAAAGTTTTGGAAGAATTCTCGCAACTCATTTTTCATAATTTGTATTCCGCCTACATTATTGCTTTCAAAATTTATCGGCATCACAGGATCATGAACGCTAAGACGCAACAAGAACCATCCATCTTGTGTTGACACCCTTATACCCTCTCGATTATCATCAGCAATAATATATCCGTCGTGTTTTTTTACAAATTGTTCTAACTCATCAATAACTCTTTCACCGTAAACCTTAAAGTAGTCCGCTTTAATATTAAAACGATGTTCTTCTTCCTCTGCAGGCATCTCCATAGTAGATAATAACGCCTTAATATCGATTCCCTTTGCAAGCTCAATTATAATCTTGGTTGCAAGATAAGCTCCGTCATCAAGAAAGTAGTTTTCGCGTAGTGCCGCATGGCCTGAAGTTTCAATAGCCAATGGACAATCAATTCCTTGTTTACATAGCTCAATTGCCTTGTTTATTACATTTTTATATCCACGGCGATAGCGATAGTGCACACCGCCCAAATCCTTTTGTATGTACTTTTTAAGTCCGTCAGAAGTAACCGAGTCGGTAACAATTGTTCCGCCTTTTTTGCCACCCAATGCAATATATGATGATATTGCAATAAGACGATTTCGGTTAATTTCATTTCCGTCGCCGTCAACGCAACCCGCACGGTCTACGTCGGTATCAAAAATAACACCAAAATCGGCATTGCTCTTTTTAACCGCATCACAAATACTTCGGATAGCCTCTTTATTTTCAGGGTTTGGTATATGATTTGGGAACATTCCGTCAGACTCTAAAAACTGACTGCCCGAAATATCAGCACCAAGTGGTGCCAAAACCTCATTAGCGTAAAATCCACCAACACCGTTACCTGCGTCAACCACTATATGATAATTCTCGAGCGGTTTATCTCCATTACCAACCTCACGAATAATCATATCACGCAGTCGCGACGCATAATCTGTCATATAGTCAGTTGGCTTTACTATACCTTTATTTTCGCAAACACATTCCTCGCCACTCTCGGCAATACGCAAAATCTCGGAAATATCACTACCCTCAAGACCGCCTGTGCCGATAAAGAATTTTAAACCGTTTCTGTCAAACGGATGATGACTCGCAGTAATTTGAATTGCCGCATCGGTATGTAAATCAACAGTAGTCATAAACATAGCAGGCGTTGACGCCAAGCCACAATCAAGTACAGTAACACCTGCATTAGTAAGAGCCGATTTTACCTGTTGACTTATTCTATCAGCCGTAATTCGAGAATCGTGACCAACAGCTATGCACAACTCATTTGCACCTTTTTTAAGCCTGTTTACACACCATACCGCAAATGCCGCGGAAATGTCATAAACCGCCTCATCGGTAAGTTCTACCGCCTTACCGCCTAAATCAGACGCAATACCGCGTACATCGGTACCGCTTTTTAAAAACATATAATCCATTATAAACCTCCTGACAAAAAACCTGCCGTAAAATATCCAATCACAATTAGCGCTACTGCAGAAATTGTAATAATCATAGATTTAACAAACACTATTAAAAATTCCTTTTTTGTTTGATTGGGCATAACCTCACTTCCTTTCAATGAAAGTATTGGTAAAGTATGCCCAAATATTCAAAATTAAAGTGACTTAATTTCCTTTACCTTAGCGCCCATATTCTCGGCGGAAAACAAGAAATTACCTGCCACAAGTACGTTAGCGCCCGCCTCAATTGCTTGAGGTGCGGTTTCGGAATTTATACCTCCGTCAACCTCAATGTCAATGTTGAGTCCTTGACGCTCACATTCAGCTTTTATTGCTCTGATTTTTTGGAGTGCCATAGGCATAAACTTTTGCCCACCAAAGCCAGGCTCTACCGACATTACAAGCACCATATCGCAAAGCGGCAAAAGTGGAAAAATCTCTTCAGGTGCAGTAGCAGGCTTTATTGTAATGCAGGATTTACATCCAAGCTCGCGAATTTTTTTTAACGTTTCAACGTTGTCAGAGCCTGCCTCGAAGTGGAAGCCTAAAAGGTCAGCATATTTTGCAAATTCTTCTATGTACCTATGCGGACGGTCAATCATAAGATGAACGTCAAGCGGCAAATTGGTGTGAGCCTTTATTGACTTTATAACAGGAACACCAAACGAAATATTCGGTACAAAAATGCCGTCCATAACGTCAAGATGAAGCATATCAACACCTGCTATTTCAAGCTCTTTGATGCTGTCTTTAAGTGTTAAAAAATCAGAAATTAAAATTGATGGAGAAACCTTTACCATACTATCACCTAACATTTATACTTAATTATTATAATTTTAATATTTGTTTAACAAAAAGTCAAGGCGTTATTCCCCAAAAATAGCGGCGATTACTTGGCGGAAAATCATTTAAAACCCCATATTCAGGGTCGTAAAATATACCATCAAAAAAAAGAGACCAATGCCAGCATTTAGGAGTCTCTAAACTAAGTAATGCCACGCGTGGTAAATCCTCCTTATTTTTTACCTCAACCCTTTGCTCTTTAAAAGAAATTCCCAACGCTTTTAACGCCAACATCATATCTTTAAGAGTGGTCTCTTTTTCGGTGTTTACGAGCTTAAAAATCTCCTCTACCGAAACACCCGACAGCATAGCAAGCACCGCCTGCCCACACGCCAAGGGATTAGGCTCATAAATATGTTTTACATTCTCAACTAACGGCATAACAACCTCTGTAATCTTTTTTTATTATTATACCATAATGCAATTGATATGTAAATCTAAAATGTAAGGCGCGGACTAGTCGCGCCTTTTTATATTTGTGCTGTAAGCACAATGAAATCGTTATTTTTTATTTAACAAGTGTACCCCCATCGCTTTTAAGCAATATATAAATTTGCTCTTCTTCCAAAGTCTGCACATTTATATACACCAAAATTTCCTGATTATCCTGAGCATTACACAAAAATTCATAACAACGCACCTCACCGCCTGCATCGGTAGGAATAAGTGTAATAGAGCTTTTTTTAACCTCAAGGTCACTACTAATTTTTGTTGTCGCCTCATCAACCGTAAACTTTGGTGTTTCAAATGCGCGTTCGCTATGATTTGTAAGGTATCCTGACATCTCAAGCAGCATTATCTCACCCGTATCCATCGCTACGCCCACTTTTATAAGGTCGGTATAGCATATTGTCTGTCCGTCAAGATATGCAAAATTTATAACGCAAACGCCGTTATCAGTATAAAAATATGTGTCAATCATACTTGTAATCTGCATATTTTCTAAAAATCCTTTTGCTTTAGAAAGCGCCTGCTCGTATGAAAGTATAATAGTATCAACACTTCTGTTTTTTCGCATATAAACCACATAACCGCCATAACGACTGACGGTAATATTTACGTTATTGTTTGCAAAACGATAACCTTCTATTTTTCCACCCTGCATTTCCTCTAATTTTAGTGCTATATCCTGGCCTACATACTTTTGTGCCACCGTCAATGCCTCGCTTTCGGAAAACTCTTTAGCACTTTGAGTCATAAGCGGCATCTTTTGCAAAATGTGGTCTGAATACGGTCCATCATATATGAGTGTAGGATAATCCGATAAATTTTCCTCAAGCTCGGTTAACGATACTGCAAGTCCTCCGTCATCTACAATATCGCTCAACTCATTTTCAACCGCCTGCGCCCACGCATCAGGATTGTTATATTCAATCCCCGAATCATTTATAACCTGTGTTATAGTTTGCGCCGTATTGGAAAGCAGTTTTAATTCCTCTCGCTGTTTATCGGTGACGGTATTCTCACTCGTTATATTTTTAGAAACACTTAGCGCAAAATTTCCCACCTGTGATAAAAAGCGGTAAATGGTAGATATGTTGTTTTCGCCCAAAGGCAATTCCGATAGTGCCGATTTTGCAAGTTCAGCCTCGCTGAAAATATCTGCCGCGAGTGAACTCATCTTTTTAGCCGACGACACATAAACTGTTTTTTGCATTGCCATACTTATGTTATTTAGACTGCTGTTCAGTTGCTCGTATGCGCTTGAATACTGATTTTTGATCATTGTAAGATAATAATCACTTTTGTTTTTTTGTTTTAGAGCGAAACCGCCAACTACTAAAATTAACGCCGACATAAATGATATCACCCTTATAAATGTTTGTTTTTTTATCACAATATCACTTCCTTACTGTATATTTTTATCTGTAATGTTATTTTTAGTCAGTTTACTATTGATTTTTTAAAAATTTTATGGTAGTATTATGCTTGGTAAAGGCTGTGACGAAGACAGTAACGTGTTTTATCATTTACCTAAAGCGAGTCGGTGGCGGTGCAAGACCGATGGTATAAAATCATGTGAATATCACTTCCGAGCTTCTGCGTGAAAATTGGATTTGCCATAATTAACGTTAGACGGTCATCTCCACCGTTATAGGGAGTGCGGATATTAGTCCGTTCAAATAGGTGGTTTAAACTAGTGATGTGTATTTCTCATCCCCGTCCTATTTAGGACGGGGATTTTATTTTGCTGATTTAACAGCATATTTTGAAAGGAATGTTTTTAATGTACGAAAGCATCTCTCCAAATCTTAATTTTGTAGAGCAGGAAAAGAAAATTAAGCAGTTTTGGGATGACAACAAAATCTTTGAAAAGAGTATTGAAACCAAAGCTAAAGGCACACCGTACGTGTTCTATGACGGCCCTCCTACCGCTAACGGTAAGCCACACATCGGTCACGTGCTTACCCGCGTCATCAAGGATATGATCCCTCGTTACCGCACAATGAAGGGTTGTATGGTGCCACGCAAGGCTGGTTGGGACACCCACGGTCTTCCTGTTGAGCTTGAGGTTGAAAAGCTTTTAGGTCTTGACGGTAAAGAGCAAATTGAGCAGTACGGTCTTGACCCATTTATCGGTCATTGTAAGGAAAGTGTTTGGAAATACAAGGGTATGTGGGAAGATTTCTCAAAAACCGTTGGCTTTTGGGCTGATATGGATAACCCCTACGTTACCTATGACAACAACTTCATCGAATCTGAGTGGTGGGCACTCAAACAAATCTTTGACAAGGGCTTACTTTACAAGGGTTTTAAGATTGTTCCTTACTGCCCACGTTGCGGAACTCCCCTTTCTTCTCACGAAGTAGCTCAAGGCTATAAAAACGTAAAAGAGCGCAGCGCGGTTGTTCGTTTTAAGGTTGTCGGCGAGGACGCTTACTTCCTTGCTTGGACCACAACACCATGGACACTTCCTTCAAATGTGGCACTTTGCGTAAACCCAGATGAAACATACTGTCGTGTAAAAGCCGCTGACGGCTATACCTATTATATGGCTGAAGCTTTGCTTGATAAGGTTCTCGGTAAGCTCGCCACTGAAGACACACCTGCTTATGAGATAATAGGTAGATTTTCAGGCCAACAACTTGAATACAAAGAATATGAGCCATTATTTGACTTTGTAAAACCTACCTGCGAAAAGCAGAACAAAAAAGGTCACTATATTACCTGCGACAGTTATGTTACAATGACCGACGGTACAGGTATTGTTCATATAGCCCCAGCATTTGGTGAAGACGACGCAAAGGTTGGCCGTCGTTATGATTTGCCTTTTGTTCAGTTTGTAGACGGTCAAGGTAATCTTACCGCCGAAACACCTTATGCCGGCGTATTTGTTAAAAAGGCTGACCCACTGGTGCTAGTTGACCTCGAAAAAATGGGGCTGCTCTTTGATGCTCCAAAATTTGAGCACGACTATCCACACTGCTGGCGCTGTGACACTCCGCTTATCTACTATGCTCGTGAGTCTTGGTTTATCAAAATGACTGCTGTTAAGGATGACCTCATTCGTAACAATGACACTGTAAATTGGATTCCCGAAAGCATTGGTAAGGGCCGTTTTGGCGATTGGCTCAAAAACGTTCAGGATTGGGGTATTTCACGTAACCGTTATTGGGGTACACCACTTAACATTTGGACCTGCGAATGCGGTCATATGCACTCAATAGGCAGTATTGAAGAACTCAAATCAATGTCAAATAACTGCCCTGACGATATCGAGCTTCACCGTCCGTATATCGACGAGGTTACCATCAAATGTGAGCATTGCGGAAAGCAAATGCACCGCGTACCCGAGGTAATCGACTGCTGGTTCGACTCGGGCGCTATGCCATTTGCGCAGCACCATTATCCTTTTGAAAACAAGGATTTGTTTGAGTCACAGTTCCCTGCCGACTTCATTTCAGAAGCGGTTGACCAAACACGTGGTTGGTTCTATTCTCTTATGGCAATTTCTACCCTTATTTTCAATAAGGCACCTTATAAAAACGTAATCGTTCTCGGTCACGTCCAGGATGAAAACGGTCAAAAAATGTCTAAGTCGAAGGGTAATGCGGTTGACCCATTTGATGCGCTTGAAAGCTACGGCGCGGATGCAATCCGTTGGTATTTCTACACAAACTCTGCGCCTTGGCTTCCTAACCGATTCCACGGTAAAGCCGTAGTTGAAGGTCAGCGCAAGTTTATGGGCACACTTTGGAACACCTATGCTTTCTATGTGCTTTATGCAAATATTGATAAATTTGACCCAACTAAACACAAACTTAATCCTAATAAACTTACCATTATGGATAAATGGCTTATCTCAAAGCTTAACTCTATGGTAAAGGCTGTGGACGAAAACCTTGCGGGATACCGCATTCCTGAGGCTGCACGCGCTCTTCAAGAATTCGTTGATGAACTCAGCAACTGGTATGTTCGTCGTGGTCGTGAGCGTTACTGGGTACAGGGAATGACAGCAGATAAGGAAACTGCTTATTTGGTGCTTTACAACGCGCTTGTAACAACCGCTAAAGCGGCGGCTCCAATGATACCGTTTATGGCTGAAAGCATCTACCAAAACCTTGTGCGCAACGTCGATAAAACTGCCCCCGAGAGTATTCACCTCTGCGATTTCCCCGAAGTTGACGAAAACAAAATTGACGAAAACCTTGAAGCAAATATGGAAAGTCTTCTCGAAATCGTAGTTCTCGGTCGTAGTGCGCGTAACGGCTCTGCAATAAAGAACCGTCAGCCGCTTAATACTATGTACGTTAAATGCGATATCGAGCTTGATAATTTCTTTGCTGATATTATTAAGGATGAGCTTAATATCAAGTCGGTTGACTTTACAAACGAGGTTGATAACCTTGTGTCCTACAGCTTTAAGCCACAGCTTAAGACCGTAGGTCCAAAGTATGGTAAGCAACTTGGTGAAATCCGTACAGCACTTATGGAGCTTGACGGCAATGCAGCTAAGGCAGAACTTGACCAAAATGGTTCTATCACACTTAATCTCGCTTCAGGCGATGTAACACTCGCCACCGAGGATTTGCTTATCGAAGCAAAACAAAAGGAAGGATTCTTTACCGTAAGCGACCACGGAATTACAGTTGCGCTTGATACAACACTTACCGACGAGCTTATCGAAGAAGGTTTTGTACGCGAGATTGTCAGCAAAATTCAAACCATGCGTAAGGAAGCAAACTTCAACGTAACCGACCATATTACTGTTACATTAAACGGCAGTGCAAAGGTTATCGCAATTGTAAATAAGCTTTCAAGCGATATTGCAGGCGACACCCTTGCTGATTCAATAACCGTATGTGATGCACAAGGTTATGTAAAAGATTGGGACATCAACGGTGAAAAACTTACAATCGGTGTTAAATGCATATAATGTAATTAGCATATAATTTAAAAAAGGAGAATAATCTATGTCCGACAATAAACACTCCGTTCCCGAAATGGAGGAAATAAGCTCAACCTCTGCTGAGTACCGCGCTAAAAAAAATCCCGTTAACGCATACACGAGCGGACTTTACAAAAATCTTGGAAATGTTATTAAGGTAATTTCATTTGTTTTAGGTTTTGGCGTAATAATTTTGTCACTTATTGTTGCATTCTTTTTATTCAACAAAACCTCGTTTGGCATAGTTCTCAGCCT
Source organism: Acutalibacteraceae bacterium (assembly GCA_045604215.1). GTDB lineage: Bacteria > Bacillota > Clostridia > Oscillospirales > Acutalibacteraceae > UBA737. Next base: position 21,690 of record JAZUNP010000032.1, read on the forward strand.
TGCAGCAATAATTTTTGGTACAATTATGGCTGCTTGTGTTTTCTTTCCTTTGTTTGGTTTGGGGCATATCCTTTGCCAAAATAATGAAATTTTAAAAATGCTCGATAAATAATAGCTTTTAAAAATGAGTGTGGGTGTAAACTCACACTCATTTTTTATGCATTTTGCAACAATTAGTACACTATATATTAAACATTTCTTAATATATTAAATCTTGTTTTTTACAAAAAAAAGTGTTATAATGTATGATAATTTAAAATGAGGTTTTGTATCTTGTTTTGACATATATACAAATTTAGCTCTAGAAAGGACTGCATTAAAATGAATATAAAGATAGTATCCAATACTATTTCTAACTTTTTTATTGCTGTAGTTCCGAAAATCTTAAATATTATAAAAAACTTTTTTTCAAACACTTTTGAGGTAAAGTCATTCAAAAAATCAAAAGTAATAGCTACCGTTGTTTCTGCTGTTCTTTTGTTAACCACCGTTTTATTTAACACCCAATTCACTAAATTAGAGACCGATGCAAAATGGCTGTTATTCGCATTTGCGCTTGTAGCTCCCCTAATAATCGGTGTATATATCGCATTTAGTATAAAAATTAAAAATGACCTGTTTAATAAAATCTGGCATTTTGTTTTCTTTATGCTTACCCCTGTCATTACCATGACAATGACAGAATGTCTTAACAACATTTTTATTTACGATATGACTTATTTGGGCTTTTTAGCAAACTATTTAGTCATATTACTTTTCCAATTTATAATTTTTGCAATATGCGGCAGTTTCAGAGTTTCTTTACTATTAGTCAATGCCCTTTGTTACGGCTTTGCACTTGCAAACTGCTATGTTATGCAATTCCGCGGCACTCCGTTTATTCCCATGGACTTTTTTGCAATTACAACTGCTGCTAATGTTGCAAACACATATAACTACACCCCCACCCACACAATAATTATCGGCACTGAAATTTTTGTATTTATCGTTGCGCTAAGCATTAAATTAAAAACACCTAAATACAATCCTATAGTAAAAATTGCCTCGCGCACCTTTATGGGTACTTTTTTCACCTGCCTTATGTGTTTGTTCTATTTTACCTCAATCTTTGCAAATGCAGGTGTAAAACCTGACTTCTGGAATCAGACGCGTGGCTACCGTAACTACGGTTTTGTTTTCAGCTTTTTCTGCAATACAAAGTACCTTTATATGTCCGAGCCGAGTGGCTACGACGCAGACAGTGTCGGCGACTATGTATCCAGTACGGTTGAAAAGGATGAAATAAACGTTATCAAGCCCACAGGTAATGAGCCAAATATTATCTGCATAATGAATGAATCACTCTCCGATTTACGTGTTTTGGGTGAGTTCACGACAAATCAGGAATTTATGCCCTTTATGGACAGTCTTACCGAAAACACCGTTAAAGGCAATCTTTATGTTCCTGTTATCGGCGCAGGTACATCAAATACCGAATTCGAATTTTTAACAGGCCATACCACCGCCTTTTTACCTTCAGGCAGTAATGCCTATATGCTTTATATTAAAAACCCTCTTGCTTCACTTGTATCAACTCTTGAAGGTCAGGGATATTCCTCTTGGGCATTCCACCCCTATTACTCAAGCGGTTGGAACAGGGTTAGTGTTTATGAAAATTTAGGCTTTAACTCATTTAGTTTTCTTGAAAACCTTATAGACGTATCTATACTTAACGATTATGTGCAAAACGGCAGTGATGCCGATTATCTACAATCGCTTATCGACACATACTACCCCGACAGACAAAATATGCTCACTCGACAGTATGTGAGTGATAGCTATAACTACGATGTTATTATCAAAAACTACGAAAACCGCGATAAATCACAGCCATATTTTGCATTTAATGTAACTATGCAAAACCACGGCGGTTATTCAAAGGGTGCCCAAAACTTTGACGAGTGTATACAAATAACCTCAACCACCAATTATTACAACAAAGCCAATAAATATCTCTCGCTTGTAAAGGCGAGTGATGATGCCTTTAAAGGTCTTTTGGAATATTTCCAAAACGTAGACGAGCCAACCATTATTTGTATGTTCGGCGATCATCAGCCATCTATCGAAACCGAATTTATAGCCTCGCTGTTAGGTGTTGACAATATAAACAACCTTACCATTGAGCAGGAGCAGGCTCGTCACGCTACACCATTTTATATTTGGGCAAACTACGATATTGAGGAAAAGTATATCGATAAATTGAGTTCAAACTATCTTTCCTCTTATATGCTTGACGTTGCAGGAGTTAAGCTTACCGAATACAACAAATATTTGCTTAAGCTTTCCGAAACTCTTCCTGTAATTGATACCGTTGGATATATCGATTTCAATAATAATTATTACAGATGGAGTGATAAAAGTGAATATACAGCACTGCTGAGCGAATATGAAAAGGTTCAGTACAACAATATTTTCGACTCCAAGCATAAAAATAATGATATATTCTTCCTCGAGGGTTATACAATGCCCGAAATTTTGGAAAATGATAGCAGCGAGAGTGAATAATGAAAAACACAACACTTTGTCACATTGAAAAGGACGGAAAATATTTAATGCTTCACCGCATTAAAAAACAAAATGACCTAAACCAAGATAAATGGGTTGGCATCGGCGGAAAATTCGAGACACGAGAAAGTCCCGAACAATGCAACCGCCGTGAAGCGTACGAGGAAACCGGTCTTACCCTCCACAAATGCGAATACCGTGGTATTGTCACCTTTGTTTCTGACAAATGGGAAACCGAGTATATGCACATTTTTACCTGCAAGGATTTTAGCGGTGAGATAAAAGAATGTGACGAAGGTGTGCTTGAATGGATTGACAAGCAGCAAATTTACAACCTACCCTTATGGGAGGGCGACAAAATTTTCCTAAAACTCATTGAAAATCCTAACACTCCATTCTTTTCATTACGACTCGAATACAAAGGCGAAAAACTTATAAGCGCAATTTTAAATGACGAGGTTATAATATGAAAATTTGTATATACGGCGCGTCCTCAAATGCAATTAACAAATCTTTTCTCGATGCAGGCGAGCTTTTGGGCGAAAATTTAGCGCAAAACAATCACTCGGTTGTTTTCGGCGGCGGTGCTGCAGGTCTTATGGGTGCGGTAGCGCGTGGCGCTCACAAGCAAGGTGGAAAAATCATCGGTATATGCCCGTCATTTTTTAATGTTGACGGCGCATTATTCTCCCATTGCACCGAAATGATTTACACCGAAACCATGCGCGAACGCAAACAGCTTCTTGAAGAAATGTCCGATGCATTTATAATCACACCCGGCGGAATTGGTACTTTTGATGAATTCTTTGAGATATATACTCTTCGCCAATTAGGTGTTCACAAAAAACCTATTGCGATTTACAACACAAATGGTTATTATGATTCCCTTGTTGATATGCTAAACAACGCAATCGACAAAAGTTTTATGCCAAACACCAATATGGATTTACTCTTTATCTCGGATAATCCACAGGAAATAATAAATTATATTGTGAATTATAATCCCGCCGATTATGAGGCTGCACAGTTCAAATTTATAAAATAAACAGAAAAAGTATTTGCTAAAATTTTAGCAAAGACTTTTTAATTACCTGCACAAATTAAATATTGCCTTAATATCTTCAAGCTTTAATTCAATTATGCTATTTATTGTTCGTGTATTATTAAATGTGCAAAGCTCGGCTAGGCGGTCAATTGCCGATTGGTCAACCCCAAATTCTTTAAGTGTTGACGGCATACCAATTGATTTAAAAAAGTTGCCCATAGCCTCAATTCCACCTTCTGCGGCTTTTTTATCATCACTTTCGTTTACACCCCACACCTGACGTGCAAACTGCGCAAAGCGAGGAATATTGTGCATATAAACGTATTTTGCCCACGCAGGAAACAACACCGCCAAACCTGCACCGTGCGCCACACGGTCATATTCACCGCTCAAAGCGTGTTCAAGCTGGTGAACAGGTAAAGCGTTTATTCTTCCACAGCCTGTAAGGTTGTTGTGCGAAAGGCTTGATGCCCACATAATATTTGCTCTTGCCTCATAATTGTGCGGTTCTGACATTACAACCTTAGCCGCATTTATAACACTCCGTAAAATACTTTCGGCAATACCGTCGGTAATATCAACAGGCTCGCAAGGGGTAAAATAACGCTCAATTGTATGCGCCATTATATCACTTATTCCACAAGCGGTTTGATAAGGATTTACAGTATAACTAAGCTCGGGATTGCATATCGCAAACAGCGGTCTTATCAGTTCACTCGTAAATCCACGTTTCATATTAAGCGACAAATCGGTAACCACTGCCGATGCGCTCATCTCACTACCCGCCGCTGCAATAGTAAGCACACAACCGACAGGTAGCGCCCTGTTAGGCTTTTGCTTACCTGTTACAAAATCCCAAATGTCGTATTCGCTAACGGTACCCAATGCCGTATATTTTGCGGCATCAATAACACTGCCGCCGCCGACCGCCAAAACAAGCTCAACCTCTTCACTTTTAGCAAGGTTTATTGCATCGCGAACAAACTCAATTTTAGGGTTCGGCTCTACCCCACCCATTTCAACAAATTGAATATCAAACGCTTTAAGTGAGTTAGCAATACTATCATACAAGCCATTTTGCTTTATACTGCCTTTACCGTATATAAGCATTATTTTTTTATATCCGTACCCCGATATAATTTCGCCCATTTTTGTTTCTTGACCTTTGCCAAAAAATACTTTTGTAGGGGCATAGTATTCAAAATTAAGCATAATTTTCCTCTTTTACAAAATCACGCCCAAGAAGATCTTGGGCGTGAAATTAGATATTTGAAACAAATTATTCAGCAGTTTCTTCACTGGCCTCTTCTACAGGTGCTACAACTGCATCCTCTGTAGATGCTACAACTGCATCCTCTTCAATTTCTTGCTTTTCTTCCGGCTCAAGAAGAACACGAATAGAAAGGCTTACGCGCTTTTTGTCAAGGTCAACAGCGGTAATCTTTGCCTCAATCTCTTGACCAACGGTAAGTTCATCCTGTGGCTTTGTAACGTGCTTATTAGCAATCTGTGATATATGAATAAGACCGTCAACACCTGGAATAATTCTTGCAAATGCGCCGTATGTAGTCATACTAACAATAGTAACCTTAACAACATCATCAACAGCATAGTTGTTCTGGAATATAGTCCAAGGATTGTCCTCTGCCTTTTTATAGCCCAAAGAAATCTTTTTCTTTTCAGTATCAAGCGCTTTGATATATACCTCAATCTCGTCACCAACCGAAACTACTTCAGATGGATTCTTAATGCGGTTCCAAGAAAGCTCAGAAATGTGAACCATTCCGTCCACGCCACCGATGTCAACAAACGCACCGTAGCTTGTAAGTGACTTAACTGTACCTGTGATACGGTCACCAACAGCGATTGATGCCCATACCTTTTCTTCAGCCTCTTTGCGAGCCTCACGAAGAACGCTGCGGATAGAGCCGATTGCTCTGCGACCGCGGCCGATTTCAATAATTCTAAAGTCAACCTCAGTACCCTTCAAATCTTCAAGAGAATCGTTTCTCGAAGCGGTAGCCTGAGAAGCTGGGATAAATACGCGAACATTGTTTGAGTACACTACAACGCCACCCTTGATTACGTCACGAACTGTGCCGTGAAGCACTTCGCCCGAATCTTTAGCAGCAACTATATTGTCCCAACCTGCAATAGCATCGTAACGACGCTTTGAAAGCATTGCGGTTCCTTCCTGATCGCTGATTTTCATAATGATAAGATTGAGCTTATCATCAACTTTTACTTCGCTTAACAGATCAACAGGCTCTGATGAGTACTCATCGGCACTAACATAGCCAGTTACACCTCTGCCTATATCTACAGTGATTTCAGACGCGTTAACTGCAACAACAGTACCGCATACCTTCTGCTCACCTGTAAGGCTGTTGAGCGAAGCCTCAAATGCTTCCTCATCTGTCATTTCCTCGAAGCTTTTTTGAACAGTTTCTTCTACCTCCATCTGTTCATCTACAGGTTGTAAATTTTCCGACATGGTTTTAATAACCTCCTTTATAATACCCGCAGGTGTCGATGCACCCGCGACAACGCCAACATTATTTGCTGTAAAAAACCACTCAGCTTGTAATTCAGCGGCAGTTTCTATCAAATGGGTGTTTTGACAAAGAGCCGCACACACGTCATATAATTTGACGGTGTTTGAGCTATGCCTTCCCCCGATTACAACCATTACATCGTGAGTACGGGCAAGCTCTTGCGCCTCCGCTTGTCTTGTTGACGTAGCACTACATATTGTATCAAATATTTTTGCATTTGTACATACTTTTTTTAAAAAAATTTGCGCATTTTTCCACTTTTTTGCGTTAAAAGTGGTTTGTGACACCACCGAAACAGGATTTCCCTTGATTTCGGGGTGATTTTCCAGTAAATTTTGCAGTTCTTCGACCGACGAAAATACATAATGCTGTGATACACAGTGTCCCACAATCCCTATAACCTCATGGTGTTTTTCGTCACCCGCTATTAAAATTATGTCACCGTCACCCGATTGCTCGGCTACAATTTTATGTATCTTTGCGACAAAGGGGCAGGTGGCGTCACACACCTTTACCCCTACTTTTTCAGCATCCTCATACACAAGTCTACCAACGCCGTGAGAACGAATAACCAAGGTTTCGTGCGGCAATGCCTCGTCGGGAGTATCTACCACGCGAACACCCTTACTTGTCAATTCCTCGACCATTTGGCTATTATGAATAATGGGACCTAAGGTACAAACCTTCTCACCGCTATCGACCAAATCATATACCATTTGTACCGCGCGGTTTACTCCAAAGCAAAATCCCGCAGTTTTAGCAAGTGTTATTTTCAATTTAATTTTTCCTTTATTATTTTAATTAGATTATCTATTGACTCCTGCAAGGTGTTACCCGTAGTATCAAACATAATTGAATCCTCGGCAGGCTTTAACGGTGCTATTTCACGATGAGAGTCGTTATAGTCACGGGTTTCAATATCCTTGTAAATATCCTCGTATTTAACATCCATACCCTTTTCACAAAGCTCTTTGTAGCGGCGCGTTGCTCTCTCCTCAACACTTGCTGTAACAAAGAATTTTAAAGTTGCATTTGGAAGCACAACCGTACCAATATCTCTGCCATCCATAAGCACGTTGTTTTCTCTTGCCAACTTGCGCTGCATTTCGAGTAAGAATGCGCGAACGGGAGGTTTAGCCGATACGGCTGAAGCCATCATAGAAGCCTCGGGAGTGCGGATAGCCTCAGACACGTCCTCGCCGTTTAAGAATACGTGCTGTGTGCCGCCAATAAATTTAATATCTACCTCAATAGTTTTAAGAATAGCCTCAATATCACAGTCAAGGTTGGTATCGTAGCCCTCGCGCATAAATTTAAGACCTACTGTGCGGTAAAGCGCACCTGTATCAACGTAAATAAAGCCAAGTTCTTTCGCCGCGCCCTTGGCTACTGTGCTTTTACCCGCACCTGCAGGACCGTCTAATGCAATAGAAATCATAATTCATAGTTCCTTTCGTATTTTGCAGCATTTTCACCCGCAAGCACGCCTGTAGAAAATGCTATTTGTAAATTAAATCCGCCTGTATAAGCGTCAACATCAATTACCTCACCCGCAAAGAAAAGTCCACCAATTAGCTTTGACATCATAGTTGCTGGGTTGATTTCCTTGACCGAAATACCGCCGCTTGTAACAATTGCTTCCTCAATCGGCCTAAAGCCTGTGATACCAAGTTTAAAATGCTTTATTGCATTTATAAGCGATAGCCTTTGCTCACGGCTTATTTGGTTAACCTTTGTGTGCGGCGCGATACCCGACATATTTATTATAACCGAAATTATGCTCTTTGGTAATAGCTTGTCCAAAGAGTTTGCAAAATCGCGATTTAGTGCTTCCTCAAAATCGCGAAGCAGCCTTTTATCAAGCTGTGCTTCGTCAAGCGCAGGCTTTAAATCAATTTCTACAAAATATTTCTTTTTGTCCATATAACGCAAATGTGCTGATGCTGATAATGTCAGCGGTCCAGATATGCCCGTATGAGTAAAGAGCATCTCGCCCATTTCTTTATATAGCGGTTTTTTCTTGCCATCCTCAAAAACCGACAAACTAATATTTTTAAGTGAAAGCCCCGCAAGACGTGTACAAAAGCCCTCGTGACACTCAAGTCCTACAAGAGACGGTGTAAGTCTTGTTACGGTATGACCCAATGCCTTTGCCATTTTGTAGCCATCGCCCGTAGAGCCTGTTGTTGGGTACGACATACCGCCCGTAGCCACTATAACGCAGTCGGCATCAAGTATCTTGCCGTCGGCAAGCTTTACCGCAGTAACAAAACCGTTTGGCGCAATTATTGACACCGCTTCGCACTCAATAATATTGCAGTTTTTCTGCACTGATTTTACGAGCGCATCAACAATATCCACTGCCTTGTCCGATACAGGAAAAACGCGGTTTCCACGCTCGGTTTTAAGCGGCACACCCATACTTTCAAAAAATGCAATAGTATCCTGCGAATTAAAATTATTAAAAGCCGAGTACAAAAACTTTGCGTTTTTTGGGGTGTTGGCAATAAGAGAGTTAACGTCACAGTTGTTTGTAACGTTGCATCTTCCCTTTCCTGTAATCATTACCTTGCGCGCAGGTCGGGGATTTTTTTCAACAACAGTTATACTGTACGGCGTACTTCCAAGCTCTTTTGCCGCTGATACCGCCGCCATAAGTCCTGCCGCACCACCGCCGATTATAACCATCCTCTTCATTCCCTCACCTACCTTCGCATAATGTAATATTTTACACTATCTTTTAGAAAAAGTAAACACAAAAATAAAGGATGGCTTTTGCCATCCTTTAAAATTACTTTATTATTTTTCTAACCTTATCGTGAAGTGCGAACATATAATACGATGCCATACGCGATATGCCAATATCATAAATCACAAATACCACGTTACAAAACGCTAAAAACAGCAGTGCGCCGTATTTACCCCACTCGCCAAAATCATCGAATGATACCGCAAACAGCTTGCTTGAAACAAAATAAAACGCAACAGCCGCCGCATTAAAGCAAACGAGCTTTAATATCCACTCAATAAATTCTTTATTTATTTTTTCGATAATTGATTTCAAAACGGGATAGTAGCCCAAAAACATTACGTAAAGTATTTTTGCTTCCATTTCTCCCGTTATAAATACTATCGCGGCGCTTACGATATATGTGCCAAACCCCCACGACACACCGCATTCAATAAGCGGTATCATCATAAACAATCCCGCAATCGCAGGAATTGCATAAGTAAGATACGGAAAATAGCTTGTAAGCATTATCACCACCGATAGTGCCGCAACAAGTCCGCAAAGTGTAATTTTTTTAGTTTTTTTCATATCAGCAACAAGGTATCAGGTCGCCGCCCATACATTCGCAGCAGCAATCAGCGCAAATAAGACTGTTACAAACGTCACAGGTGTTACAGCCGCCCGCTGTACCGTAGGAACGGTATGGGTTATACTGCTGACCGCTTTGTCTTTGCGCGTTGTTCATAGCATTTCGGTATTCGGGATTTTGCGGATTCATACGTACAGCCGTCGCAAAGCTCGTATACGCTTGGTCAAACCAACCGCGACGGTAAAGCACCGTACCGTTAAGAAAATACCACTCGGCATCGCGACTTTGCGGTGGCACACCGTCCAAAATTTCTTGCGCTTGCTCAAGTCTACCTTGATTTATAAGACTGCGCACCTCGGGAAAATTGGTTGAACCGCTATAAGTATTGTTATATGTGTTGCCGCCTGTTCTTTTAGACGAGCCTTGGCGGCGTGAATTAACGATAGCATCATACGCCTCGTTAATTTCCTTCATCTTATCTGCGGCTAAATCAGACAGTGGATTGTCAGTATAATTATCGGGATGATACTTGCGCGCAAGCTCGCGGTAAGCATTCTTAATTTCTTCGTCTGTTGCGTTTTTGGAAACGCCCAACACCTCATACGGATCTTTCATCATTTAACTCCTTTAAAAAGGTTTCCTCTAAACCTAAATATATTATATTTCCAAGTATGGTTTTGTATTTTTTAATATCAAGCAGTTCAAAGGCTTTTGCCGCCTCATTTGAACAAAAGTACAACTGCGACTTTATGCGCTCTTTAATCTCATTCGGGCCGATATTTTTAAGCACATTATAACTACCCGTCTTTATATCTTCTTTCAAATCGACAGCGGCATCCAGCAAATAAATGTATCTGCCAAGGCAGTACCCCATACGGTTTAGCACCCTTTTTTGCATTTGCGTCTTACTGCAAAGTGCAAGTATTTTCTCCATAACAACGGCTGTCGGGTGCGCCGCCTCATCAATTGAGGTACAATTTGCCGCTTCAAGCGCATTTTGTGCCGCTATATACTCGGCGACCGCTGCTTCAATTTTGGGATACTTTTTAGCAGCCTTTTTATGCGCTGATGAAAAAATCGGTTTTAAGCACCAATAGCCTATCCTTTCAAACCCTCGCTCATCGGCAATGTTATCAAGAATTTTGTAATAAAGCATTATCATCGCCGCCGCGGCAGGCATATCAATAGCATCGAGATTTTTACAATAGTTGCATTTTTTAAGAGGATTAAAGGTGCAACGCTTTTGCTCAAAATCATCACAGCCGTCAGTCATCGACATATTAAGCAGCGCTAAAAAAGTAAAATCATAGCTTAAGGTGAAGCGAGAAAGTATACCGTAGCTTTTTCCCAACTTCTTACAAAGAGAACAATAAACCGCCTTGTAGATTTCGTACTCTTTGATTTTTAGTTCAGGCTTACAAGCCCTAACATATCCAAACACCGCTTTCACCTCACGCTAACATAATAAAACCTATTATAACACATTTGGTGAATAATGTGTAAATAATTGCTATTTTAATATTTTTCTTAAAAATTTACCTGTATATGATTTTTCGCATTCAGCTACCTTTTCGGGAGTACCGGCCACTACAACAGTACCGCCACCGTTACCGCCCTCGGGACCTAAATCTATAATATGGTCGGCAACCTTTATAACGTCAAGATTGTGTTCAATTACCAGGACGGTATTACCTGCATCCACAAGGCGCTGTAACACCTCAATAAGCCTGTGAACATCGGCAGTATGAAGTCCCGTCGTTGGCTCGTCAAGAATATAAATTGTCTTGCCCGTGCTTTTTTTAGAAAGCTCAGTGGCAAGCTTAACTCTTTGCGCCTCGCCGCCCGAAAGGGTTGTTGCGCTTTGACCGATTTTAATGTAGCCAAGTCCAACGTCAAAAAGTGTTTTTAACTTGCGATAAATTCGTGGATGACTTTCAAAAAAATTCATACCCTCTTCTACCGTCATTTCAAGAACATCATAAATGCTCTTACCCTTATAGTGAACACTAAGCGTTTCCTTGTTGTATCTTGTACCGCCGCAAACCTCGCAAGGCACATAAATGTCGGGCAAGAAATGCATTTCAATCTTTTTAATACCGTCACCCCAACAAGCCTCACAGCGTCCTCCCTTAACGTTAAAGGAAAATCTACCTGCTGTGTAGCCCTTTGCTTTAGCTTCTTTGGTACTTGCATATAACTCTCTAATATCGGTGAATACGCCCGTATATGTCGCGGGATTGCTTCGCGGAGTACGTCCTATGGGGGATTGGTCAATATCTATAACCTTGTCAAGATGCTCTATTCCCTCAACCGATTTATGCGCGCCCGCAATAGTCTTTGCGCGATTAAGCTTGGCAGCCAAAACCTTATATAAAATATCATTTACAAGTGACGATTTACCGCTGCCCGAAACACCCGTAACACAAACAAATTCGCCAAGCGGTATTTTAACATTTATATTTTTAAGGTTGTTTTCACTAGCGCCCTTAACACAAATAAAATCACCGTTACCCTTACGACGAGCAGTAGGCACAGGAATTTTCTTTCTGCCCGAAAGATAATCAGCGGTTATAGATTTTTCGCATTTCATAAGTTGCTCGGGCGTTCCATTAAAGACTAACTCGCCACCGTGAATACCCGCACCGGGACCTATATCTATTATATAATCCGCTTCGCGCATTGTGTCCTCGTCGTGTTCTACAACGATAAGCGTATTGCCCAAATCACGCAAATGCTTTAGTGTTCCAAGCAATCGCTCATTATCACGCTGATGAAGTCCAATACTTGGCTCGTCCAATACGTAAAGCACACCCATAAGCGAAGAGCCTATTTGCGTTGCAAGTCTTATACGCTGACTTTCACCGCCCGAAAGTGTACCCGACGAACGCGACATGGAAAGATACTCCAGTCCTACACTGGATAGAAAGTTTAGTCGTTCTTTTATCTCCTTTAAAATAGGCTCGGCAATCATTTGGTGCATTGCGCTAAATTTTAAATCACTTATAAATTCGAGCGCTTCTCCTATTGACATATCGCAAAGCTGTTTAATATTTTTACCGCCAACGGTTACCGCCAAATACTCGGGCTTTAGTCGTGCACCCTTACAGTCGGGACAGGCACTCTCATTCATATAGCTTTCATATTCGGCGCGCGCATAATCACTCTTTGTATTTTCGTAACGGCGCTGAAGATTATTTATAACTCCCTCAAACGGCGCATAATATTTGCCGTTTCCATATTCTGAGCTGCGATGCAACTCTAATTTTTCATCCCCCGTACCGTAAAGCACAGCCGTTTTTGCCTCTTTGGTTAAATCCTTCCAAGGCGTATTTATATCAAAGCCGTATTTACGCGCAATACCTTCGTAATACATAAGCGCCAGCGTGCTGGCATCGGGATTAAACCACGAATTAACACCCCAACCTGCCGCCTTTATACAACCGTCTTTAAGCGATAAATTCTCATCACTTATTACAAGGCGCGGGTCAATTTTCATAAAAACTCCAATACCCGTACAGGTAGGACACGCTCCCATTGGGTTGTTAAATGAGAACATTGTAGGAGTAAGCTCGGGTATGCTAATACCGTGCTCATCGCAGGCATAGCTTTGTGAAAATTGCAGCTCTTCTCCGCCTATTACGTCAGCGGCTACAAGTCCACCCGAAAGAGACACTGCAGTTTCAATGCTATCGGCAAGGCGTGAACGAATATCCGCCTTTATTACAAGGCGATCAACCACAACCTCTATTATATGTTTCTTGTTTTTATCAAGTTTAATTTCTTCCGAAAGATCGTAAATGTTGCCGTCAATTCGCACTCGAACATAACCCGACTTTCTTACTCGGTCAAGCTCTTTTGTGTGTTCGCCTTTTCTGTTTCTCACTATGGGTGATAAAATTTGTATTTTGCTACCTTGGTCAAGTTTCATAACCGTATCAACTATCTGGTCAGTGGTTTGCTGACTTATCTCCTTACCGCAAACAGGACAGTGGGGAATACCCACACGCGCATACAAAAGACGCAAATAGTCGTAAATTTCGGTAACCGTACCCACAGTAGAACGCGGATTTTTGGAGGTGGTTTTTTGGTCTATTGATATTGCGGGAGAAAGCCCGTCAATACTGTCAACATTTGGTTTTTCCATCTGTCCCAAAAACTGACGCGCATAGCTTGAAAGCGACTCTACATAGCGTCGCTGTCCCTCGGCATATATTGTATCAAACGCAAGTGAACTTTTACCGCTACCCGAAAGACCGGTAAACACTATGAGCTTGTCACGCGGTATAGTAACATCCATATTTTTAAGGTTGTTTTCCCTTGCACCCTTTATTACAATTTTATCATTAGACAAAACCTATTCCTCCAAAAAAATAATAACCAATTATATTTTACGACATTTATTTTTTAAAGTAAATAGAAAAATAAATATAAATATATAATTGTTATTGCTAAATTAAAAAATATTATGTATTTTAAAGAAAAAAGAGAGATGGCATTACCACCTCTCCTAAAAAACTATTAGTACATTCCGCCTTGTGCGGCTGCAGCAGCGGCTGCTGCGTTTGCTGCAGCTACGTCTTCGGGCTTGTCGGCTACAAGGCTTTCAGTTGTAAGCACCATTGCGGCAACCGAAGCCGCATTTTCAAGCGCTGAACGTGTAACCTTTGTAGGATCAACAATACCTGCATCAATCATATCGGTATATGTTTCATTGTAAGCGTCAAAGCCGTAGTTAACCTTACCGCTGTTTACAATCTTATCAATGATAACCGAACCTTCAATACCTGCGTTATAAGCGATTTGACGAATAGGCGCTTCCAATGATTTAAGAACAATGTTTACACCTGTTTTTTCGTCGCCTTCTGTCTTTGCAGATAACTCTGCTACTGCAGGAATAGCGTTAAGAAGCGCTACGCCGCCGCCTGCAACGATGCCCTCTTCAACAGCTGCCTTTGTAGCGGCAAGAGCATCTTCAATGCGAAGCTTTTTGTCCTTCATTTCAATCTCGGTAGCTGCGCCAACCTTAATTACTGCAACACCGCCTGCAAGCTTTGCAAGACGCTCTTGAAGCTTTTCACGGTCAAACTCGCTTGTTGTAACAGCAATTTCGTTTCTGATTTGTGCCACGCGGTCCTTAATAGCGGTCTTATCTCCTGCGCCGTCAACAATAACGGTATTTTCCTTTGTAACCTTAACCTGACGCGCGCGACCAAGCTGCATAACCGACGCATTCTTAAGCTCAAGTCCTAATTCTTCGGTAATAACCTCGCCGCCTGTAAGAATAGCAATATCGCGAAGCATTTCCTTACGTCTGTCACCAAAGCCGGGAGCCTTTACTGCAACGCAGGTAAATGTGCCTCGTAGCTTGTTAACGATAAGGGTTGAAAGCGCCTCACCTTCAATATCCTCTGCTACAATAACGAGCTTTTTACCCGACTGGACAATCTGTTCAAGGAGTGGTAAAATCTCTTGAATATTGGAAATTTTCCTATCGGTAATTAGAACATAAGCGTCATCAATAACAGCTTCCATCTTATCTGTATCGGTTACCATATATGGTGTGATATAACCGCGGTCAAACTGCATACCCTCTACAACCTCTGAATAGGTTTCGGCAGTTTTTGATTCCTCAACGGTGATAACGCCGTCAGCAGATACCTTTTCCATAGCCTCGGCAATAAGAGAGCCGATTACTGCATCTCCTGAGGATACTGTTGCAACACGTGCAATATCATCGGTGCCTGAAACCTTTTTAGAGTTTTCAATAATTGTAGCAATAGCTGTATCAACGGCTGTTTTTATACCCTTTTTAACAACCATTGGATTAGCTCCTGCGGCTACATTCTTCATACCTTCATTAATAAGTGCCTGAGCGAGAACCGTTGCGGTTGTTGTACCGTCACCTGCAGCGTCGTTTGTTTTAACCGATACTTCCTTCACAAGCTGTGCGCCCATATTTTCGAATGCGTCTTCAAGTTCAATTTCCTTTGCGATGGTTACACCGTCATTTGTAATAAGCGGTGAGCCATATTTTTTGTCAAGCACCACATTTCTACCCTTTGGGCCGAGTGTCACTTTAACAGCATTAGCAAGTTTGTCAACACCTGTTTGAAGCGATTTACGTGCTTCTTCACCAAAAATAATGTTTTTTGCCATAATACACAATCTCCTTACTCAACTATTGCAAGAATATCAGAAAGATGAAGAACGGTATATTCCTCATTGTCAATCTTAATATCAGTACCTGCATATTTAGCGGCAATAACCTTATCGCCCACGCTTACGGTCATTATTACCTCTTTACCGTCAACAAGTCCACCGGGACCTACTGCTACAACCTCGGCAATTTGTGGCTTTTCCTTTGAAGCGGATGTAAGCACAATACCGCTTTTGGTTGTTTCTTCTGCTACTGTTGCTTTTATTACAACATTGTCAGCTAATGGTTTAATTGTCATAATAAAAATCTCCTTTTTACTGCATCGCAGTTATATTATATTAGTAATTATATCCATTAAAAATCAAAAGTCAAGTAAAGTCAAAAACATTTAAACTTTTGTTAACATTTTATTTGCAATACGCTTAGGAACTACAAATTTAACAGCCTTATTTACAAGCTCAAATTTCATATTGGTTGTCTCTACTATCTCACCGTCAAGATTGACAGGTATCGGTTTTTGTGATTTAAATTCCATACTTTTGCAACTTTTTAAGGTGCAGCAATCAAGCCTTTTATGCTGTCCTTTTTTATAAATTCCTAAAAACTTAAGTATCTTTAATTTTGATATTTTATCAACAAGGGTAAAATCAAGCTGATTGTCATTCGGTACAGCATCGGGTGCGCCCTTATAACCGCCGCCATAATATGGTGCGTTGGCAACCACGGCAAACAGACAGTCACGGCGCTCATATTCACCACCGTCAAGCGATATATCAGCCGTAATACCAAGCTTACCTAAAAAGGTTCTTGCAATTGCTAAAGTATATGCAAACGAACCTGATACAAGCGGCAATCTTTTAAAACTCGACATACGGCTTGCCACAACAGCATCCATACCGACAGAGCAACCGTTAAGGCAGTATTTATCCCCTGCTTTAATCAAATCCATCTCTACAGCCTCACCGTCGATTTGCTGCTGGATATCCAAAAACTCATCGCGTGTTTTAAAAAATTTCAAAAAATCATTCGCCGAGCCGCACGGTATTACACCTAATTCTACATTATCATATCCTGCAATACCGTTAACCACCTCGAACACAGTACCCTCACCACCGCAAGCAAACATACGCACTTGCTCACCCGTTTGCGCCTCGCGTTTTGCTTGAGTTTGTGCATCACCGACACTATTGGTGATATGTATTTTAAAGTTGTCATTTTTGTCGCTAAAATAATCTTCAATAGATTTAATTATGCCCTCTTGCGCGTTACCCTTACCTGCTGTCGGATTGATATAGAAAACATATCTCATAATTTATATTCCCTTATTTTTGAAATACATAAACAATTGGCATTTTATCATACCGTTATAAAGTTTACGACGTTTATCGGCAATCGCGCCGAAATGCTTTTCAAACTCATCGTGAGGGCTGATTACAAAATACTTTTTACCCTGTGTTCTGTCGAAACGCTCACCCATCGTTTTATAAAGCTTTTCAGCCGACTCCACATCAAGCAAACGTTCACCGTAAGGTGGGTTTGTAATAACAAGCAATCTTTCATTAGGAGTTTTAAAATCCTTAATGTCGCCTACAGCCGCTTTTACGTATTTTTCAACACCCGCTTTTTTTGCATTAGCAAGTGTAAGCTCGACAGCACTTGGATCTATATCGTAACCCTGAGCTCTAAAATCCACATTTTTGATTATCAGATCCTGTGCGCGCATACGCTCTTGCTGCCAAGCTGTTTTTGGGATGGATGCAAAACGTTCTGCCGCAAAAAAACGACGAATACCTGGTGCTGTTTTAGTAGCCATAAGCGCCGATTCAATAAGTAGCGTACCGCTACCGCAAAACGGATCGTACACATGAGTGTCGGGGAAAATACGCGCCAAATCGCACATAGCAGCACCCAAGGTCTCTTTAAGAGGCGCATCGTTAGAATTGCGGCGATAGCCTCGTTTATGAAGTCCCTCACCCGAAGTATCAATGGTAACCGTTACATTATCCTTGATTATTGTAAAACGAATTTTAAATTCAGCGCCAGTCTCGTTAAACCAACTGATCCCGTACTTTGACGAAAGACGGTTAACTATTGCCTTTTTAATAATAGACTGACAGTCAGGAATACTGAAAAGCACCGAGTTTATACTCGAACCTGCGCTTACGGGAAAAGCATCATACTTTCCAATAAAGCGTTCCCAAGGAAGCGCCTTTACACCATCGAAAAGCTCAGTAAAGGTTGTGGCGTGAAACTGTCCCATATTTATAAGTATACGCTCAGCAAATCGCGAATTTATATTTGCACGGGCAAGCATATTAAAGTCACCCTCAAGCAGCACTCTACCATTCTCAACCTCAACCGATTGAAAGCCCATTCGCCTAAATTCGTCAGCGGCAATGCTTTCTACCCCAAAAAGGCAGGGAGCTATTATTTTTATATTTTCCATATTTTTCTCCGTTCAAAAAACAACGGGCAGTTTCCGCCACTTGCGATGGAATCCGCCCTAATTCACTTATCTTACACCCGTGCCGCGTTTAGTGCGGTTGGTATCTGGATTTTTGCGCTTTAAGTCTGAAAACTTTTCGTCACTAGTCTGCTTAAAGCGATTCATCATTTCCTCAAAACTTGCAGGTTCGCTCTTTTTGGGTACCCAGGTATATGTAACGTCTATTGCTTGTTTTTGGGGTACACTCCTACGCTCACGCTTTGGTACATCATTTTTCTTTTCGGGTGGTAATGCTCGTTTTATACTAAGTGATATTTTTCCGTCATCACCTATGCTTAGCACCTTCATTTTAACAACGTCATTGACCTTTACATGTTCTTTTATGTCGCTGACATAATTTCTTGCTACTTCAGATATATGTACCATACCTGACTTACCGTCACCAATGTCCGCAAATACGCCAAATGATGTAATGGTTGTAATTTTCCCCTCTACAATGTCGCCAACCTTAAACTCCATATATTTAAAAAATCCCCCTAATTGCCTGATATATCGATATATATTTCCTCATCCGAATAAACAAAACCCAGTCGTTCTCGTGCCGCCTTTTCTATTATTTCGGAATGCGAATCGCTATCAAGCAATGCTTTTAATTCTTCATTTTTAAGTTTTAATTCATCTCGCTGACTTTCATACTGCGCTAAAGTTTCGCGGTCCTTTGCTAATTGGTTACCAAGACCTACCAGCGTTGCCACCATATACACAGACACACCTAAAACAATAAGACGAACTAAAACACTTTTTTTGCGTTTAGGTTTTTGTTTCATTTAAAACATACTCCGCATCATAATTATTTGTATTAGTATACAACACTTTATGCCTACTTTTCAAGAGTTTTTTAATACTTTTTGATAACCTTTTAGTAATTTTAATTACAAAACTGTAGATTTTTTGTATGACAGCATCTGTTTTACGGTACAAAATCGCAAATCCCTTGTTAAGATAGTTATTAGCCTTTTTAAATAGGCAAAAAATAAAGGTAAAAAACCAAAAAACAAAACGTGATAAGCTTATTTTAAAGAGTGCAAATCCTATAAATTCCCCTATAAGCACATATCCCCTGATTTCGCCGTTTGTTCGAGAAATAAGAAAAATAAAAGTAGCAAATGCACTTAAAACCCAAAACAGTATATCAGTAACAAACACCAATATCGCCGAATTAAAACCCGCTTTTCGTGAAGCTCTAAAAACATCATAAACCGCGCACAAAATACAACCTAAGCATACTGATAATAAAAGTGTTATAAACTGATTACTTATATTTATTTCCCACATAAATCATCTAAAAATTCGTGACAAAAATCCGCCTGATGATTTACCATCTGACATATAAACTACTGCATGAATTTGACCTGTAGCCAAAAAATCACCGCTTTCGTTATTAAATCCCGACACATGTAGCGCTTCGCCCTTTACAGTCATTTTACCAAGTGTGGTATCAAGCAAAATTGTTTCATCATCGAATGACATCACATCACGCACACCCGAAATACTCAATTTTTTTCGACTCTCTATTATTACATTCTGATAAACACCAATATTTTCTTCCAAAATAAAACACCTCAATAAAATATATTTATGAGGTGTTTTTGTTATTCTATTATTTTGTAGGTAAGTGCAGCGTCATCCTTGCGAACGGTGTCACACACATCAATAACCTGAACTTTTACATTTTTTGAGCCAAAAGATATTTCAATAATATCGTTAACCTTTATATCAAGGGACGCTCGCGCCACGCGTCCATTCACCATTACTCTGCCAGCATCACAAGCCTCATTTGCAACGGTGCGACGCTTTATTATACGCGAAACCTTTAAATATTTATCTAATCTCATAAAATTCCTTTTCCTAAAAAACTGTGAGCCGCCTAAATAGGCGGCTCATTTTAAGTAAACTTTAATTACTTAATAGCGTCTTTAAATGCCTTACCAGCCTTGAAAGCGGGGCTCTTAGATGCTGCAATCTTAATCTTCTCTTTGGTAAGAGGATTGATGCCTTCTCTTGCTGCACGCTCTTTAACTTCGAAAGTACCGAAGCCTACGAGAGCAACCTTTTGACCTGCTTTAAGAGTATCAACTACTGCGTCGATTACTGCTGCAACTGCCTTTGCTGCATCTTTGTTAGTAAGACCTGCTTTCTCTGCAACTGCTGCTACTAATTCTGTTTTGTTCATTATAGAACCCTCCATTTTTTTACTTTTCACTGTGTTTTTAGCACCAAAATAGCAACCGATTAAATAATTTTCAATCGTTCAATCCAATTATACATTTATATTTTTGAAAAATCAACCAATTTTAATATATTCATTAAAAATATTCAAAATATGCTGCATATTTTTGTGCATATACACCAAATTATCTAATAATTTTTAACTTTGTGAACACTCCTAATATCTTTTCGCCTTTGGGTAAGGATATTACATCATCGGCTTCAAAAGTATTTAGTAATATGAGCGCAACAAGATAAACAACTGCCGCTAAACCTATTTCAAGCACAGTACCTATTTTGCCCATAGAACTTAAATTCAAAATAACGGTAGAAATTCCACAAAATAGCGCGGCGATAAAAGGCTTTAATATGGTTTTCCAAAGGTTAGGCCTCACACCTGTGTATTCAATAAGCGAAAGCAAGTTAGAAATAAAAATAAATAAATACGATACAAATGTACCTATTGCAGCACCCTTTATGTTTATTGTGGGAATACCAACAAATATAAAGTTAACTATTACCTTTAGTGCGGCACCGATTGCAACATTACGCAAAGAGATTTTCTCTTTACCTATTGCTTGTAACATACTTATCATCGGTATTGCAAGACCTGCAAACATTGCGGTTAATCCATATATGCGGAGCATATCTCCGCCAATGGCTACAGAAGCAGGTGTATCATATATAAGTTCCATTATTGCAGGACCTAAAAATACAAATCCTAAACCGGCTGGCATTGAAATAACAGAAGTAAGCTTTAAGCCTGACTCTATATTACGCTTTAATAATTTTTTGTCACTTTTTGACCAAGCGGTAGCTAAAACAGGAAGTGCGCTTACACCCAAAACTGATGTGATGGTTGGTATTAAGTTATACAAAGTAAAAGCCTTTTCACGAACTCCGTAAAGATAGGTTGGTAATTCCTCTGGTTTTATATTGCTTCTTACATAACCGTCATACAGATTTTTAATATTTTCAAAGTGCCCATCCATCATTCCCGTAAGTTGCCATTTAACAAGAAATACATCAACAAAGGATGATACTGTATTCGCAAGAGAAGCCAAAACTACCGGTATTGCTATTAGCACTATTGTTTTAGATATCGTTTTATCGTGTTGTGCTTTAGGAGCATTATTTAGTTCTTCGGCTGTTATTCCATCACCCTTTAATCTGTATCTCAAGGTTAAAAAAGTTGCGGAAGCCGCACCGCCGATTACAATGCCCAACATTGCACCCGCCGCAGAAAGCGCTTGATTATCGGTATATCGCATAACCAAATAAGCAAACCCAAGACCTAAAATCAACTTACCTAATGCTTCAATTACATCGCTGGCTGCCGTAGGATACATATTTCGCAAGCCTTCATAATATCCGCGATACACCGACATTATGCAGCAAAAAAACAAAGCCGGAGCAATAGCTACTATGCTGTAAATCGTAGCTCCCGATTCATCCGTAAGCTTAACAAACGGATAAGCAAGTATAAGCATTAAAATGAATCCTGTAAGTCCCGTTATAGTAAAAAGTTTTTTGGTAACACGCAAAGCACTTCTTACGTCATTATATTTACCCTGCTGAATACCATTAGCTACAAAACGAGATATGGCAATCGGAAGTCCCGCCATAGCAAGGGTATAAATGGGTGTAAACAATGCATATGCCGAAGAAAAATATCCGAAGCCCAATTCATCTTCCCAAAGCCTTGATAGCGGTATTTTAAAAATTGCGCCAATTATTTTCACCAATACGGTTGAGCAAAGTAAAATCATCGCACCGTATTCAAAGCTTTGCTGTTTTCTTTTATTTTCCTGCATTATAAATCAACCTCACTGCAAATAGCCTCAAGAACTTTTAAAAACACTTGAGATAGAGTTTTGCCATCACCCGTGTTCATTTCACTGTAATTTGCATACGCATCGTGACCCGCATCATCAGACACACGTCGCAAACTAAGATACGGAATATTTGCCATATCACAAACACTGGCAATTGCCGCAGTTTCCATATCACAGCTTGTAGCATTAAATGTGTCACGCAAGAAGTCACGGTCAGCGGTGTTGCATATAAATCTGTCACCGCAAACAGCAGTACCTCCCTCACATTTACCTATTACCGATTGTGCCGTATTTAAAAGCAATTTATTGGCTTCATAAATATATTTTTGGTTTGGTTTTTCACAAGGCTTATAACCAATACCTGTAAGGTCGAAGTCGTGTTCCAAAAATTTATTGGGCAACACTATTTCACCTAGGAGCACACGGCTGATACCTCCTGAAAGGCCGTAGTTTAAAATATATGTACAGCCCATATCAGCAAGATGCATAGCCGCCGCAGTAGCATTTACCTTACCTATGCCGCAATTAATGCAAATAACACTTGTATTCTTCATAACAAACGAAATTGCCTTGCGGTTAAAATATTTATATTCCTGTGGATTGTATTCTTTTACTGACTCCACAAATGGCGCATACTCGTCATAGTCAGCCACTACTATACCTATTTTAATATTCTTCATTTTAAAATTCCTTTAGTCGAGCTTTGTACCACAGCTGTTACAAAAAGCAGAATTTATATCTATATTCGCATTACAATTTGGACATACGCGCTTATTTTTTGCGTTCTGGATATCCTCGTTAAGACGGGCAATTTCCTCATTTTTTTCACGGATAGCATCAACGAGATTGCGTACTGCATCGTCCAAGTCTGTACTATCCTTAATAAGCTCAAAATAAATTTCGCCAAGCTGGGCATAATCCTTTTCGCGCTTTGACTTAAGCGAAGCAATATTGAATTTTTGTTTTTCGGTAGTTACAACCTCACCTGTTTTTTTGTACGCAACGTCAAAGACCTCTTTTGTTTTGTTTATAGCATCATCTAAAAATCCCATTTTATAATACCTCCAATAATTTTAAAGTTTAAGACCACCGATAAATTCACGTATGAGTGAATCCTTCGGTACAAGCTGCTGTGGTATAGCCGTAAAGCGCTCAAGCGCATTAGCGGTATCAATAAAATATTCATAGCAGGGTGTGTTTTTGTGGACCGTGTTTCTCATTTTGCAAAAATGCTCACGATAAACACCCAGTTCATACGGATGAAAGGTTACAAGCTGAATGTCTGCTGTATCCTTGAAACAGTACAAATACTTTCTCTCTCCGTCTATAACGTTATTCCAAAGATGCAGTGTTTCGCTCGCCGTGGCACCTCTAAAGCGTTCATCGCGCAAAACCCTGCGTATAAGGCGGATTTGTCGGCTTGAAAGCATTTGAACACCGTTATTATCATCTACCGAGCGGTTTACGCTGATATATATTTTTAAAATGTTTTTCTGCGGTACCAAATCGGTTATGAGGGGATTCATAGCGTGGAGTCCCTCAACTATTACTATTCCATGATTTCCTAAATCAACCGTTTTAGCATTTGGTATTCTTGATTTTGTCTTAAAATCATAGTGCGGCAGGCTTGTGCTTCCTTTTTTGATTATATCGTTAAAACATTCATTTATAAGCGCAATATCAAGCGAATTTACCGACTCAATATCGGCACTACCGTCGGGCAATTTGGGTAGTTTGTCAGCAGGAAGATAAAAGTCATCCAACGACACAACCGAGGTTTTTTCACTAAGTTGTTCTAAGCTGTCCTGCAAGATATGGGCTGTAGTTGTTTTTCCTGAGCCAGACGGACCTGCAATTGCCACAATTTTAATGTCATCATCCTGCTCTATACGTTTTGCGATTCCAGTAATGTTATCTATATATTCTTTATTACACGCTTTAATAAATTCCAACGGGCTTATTTGGGCCAGTTTATTAATCTCGTTTAAAGTATTTACCATAAAACTCACCTATTTCTTTTTTGCGTGATATAAGCTCGTTAAAACCGCTTATATATTCATACGGATACTTATAGTTGAATATTCTTTTGATATTTTTTGAGGTGCTATCCTTTAGCTTTGTAACCGCCGACGCACCACAAGCAAGAATTGTATGTGTTTCATCCATTATATAAACATTATATAGCCCTTCAAAGCCTTTTTTTGCATAACCCACATTTTCAAGATTGCCCACCGTTTTACTTTGCCTATACATATAATATGGCAAAATTCCATTTTGAGTCAAAATTTCACGTGAAAAATCAACCATTTTTGCCGCCGTAGAGCCAAACCCTATCTCCCCGTGCTGCCCTGTTGTGTTGAGAGTTGAAGCTCTTTTCATAGATAATGAATGAACTGTAATACTTTCAGGATTTAATCCAATTAACTGCTCTAATGTGTTTTTAAAGCTTTCAAAATTATCCGTGGGCAAGCCTGCAATAAGGTCCATATTTATATTATCGAAGCCCAAATTCCTCGCTAAATTAAAAGCAGTAAACGTATCAGCGGCTGTATGACGTCTTCCAATAGCCTCCAAAACTGAATCGTTCATAGTTTGCGGATTTATGCTGATACGTGTAACGCCGTTTTGCTTTATTGCGCGCAATTTATCGGCGTCAATAGTATCAGGTCTTCCCGCTTCCACAGTAAACTCACGCGCACTCGACATATCAAAAAAGCGGTTTACAGTACCCAGCACCATATCCAGTTGCTTGGCACTTAGTGTCGTCGGCGTACCGCCGCCCATATAAACCGTTTCAAGCCGCAAATTCAATTTCCTTGCAATATCAGCTGTAATTTCAAGCTCGCGGCATAACAGCTCGACATACCTTGGAATTATATCATTAGCCTTTTCAATCGAATGTGATACAAACGAACAGTATGAGCATCTGCTCGGGCAAAATGGAACTGACAAATAAAGGCTAAAGGAATTATCCCTTGACAAAGCGACTATTGACTCTTCACCTTCGACCGCGCTTTTACACAAATCGAGTTTTTGCTGACTTACTAAAAACTTGTTTTTAAAGAAATTTTCAGCATACTGGGCGCCGTATTCACTACAGTAACGCGAAAACAGCTTTGCAGGGCGCACACCGGTAAGTATTCCCCACTGAGAGCGAAAGCCCGTCAATTTTTCCAAGCAAAAAAACAACTGTCTTGCAAGCTCATGCTGTGTTTCTTTTTTTATGTCCGGTATGGTTTTATCAACCTTTGCCGAAAACTCAGCCTCGCCGTCTTTCAATTTTAATTTCGCAACAGCGACAATGTCATCACCGTCTTTATACACCCTGCAAACAGCACAGTTTGTATCATATTCTTCCTCGTGTAAAATCTTAATTTTTTCAAATGGAAGAAAAAGACGTATCAATTTTTCCATTTCATAGTCAAACTGGTGACCAATGTTACAAAGCTTCATTTATTACCTCAAATAAGGGTTATATTCTCTTTCGTGACCTATAGTAGTAATTTCACCGTGTCCCGAATAAACCTTTGTGTCATCCTCAAAAAGCCACATAATGCGGTCAAGTGACTCCTTCATATCGGTTATATTACCGCCCGGTAGGTCAACTCGTCCCACCGTTTCAAAAAACAGCATATCCCCGCTAAAAAGGCAGTCATTTATCAAATAACACATACCACCCACAGTGTGACCAGGTGTTTCAATCGCCTTTACAGTAATATCACCTACGGTAAATTCTTCCTCGTCCTCTATTGTGTAGTCAGCATTAAAAGCGGGAATTGCGGGCGTAAATCTACCTGACAAATTAAATGCTCGGTCGGATAGAGCAAATTCCTCGTTCTTACCTATCGCAATTTTAACATCCGTTTCCTCGCGCAACTGTAATGCGCCGCCAATATGGTCATAATGAGCGTGGGTTATAAGAATAAGACGCACCTTGTCAGCATTTTGACATAAAAAATTCTTAATTTCTGCTGTATATTTGCCTGGGTCAATCACAATCGCCGCCTTTTCGGTAAGTATTCCGTAGCAGTTAGAATATGTAGCAAGATGACCTTTAAGTAAAAATTTAATTTCCATATCTATCCCTTTTTATTCCAAATATCTGTATCCAAAATAATAGTAACAGGTCCATCATTTACAAGACTTACCTGCATATCGGCACCAAACTCACCTGTTTCTACACTTTTTACACCATTTGATAATAACGCATCGCAATATAAGTTATAATATTTTTCTGCCGTTATAGGCTCCATAGCATTTATAAATGACGGACGGTTGCCCTTTTTGGTATCAGCGGCAAGCGTAAACTGCGATATACACAAAACCTCGCCATTAATATCAAGTATAGACCTGTTCATTTTTCCGTTTTCATCTTCAAATATGCGAAGATTAGCAGTCTTTTTGGCAAGTAATTCTATATCGCCTTCGGTGTCACCATCTACTGCGCAAAACAGTATCATATATCCTATGCCACAGCTACCCACGAGTTTTCCATCTATATTGACACATGCGTTTTTTACCCTTTGAATTACTGCGCGCATATTACTGCACCACTCTTTCTACACTGAAAACACCTGAAATCTTTTCCATTCGCGCAATAATGCTGCGCAAATGCTCTACGCTTTCGGCGCTGATATTTATGTGAATAATACTGTTACCACCCTTAATCTGACGCGCGTTAATCTGATGCACGGCAAGACGCATATTGTAAGCGGTGTTCATAACGTCACCCACAAGTCCCTCACGGTCGATGGCAGAAATCTGCAAAGTAGATGTAAAACTTTCGCTGCGAACATTATTCCAATGGGCGTGTACCCAACGTTCAGGTTCATCAACTTTAGAAATATCATGCGGTACATTATTGCAATCACACTTATGGATAGACACACCGTGACCTCGTGTTATAAAGCCTATTATATCGTCGCCCGGAAGCGGTGCACAGCATTTTGAAAGCTTTACAAGACAGTTGTCAATACCCTCAACGACAACGCCCTCGGAAGAAGCCTGTTTTTTAGGTGCAACTGCTGTTATTTCGGACGCCTTGGCCGCGCTTACACGTTTGTTATAATCCTCTCGCACCCGTGGCAGTATCTTTGAGATAAGAACACCGCCATAACCGATTGCCGCATAAAATTCATCACTGTCAGAAAAATGCATACGCCGTGCAAGGTCGTCTATATACTGTTCATATTCCTGTTCGCCAAATGCAATGTTGTTGCGTCTGAGTTCACGTTCAAGGTCGGCTTTACCCTGTTCGATGTTTTCGGCGCGCTTTTCACGCTTAAACCACGAACGAATTTTTGCCTTTGCCGAGTTGGTAACGGCAATATTAAGCCAATCTCGGCTAGGACCGTGCCCTGTTTGGTTGGTGGTTAGAATTTCTATTACCTCACCTGTTTTTATCTCGTGATTTATAGGCACAATTTTACCGTTTGCTTTAGCGCCAATCATTTTTATACCTACAGCCGAGTGAATTGCAAACGCAAAATCAACAACAGTAGAGCCAACAGGTAGATTTATAACATCACCACGCGGTGTTACGGCAAAAACATCCTCTTGGCTTAGGTCAACCTTAATAGTGCGGACAATTTCCGATGCATCACCCGATACATCCGAGGTTTCAAGCACCTGACGAATCCACGCAAGATGATTTTCCATATACTCGTCACTGCCAGTTATACCCTCTTTATATTTCCAGTGCGCCGCGATACCGTATTCAGCTGTATGGTGCATTTCAAAAGTACGGATTTGAATTTCAAACGGTATACCCTCTCGGCTTATAACCGTGGTATGAAGCGACTGATACATATTAGGTTTTGGAGTTGAAATGTAGTCCTTAAATCGATTTGGAATAGGACGGAACATATCATGCATTATACCCAAAATATTGTAACAGTCTGCTACAGTATCGGTTATTACGCGGATGGCATAAACATCGTAAATTTCATCAAAGTCGCGTGACTGCAAATACATTTTTCGGTAAATACCGTGAATTGATTTAACACGTCCTTGAAAGGACATTTTTACATCAGGCATTTCGGTCTTCAGTCGCGTTTCAATGCTTTTTTCTATATCCTCAAGTATCTGCACCCTCTGATGCTTACGCACCTTTAAAAGCTGTTCGATTTCATCATAGGCTATCGGGTCAAGATGCTTAATAGCCAAATCCTCAAGCTCTTCTTTAACAGGACGAATACCGAGTCTGTGAGCAATAGGCGCGTAAACCTCAAGCGTTTCAAGCGATTTGTCTAGTTGTTTTTGCTCGGGCATTGCGTCAAGTGTACGCATATTGTGCAAACGGTCGGCAAGTTTGATGATAATAACTCGTATATCCTTACCCATCGCAATAAGCATTTTTCTAAGACTTTCCGCCTGTTCTTGCTCTTTAGACGAAATGGAAATTCTTCCTATTTTAGTAACACCGTCTACAAGTAGGGCAACATCATCACCAAAAAGTTTTTTAACATCTTCAACACTTACCGAGGTATCCTCTACAACGTCGTGAAGCAAAGCCGCCGCTATGGACTGACTATCCATACCTAACCTTACAATAATTTTTGCCACGTTATAAGGGTGAATATAATATTCTTCATTAGTAAGGCGTTTTTGTCCTGTGTGATGCTCAACGCAATATTTAAACGCTTTTTCTATCAGCCCAATATCATAACTTCCGCCCTGATTTTTCATACATTCAAGCAGATCGTTATAATCCTTCATTGCAGCTTCATTCACTTTTATTCACCCTTTCATAAATATTCTTATAAGTTTTTGAATTTAATAAATCAGTCTTTTGAGCTGTAGTGTGACCAATAAAAACCCCGTCCTTTTGTGACACGAGCCCCAATTCACACAAAGCAGTCGTTGCAACATTTATTTTTGCATAACCTAAATCTTCATTTTTCAAAAGCGTAAGTCGCTCGAGTCTTATAGGTGATGCAGTTATTAGCTTATATACTTCCCCCACCTGCACTCTTGTGGGATAAATATTACTATCGTTTATTGTACCGAATGAAATATAATCCTCATAACTGCATTTACTTTCAAAATAAGCGTCATCCTTAAAATCGCTCATTCTTATAGACTTTATCTGTACTGATAATGTATATTGACCTTGAAATAGATTTGTATCAAGAGTAACACCCAAATCGACCCTGTCGCCCACACAAAAACAAAACTGTTCAGGCGCAACCCCAAAATACAAGCACTGAAAAACACTTTCATTTTTTTTGCATAACAATTTAAGGTGTTTGTTATTACCTATGGGTGTTATTTTTTGAATAATTGCCTCAGATATGCAAAAAACGGGAGTGGGATTACCCTGACCGAAAGGCTCAAGTTCCTTTACGGCATACGCCATATCTATACTAAGTCCCGCGGGATTAATACGAAAATCTATATTTAATTTAGGTACGGCATAAGATACTTTTTGCGCATAAGAATTAATTTTGTTTCTGAAATCGAAAATATTTTCTTCGCGTATACTCACGCCAGCCGCAAGTTCATGACCACCGAATTTTTCCAAAATTTCAGCACATTCACAAAGCGAATTATACAAATGAAATCCCGAAAAGCTACGTCCCGAGCCGTGCGCCATATTACCGTCGGTTGTAAGCACTATAGTCGGTTTTCCAAAGCGTTCGCAAATACGCGCCGCCACAATACCCAAAACACCCGCGTGCCAATCCTTGCCGCACACAATGATAACGCGGTTATACTGATAACCGTTTTGCTCGATTATTTTTAAAGCAGAATTAAAAATATCCTTTTCAATTTGCTGACGGCGAACATTATCGTCATCAATAGGACCTACAATTTTTAGCGCCTTTAGCGTGTCGTCACAAATTAGCAGCTGAAAAGCCCTAAATGCGCTACCCATTCTACCTGCCGCATTTATTCGCGGTACTATTCCAAACGAAATTTTGCCTGCGGTAACGGTTGCGCGGTCTAAACCCGCTATATTAAGTATAGCGGCAATTCCTGTTCTTGGCGAAGTCTTGATTTTTTGAATACCCGCCTTTACTATTGAACGGTTTTCATTTACAAGCGGCATTACGTCACCGATTGTGGCAACCGCCAATATATCGGCATAACGGGTAAGCATTTGCTCAGGCTCCTTATCGTCAAGCACGCAAACAAGCTTAAACGCCACCTCAGCGCCGCAAATTTCTTTAAAACTACTTGGACAATCCGCGCGGTGAGGGTCAACCACCGCCACAGCATTAGGTAAATTTTCGGGTGGCAAATGATGGTCGGTTACAACCGTTTTTATGCCTAAAGAGTTTGCATAATCAACCTCTTGTGCGCAGGATATGCCGTTGTCCACCGTAACGATAAGTCCTACACCCTGCTTTGCCAATTTATCGACAGCCGCGCAGTTCATACCGTACCCCTCGGCTATGCGGTCGGGTATGTAGGGTACTATGTCTGCGCCGCGACCTTTTAAATAATCGTAAAGCAACGCAGTTGCAATCACACCGTCGCAGTCATAGTCACCAAATACAGCAATTTTAACCTTGCTTTCGATTGCATCATTTATATAATCAGCGGCAATTTTTATGTCGGCAAGCTCTAATGGGTCACAAAGTATTGGCTCGTCACTCATAAGAAGTTCAAGCTCACCCGCGTTATCAATACCGCGACCTACGGCAATAAGAGCAGAAAATGGGTCTATATCACATTCCTCCGCCAGTAATTTTGCTTTTTCGCGGTCGGGAGTACCCACCATCCATTTTTTAACAGACATAAATTTCACCACCTTAATTAAAAAATAATTATTCAACTTATAATAACACAAATATACAAATATTTCAATAAATTTATATATAAATATATATTTAAAAGCAACCGAAAATTTCGGTTGCTTTTTTATTATTCAAGTTCAAATGAACCGGTATAGAGTTGAAAATATGTGCCCTTTTGTGCAATAAGGTCGTCATGTGAACCGCGTTCGATAATTCGACCCTTGTCAAGCACCATTATAACGTCCGAATTCATAACGGTAGAAAGTCTGTGCGCTATTACAAACACGGTTCTACCCTCCATCAATTTATCCATACCGCGCTGAACTATCGCTTCGGTACGTGTATCAATTGATGAGGTTGCCTCATCCATTATCATAACGGGTGGGTCGGCTACAGCCGCACGTGCAATTGCAATAAGCTGTCTTTGACCTTGCGACAGGTTTGAGCCATTATTTGAAAGCTGTGTTTCATATCCTTGAGGAAGTCGTGTTATAAAATCATCCGCACCCACAAGTCGAGCCGCCTCAATACACTCCTCGTCGGTAGCGTCAAGTCTGCCGTAACGGATGTTTTCCATAACAGTACCTGTAAACAGGTTGGTTTCCTGCAAAACAATGCCAAGTGAACGACGTAAATCGGACTTTTTAATCTTGTTGATATTTATACCGTCATAACGGATTTTGCCGTCTTCTATGTCATAAAAACGGTTTATAAGATTGGTAATGGTGGTTTTACCCGCACCCGTAGCGCCGACAAACGCCACCTTTTGACCTGGTCGCGCATACACCGACACATCATGCAGTACCGTTTTACCCTCTTCATAAGCAAAATCAACCTCGGTCATTGTAACGTCACCCTGCAATAATTCGTAAGTGAGGGTACCGTCGCTATGTGGATGCTTCCAAGCCCAATGACCTGTTCTTTTGCCACTTTCAACAATGTTTCCGTCAGCATCAATTTCACAGTTAACAAGTGTTACATAGCCGTTATCATCCTCAGGCTGTTGGTCGATAAGATTAAACACACGTTGGGCACCCGCAAGCGCCATAACTACTGTATTTATTTGCTGGGTTACCTGATTTATATTACCTGTAAACTGACGCGACATATTAAGAAAAGGAACTACCAAATCTATTGTCAGTACGCCAATACTTCCCTTGACCAATGCGCCAATCGAAATATTGGGCACTTGTGTAAGAAGCAAAAGACCACCTACCGTTGCAATAACAACGTAAAGTATATTACCAATATTTCCGTTAATAGGTCCTAAGCAATTTGCATAAGCATGTGCGCGGAAGCTGTCATTAAAGAGTTCCTCGTTAACTTTATCAAAATCTTCCTGACATTCATTTTCGTGACAAAAAACCTTGATAACCTTTTGTCCGGTCATCATTTCCTGAACAAAGCCCTCGGTCTTACCAATAGCTTTTTGTTGACGCATAAAGTATTTTGCAGAGCCACCGCCTACTTTTTTAGAAACAAACGCCATGGTTATAACGCCAAGCAAAACAACAAGTGTCATCCATACGCTGTAATAAAGCATAATAGCTAGTACGCTTGTTACCACAACTACAGCCTGCAAAAGCGAAGGCAAAGAACGTGAAATAAGCTCGCGCATTGTGTCAACATCGTTTGTGTAGTGGCTCATTATATCGCCGTGCTTGTTCTGGTCAAAATACTTAATAGGCAGTTTTTGCATTGTTTCAAACATATGAATTCGCATCTTATTCAAGAAGCCCTGTGTAATAAATACCATTAATTGATTGTATAGTGTTATGGCAATTATTGAAATAACATAAAGACTTATAAGAATAAATATTTTAGGCAAAATAATTTCGCGTGCTGCCGACCAATCTCCGCTTTTTACAAAGGTTTCAATATCTGCAATTACCTGCTGTTGAAATATAGCAGGCATTGCCGCGGTTACCGCCGAAAATAATATGCACACAATAGTAATCGGCATCATTATCGGATAAAATTTGAAGAGCATTTTTATAATACGGCCAAAAATTTTAGGGTCGAATTTTCCTTTCGGTCCACGTGGCATTGGTCCTCTACTCATCAAAATCACCTCCGTTTGTTTGCTGCTCGTAAACCTCGCGATAGATTTCACTGCTTTGCATCAATTCATCATGATTTCCCACGGCAGCAATCGTACCGTTTTCCATTACAATTATCATATCAGCGTCCTGAACCGATGCCACACGTTGAGCAATAATAAATTTTGTAGTCTCGGGTATAAACTCTTTAAATCCCGATCTGATAAATGCATCAGTCTTCATATCAACCGCGCTTGTAGAGTCGTCAAGAATTAAAATTTTCGGCTTCTTCAAGAGCGCACGTGCAATACAAAGCCGCTGCTTCTGCCCGCCCGATACATTAGTACCACCTTGCTCTATATAGGTGTCATATCCGTCAGGAAAACTCCTGATAAAATCATCCGCCTGTGCAAGACGACAAGCCTCAATTAACTCCTC
This sequence comes from Acutalibacteraceae bacterium, assembly GCA_045604215.1. Taxonomy (GTDB): domain Bacteria; phylum Bacillota; class Clostridia; order Oscillospirales; family Acutalibacteraceae; genus UBA737. The sequence continues at coordinate 55,078 of JAZUNP010000032.1, forward strand.
GTCGGTAGCATTTTCATTACCCCAACGCAAATTTTCCTTTACTGTGCCAGAGAAAAGCTGATTTTTTTGCAATACCATAGCCACCGAATCACGAAGCGTTTTAATATCATAATCACGCACATCTATACCGCCGACCTTAACACTACCTTCGGTAATGTCATAAAGTCGTGGGATAAGTTGAACAAGTGACGATTTACCCGAACCTGTACCACCAAGAATACCAACAGTCATTCCGGATTTTATATGCAAATCAATATCTGATAAGGCATATTTTTCAGCATCTTTAAAATACTTAAAGTTTACATTATAGAAATCAACACTGCCATCACGAACGGTATATATGGGATTTTCTGGGTTGTGAAGATTTGGTTTTTCATCCAGAACCTCACAAATTCGCTTTATTGATTCTGTAGACATAGTAATCATTACATATATCATTGAAAGCATCATAAGTGACATAAGTATTTGCATACCATAGGTAAGCATTGCCGAAATCTGACCGACACCAAGCTGTGTTCCCTGACTTGAAATTGTAAGTTTAGAACCAACTATAAGCACAAAAATCATATTAAAATACATACAAACTTGCATTATAGGTCCGTTGAGGGCTACTATTCGTTCCGCCTTAGTAAAGTCTTTACAAATATCGGTAGCCGCATCCGAAAACTTTATGCTCTCGTAATTTTCGCGTGAAAAACCTTTTACCACACGCATAGCGCGTACGTTTTCTTCGATAGACTCATTAAGTCTGTCGTATTTTTTAAACACGCGTCTAAATGCAGGCATTGCAGATTTTGCCACCATCAAAAGACCGAAAACCAGCACCGGAACAATCACAACAAATGTAGTAGCCAAGCTACCGCCCATTATATAAGCCATAATAATAGCAAAAACAAACATAAGCGGACTGCGTATTGCTGTGCGTATGATCATCATATAAGACATCTGCACATTAGTAATGTCAGTGGTAAGTCGTGTTACTAATGATGATGTCGAAAATTTATCTATATTATGAAACGAAAATTTTTGTATTCGGGTAAAAACGTCGTGACGTAAATTTTTTGCAAAGCCCGCAGAAGCCTTTGCACAAGTATATGCCGCTACACTGCCACAACAAAGCGATATCACAGCAAACAATACCAACAATATGCCCGTCTTTAAAAGCACAATTAGTTCTACACCTGCATTAATCTGATTTACAAGTCGTGCCGTTATAAAGGGTATTAAACATTCTATAACAACCTCACCAATCATAAGCAGCATAGTAATGATACTTGGTGTTTTATATTCGCGAATACTTTTAGCTAACTTTTTAATCATTATATTACCTCCAAATTAGCCTTGATTTTATCTAAAACACTGTAAAAAGAAGTAAGTTCTTCATCTGTTATTCCCTCTTTGAGTGTGTTTTCCAACATTTCAATATTTTTTGTAGCTTTTTTATGAATTTCTATTGCCTTTTCGGTAAGAACAATCTTTTTAAGACGCGCATCGTAGTCCACCCACTCACGCTTAATAAGACCGTTTTTTTCCATAAGCTTTAGCATATTTGTTGCTGTTGAACGACGAATTGAAAAGCGCATCTCAAAGTCGCGCTGAAAAACATCCTTTTCGCGATTTTCGTAAAAATAACGTATTGCCCAACCGTGAACTCCCGTCGATTCTTGAAATTCCTCGGGTTTATGTTGTTCAAAATACCGTTTTACAAGATTATTTAGCGTTCTGATTTCAAAGCCCAAGTGCCTATTTTTCAACCCTTAAACACCGCCTTTTAAAATGTTAGTTTGCTAACAATATAGTATTATAATACCCTCCACCTATGTTGTCAACCAAATAAAAATAAATTTTTTGTTAAAAAGAAAAGGTACACCTAAGTGTACCTAATATCTTATACTATTTGAGCTATTACACTCTCAAAATATTCCTTTGAAACATCAGCAATTTGGTCCATTTTGGAAGCTTTTACCTCAAAGCTATCGTTGGTTTCAATAACAGACAAAATTTCTGCCTTTGCCATCTCGGTTTTACCCAAAACAAGATTAACAAGCTCTTTTTTACTGTCGTCACCGCCTATAGTAAGCTTATTGCTATATTCGGCGGCTAATACCACAATTTCACCGATAACCTTCGCGCCGTATTCCATATCGGGTTTTAGCGTCGCATTTGTTATAACCTTTTCCTCAAGTCTGCGCATAGGCTCGGTAACTTCCTTTTGCGCGATTTCGTTTTTCGAAATTTCAGTCTTTAACTTATTGATTTCATCCGCATAAGATTTTAACTGTTTTTTCAGCTCACCTAATTCAATTTGCGTTTTTTGCAATGTCTCAAAAAGTGTTAGGTTTTGCTGTATTAAATCTTTTTTACGCATTAGCCTACCTCAATCACGAATTTTTGTTATTTTTTTAGTAACAACCGCCAGTAAAAGCACTGCCACTACGCTGCCCATACTGTCAATAAACACATCAAACATTCGGCACGCTCTACCAGGAACAAAGTATTGATGCAACTCATCGCTGATGCTATAGATAACACAAAACGCAACCGCTATCGCAAAGCGCCACTTTAATTTTTGTTTTGTGTATGCTACAACAGTAAAAAAGGAAAACACACCTAAAACAAAGTATTCCAAAAAATGCGCCGTCTTTCTTACGATAATGGTGGTTACATTTGTTATGTCCTGCTGTTTTTCTTTAGGCAACGTTTTGTACTTAGGGTAAACGGTCTCAACAACCCTTGTTACTACCGTACCGCTTGTTTTGGACGACATTTCGGCATTTTGAGCCGAAAACATAAATATAAGAATGCACCAAAAAACAAGCAGCGACAAACTTACAATTTTAAAAACCCCAATTCTTTTCATCTTAGAAGAAAAGCGGATATGGGTTTATCCAGCCACCGTTTCTAAGTATACCTAAATGTAGGTGGTAGCCTGTTGACCAACCTGTTGTACCGACGTAACCCAATACCTGACCCTGCTTTACATATTGTCCGTTTGAAACAATAATCTTTGAAGCGTGTGCATAATACGCTACATAGTTAGCAGAGCTTCCGTTTATGTTGAGTGAGCCGTGGTTTACCGTACAATAGTTACCGTATCCGTTACTGCAGCAGTTTCCCGATTTTTTGTAGTTATGAGAACAACCGTTGTAAACAAGTGTTACATATCCGTCGGCAATAGCGCGTATAGGTTGTCCGGAGATACCGCCGCCCGCAATATCGATACCGTTATGGTTAGTACCCCAGCGCGGACCGAAGTGTGATGACACATTGAAATAACCTGATACCGGCCATTGCAAACCTGTGTTTGGATTTACGAATGATGCATAGGTTTTTGAAGCAATGTCATCTTCTAACTGTTTTTGCAATTTCCGAACCTGCGCATTAATGGCATCTACATCTTTTTGGTTGCTGGCTTGCTGCTTGTCAATATCATTGTAAATAGCTGCAGCCTCATTTTCCTGTGCTTCAAGCTCTTTTTGCTGTTCATCTATAGTAGCTTTTATCGAAACCTGTTCATTAAGCAGCTTTTCATTTTCCGCTATTTTTTCGTTCAGTTCGCCGATTTCCTCTTTAAGATCCTCCAAAAGTCGCTTATCGTGCGATGAAACCGATGCGGTAAGCTGTGAAAGCTGTAAGAAATCAGAAAAGCTTTCCGCACCCAAAAGTATCTGAACCGAGCTATCGGAATTGCTCATATAAATTGCTCTGAGTCGTTTTTTGAAGGCGAGTTTATCATCCTCCATTTCGGCTTCTCTTGCATCAATTTCTGCCTTGTTCGCCGAAATAGTTGAGTTTATAGATGCTATTTCGCTATTACAACGATCAATCTGAGCCTGTGTGTTAGCAATCTTTTTTCGAACAGCCGAAAGAACAACCGCTTGGTCGCTTTTTTGAGCTTTAAGCTCGTTTATCTCAGCCTGAATACTTTTTGCCTCTTCCTTTAAAGCGGCTATATCCTGATTCAGCTTATCCTTTTCACCCTGAGTAAGCGCCGCAGTATAAAGTGAAGTTGTTGCAAGCATTGCTATGCACAATATCATTGTTACAGCGCGCTTTAAACTGTTTTTCATTTTTAACCTCCGAATATTATATCGCGGTAAATTCGCTACCCTCACGTTTTAAGTATTTACCTATCATAATGGCACTGCCAAGCGAGCCCGCAAACACACCTATCGCTATAAATACAAGCAATAGGTACCATGCTACCTCGTCGAATGCTACAACGCTTCCAAGCATAACCGAAATTTTTTCGGTAGCAACTCTATAGCAGAAGTATATAAGTCCCTCGGATATGAGCGCGGATATAAGCCCGATGAGCATACCCTCGATAACAAAGGGTATTCTAACAAAAGCATCGGTAGCGCCAACCGCTTTCATAATGCTGATTTCAAGCTTACGGTTATACATTGTAACTCTAATTGTATTTGAAACAATCACAAGTGAAATTACAATAAGTATGGCAATAATCCAAAAGCCAGCAACATAAATACCCTGCTTTATGGCATCAATTTTTTCCGCCAAGTCGCCGTGAGACTGAATAACGTCAACACCCTCAAGACTTTCAATCTGCTTAACTGTATCATTAAACAGCGCCATTTCTTTCATAGTAACCTTTGCCGCCGCTGACAGAGGATTACCATACTGGTCATCAAGGAATGTAAAATAGTCCTGCTGGTCATCAAGCATATCGCTTTTTACCGTTTCAAGACCTGCCTCGCTTGAAATAAATTCAACCGAATCAACGTTTGCAATAGCGGCTATTTTATCACAAAGAGCGTTAGCCTCCTCATCATTATGTATAACATAATCCGACTCTATTATACCGTTTTCATCTGCGCCCTCACGTGCTTCCTCTGGTAATTCCAGAGAATCGCTATAAAGCGCCCAGTTATAGTCCTTCATATAAACCATAACAACATTTTGCTTCTCAAGCTGACCTACAGCCATGGTAACATTTTCCGAAATCAAAATAGCAAGACCGATTACCACCATACAAGCAACAAGTACGCCGATTGACGCGAGTGACATAAGTCGGTTTGCCCAGGTGCCTCTAAAGCCCTCTTTAATAAGGTATCTAATGCTTCCCATTCTCATTACTGGGCACCTCCCGCAGCATTGTCGGCAACAATTCTACCACTATCAAGCATAATTACACGGTGCTTGAAATCACGCACAAGATTATGGTCATGAGTTACCATCAAAATTGTAGTTCCTCGCTTGTTTATTTCGGTAAGCAATGACACTATCTCATAAGACATATTAGGATCCACATTACCTGTAGGCTCGTCCGCAATTATTAGGTCCGGCGCATTTACAAGAGCTCGTGCAAGACCAACTCGCTGCTGCTCACCGCCTGACAACTGCATAGGCATAGAACGGGCCTTATCTCCAAGACCAACCTTACTGAGAGCCTTTGAAACCTCGCGGCGAACCTCGCGACCTGATTTACCAACAACATGCATAGCAAAGGCAACATTATCAAACACATTCATAGTGGGTATAAGTCGGAAGTCTTGAAATACTATACCCATTGTTCTGCGAAGTAGTGGCACCTTTTTTCTTGACATTTTGGTAAGATTAAAGCCATTTACGTTAATTATACCTGTGTTTGCCTTTTCCTCGCGCATAATAAGCTTCATAAAGGTACTTTTACCAGCGCCCGATGAGCCTACCACAAACACAAATTCACCCTTATTTATTTGTATATTAACATCCTCAAGCGCATGAGTACCGCTTAGATATGTTTTTGATACACCCCTGAATTCTATAACAGGCTGTGAATTGGCGGAAATATCCGTAACCTGTTCGAGTATTTCTTCTGACATTAAGGTTTCACACTTTCATTTAGTATTTTATGGGATTGCTCTTCAAGTATTTATTAACCATAAGCGCAATCTTAAAAATAATTGCGTGGTCAAATTCACGAAGATCAAGACCTGTTATTTTTTTAATTTTTTCAAGTCTGTAAACCAAGGTGTTTCTATGAACAAAAAGTCTTCTTGAGGTCTCAGAAACATTAAGATTGTTTTCAAAGAAGCGCTGAATGGTAAACAATGTCTCTTGATCAAGATTTTCAATTGAGCCGCGCTTAAACACCTCTTTCAAAAAGGTTTCGCAAAGAGTTGTTGGCAATTGATAAATAAGTCTTGCAATACCGAGATTATCGTATGCAATAATGGTCTTTTCGGTATCAAATACCTTTCCAACCTCAAGTGCTGTCTGCGCTTCTTTAAATGATTTTGCAAGACCTTTAAGGTTGCTAACAGTTGTACCTATGCCGATAACGGTATGAACATAAAATTCTCCTGAAAGAGTATCCGCAATAGATGATGCAAGATTTTCAATATCCCTACGGTCAATATCCGATTTGGTTTCTTTTACAAGAGCTATATCTGTTTCGTTAATATTGATAACAAAATCCTTATTTTTTTCCGGGAAGAGATTTTGTAAAACCTCATAAATCGAAACATCACTTGCATCAAGATTTCGAATTATAATTACAGTACGCGCAACATCACTGTCAAAATACAACTCACGCGCTTTGATATAAATATCGCCCGGCAAAATATTGTCAAGAATAATATCCTTTACAAAATTGCTTCGATCATATTTTTCATCATAATAATTTTTAATATTAGCAAATGCAACCGCTATTATTGAAGCATATTTACCGGAAATTATGTCAGTTCCCTCAACAAATACGGTATAATCGGTACCTTGCGCCGAAATTACAGGCTTAAAGGTATAACCGCCGTCAACAAAGCCCTCCGCCACCGGTATTACCGAAACATTAAGCTGTTCACCCACCCTGGCCAACTCACTACAGGCGATTATTATATTGTCGGCATCCATTATGCCGAAGGTTTTATCAACGGCATCCTTCATTTGATGAATCACAGTGTGGAATAAACGGTTTGGCATATAATTTACACTTCCCTTTTAGTTTTTTACTACATACACTTACATTTTACACTAAACTCAAATAATTTGCAAGTAGTATATTGAATATAATTATACAATAGTGCAAAGTTTACATAATTTTACTACTCATAACAAACGGTAAGAATAAAATCATTAAAAAATGTCGTTTTAAATTGAAATTCGTTTGAAAAAGTATCTATTTTAGATGCATTACCAAGCGCTAATCCTCGCATTTTTAAGGCAGCCTCTTTTTTAGTGAAAATTTCGACGTATCTTTTAGATAAATCAAATTCGCTTTGGTTTACATAAAAACACTCCCTTGCGGTAAAAAATCGATATTTTTGGCGAGGACTTATAACCACGATTTTTTGGATATCCACACCAATTGGTCGATCGCTAAATGCACATACAACATATTCGTTACTATGCGAAATATTAAAATAACAAAAATCACAGAGCGGTTTCCCGTTACTGTTAAATCTGATAACAAAATCGGTTTTATTATATAATTCCTTAACACCTCTAAAGAGCAAAATATATCCCGCCAAGGAACGCATTTGGTCATCACTCTTTGCCTTAGCGTCAATTCTTGCCCTTATCGCGCAATCAAGCAGACTATACATATTTGTATAGTCTGCTCTTGTAAAATTTGTGATTTTTGCTTTGTATAATTTAATCATTTTATTACGGCGTTGTCATATAAGTATTCAATTACTATATCTTGAACTGCATAACTTTCGGCAATTGCAGGTTGCGTAATCTCTTGACTTTCAACGGTACTTTGGTAAATTTCAAGATTTTCAGCATCAAGGATATAATACATCACCATATTTACATTCATTAGTGATCTAAGCATTTCACTTTCTATTCGAGCTTTATAATCCTCTATACCTGACTCTTTTTGCGCAAGTATTTCCTCTAAATCTGCGCCATAAGTTGATTTGTAAATTTCAACATAGGTTTCATACATTGCTTCAACTAATTTTTCACTATCCTTTTCAGGATAATTCTTAATTTTTGCAGAATCACACACAACATTGAGGATATAAGATTTCATAGCGCGGTCATTAATATCAACAATGTAATCCTCAACGGTATCAAAATTCATTTTGTCATAAATTTCTTCTTCATCAAGCGCTACCTTGTTTATGTAATGCAAACTCACAGTAAATACAGCTTCCTTACCCGCTAAGCTTGGATTGTTTGAATACGGGGTAGGAAAAATTGCGGTAACATCCCTTGTTTCACCAACGGACATACCAACAAGTCCTTCTTCAAAACCATCAATAAATGTATTAGATCCTATTTTCAAATCGTATTTTTCTGCGCTACCACCATCAAAAGCAACGCCATCAATTTTACCCTCATAATCTATAGTTACCGTATCACCGGATTCTACAACATCCTTTGATGTTTTATATAAACCATAATTTTGAACATCCGTATTAAGAGTTGTCATATAGTATTCTGCGTACGCATCACTATTGGTATCTATTTCTATTCCAATATAATCTTTTACTTCAACATAATCCGCAAGATCAACCTTGCTGTAAAGCTCGCGGTCCTTACCGCCACAACCTGTGAGAACACCTACTAATAAAAGTACCGTCAATAAAATTGCTGCTATTTTTTTCATTTTTACATCACCCTTAATTGTTATTTAATTCACCCTTTGAAGCGGCTTTCAAATATGCATTTATAAATCCGTCCAAATCGCCATCCATAACAGCATTTATATTACCCGATTCAAAACCTGTTCTGTGGTCCTTTGCCAAGGTATACGGCATAAACACGTATGAACGTATTTGTGAACCCCATGTAATTTCCTTTTGAACACCTTTAATATCCTCTATCTTTTCAAGATGTTCACGCTCTTTAATTTCCAAGAGTTTTGATTTAAGCATTCGCATTGCTTGCTCTCGGTTTTGTACCTGACTGCGCTCGTTTTGACAGGCAACTACTATTCCTGTTGGAATATGTGTAAGTCGCACTGCAGAAGAGGTTTTATTGATATGCTGACCGCCCGCACCAGATGAACGAAAAACATCCATTTTTATGTCGTCATCACGAATTTCTATATTCATATCGTCGGTGATTTCGGGCATAACCTCAAGCGAAGCAAAAGAGGTATGCCTTCTGCCCGAAGCATCAAACGGAGATACACGTACAAGTCGGTGAACACCCGATTCACTCTTTAAATAACCGTAGGCATTTTCACCTTCAACAAGCATTGTAGCGCTCTTAAGACCTGCTTCATCACCATCAAGAAAATCTAAGATTTTAACATTGAAACCATGGCGCTCACCCCAACGGGTATACATACGCACAAGCATTTGCGCCCAGTCCATAGCCTCTGTACCGCCAGAGCCGGCGTGGAAGGTAAGAATAGTATTATTTCCGTCATACTCACCTGTAAGCAACGTAGTAAGACGCAAAGAAGAAAGATTATTTTCGAGTTCATCAATCGAAGTGGTTATTTCCTCTACCATAGACACATCACCCTCTTCGTCAGCCATATCAATAAGCACTAAAAGGTCTTCGTAAGAGGAGGAAATACTGTCATAGGCTTCAACCTTATTTTTTAATTTACCTGTTTTTTGCACAACAGCCTGTGAGTTTTGGGGGTCATCCCAAAAACCTGGTGCTGTTTGTTTAAGTTCAAGCTCCTCAATATCACGAACAAGCTTGTCATAGCCTATAGCATCACGTAGGTCGTGAATTTCCTGCTCATTTGCAATAAGACGTAATTTTAGCTGCTCAAATTCAAGCATTTGTTTTCCTCCAAAGAGATTATTTTGTTAAAACATAAGCGTGCCATTCTTCACGCATAAAACTTTCCGTTATTTTAAATCCATGCTCTTCGGCTGACTTTTCAACCTCATCAGCACGCATATCTATAATGCCTGATACAATAAGTATGCCATCATCACGCATAAAATCTGCCACATTATTAAAAAGTCGCATCACAACATCGGCAACAATGTTTGCGCAAACAATATCATATTTACCAGTGATTTTATCAGCAAGGTCTCCTACTAAAAACTCAGTCTTTTCACTAACGCCGTTAATCTCAGCGTTTTGGATAGCAGTTTTTACAGACTGTGCATCAATATCGACACCAATAGCACTTTTAGCGCCAAGCAAATCTGCCGCAATAGCAAGTATGCCGCTGCCTGTACCAATGTCAAGCACGGTAGTATCGTTTGTAACTTTTCTTTCAAGAATTTCAAGACAAAGCGAGGTTGTAGCATGACTGCCCGTACCAAATGCGGCGCCTGGGTCAAGACTAATTACGGTGCGGTTATCCTTGTTATCATAGTTTTCCCAGCTTGGACAAACCGCCAATTTTTCACCTATTTCAAATGCTTTAAAATATTTTTTCCAATTTTCGTTCCAATCAGCATCATCGACCAAAACACAGTTAATTTCGTTGTCAATGCCACAAGCATTAAAACGCTCTCGAAGATATGATACTGCCTCAACAGCATTATCGCTCTCGGCAATATACATATGAATTATCGAGTGAGTTCTATCCTTGTTTACAAGCTCATCATCAATAAGGTCTATGTGCGCAATCTCCTCGGCATCAGCCTCAAGATTTGTATAATCCTCTATATAAATTCCGTAAGGTACAGTCATATTTGCAATGGCTGCCGCTTCGTCGGTTTTGTCTGTCGGCACACGTGCCGTAATTTCGGTCCAATCCATTAAAACACCTCAAAGAATAATTGTAGCATAGAATTGTTAAAATTTAAAGAAAAAATTTATATTTTCTTGTGTAGCTGTCATAGTCCCCTGAATCATTCCGCCGCGACCACCGCCACGAACGGTAAACTGGGATTTAAATTTTGCAAAGATTTCCTGCAATTCTTGGTCTTCACCGCATATTGCAAAGGAATAATTTTCGCCGCTTCCTGAAAATACAGCTCTTATTCCACCAAGGTTTTTATGTAGCTTGTCAGCCATAATTTGTAAATCTTTTACGTCACAGTCATCGACAAAAATACAGTTGTCTTGATTTGTTGCAGTAGCTACCGTCATTTCAGCAATTTTATTTTTTAGTTGGGTTATTTTCTGATTTGCGAGGGTACATTTTTCATCAAGCTTTTGGACTGCTTCAGCAGTATTTTCCTGTTTTGCCGAAAGCAAAGAGCCGATTTTTACTATATTTTCAAATTTGTTTTGATAATCCCAAAGTGCAAATCGGCCACATTTTAAAACTATACGAATACCGCCGCGCATACGCTCGGTGTCAAGTAATTTTATAACACCTATTTCACCCGTAAAATTCACATGTGGTGCGCAGCATGCGCAAATATCGGTATCCTTAATTTCTACCAAACGCAAAGCGCCGTCAATCTCTTTCTTGCTGCGATAATCGGTGTTTTTAAGCTCCTCATCAGTTGGAAAATATGCCTTTACGGGTAGATTTTGCCATACCTTTTGGTTTGCAAGATACTCAACCTCTTGGAGCTGTTCGCATGTAAGTTCCTTGTCAAAATCAATGGTTACAAGTTCCTCGCCTAAATGAAAACCAACATTGTTTACACCAAACAATTTGTGCGCTATGCCCGATACAATATGCTCTCCAGTATGGTTTTGCATAAAGTTAAACCGACGGTCAAAATCAATTTTACACTCTACTTCACTATTTATTTCAAGAGGCTCATTTGTGTAGTGATATATATTTGGGTCTTTAATTTGAACATCAAAAACTTTTGCATTACCCAAATCACCTATATCAGCGGCCTGTCCGCCACCTTCGGGGAAAAAGGCAGTTTTATCAAGAACTATTTTATAAAAATCATCAATCGCTATGCACTCTAAAACCTTTGCTGTAAATTCTTTTATATATGGATTTACCTCGTAAAGTTTTTCAGTCATCCTAATTTCTCCAATATAATATGTGCAACCTTAAAAATATCGCCCGCACCCATTGTTATTAAAAGGTCGCCTTCTTGCGCGGCGCCAATCATTTTATCCGCCAACTCGTTATAATCGGAAACAACCTGTGCATCCTGTAAAGCATCGGTTACATCCTCGGATTTTACACCGTAAATATTTTCTTCCCTTGCCGCTACGATAGGTGTCATAAACACCTTATCGGCAACCGACAGCGCATCTATCATACCGTCACGCAAAAGTGCTACGCGAGAGTAGGTATAAGGCTGAAAAACAACAATAACCTTTTTATAATCAAGTGTTTTTGCTGCTTGCAAAGTAGCCATCATTTCGGTTGGATGGTGAGCATAGTCGTCAACAACGGTAATCCCCTTTGCCTCACCGATAAATTCAAAACGTCTGCCGGCACCCGTAAATTTTGCTAAGGCATCGGCTATTCCGTCGGGATTTACACCCATTTCATAACAAACCGCAAAGGATCCAAGTCCGTTATAAATATTATGCTTACCCGGTGCGTGCATTTCGAGGTGACCGACCTGCTCACCCTTATGCATTACGTCAAAGCAAAATCCGTATTTACCGCCCACAATATTTTGCGGATAGTAGTCGTTATCCTCATCAAAGCCGTATGTTACAACCTTTGAAGAAAGTGTTGACACAATGTCTTTTACGTGTTCATCGTCGCCGTTTGCATAGCAAATTTTACCCATTGAAACAAACTTTTTAAAGGAGTTTTTAAGATTTTCCATAGTCTTAAAATAGTCCATATGGTCATCGTCAACATTTAGCAAAACGGTGATATCAGGCGAAAATTTTAAAAAGCTGTCTACAAACTCACAGGATTCGCAAACCAAGGTTTCGGACTCGCCTACTACACAAGATGAATTTGCAAGGGGTAACTTACCGCCGATAACAGCATTAGGATTTTGCTTGTTTATTAGCAAAATTTGTGTTATCATAGAGCTAACGGTGGTTTTACCGTGTGTTCCGCTAACACCGATAACATTATCGTAGCAGCGTGTAATTGCACCAAGTAACTGCGAACGTTCCATTTTGGGAATATTATTTTCTTTAGCCGCAATCATTTCGGGATTACTTTCAGGCACCGCTGCCGAAAAAGCGACTAAATCGGCGCCTTGTATATTGGCGGCAGTATGCCCATTATATACTGTAATTCCAAGATCACGTAAACGCTTTACATTTGTGTTATCATTTCTATCAGAACCCGTAACCTTGTATCCGCGTGACAGCAACAACTCCGCAATAGGACACATACCGCTACCGCCAATACCAATCATATGAATATGATTGGCCTCTAAAAATGCTTTATCTTCACAGTGTTGTATTTTCATAATAACACCTCAAAACAATAGTTAAATATATTATACTATTTTTTATATAAAAAATAAACCCCTATTTTAAAGAAAGGTTGCTAAAATGAGATTAATCTTACCGCAAAATGTGAAATTTGCACTCGATATACTTATAAAAAACGGACATAAAGCCTATATCGTAGGCGGCTGTGTGCGTGATTTGTTATGCGGTAAAATTCCCCACGACTACGATATAACCACCTCGGCACTACCGAGTGAAACACAAGCACTTTTTGAAAAAACAATTGCTACCGGAATTAAGCACGGTACCGTTACCATAATGATTGATGACACTCCTATTGAGGTTACAACCTTTAGGACCGAAAGTGTTTATAATGATAGCCGACACCCCAAAAGCGTCAATTTTGTACGTGATGTGAGCGATGACCTTGCCCGCAGAGATTTTACAGTAAATGCTATGTGCTACAACGAAAAAGAAGGACTTGTCGATATGTTTGATGGACAAGATGATATAAATCATAAAGTTTTACGTGCAGTAGGAAACGCTCAAACAAGGTTTACCGAAGACGCACTTCGCATTTTGCGACTCTTTCGTTTTGCAGCGACACTACAGTTCCAAATAGAAAAGGACACCTTTGAAGCTGCAATAAAATGTGCACCACTGCTTAAAAATATAAGCGCCGAACGAATTTTTACTGAACTTAAAAAAGCCGCTTGTGGTAATAATATTTCGGTTATTTCCCTGCTGCTCCAAACAAACTGCCTTGCTGATTATTGCTTAACAAACAACGATTTAAGCAAACTTGAAAATTTACAAAACACCAAAGATTTACGCACATTTGCCTTTCTTTATCTTACAAGCACCAATTTATCTGAAACTGTCAACTCCTTAAAATGCAGCAACGCTTTCAAGGATTATTGCCTAAAGCTTGAATTTCTTATAAACAACAGAGTTGCTAACAATAAAATTGATATTAAAAAAGCGCTTAATTTTGCCGACTGCCAAATTGTTTTTGATGCTTTTATTTACTACCGAGATATTTTGAATATTGATATTCAAACACACAAAAAACTACTTGATGAAATAATAAATGCCAATGAAGCCTACAAAGTCTCTCATCTTGATATTTCAGGTAATGATATATCAGCTTTAGGTTACAACGGCAAACAAATCAGCGAAAAATTAGATTTTTTACTTAGTGAGGTAATTAAAAATCCAACGCTAAATACCCACTCAAAACTTTTAAATTTAATATGTAACTAAACACTATCAAGCACCATAAAATGTATTGAATTACATTTGTGGTGCTTAATTTTAGGTGATTATATGAACATTTTAATTATAGGCGGCGATTTTCGTATGAATATCGCTTATAAAGAACTGAAAAACTTAGGCTATACTGTAGATAGTCTAGGACTTATAAATGATGATTGCGGCAAAATTGAAAACGCTGACATTGTTTTACTACCCGTGCCCACAACCCGCGACGGCGAACACATTTTTTGCCCGCAAACAAACAAAATAATACCCCTTGATTTTGTTAAAAAAGCAAGGGAAAATACGCTTGTTTTAAGCTGTGGCTACACATTTGAAAAAATAAATTGTATCGACTATTTAAAACTCGATTCATTTTGTTATCTCAATGCTGTTCCAACCGCCGAGGGCGCTATCGCAAAAGCAATACTTGACACGCCGTTTTGCTTATGGAAATCGCGCGTTTTGGTTGTCGGCAACGGAAGAGTAGCAAAAATTTTAGCCGACCGACTAAAAAACCTTGGCTGTAACCTTACAGTATCAGCGCGAAAATCGCGTGATTTTGCCTTTCTTGATGCAATGGGCATAAAGCATATTTACACAAATGAAGTGGCAAAAAACGCACACCGATTTGATATTATTTTCAACACAATTGACATACCTCTTTTTGAGGATTTTGACAAACTTAGAAACTGTTATTTATATGACCTATCAACAAGAGGTTGTATTGATTTTGACAAGGCAAAGGAACAAAATATTAAAGCCTATAAACTTCCAGGTCTACCAGGAAAAACCGCACCTTATACCGCTGGTAAAATTATTGCACAAACAGTAAATGAATTGATTGGAGAATGGGTATGCAAAATATAAAGTTAGGTTATGCGTTTTGCGGTTCTTTTTGCACCATCAACAAATCCTTGGAAACACTAAAAGAACTTGCAAAACTCGATATAGATATTACCCCGATTATGTCGGAAATTACTTACAGCACTAGTACTCGCTTTGCCGAGGCTAACGAATTCAACAAAACGGTAGAGGAAATATGCGGCAAAAAAATTATACACACTGTCCCAGCTGCAGAGCCGATAGGTCCTAAAAATTTACTCGACATTATCGCGGTAGCGCCTTGTACGGGAAACACAATTTCAAAAATCGCTCTTGGTATTACCGATACATCGGTTACAATGGCGGTAAAGGCGCATTTGCGCAACAACAAGCCCGTAATACTTGGCATTGCCACAAACGATGCCTTGGGTGCTACGGCGAAAAACTTAGGACTCTTGCACAACACAAAAAATATCTATTTTGTCCCATACGGTCAGGATGACCCTGTGGGTAAAAATAATTCGCTAATTTGCGACTTCACTAAAATACCGCAAACAATTGAAGCGGCACTTGAAGGAAAACAAATACAGCCTGTGATATTATAAAAGCAAAATGAGGCAACACATTAACTATGTTGTCTCATTTTTCAAATTGTTAACATTTTAGTATATAAAAAATCATATTATTTTGTTATAATACTTTAGAATTAAAAATAAGCGAGGAATATATCTTGATAAAAGAATTAAAGAAAATCCGCATTTCCAATCTACTAATGCTAACAATTGCCGGAGTTATAAACGCTTTTGGCATTACCATTTTCCTTACCCCTGTTAAGCTATATGACAGCGGTATTTCAGGAACATCAATGTTACTTGACCAAATAACTCCCCAATATCTAACACTATCAATTTTTCTTTTAGTGCTAAACATTCCATTATTTTTGTTCGGTCTTAAAAAGCAAGGCCCGCTATTTACGCTATATGCAATTTATGCAGTTTTTATTTATTCGCTTTTCGCTTGGCTTATAGCCGATATTTTTCCTATTGACGTAAGCATTGCCTCGCCGCTTGCAGGAACCGACCTTTTGCTGTGCGCTTTATTCGGCGGCGTAATATCGGGTGTTGGAAGTGGATTTGCCATTAGATACGGCGGCGCAATGGACGGTATAGAGGTTATGGCTGTTATATTTGCCAAAAAGCTCGGTGTTACCGTTGGCACCTTTGTAATGGTGTATAATGTTTTGCTGTATGTAGTTTGCGGCATCATACTAAAAAGCTGGATTTTACCGCTATACTCAATTGTTACATATGCTGCAGCACTTAAAACGATAGACTTTATTGTAGAGGGTGTCGACAGGGCAAAATGCGCTATTATAATAACCGAGACACCCAAAGAAATATGTAAAGCCTTGAGCGAAGCCTTTGGCAGTGGAATGACCCATCTTGAAGCTAAGGGTGGTTATTCTAACCGAGATAAAGCTATGATTTACTTTGTTGTCAATAGATACCAAGTAATTCGTATGCGGGATATTGTTCACGATGTTGACCCCCACGCCTACATTACCATTAGCGAAGTAGCTGACGTATTTTCAAATAATAATAGCTGATAAAAGCCTTCACGTATAATTGATATACGCGAAGGCTTTTAATATACCTAAATGTTTTCAATTTTTATAAGGCTTGTATTTCCCGATGTGCCGCTTGTATCGCCGCCTGTAATAATGATTTTATTTCCCTTTTGAAGTGACAAATCCTGTTCGGCAATTTTCTTTGCTGTGTAAAAGAGAACATCGGTTGAACTAAATCTTTCACACATAGCGGGAATAACACCCCAAGACAGTGCAAGTCTTCGCCAAGTGCGTTCATCGGTGGTAAGACCAACAATTGGTACGGGAGGGCGAAAGCGAGATACCATTCGAGCGGTCATTCCCGAAAGTGAGCAAGCAACAATTGCTTTAGCATCAAGATCTATTGCCATACCGCAGGTCGAGTGCGAAATAGCGTCTACCGCATTTCTTATCTTAAATTCTGCATTATGAAAACGCTTGTTATAATGAATATTATTTTCGGTAGTTTCGGCAATTTCGGACATTGTTTTTACGGCTTCAATCGGATATTTGCCCGCTGCGGTTTCGCCCGATAACATAATTGCGCTTGTTCCGTCATATACCGCATTTGCAACGTCGGATATTTCTGCTCTTGTAGGGCGAGGATTGTTAATCATTGATTCAAGCATTTCGGTGGCAGTTATAACCCTTTTACCAAGCAAACGGCATTTTGTTATCAATTTCTTTTGAATTGCCGGAAGCATCTTAAAGGGTATTTCAACCCCCATATCTCCGCGCGCAATCATAATACCGTCACAAGCTTCACAAATTTCTTCAATATTATCAAAGCCCGACTGATTTTCAATTTTTGCGATAAGCTCGATATCATCGGCATTAAGCTCTTTGAGATAATTATGAACGTCAATAAGGTCCTGCTTTTTCGATACGAAGGAACAAGCGATATAATCCACATCGTTTTGAACACCAAAAGCAATATCCTTTTTATCCTGTTCAGAAAGATACTTTTGCTTCATAACCTTACCGGGAAAGCTCATACTTTTACGGTCTGAAAGCTCGCCGCCGATAACAACGATACACTCAATATTTGCTCCGTCAATTTTTATGACCTCAAATACTAAAAGACCGTTATTTAGTAAAATTGTATCGCCAACCGAAAGCTCGTTAGGTAAATTAGGATAGCTTACACCAACCCTTGTTTCATTACCAATAACATCCTCAGTAGTAAAGATAAATTTATCGCTGTCCTTCAAGACGATTTTTTTATTTTCAAATGTTTTTATTCGATACTCAGGACCTTTTGTATCCAACATAATCGCAATAGGAGTTTTTAACTCTGAACGAACCTTTTTTATAAGGTCAATTCTTTTTTGATGCTCCTCGTAGGTGCTATGAGAAAAATTAAGTCTTGCTACATTCATTCCCGCTTTGCAAAGACCTGTCATTATTTCTTCAGTCTCACTCGCAGGACCTATGGTACATACTATTTTTGTTTTATTCATTTTGACCTCCAAATTGCAAGACTGTTTTTTATAAATTATTCTTTTGTGAACCAATTGGATTTACAATACTGTAGCCAACGTTTACAAGATGGTCAGCCACACGCTCAAGTCCTACAACTGTAGAGGAATAGTAAGGACTTACCTCCATACTGCAGTCCCCTGCCGAAAGACGCAAAAAATGGCTTGCCGTAAGCTGCTTTTTCATTGAGTCAATTTCTTCTTCCAATATTGTCAGCATAGACAATTCCGCTTTGTTAAGGTTGTCAAAAGCATCCTTTGAAATTACCAGCATTTGCATAACCTTGTCGCGCATAGTCTTAATGTCCTGCTGTGCTTTTTTAGAAAACGCTATATTTTTTGATGACATTTCAGCTACTATCTCATAGAAATTCTCGGCGTGATCACCCACACGTTCAAGGTCGTTAAGCACGTGGAAATATGAGCCTATAACCTGCTCGTCACTCTGCTCTACGTAAGAAGAAAGCTTAATCAAAAATTTAGTTAACGCACCGTTTGTAAAGTCAATAATTGCTTCGTTACTTGCGATTTTATCGCCGTTTGCAAGACTTTCATTTTCCATTGTTTCAAAGGAAAGTCTAACGTTTTCTTCAACCAAATCAAACAGATAGTCAATTTCCTTTTTGGTTTGTATAAGCGCAACACTAGGCATAGCCAAAAGTCTATCATCGACGTATTTAAGCGTATTAATGCTCTCGTGCGTTTTCTTATCCTTTATAACACTACAGGAATATTTTACCATTTGTGACACGAACGGTAGCAATATTACTGTTGTGGTAACGTTAAATATAACGTGGAACACCGATACTCGCATTTGTAAAGACATTGGGTCATTTCCAGGGAACAACGATACAAGAGCATTTATCATTGGCTCTTTAAGAATCCATACAATAGCGGTAAAAATCACTGTGCCGATTACGTTGAATGTAAAATGAATAAGGGCTACGCGCTTAGAATTTGCATTTGCGCCAACAGATGCGAGCAAGGCTGTAACACAAGTACCGATATTCGCGCCCAATACGATAAAGAGCGCAAGGTCAAGTGATAAAATCCCAGTACCAACCATTGTGATTACAACGCCCGTTGCCGCCGACGAGCTTTGTATAAGCGCTGTAAATATAGCGCCTACAAGTATCAGTAAAATCGGAAAATCTATAACGCTGAATATTCCTTGAAACATTGACTCAACCAATGGGTTTCCAAAAGCGGCCTCACTGCTCATTACGTTAAGTCCTACAAATATAAGTCCTAAACCGCTACACAAAAGACCAGCTAACTTTATTTTTTCCTTTTTGAAAAAACCCATCATAACACCGGCAAAAGCCAATAGGTACATAAGCATATTAAAATAATCGTTTTTAAGCGCTACCAATACGCCTGTAATAGTAGTACCTATATTCGCACCCATAATAATTGGTGTTGCCTGCATAAGTGTCATAACACCCGCATTAACAAGACCAATTACCATAACCGATGTCGCTGACGAGCTTTGAATAATAGCTGTAACTCCCGCGCCTATACCAACACCTGAAAAACGGTTATTACTGATTTTACCAAGCAGCTTTTTCATTCCTTCACCGGCGCTTTTTTCAAGCGCTTCGCTCATAAAATTCATACCTACTATAAAGACACCAACACCCGCTAATAGCCATATTAAACTTCCTAAAAGCTGCATTATTTGTTCTGCTGATAACATTTTATTCCTCCTATTTTTTAATAGATAAATATAAGACAATTATGCCCCATCGTTTACAAGTATATCAACTTTGCGGTTAAGAAACAGCAAAAGATAAAACAGCATTGAGCCTTTATCACTCAATGCTGTTTTGATTATTCGCTTAATCTATACCCAACACCCAATTCGTTTGCAATATAATTGATTTCTCCAGGTCTATCGCCAAATTTTTTTCTTATGTTCGCCATATTAACCTGTAATTTTTTTATACTGCCTTCGTCCGCATAATCTCCCCAAATCGCCTTAATAATAGCGGCATAGGTCATCATCTTACCGCAGTTTTCCGAAAGCAGTGCCACAATATTATATTCCGTTTGGGTAAGATGTATTTCTTTTTCCTTTATAAATACTTGTCGCGCATCATAATCAATTTTTAAATCCTTTAGTACAAATCTACCGCCGGACAATTTACCCTCGTCAGCGCTGAATCGGCTATTGCGCAACGCCGCTCTTACTCTAGCGAGCAACTCTCCCGCGCTAAACGGTTTAGTAACATAGTCGTTGGCGCCCATATCAAGTGCGGCAATCTTGTCACATTCATTCGTTCTGGCAGATAGCACAATAATCGGTGTTAGTGAGTTTTGACGCACAAATGATAACATATTCATACCGTCCATATCGGGAAGTCCCAAATCTAAAATAACAAGGTCAGGAATATACGACGTAAACAAGGTTTTAGCAACCGAACAAGTATCAGCAACAATTGCTTGATACCCCGCAGTATCAAGCATTGTCGCAACAAGATTACGAATATTTGCTTCATCTTCAACAAGCAAAATTTTATATCTATTCTTTATCATTGCTTATTTCCTCCGTTTGTAAATTAAAACGGAATATCGCACCCCCTGTTTTAAGATTTTGCGCTTCAATATCTCCACCGTGCGCCTTAATAATTGTAGCGCATACCGAAAGACCAATACCGGCATTTTTCTTTTTGCTGTCATTAATTTCATCTCGCGAGGTATAATAACCGGTAAACAACGTATCAAATCGTTTCGGGTCAATGCCGCAACCATTGTCCTCTATTTCAAAAATTGCGTTTTTATCCTGAGTAAATACGCGAAGTGTAAGTCTTGTCATCCATTCAGCGTGTTGAACTGCATTTTCAAGAATATTTACAATAACCTGTTCAATCAAAATCGCATCCATCGGAATAATTACAACTTCATCAGGAATTTGGAGTGACACACTTTGTGTGGGATAACGTTTTTTGAATTTCAATATTACCGAGTCAATCAACTCATCAAGAACGGTAGGTGTTTTAATAATTTTGACCTGACCACTGTCAATACGAGTGATGGAAAGCAAATTTTCTACCATACGAATAAGCCACTGTGAATCCTCTTTAATGCCTGATAGTATCTTTTTCTTTTGGTCATCAGTCAGCATATCACTATTTTCAATCAATGTAGTGCTAGAGCCGTAAATGGTCGTAAGAGGTGTTCTAAGGTCGTGAGAAACCGCCCTTAATAAATTTGCGCGCATATATTCCTTTTCGCCCTCTGCCTTGGCTGCTTCGTGCAATTTTAATTTAGTTGTAATAGCACTTGTAAGGACTGCGACAGCGATCATAATAACTACGGAAATTAGATTAACCGGATCGGTAAAATTAAACGCAAAATATGGAAATTGAAACGCATAGTTAACCGCAAGTGTACCGATAATGGCCGCCGCAACACCGTAAATATAACCATTTGTAAAAATCGATATTAAAAATATAGCAAATACAAAAATCGTGGTTATATGCTCTTGAACATCAAATTTATACTGTAGCAGCAGGCTAATAGCAAATGCCAGGCAAAGTAGTATAAGCGTTATAAAAATGTCTTTTACGCGGCAAGTTTTATTTTTCATTGCATTCCCTCCTATTCCGGTTGATTATACATCAAATCTACTTAAGATACAGTAAAAAATAAAAAATTATTTATGTAACTATCATTAAAAACGGCAGAGATTTTTATTCTCTGCCGTCGGGTTTTTGCAAGTATTAAATTATTCTATACCAAAATAACGTGCAGCATTGTTGTAGCAAATGTCTTTTACTATTTGACCTAAAGTTTCCATATCGGCAGGGTACTCGCCATTTTCTACCCAAGTACCAAGCACATTGCAAAGAATACGTCTAAAATACTCATGACGGGTGTACGAAAGGAAACTGCGAGAGTCGGTAAGCATACCAACAAAGTTGCCAAGTAATGACAAGTTTGCAAGAGATTTAAGCTGTGTTTCCATACCTGATTTGGTATCACTAAACCACCAAGCCGAACCGTGCTGAATTTTGCCTGCAGCCTCGGTTCCTTGGAAAGCGCCGATAACTGTATCAATCATTTCGTTATCGTGAGGATTGAGTGAATAGATAATGGTCTTTGGCAATAAATCGTGATTAGCAAGAGCATTAAGGATACTTGTGAGCGCCTCACTGCAAGGACGGTTTGAAATGGTGTCAAAGCCTGTATCGGCGCCGATTTTGTTAAACATAGCGGTGTTAGTGTTACGCTGAACACCGTAGTGAATTTGCATTACTATGCCGCGTTTTGCATACTCTTTGCCAAGTGCTACAAGTATATCGGTCTTGTACATATCTGCCTCGGTTTGTGTAATTGTCTTACCCTTCATAGCAGCCTTGAATACAGCGTCGATTTCCTTTTCACTGCCAATTACAAATGGAATATAATCAAGGCCGTGGTCGGTTGCCTTACAGCCCATCTCACAGAAGAAATCAAGACGTTTGATAAGCGCCTCCTTAACGTCGGCAACGCACTTAATATCCATATCTGCCGCTTTGCCCAATGCCTTTATATAATCCACAAAGCCTACTTTATCAATATTAACTGCCTTGTCAGGACGGTATGATGGGAGCACTAATGCATCACATACACCCTCGTCCCTAATCTTCTTGTGCCATTCTAACGTATCAATCGGGTCGTCGGTAGTACCAATCATTTTAACGTTAGATTTCTTTATAATGCTGCAAGCCGACATATCATCGCTTGCGAGTTTTTCATTACAAAGATTCCAAACCTCTTCGGCGGTCTTTGCGCTTAAAATGCCGTCATAGTCAAAATAACGCTTAAGCTCAAGATGATTCCAATGATACATTGGGTTACCGATTGCGCGAGGTAGCATCTCGGCAAAACGCAAGAATTTCGTGTAATCGTCAGCGTCCCCCGTAATCTCATTTTCGGGAGTACCGTTACTTCTAATTAAACGCCATTTATAATGGTCGCCGCCAAGCCAAATTTCAGTAATGTTTTTAAACTTTTTGTTTTCATAAATTTCTTTTGGATTTATGTGACAGTGGTAGTCAATAATCGGCATCTTTTGGGCATAGTCGTGATAAAGTTTTTTGGCCGTTTCATTAGTCAAAATAAAATCATCGTTAATAAAGCTCATAGTAATATCTCCTTAAAATATTTATCTTAATTATTATATAACGTTTAAAACATTAAAGCAATAGATTTTCACCACTAAATAAAAACCATTTATTTTATTTCTATTACCTTGTAGCCCTGCGACTCAACGGCGGTTTTTAACTGGGTGTCAGCCACGTTTTCGCTAATTTCTACATTGGCAACACCTGTTTTATGGCTGATATCAATCACCGCCACACCACCAATATTTTCGAGTGCAGTTTTTACATGCGCCTCACAGTGAGGACACATAAGTCCTTCTATTCTAATAATTTTTTTCATCTTTTTATTCCCCTTTTCTATTTTTTTCTTTATCTTAAAAAAGTTAAGTCTCAAAGCGTTTGTAACAACACAAAAGCTTGATAAACTCATAGCAGCCGCGGCAAACATTGGGTTTAATTCCAAACCAAACACCCCCGCCGCCAACGGTATTCCAATGGTATTATAACAAAATGCCCAAAATAGATTTTGTTTAATATTGGTAAGTGTTTTTCGGCTTAAACGAACGGCGTTTACAGCATCGGTCAGGGTTGAACCTGTAAGCACAATGTCGGCGGATTCTATCGCTATATCCATACCGCTACCGATTGCCATCCCTATATCGGCGGTGGTAAGTGCTACCGCGTCATTTATACCGTCGCCTATCATAATCACTTTGCCTTGGGATTTAAGTTCAGAGATAATTTCGGCTTTTCCGTCAGGCTTTATGCCCGCCTTGACCTCGTCAATACCTACCGTTTTTGCCACTGCTTCGGCGGTTTTTTGGTTATCGCCTGTCAGCATAACAGTGCGCAAACCTAATTTTTTAAGTGAGACTATTGCCTCGGGTGTATCATACTTTACCCTATCAGCCACAGCAATAATACCAAGTAATATATCTCCCTCCACAAACAAAAGCGGAGATTTACCCTCATTTGATAATTTATCGGTAATATTGGTTATGCACTCAGTATCAATTCCCTTTTCCCCTGCTGATGCTACACTACATCCTATACACAATTTTCCGTCTATATTACCGCTAACACCAAACCCCGCAGTTTCGGCAAAGTTGGATATTTCAAGTGGTATAACATTATTTTCTTTTGCATATTCATTTACCGCTGTTGCCAATGGATGTGCGCTACCGATTTCGAGAGAATAAGCTACTTGTAAAAGCTTATTCTGATCGGTACTGCCAAGCGGCAAAACATCTGTAACCATAGGCAAACCTGCAGTAATTGTACCTGTTTTATCAAGAACGACTGTATTGCATTTACCACACAATTCAAGCGCTGAAGCGGTTTTAAAAAGTATTCCATGCCGAGCACCCACACCGCTACCAACCATTATGGCAACAGGTGTTGCAAGACCAAGCGCACAAGGGCAACTGATTACCAGCACCGAAATTGCCCGTGCTATCGCAAAGCCAAAGCTTTCGCCCGAAACACCCCACGCAACGAGCGTTATAATCGCAATCAAAAGTACGCAAGGCACAAACACCGCCGACACCTTGTCGGCAATTCGGGCAATAGGCGCCTTTGTGGATGCGGCATCACTTACCATTTTTACAATTTTTGCAAGTGTGCTGTCCTCACCAACCGCAGTTGCGCGACAAACAAGCCTGCCCGTTTTATTTATGGTGCCTGAAAAAACTCGACTGTTAAGAGTTTTATCTACAGGCACACTCTCACCTGTAAGTGACGATTCATCAACAACGCTGTTACCCTCAACAACAACACCGTCTACCGCAAAACTTTGACCAGGCAGGACTATAAATATATCATCCTTTAAAACCTCATCGGCATTTACTATAATTTCCTTACCGTCTTTTAAAAGGGTAACGGTTTTAGGCGCTAATTCTAAAAGTGATTTTATAGCGTTAGTGGTTTTTCCCTTGGCGCGCGCCTCTAACAGCTTACCTACGGTAATCAGCGTTAAAATCATTGCCGCCGATTCAAAATGAAGTCCGTGCAATAGATGCTTTGCCGACTGGGCACTTACCGTTGTCATTTCAAAAACATTTACAATGCTATAAATATACGCTGCTGCAGAGCCAAGAGCAACAAGAGTATCCATATTGGGCGCACGGTTTATAAGACCTTTAAATCCATTTATAAAGAATTTTTTGTTTATTATCATAACTGCCGTTGTAAGCAACATTTGGATTATTCCCTGTACCATATAATTTGTGGCTATAAAGCTTGGTAACGGCGCACCCCACATAGTATGAAGCATTGAAAAATACATTAAAACAAACAACAAAATGCAAGAGCTTACAAGCCTAAAAACAATTTTCTTATTTGATTTTTCTTCTTTAATCGGTTTTACATCCTGTTCTACGCCATAGCCCGCATCAATTACAGCCTTTATTACAGCGCTTTTGTCAGCGCCATCATTTACGGTCATATCGCCCGTTAACAGATTGACATTACATTCGCTAACACCCTCAATACTACTGACCGCTTTTTCTACACGCGCACTACACGCCGCACAGCTCATACCCGTTACCTTAAACTTTTGCATTTTACCACCTCGGTTACCTTAAGCTAACTATATTATACAATTATTATTTATATTTTTCAAGAAAAAAGCAACCGAAAATTTTCGGTTGCTTTTTAATAAAATCTTAAAATCCTAATAATTTAGTACCAGCATCTTCAAGTGTATGACGTTCAGTAAAAGCCTCCGCATCGGTAGCGCCGACCGCGCTAAGATAAAGTTTAATCTTAGGTTCGGTGCCCGAAGGACGAACAATAAGCGAGCTACCGTCAGCGAAATAGAAGCACAAAACGTTTGATTTTGGCAACTGGATTGCTGTAATTTTTCCACTTGCTATATCAAGACTTTCGCTCTTATTAAGATTATCAAATCTTGTAACCTTTATACCGCCGATTTCACTGGGTGGATTGGTAGCCAAACGATCCATAATATCGGCAATTTGCTTCATCCCCGCCTGACCCTCACAGGTAAAGCTCTTTTGTGAGCAGTAGTAATAACCGTATTTATCGTAAAGTTCAGATAAAACTTCTATAAGGTTTTTACCCTGCGCTTTATAGTAAGCCACCATTTCGCAAATAAGCATTGATGCAATAACTGCGTCCTTATCGCGTACATAAGCACCTGCTAAATAGCCATAGCTTTCCTCAAAGCCGAATACATAACGGTCTTCCTGACCGTCAGCTTCAAGATTAGCGATTTGCTCACCAATAAACTTAAAGCCTGTAAGAACGTTGCGAAGCTCACAGCCGTAATCCTCGGCAATTTTAAAACAAACGTCGCTCGTAACAATCGTCTTTACAGCAACAGGATTTTTGGGGAGTGTACCGTTTGCCTTGCGGCATTTCAAAATATACTCAAGCAACAATGCGCCAACCTCGTTACCTGTAAAAAGGCGGTACTCGTCGCCGTTTGGTACTGCAATGCCAACGCGGTCAGCATCGGGGTCAGTTGCAAGAAGTAAATCGGGTTTTACGCTTTGGGCAAGCTTTAAAGCGCACTCAAAAGCTTGACGAATTTCAGGGTTTGGATACGGCGCTGTCGGGAAGTTGCCGTCTGGCTTCTCCTGTTCGGGAACTACTGTTACGTTTGTAGCGCCAATTTTAGAAAGTATTGCTCGTACGGGTTTGTTACCCGAGCCGTGAAGTGGAGTATAAACCACATTAAGCTTGGACATATCAATATCGCGGTTTACTCGTCTATCTTCTACAGCCTCAAGATAAGCCTCAATTACGTCGTCGCCTATATATTCAATCTTACCGCTTGCGAGTGCCTCGTCAAAGTCCACACGCTTAACACCGTCAAAAATATCAACTTGGTTCATAATAGAAAGAACATAATCAGCCGCCTCTAATCCCAGCTGACAACCGTCGTTACCGTATGCCTTATAGCCGTTATATTTTGATGGGTTGTGACTTGCTGTTACAACAATACCCGCATCACATTTCAAATGACGTACAGCAAAGGAAAGCATTGGAGTCGGCATAAGCTCCTTGTATATGTAAACTTTTATGCCGTTTGCCGCAAGAATAGCCGCCGCGTCGCGCGCAAAAACGTCTGATTTAATGCGGCTGTCGTAAGCAATTGCCACCTTGCCGTTTTCGGTTACCGAATTAACATAAGCAGCAAGACCTTGAGTTGCCTTGCCGACTGTATAAACATTCATACGGTTTGTACCCGCGCCTATAACGCCGCGAAGACCGCCTGTACCGAATTCAAGGTCTTTATAAAAAGCATCGCTTATTGCTTCCTCGTTACCTTCTATGCTTTTAAGCTCGGCTACCAAGTCACTGTCAAGCGTAGCGCGCGCGCACCAAAGCTTGTATTGTTCATTTACCATTGTCAAAACCTCCCTAAATTTCTATATCTTAATTTTATAATTTAAACCGATGCTTGTCAACCACAATTTAGTAAGAGGTTTCGACAATATTATTTAACTAAATGTTCCAAGTCCAAAACTGACGGACAAAGCCTTGTCCACACGGTTCATAGCTGTCGGGTCAATTGTGCCCATCTTTTCTTTAAGTCGTCGCTTGTCAATAGTGCGCACCTGTTCAAGCAGCACAATACTGTCCTTGCTGAGTCCGCAACAATCGGCACTTAAATTTATATGTGTAGGTAGATTTGATTTGTCATGTTGACTGGTAATCGCGGCGGCAATCACCGTAGGACTGTATTTGTTACCGACATCGTTTTGCACTATCAAAACAGGTCTTACTCCACCCTGTTCAGATCCAATAACGGGACTTAAATCAGCGTAGTATATTTCTCCTCGTTTTATTGTCATCCTTGCTTCACACTCCAAAAGTTTTTGCATAAGATATTTTTACCTTATAAAAAGCAAAATAATCACAGCAAAGCAAACAATTTTAAATTTATTTGCTCATAAATATTCTATGAAA
Organism: Acutalibacteraceae bacterium; assembly: GCA_045604215.1. Lineage (GTDB taxonomy): Bacteria > Bacillota > Clostridia > Oscillospirales > Acutalibacteraceae > UBA737. The sequence goes on from JAZUNP010000032.1 coordinate 83,421, forward strand.
AAAATTTTGGAGTGTTAAATTTTGATAAATAACTTATGTCATTATTTAAGTAAAAAATTTACATTAGTCGCAAAAATTACCTTTAATAAACTTAAAAATATTTCACAACATAATATTGCAAACGCAAACAAAATTTGTGTATGTAAGGAGTGAAACACGATGGCTAAAAACGTAGTACCAGAGGCAAAAGAAGCTCTCAACCGTTTTAAGATGGAAGCTGCTAACGAAGTAGGCGTAAATCTTAAGCAGGGTTACAACGGTGACCTTACCTCTAAGCAGGCAGGTTCAATCGGCGGTCAGATGGTTAAAAAGATGATCGAATCTTACGAAAACAGTATGAAATAAGTTGTAGGCAGCTACAACAAATAAAAGCGCCGACAGCTAATATCTGTCGGCGCTTTTTGAAAAGAAAGAGTATATTTTAATTAAAACACACTCAAAATAATATTATGAATTTTCAAAGAGGTGAAAATAAATGTTTGATAAAATTTGTCTTATTCTCGCCATTATTGGCTGTCTTAACTGGGGACTTGTAGGTCTTTTCAGTTTTGACCTTGTGGCGTGGATTTTTGGCGGTACAGGCGCACTCCTCAGTCGCATTGTTTACACCGTAATAGCACTTGCGGGTGTTTGGTGCATTTCTTTGCTTTTCAGAAATGAACATGCACATCATCAAGTAGCAGACTAATTTTAAAAACCGCAAAGTGTTAAATTTTGCGGTTTTTTTATTATAAATTAAAAATGATACATATAATAGCATATAAAAGCAAAACGGAGGTCATGCAATGAAAAAATCTCTTGTAATTTGGCAATTTTTAGGGTTTGTTTTTACAAGTGTTTTCGGAACGCTGTTACACTTTGTTTTTGATTGGACAAATCAAAATATAATTGTCGGTCTTTTTTCGGCGGTAAACGAATCAATTTGGGAACATATGAAGTTACTATACTTTCCAATGCTAATTTTCGCCCTTTTTGAAAGCCGATATTTTGAAAACGAGTACAAAAATTTTTGGTGTGCAAAAGCCAAGGGGTTTTTTATAGGTCTTACCGTAATCCCCATGCTTTACTACACCTATACCGGTGCTTTGGGTGTAAAGACGGATTGGTTTAATATTCTAATCTTTTTTATTGCGGCGGCTATAAGTTTTTTCACAGAAACCAAGTCAATGAAAAACAATCGGGAATGCATTTTATCACCGACTGCTTCAAAAATTTTTATATTTACTTTAGGTCTTTTATTTATTTTGTTTACTTTTTGTACACCAAAAATACCATTGTTCAAAGACCCACTTAACAGCACCTACGGATTTTTCAAGCTTATTTAAAAGCAATCATTTTCACGCTATATGTTAGAATTCCAAACAATAATTTGCCAAAACGGAGAAACTTGTAAAGAAGTTACTTCCTTTTTTATAAGAGGAATAAAAAAGCAGACGTTTACCTCATCATAGGCATTGGTCTGCTTTTGTTTAAACTATTAAATTTTATTCTTCTTCACCGAAATCAAGGTCTTCGATGTTAACATTTACGCGTGTTACGGCAGTACCTGTCATTGTTTGGATTTTGTCCTTAACATTCTGCTGAACAGCCTCGGCAACATCGCGCATTTTAGATTTTGAATCTACACAAATATAAACATTAATATCAATAGCGCCGTTAACACTTTCAACCTTAACGCCCTTTACAACGCTTTTTGATTTTATTGCACCTTTAAGGTCAATTGCTCGTTTTGCAATGCCCTTAACACCCTCAACCTCAAGAGCCGCAATTTCAGACATTTTTTCAAGCACTTCAGTGCTTACGGAAACTTCTGTTCTATTGTCCATTACTTTATCCTCCGCATATATAAATAATTTTAACTTTCTAATATTATAATAACCATTATTGCAAGGGTATTATAACACAATTCTTTTACTAAAGCAAGAAAATTATTTTATAGTGACAATTTTTATGTTGCTAAGCGGTATTTCGGTCTGGGCGGTAACTATATCTTGTATCTGCAAGGTTTGTGTGGTGGAAATCCCCTCCGATTTAACAACAATATTTATATCATTATCCCCTATTATTACAACGCTTTCGCTAAAGCCCTTTGCTTTTAGCAGGGTTTCAATATTATTTGCCTTTTCAACACGCGTTGCCAACTCGTTTACATCACTTAGCGCCTTTTGACGCTCCCCGTCGGTAATATTTGCAGATTTAAGTGTTTCCTCAACAAGCTGCTGTGCTTCATCAAGCGCTTTTTGCCTATCTTTACGCGCAGAGGTAAAGTAATCCTCACCCTCTACCTTTGCTGAAGTCTGCACCGCCTCTCCTGTCGCTTCGGTCTTACTGCTTACATAGGTTGCTTCACCCAAATATTTATCGGTTGAAGAAAATTTCATATTAAGCCATACCGCAGCCCCCAAGCAAAGCACCATAAGTGCCAAAACCACATGATGTTTTCCAAATACCTTACCTTTTTTCATTAAGATGTTCCTCCCGAAATGTAAACTCTTTTTGTAGTTATATTTAAAGCCGCTGTTACGGCATTTTCTATTTTTTCAGCGGTTGCCTGTATTTCACCGCCTGTGCATATTATGGCTACGCCGCGTACCTCGGGCATAATTTCTGTAACTACGAGCGCCTTCTCACCGCCATCGGCAGTTTTAACCGTTATATATGACTGCTTTTTGCTTTCGCTGCTTTGGTCGGAACTTGTGCCGCTTGCACTTGAGGTATCGGTTTCATTGGCACTGGCATACGAGTATCTGACACCGCTTTCAAGTGTTATAACCACCGTAGGATTTTTGTCACCTGTAATACCTGTAACTATATTTTTAATATCCTGTTCCAACGTCAAGCGGTATTCTTGAATGTTATAACTATCAAGCTGTAATGACTCTTCCTTAGAGTTATTGCCCGATGGTAAAACCGAAGATATAAATATGAGAAATATTCCTACCAATCCTAAGGTTATTAGTATTTTAGGATTTTTAACTGCATTTTTAATTCTTTCATTCATTTATAACACATACCTCATAACTGTCCGAGCCTATTATCGACCTGATAACCTCGCTGTTTTCGGCAGAATAAACAGTTACCTTACTTATAGTTATGCTGCCGTTTGATAATTTATTAGTATCTACCGAAATTTTTGAAAAATTTATATTTTGCTTAGCAAGCGCTTGCGCAAAAACCGATTGTGCCACAGCAGCCGTAGACTGTTCTGTCGCAACTGTGGTATTTGAGGCTGCGTCAAACTGACTCAAATTTAATTTGGGGAAATTAACAACCCCGTTTAAAACGCAACACAAAAAACAAAGACAAAACACATATTTAACGCTACTGTTTAATTTGTCCTTAGGACAAAGCAAATACAAAAATCCCAGTAATATACATGATGAACAAAAGCTCATCATAAAAGCAGAAATGTTGTTCATTATGCTTTACCCGCTGTAACTACTACCGTAAGTGATATTATAAAGGTGGCGCCGACAAGTAGCACAACACCCACTAAAACTGAAAGCATAGAATCAACCGCCTTTAAAACACAACTTATTTTATTAAGTGAAAAGAGTTCACCAAACGCTGTGGTAACAAACAGAACACACCGCCATATTATAAGCTCTATCAAAATGGGTAATAAAAGCATAATAAGCGCTACCACGCCGTAAATACCTATTGAGGAACGTAAAAGTCCCACAGAAGCCGACACCGTGGACACAGCTTCGCTCAATACACCACCGGCAACCGGTACAGATGTACCTAAAATAAACTTCGCCGTACGCAGTGTAACGCTGTCTGCTGCAGAATTAACGGTTGTTTGTATACTTAAAATACCGATAAAAAGCGTACCCAAAAGTGAAAGTATCCACATAGATATTTTTTTGATGCTGTCAACTAAACCCGTATTATCAAGCAGAGGGGATACACCTGTGCTGATGCTAAGCGCTAAATATCCACCCATTAGCGGTAATATTGCAAATGAGGCAACAAATGCAACCACTTCGGTAGCCGAAAGTAGTAGCGCACTCATTGACGCGGCAGTTACAGCCTTACCAGAAAGCGCTGTTACAGTTGCAAAAACGGGGACAAAGCTTAGCATAAACGAACTACTGCCTTTTACGGTATTAACAGCAGTTGATACGCTTTGCCAAATATCTCCTGAAATAATCACAGTTATGGCAAGAACCGCCGAGTAAATGGCAGTATTTGCGTATGAATTACCCCCAAACGCCGTAAGCGCCGCAGTAATAAGAATTACACCTGTAATTATAACACCCGTTTTAAGCGGTTGCTTTATACCTCCTGTAATAAAATCTAAAATATGCGACATAACCGACTTTTCGGTAAGTTTATTTACCCATTCATAATCAGATGGGCTAATTTCATTTCTCCTGAAAAAATCCCTTACATTTTGGTCAAGAGTTTCCTCTATACTGTTTCCATCGATACTTTCATAAGTATTTTTGTATATATCATCAGCCGCCGAAACGGGTATAGAGAACATAAAAACGAAAATTAAAAAAATCAAAAACTTTTTCATAATCCCACAAATTTAAGCGCGCATTCGAGCACGGCGCATATCAAGGGAACGCTTAATATAAATATTGTACCCTTGCTGACTATATCGGTTGCCTGAGCCAATGCATTAAGTCCGAAATCGCGGCAAATACTTTCGGCAAAATCGGCTATATAAGATATACCCAGTGACTTTAACGCAACGGTGAAATAGACAACTGAATTCCCGCCCTTTTCAAACAAATTTTGTATCTTTTGAATTTGAGGAAAAATATACCCCAATGAAAAAACAATAACAGAACAAACAACCGCAGCACTCAACAAAAATGAATATTCGGCAAGTCTGCTTTTGAGCAATACCGCTAAAACAGCAACAATTAAAATAATTGCCACAATTTTAAAAAATTCGCCCGTCACAGTCCAAACAACCCCTTAACCGTGTCAAACAAATCGGCAATAGCGCTCACAACCATAAGAAGAACAACCACCAACCCCGAAAGTGTTACAAGCATCGCCTGTTCTTCGCGACCTGAACGCACAAGCAACTGATGAAGAACCGTTACAATAATTCCTATCGCGGCAACCTTAAATATAAAATTTACGTCCATTTTTATACCTCTAAATCAACAATATGCCAATAGCAAGACCTATACAAACACCAAAGGTTTGATATATTTTGCTTTTTTGCACTCTTTCTGCCTCGGCTTCATTCAATCTTTTTTCTAAAAGTAAACCAAAGGCTTTTATGCGATTACATTCTGCTTTTTTTGAAGAATAACCCAAGGATTTTAAAAATTCGTTTATCACTCTGCTGTCTTCATTAGTAAGTTCTTTGTCAATACATATTGCATTTTGCTTTTGAAATTTTATAAATCCGCATTTAAAAAAAGCTTTTTTAATAGCCTTTTCAAGCTCGTATTTACCCTGCTCTATGTATTCAAAAAGCAACTCCGTTCCGTCGCACAGCTGATGCAATTTTTTAACCCTGTTATATACACAGCGACTCTTTAAAAAACCCGCCATACTGCAACTGGTAATAATCATCAATACACCTAAAATCTTAACAGTCAACATTTTTGCATATCTCCTTGACACTAAAAATTTTAGGTGTCTCGTCTATTACACCCGATAGTAGTGCAATATTTTGCACGGCATAATTTTTTATAATATTTTTAGTAACTGCACGCCTCATCAAATCATTTTCATCCTTGCTGTGCGCTGTTGTAATAATACTGACTCCTGCGTTAAAGCAATCCCTCACACTACATAGCTCTTGGTCGGTGCCGATTTCATCAAAAGCAATTATATGTGGAAACATAGTGCGTAGGGCTATCTGCGTACCAAGCGCTTTGTCTTGCATATATAAAACATCGGTGTTGTCACCCAAATCGTTAAAGACTTTTTCTCCAAAGCCGCCCGAAATTTCACCGCGGCTGTCTATCACACAAACACGCTTACAATATCCATCCTCGCCGTTTGACAAAAGCCTTATAAGGTCTCGTAAAATTGTAGTTTTTCCGCTACCTGCAGGTCCTGCAATAAGCAGTCCGCCCTGCGCATAATGGACAAGCGGTTTTGCGCAACCGAATATTTGCCGCGCTATGCGTATATTTATGGAACTAACCGAATTTAACATTCCATCGGCATTAAATACACCGCATACCCCCGCCCTATTTCCGCGTGAGAGTGATATATAACCCTGCTTTATTTCACTTTCGTGCAAATAAACCGAATTGTTGCAAATAAGCGCCAGAGTTTCTCTCAAATCCTTGTGTGAAGCGATAAGCAAATCTGTTTTTTTTAGTGGTGAAACGGTGCTGTCGGTATGAACAAACATTACATTACCCTTTACCGTAAGGCATACAGGAAGACCAGCTCGCAAACGGATTTCTTCAGTCTTTTCTTTTATTTCATCAGACACAAAAAACAATATTCTTTGTATTCTGTCACTTACCGATAATATCGCATTATCATATTCGTTATCCATATTTTTCCGTCCTTGTCCTTTTTAATAAAATTATGTAAGACAAGCCAAAAATAGAACAAAGGACCAAGAATTTTTCTTGGTCCTTTAGAATTTAATCAAAATTTTTACTCGGCTCTTTCCATAAAACTATTTCGCCGTTTTTTAGAGTTTCGGGCAGCATTATTATGCGCTGATTGCGTGAGCCGCGGAAACGTAGGGATATATCTTTTTGCTCTTCTACAAATCTGCCGTCTACCAATACATCTATATATGACAACAGTTCATTTGTCACTTCGCAACAACTACGGTTTCCTACGGTGTGCATTTCTTCGAAAGTAAAACCCGAAAAACACCATATAGTTTTGTTTGGATAATTTTGCTTTACCCGCTTTACAAATGGCAATAAATCGCGTTGATTTTCAGGCTCGAATGGCTCACCGCCTAAGAGTGTCAAGCCTGTTATATAATCGGGCTTTAAAAGCTCTAATATATAATCCTCGGTTTGCTTTGTAAAAGGCTGTCCGTATTCAAAATTCCACGTTTGAGGTTGAAAGCAGTTTTTACAGGCATTTCGGCAACCCGAAACAAACAGTGTTACCCTAACGCCCACACCGTTTGCAATATCACAATTTTTTATAGCTCCATAATGCATAAAATATTCTCCGATAAAAAGGGAGGGATACACCCTCCCCTACATTATTTAATATTACAAGTGCAAAACTCTCTCTTGAATTTCCTGTGTTCTGCCCTGATTCCAATACTGTGTACCTATATAACCGCATGTGCGTCGTGCAACATTCATTTTATCCTGATCGGTATTTCCACAGTTTGGACATTTCCATATAAGTTTGCCGTCGGCATCCTCTTCTATTGCAATTTCTCCATCCCAACCGCAAATCTGACAGTAGTCACTCTTGGTGTTAAGCTCGGCATACATAATATGGTCATAAATAAACTGCATAACCGAAAGTACAGCATCAAGATTGTTTTTCATATCAGGTACTTCAACATAGGAAATTGCGCCACCTGGTGACAACGCTTGAAATTCAGACTCAAGAGCCAGCTTATCAAACGCATCAATAGGCTCGGTTACATGAACATGATAGCTGTTTGTAATATAATTCTTATCAGTAACACCCGCCACCTTGCCGAAACGCTTTTGCAAACATTTAGCAAATTTGTAGGTAGTGCTTTCAAGCGGTGTGCCGTAAAGAGAATAGTCAATATTTTCCTCTGCTTTCCATTTAGCAGTATACTCGTTGAGCTTTTTCATAATAGCAAGACCTAATTCCTTACCATCTTGCTCGGTAAGTTTTTTACCTATGAGTGAATATACGCACTCCCAAAGACCTGCATAGCCGAGTGACAAGGTAGAATAACCGCCGTGCAAATACTTGTCGATGGTCTCACCCTTTTTGAGTCGTAGCAATGCGCCGTGCTGCCAAAGAATTGGTGCCGCATCAGAAAGTGTGCCTGTAAGGCGCTCGTGACGTGCCTGTAAAGCCCTGTGGCAAAGCTCCATACGATCATCGAAAATCTGCCAGAATTTTTCTAAATCACGGTTAGCCGAAAGACCGATGTCTACAAGGTTAACCGTTACAACACCCTGATTAAATCGACCGTAGTATTTAGCTTTTCCGTTTTCATCAACATAAGGAGTAAGGAAGCTTCGGCAACCCATACAAGTATAGCAATGACCGTCACCGTTTTTGTCAATTTTGTTTTCAAGCATTATTTTTTCGGAAATATAATCAGGAACCATACGCTTTGAAGTACATTTTGCAGCAAGCTTGGTCAAATACCAGTACTTTGTACCCTCGCGGATGTTATCCTCTTCAAGCACGTAAATAAGCTTTGGAAAAGCAGGTGTAATCCATACACCCTTTTCATTTTTAACGCCCTCGAAGCGTTGACGTAAAGTTTCCTCAATGATTAAAGCAAGGTCTGCTCGTTCGCGTTCATTTTTTGCCTCGTTAAGATACATAAATACTGTAACAAACGGTGCTTGTCCATTAGTAGTCATCAGTGTTACAACCTGATACTGAATCATTTGAACACCCTTGCGGATTTCTTGAAGAAGGCGTCTTTCGGTTATTTTATCTATCTTTTCATCGGTGATTTCTTCGCCGATTTCATTAAATTCTTCTATAACCTCAGTGCGTATTTTTTTACGGCTTATATCAACAAAAGGCGCTAAATGTGTAAGGCTGATACTTTGACCGCCGTATTGACACGAAGCCACCTGTGCGATAATTTGTGTGGCGATATTGCAGGCGGTAGAAAAACTATGCGGTTTTTCGATAAGTGTTCCGCTTATAACGGTACCGTTTTGCAGCATATCATCAAGGTTTACAAGGTCACAGTTATGCATATGCTGAGCAAAATAGTCAGCATCGTGGAAATGTATAATACCGTTTTCGTGAGCTTCAACAATATCACCCGGGAGTAAAATACGCTTGGTAATATCCTTACTTACCTCACCCGCCATATAGTCACGCTGAACGCTGTTAACGGTAGGATTTTTGTTGGAGTTTTCCTGTTTAACCTCTTCATTATTGCATTCAATAAGGCTTAAAATCTGTTCATCAGTAGTGTTTGACTTACGGATAAGAGCACGGTTATAACGGTATGTTATATAACGGCGTGCAACACTAAATGCGCGCTGATTCATAATTTGGTCTTCGACCATATCCTGAATTTCCTCCACGCTGAGTGAACGGTTCATATTAGCGGCAGCAGCCTCAACATCTTCGGCAATACGCTTAATCTGTATTTCGCTCATACGTTCACTTGGAACTACACTTTCATTTGCTTTAGTAACGGCAATAATAATTTTTTTAGGATCAAAAATAACTTCGGCGCCGCTTCTTTTAATGATTTTCATATTCTACCTCTCCATACATTTTTTACATTTTTAGCACTTTTTCAGTAAAATACAGCGAGCAAACAAAAAAGGCTCTACTCGCGTCAGCTTATGTATTGTATCACAGTTTCTTGTATAGGTCAATAGCAAAAAACACAATATTTTGTGTTTTTCACAAAAGTGACAAATTTTCACGCTTTTTATGTACACTTTAACAATAAAATATAAGAAAAACAGCAGATATTGTATCTGCTGTTTTTAATTCAAACTATATATTGTGTTTTAAACCACTTATTCCTCAGGCATTTCCCAATTGTGCCAGATTTCCTGAACATCGTCGTTTTCTTCAAGCATATCAATAAGCTTTTCCATTTTTCTTTGCATATCCTCGTCATCAATAACGGTAGTGGTTTGTGGAATATATTGCACCTCAGCCGAAAGAAAAGAATAACCCTTTTCTTCCAAAGCATCTCGCACAGCGCCTAAATCGTTAGGCTCGGTTGTAATTTCAAACACATCGCCATCAAAACTGAAATCCTCGGCACCTGCTTCAAGTGCTGCTTCCATAACGGTGTCTTCGTCAAGACCTTCGCCCTCAATGGCAATCACACCTTTACGGTCAAACATAAACATTACAGAACCGCTTTGTCCGAGGTTACCGCCGCATTTGTCAAAATAATGACGCATTTCACCCGCTGTTCTATTGCGGTTGTCGGTAAGAGTTTCTACAACAACGGCTACACCGCAAGGACCGTAGCCCTCATAAATAAGCTCCTCATATTCATTTGCGCCGCCCTCACCTGCGGCTTTTTTAATAATGCGCTCAATATTGTCGTTCGGCACATTGTTAGCCTTAGCCTTTGCGATAGCGTCCTTCAGTTTGCTGTTTTCCTGTGGATTAGGACCGCCAGCCTTTACAATTACCGAAATTTCACGACCGATTTTTGTAAAAATTTTCGCCTTTGCGGCATCAGTTTTCTCTTTCTTCCTTTTAATGTTGTTCCATTTAGAATGTCCTGACATAAAGCTACCTTCTTTAAAAATTCATTTTTAACTTTGATATTCTATCACAATTATTTATTCTGTTCAAGAGCTTTTTCGAAAATTAACTTAATATCCCTTAGTGACGATATTTCTCCGCACATACACCTAAGTGCCGCCGAGCCGCGAAGACCGGTAAGATACCATGCGGTATGCTTTCTCGACTCCAAGATTGCTGTGCGCGGTTCTTTGTATTTGTGCATAAGTTCAATCTGCCTAAAACAGGTTTTAAAACGCTCCTCGAGGGTAGGCGGTGTATATTCACGACCCTCAAACGCGGCATTTATTTCATCAAAAACAAAAGGATTACCCTGTGCGGCGCGTCCCACCATAACATAGTCGCAACCCGTGTAATCATATACAAATTTAGCGCTTTTTGCATCACTTATATCACCGTTTGCTATAACGGGTATTTTTACCGCATTTTTCACCTCTTTGATAATATCGTAATTTACAGGTGGCGCATACATTTGTTTACGTGTTCTGCCGTGAACAGTTATAGCCGCAACACCCGCTGCTTCGCACATACGGGCAAGTTCTACCGCATTAAGACTGTGATTATCCCAACCTGAACGTATTTTTACGGTAATGGGCACATGAACTGCCTTTACAACTTCCTCAATTATTTTTTGAGCGAGTTGAGGCTCCTTCATAAGCGCGCTACCGCCACCGTGTCCTGCAACCTTTGGTGCGGGACAACCCATATTTATATCAATAAAATCAGGGTTTAATTCCTCTGCACGCAGTGCCGCCGCCGCCATTATTTCGGGGTCGCGCCCAAATAGCTGTGACGCGCAAACAGCTTCGGTAGTAAAACACTCCAACAACCGAGCTGATTTTTTATCGCCTTGAATAACTCCGCGAGCGCTTGTAAGCTCACCCACAGTAAACCCCGCGCCGTATTCGGCACATATTTCTCTCATTGCCCTATCGGCAACACCTGCCATAGGCGCGAGAGCTGCAAATCCTTTAATTTCAATGTTTTTTATCTTCATAACAAGGCGATTATACAGGAAAATGAACATTCTGTCAATTTTTTAAATTTTATGGTGACAAATTGATATTTAAGTGCTATAATAATTATACTTGTACTTTAAAAGGAGAAATGGCGCTTTGAAACTGCTTGCAATCGACGGAAACAGTATAATAAACCGTGCTTTTTACGGAATAAAATTGCTATCTACAAAGAATGGCACATATACCAATGCAGTTTACGGTTTCATAAACATTTTAAATAAATTGCTTGAAAAAGAAAATCCCGATTGTGTTGCAGTCGCCTTTGACCTTAAAGCACCCACCTTTCGACATAATATGTATGCCGAATACAAAGCGGGGCGTCATGCTATGCCTGATGAACTGCGTGGGCAATTTCCAATTCTTAAAGAATGGTTAACCCTCGCTGGATATAAGTTTATTGAGTGCGAGGGTTATGAAGCCGACGATATACTCGGTACCTTGGCACACAGCGCAAATACAAACGGTGACAGTTGCGTAATCGCCACAGGCGACCGCGACTCTTTACAACTAGTGTCCGACAATACCCGTGTTTTACTTACCGTCACCAAAATGGGACACCCTGAAATCACCGATTATACCAAAGAAAAGTTATTCGAAGATTATGGACTTACCCCCGATGAAATGATAGAGCTTAAAGCTCTTATGGGTGACTCATCGGATAATATACCCGGTGTTGCAGGCGTAGGGCAAAAAACTGCGACCGACCTTATTACGAAATACCACAGTATTGACTATATCTACAAGCATCTTGACGAGCTTGATATAAAAGACGGCGTTAAAAATAAACTTACCGTAGGTAAAGACAGTGCGTTTTTAAGCAGAACTCTCGGCACTATAAACCACGAAGCGCCCATTGACAAGGATATATCCAGTTACAAAATCACAAGCGGTGACAGGTCAGCCCTTTCCCAGCTTATGACTCGTCTTGAATTTTTTAAGCTAATGGAAAAGATGGGTATTTCCCCCAGCGCCGCTACTGCCGATAAAAAAGCATCTCGTGACACCTGCTTTAAAATCGGTAGTGCCGCCGATGTTAAAAATGTTGCCGATATTTATATCGATGAAAACGGTGCAGCCGCAGTAAGCGATGACACTGTATGTGCTTTAAACGATGTTGAATTACAGCTTATTTTAGAAAATGAGCTTATAATTAAGCGTGTATATGACTGTAAAAATCTTTACAAAAAATATGCTGATATAAAAGCGATAAAATTTGATGCTATGCTTGCGGCATATCTTTGCAATCCGTCTGCATCTGACTATTCCCTGCAACGAATTATTGCCGAATACGGCAGCGATTCACAGGTACAAGATTGCGAAAGCCAACTGTTTTTAGCGGCAACTAAATTTTCTAATTGCTGTGATGCACTCCAAAAATCACTAGAGGACAGCGGTCAGCTTGATTTGCTTTATGACATTGAGGTTCCCCTCGCTCGTGTGCTTTCATCGATGGAAACAAAAGGATTTTTGGTTGACTGCGACGGACTAAAGGATTATTCCCTTGAACTTCATCAGCAAATCGGTGAAATTACAAACGAAATATACAGCCTTGCAGGTGAAGAATTTAACCTAAATTCCCCAAAACAGTTAGGTCAAATTTTGTTTGTAAAGCTCGGTCTTCCAGCTAAAAAGAAAACTAAAAGCGGTTTTAGCACAGGTGCTGAAGTTCTTGAAGAACTACGATACGATTTCCCAATAGTTGAATTAATACTAAAATACCGTCAACTCGCAAAGCTTAAATCCACCTACTGCGATGGCTTATTATCGTGTGTGGCGGATGACGGCAGAATACACACCACCTTTAACCAAACCGAAGCCCGAACAGGTCGCATCAGCTCACTTGAGCCCAATCTTCAAAATATTCCCGTTCGCACCGAAGAGGGCAGAATTTTACGTAAATTTTTCAAAGCGCGCGATGGCTTTAGCCTTTGTGATGCCGATTATTCACAAATTGAATTACGCGTTCTTGCCTCTATGGCAAATGACAGCGTTATGATACAGTCCTTCGGTAGTGACACAGATATTCACACAGTCACCGCATCTCAGGTATTTAACATTCCTGTGGATATGGTGCTACCCATAATGCGAAGTCGCGCAAAAGCGGTTAACTTTGGTATTGTTTATGGTATAGGCGCGTTTTCACTGGGCAAAGACATTGGCGTAAGCCGCAAGGAAGCCGAAACTTATATTAAAAACTATCTTGATACCTACAAGGGTATCGCCGCATATATGGAAAGAACAATAGCAAAAGCCAAGGATGATGGATATGTTACAACCTTGTTTGGACGCCGCCGCTATCTTCCCGAGCTTTCGGCTTCAAACGGCATGCTCCGCGCATTCGGAGAACGAGTGGCTCGTAATGCGCCCATACAGGGCACTGCCGCCGACATTATAAAAATAGCTATGATTAAGGTAAGTGAGCGTCTCAAAAAGGAAATTCCAACAGCGCAGCTTATCCTGCAGGTGCACGACGAGCTTATTGTTGAGTGTGAACAAAAAGACCAAAACGCCGTTTGCACAATACTCCAGCAGGAAATGTCTTCCGCCGCAAAATTAGCGGTCGAATTAAAGGTTGATGCCAACAGCGGCAAAAATTGGCTTGAGGCAAAGGGATAATGAATATAATTTTTGTATGTACCGGTAACACCTGCCGCAGTCCGATGGCAGAGTATTATCTAAAATCGAAAAATCTAAACAACATTTCGGTTGTAAGCCGTGGATTTAGCGGTGGCGATAAAGCCAACAAAAATTCTATTGCGGTTATGAACGAAGTAGGTATTGATATTTCAAATCATATTTCTGTCTATATTACACCAACCGATATAAAAAATGCCGATACTATAATTTGTATGACCGAGTCACACAAGCAAATGCTTTTGTTATCGGGCGCAGACCAAAACAAATTGTATGTTTTAGGCGGTGGCATTCCCGACCCATTCGGGTGCGATATTGAAACATACCGCCAATGCCGCGACAGCATTTTCGAAAACATTGATAATCTTATTGATATGAAATTTTTTAAGCAAATCAAGATACAAATTGCAACAACCGATAATATAAGCGACATTGCAAAAATTGAGCAACAGTCCTTCTCTATACCTTGGAGTGAAAAGTCTATACTTGAATCAATGAATTCAGGCACCGACTTTTATGTGGCGCTTGTAGGTGACACTGTTGCAGGTTATATCGGTGTTTCAAAAATCGCGGGAGAAGGCTATGTTACCAACATTGCCGTACTGCCCGAATATAGAAATCAAGGTGTGGGAACAAAAATACTTGAGTTTGTAATCGAAGATTGTAGGCAAACGTTAGAATTTATTTCCCTTGAAGTAAGAGCCTCTAACGCCGCAGCCATTCATTTATATGAAAATTTTGGTTTCAAACATGTAGGACTTCGTAAATGCTTTTACACAAACCCCACAGAAGATGCAATAATAATGACAAAACATTTCATTTAATTGGTGATTTAATGATAATTTTAGCTATAGAATCGTCTTGTGATGAAACGTCGGTAGCAATAACCGACGAACGCCAAATACTTTCAAATATAATAGCTACACAGATAGCCGAACACAAAATTTACGGTGGTGTTGTGCCTGAAATTGCTTCACGCAGACATACCGAAGCCATAAGTCAGGTGTGTGACGAGGCACTAAAGCAAGCAGGTCTTACATATAGCGACATTGACGCTGTTGCTGTTACCTTTGCGCCCGGTCTTATAGGCGCGTTGCTTGTTGGTGTAAACTTTGCAAAGGGACTATCGTACTCACTCGATGTGCCGCTTATTCCCGTGCATCATTTGCGCTCACATATAGCGGCAAACTACATTGACACACCAAAGCTCAAGCCGCCTTTTATGTGCCTCACAGTATCGGGAGGTAACACAATTATCACCGAGGTTACAGATTACACCAAGTTTAACCCCATTGGCAGAACAACCGATGATGCCGCAGGCGAATGCTTTGATAAAACCGCGCGAGCACTTGGACTTTCCTATCCCGGTGGCGTAAATCTTGACAAAACAGCAACTGTAGCAGATATAAAAAAATATCCCCTACCTACCCCCCATACTGAAAATCCGTTTGATTTCAGTTTTTCGGGACTTAAAACAGCTGTCGTAAACCTTGTTCATAATAAGACTCAAAAGGGCGAGGAAATCGATGTACCCGTACTTTGCGCTACCATACGACAAAAGGTTTGCGATATATTGATTTCAAAAACCTTATCAGCAATCCAGAGCAAAGGCTATAAAACACTTGTTTTGGCGGGTGGCGTTTCAGCAAACTCCGAGCTGAGAACCCGTATGCAACAGGAATGTGATGCAAAAGGTATAAAGCTTTACTATCCGCCTCTTAAATACTGTGGTGATAACGCCGCAATGGTCGGTGTGCAAGGATATTATGAATATCTTAGCGGCAACACCTGTGATGCATCACTTAATGCAACAGCAACGCTACCCATAAATTACAGATAATTTTGAATTTCGGAGGTTTTATATATGAAAAACAAAAAACTTCTTATCATAACAAATCCCCGTTCAGGAAAGGCAAAAATCAAAAACGACCTTTTGAAAATAGTACAGATTTTTTCCGATGCCGATTTTGACGTAACGGTATATCCCACCAAACGACAGGGTGACGCTACACTTAAAGCCCAATCGCTAAACGAAGGCGAATATGACCGAATTGTTGTGTGCGGCGGTGATGGCACACTCAACGAGGTTATAACAGGCGTTATGATAAAAGGTCTTAAATGCACCTTAGGTTACATTCCATACGGCACACTCAACGAATGGTCATCGGGACTTAAAATTTCGCGCAATCCTACAGTGGCCGCAAGTGACATTGTAACGGGTATAGAAACCGACCTTGACATAGGTAAATTTGATGACAAATACTTTTCCTACACCGCATCCTTCGGCGCATTTACCGAAGCATCCTACTCGGCTCCACAAGAGGTAAAAAACGTATTAGGTCAAGCGGCATACTTTTTTGAGGGAATTAAGAGTCTTAGTAACATAAAACCTATTCATTTAAAATTCACCTGTGACCACCGCGAGATTGAGGGCGATTTCCTATTTGGCGCAATCTCAAACTCTATGTCAGTTGGCGGAATAGTAAAGTTTAATGACTCTGTTGTAAAGCTTAACGACGGTAAATTCGAGGTTTTACTTATAAAAAATCCCACCACTATTTTACAGTTCCAATCAATAGTTGACGGAATATTACGCAAAGACCTTTCACGTGATGGTATCGAATTTTTCCATACCCACCAAGTAACTGTAAGCGGCGGAGCGGATGTCCCCTGGACACTTGACGGTGAATTTTCAAGCGGTAAAGAGAGTATTACGCTTACAAACATACCATCGGCACTACATTTGATAGTACCAAATAAAACCAATTAATATTAAGGAGTTTGTTTATATATGTTTACAAGAGATATAGGCGTTGATTTAGGAACCGCCAATACATTAGTTTGTGTTAAAGGTAAAGGAATAATAATGCGTGAGCCGTCGGTTGTGGCTTACGATGTGCGAAACGACGCCGTTCGCGCGGTAGGTCGCGAAGCAAAGGAAATGATAGGCAGAACACCTGGCTCCATCGTTGCTGTCCGTCCTTTAAAGGACGGCGTTATCGCTGACTTTGATGTAACTGCGGCTATGCTAAAGCGTTTTGTAAGCGAAGCACTCAAGGGTTCACTTTTTTCACGTGTACGAATGGTAATCTGCATACCCACAGGTGTTACCGAGGTTGAAAGCCGAGCCGTTTACGATGCCGCAAAACAAGCAGGCGCATACGACGTTGACCTTATTGAAGAACCTATGGCTGCGGCTGTAGGTGCGGGACTTCCAGTATATGAGGCTACTGGTAATATGATAGTTGATATCGGCGGCGGCACAAGTGAAATAGCCGTTATTTCGCTTGGCGACATAGTTACCGCGCAGTCACTCCGCATTGCGGGTGATGACCTTGACGAAGCAATCATTAACTATATGCGAAAAAAGCACAACTTGCTTATCGGCGAGCGCACAGCAGAACAGATTAAAATTGATATTGGTTCTGCAAAGCCTTATGATGACGAAACCTCAATTGAAATAAAAGGCAGAAATGTTGTAGACGGTTTGCCAAAAAATGTTACCATTACCTCTGCCGAGGTACGTGATGCTATGGTTGATCCTATTTCACAAATAATAGACGCCATTCGTTCGACTCTTGAAAAAACTCCACCCGAGCTTTCTGCCGATATTATTGACAGCGGAATAACCCTCACAGGCGGCACGGCGCTTCTTCGCGGACTTGCCGAGCTTATTGCAGAAGAGACAGGTATGCCTGTAAGTATTGCCGCAAACCCACTCGACTGCGTAGTTTTGGGCGCAGAAAAACGGCTTGAGGGTGACGCAGGTTTTGCTAACTATACCTTTAGAAGAGTAAAAAGATTTAGATAACAAGGAGAGTTACAATGCGTTTCTTTCTTCGCAGTAAACAGTTCAAAATAATAGTAGCCATATTTTTGATAGTTGTATTGCTTACGGTTTCGTTTGCCTTAATCGGAAAGCATATGTCGCCTCAAACCGATTTGGCAAGCACCCTGACTGCCCCATTTCGCAGTTTGGCAACTAGCATTTCAAACGCAGCAACCGATTTTCTGAAGTCATATAACGACGGCAACAAGCTAAGCCTTGAAAACACCGAGCTTAAAGCGCAAATTAACGAGCTACAGAACAAGGTCGCTGACTATGACGAAATTTTAGCCGAAAACCAATTTTATAAGGAATACCTCGAGATAAAAGAAAACAATCCCGATTTTAAATTTACAGATGCAAATATAATCTCGCGCGATCCCGACGATATTTATGGCGGATTTACAATAAACCGAGGCTCAAGTTCTGACATTGCCCTTTATGACCCAGTTATTACCGAAGCAGGTATTGTAGGTTATGTAACCGAGATTGGTCTTACCACTTGTAAGGTAACAACCGTTTTAAGCCCCGATATAACACTGGGCGCTATTGACAACCGCACAAACGACTCGGGTATTGTTACAGGTGCTTTAAGCACAGCGTCAAACGGACTTTGCCGTTTTGCTAATCTTTCGCGCTCATGCACGGTCGCTGTAGGCGACTATGTTATGACCTCGGGTGAGGGAATTTTCCCCGAAGGATTGCTTATCGGCTCGGTTAAAAACATAGGTGTAGATGAATACAACACTTCAATATATGCCGAAATAAAACCCTTTGTTAATTTTACCGAAATTCGTTCGGTTATGGTTATAACCTCCTTTGAAGGTCAGGGCGGCATTGATATTAAAGGCGGTAAATAATCTATGACTGACAGAAAAAAAGTTTTAATACTTAAAATTATAAATACAGTATTTTTTGCCTTTTTTATCGGTTTTCAATATAACGGTAATTTCAGCATAAAAATACTAACAGCAAACCCAATGTTACCGCTTACGTTACTTGTCTCATGCTGTATGTTCTCTTCAGAAATTACTTCTGCCTTAACAGGACTTATCACAGGTATATTTGTAGATTGCGTAGCGAGTACACCGACAGGCTTTAACGCTATACTTTTTATGCTGTTGGCGCTCTCGGTGTCATTAATTTCAAAACACCTTTTTAATAACAACATTTTCGCGGCATTTGCGTTAAGTCTTATGTGCAGTATTTGTTATTTCTTAATACGTTGGATTTTCTGCCTTGCCTTTTCACTACAATTTACCGAAAATCTTACCTACTTAATGCAATACGCGCTTCCAAGCTCTGTATACACAGCAGTTTTGACAATTCCACTTTATTTTTTAGAAAAATATCTCTATAACAAATTTTATTTCAAACCACAGTAAATCAATTCAAAAAATTACAATAATCGAGGTGATTTTAAGTGCCGTTTAAAAGAAAGCATCAAACAACCCTTACGGTGTTATCTATACTACTCGTTTTAATTTTTATACTGTATAGCGCAAGAATATATTCTATACAGATAGTAAATTCCTATAAGTATTCCTCATTAGCACAGGGAAGCACAGCAGTTCGTAAATCGGTGCTTAAAGCGCCGCGCGGCGAAATTCTTGATTGCTACGGCAGACAAATTGCAGTAAACCGCGACGGTTATAACATTGTTTTCAACAAAGCCTATGTTAAGGACAACCTTAACGATATTATATTAAGTCTTGTAAATTTGCTTGATGAAAAGGGCGTTGAGCATACCGACAAGTTGCCGCTTGAATATTCTTCACCCTACAGTTTTAAAGAAGGTGAGTCTACCGAAAAGTTGTTAAAAACGCTTGAGCTTGCCGACTATGCCACGGCAGAAAACTGCCTTACCCGACTTATTGAGCGTTATGAGCTTGAAAATTATGAGCTTGATGAAGCAAGAAAAATCGCAGGCGTGTGCTACAGTATGGAAATTGCCGATTTCTCAATCTCTTATCCCTTTACCTTTGCCGAAGATATACCCACTGAGCTTATGCGCAAAATTTTAGAGTCTAATTTTATGTTAGACGGCGTATCGGTAGATGTTGTTCCTTTTAGATACTACCCTGATACATCACTTGCCGTAAATCTTATAGGCACTGTAGGACCTATATTTGAAGAGGACTGGTCCGAGGGCGAAAATTACAAGGACCGTGGATATGCCTTTGATGACAAGGTAGGAAAAAGCGGTATAGAATATTATGCCGAAAAGCATCTGCGAGGCACCGACGGTGAAATAACCTATTATATAGACAGCGATGGTAATATAGTTAATCAAGAGATAACCAAAGCGCCAATCGCAGGTAAAACGGTAATGCTTACTCTTGACGCTAAAATGCAACGTACCGTACAGGATGCACTTGCTACAACAGTAAAAGATTTGCAAAGCAAGGGTGGTACCGCGCGCGCAGGCTCTGCCGTTGTTATCAACATAAATACAGGCGGTGTTATTACGTCGGCTAACTACCCTACTTATGACACGGCCACAATGTCCGAAAATTATGATGCACTGCTTGCAGACCCGTCAAATCCGCTTACAGACCGCGCTTTTCAGGGTGTGTATCCAATAGGCTCTACCATAAAGCCCATAGTTGCGGCGGCAGCGCTTGAAAACAATCTTTACAACACAAGCGAGGTCATTTTCTGCAAACAAACCTATGACTTTTTTGGCGATTACAAGCCGAGTTGTATGCATTATCACAAAAGCATCGGTCTAACAACCGCTCTTTCAAAGAGCTGCAACTACTTTTTCTTTGAGCTTGGACGTCGTGTGGGCGCCATTACTATGACCGATTATTTCAAGCAATTCGGTCTTGGTGTAAAAACAGGCGTTGAAGTAAACGATAGCGGCGGAATAATAATTGAGCCTACCAGCAACGGTATGGGCGGTGATACTCTACAAATTGCAATCGGTCAAATGAATGCCTTTACACCACTCCAACTTGCTAATTACGTCGCAACCTTTGCTAACGGCGGCACACACTACAAAGCAACCCTTATTGATAAAATTGTATCCTATGATATGACAAAGATTTATGATGACTGCAAACCGCAAATCACCAACACCGTAGAGCTTAAAGACAGCACAATATCCGCAATTAAAGAGGGTATGCTGTCGGTTACCGTTGACGGTACAGGTCAGGCGGCGCTCGGTGATTATCCAATTAAAATAGGCGGTAAAACAGGTACTGCTCAGGTAGAGGGCAAAGCCGACCATTCCACATTTATTCTTTTTGCGCCTTATGACAATCCCGAAATTGCAATTTCGGTGGTGCTTGAACACGGCGCTTCTGGTTACGCTTCAGGTACGTTGGTACGCCAAATTCTTGACACCTACTTTTCCTCGTCAGAAAATGCCGTAATCGATACTCCACCTTTTACCGTAGTTAGTTGATTTTAAAATTGACATAAAATGCCTTTTGTGGTAAAATGTCTTGAAAAGTAAAAAAGGTGGGTGACAGCATACTATGGGTATTTGTTTAGCTACTACCTCTGGTAAGGGAGGCACGGGCAAATCGACAGTTTCATACGGTCTGTCTATCGCTTTTTCAAAAATGGGTAAAAGCGTTTTACTTGTTGATATGGATGAAGGACTGCGCTGTCTTGACCTACTTTTAGGTGTTGACCATAAGATTGTGTTCGACCTTTCGGATATATTAAACGGCGCGCCCGTTTCAAATGGTATTTATACCATACCGCAAAACAAGAATATAAGCGTTGTACCTGCGCCTGCTAAAATCGGTAGCATCTCAGCCGAGGCACTTAGCGATTTTGCAAAAAAGGTAAAATCAATGTTCGACGTTGTAATATTTGATTTTCCAGCAGGACTTGATTTTTCACTTTATACCGCAATCGGTGATGACGCACAGTTTTTAACCGTTTGCAATCCCGACCCTGTATCTGTTCGAGATGCCGCGGCGGTTTGTACTTCACTACCAAAAAACCGATATGATGCCCGTCTTATAATCAACCGATTTGACGCGGAATATATAAAAAAGAAAATATACAGCAACATTGATGATATAATAGATATATCAGGTTTTCGTCTATTAGGTCTTGTGCCACAAAGCGCTGAGCTTATGTTGCTTAGTGTTACACATACAATCAATAAAAAAACAAAGGCATACAAAGCTCTTTTACGGATAGCCAAACGGCTTTCGGGAGAAGAGGTTCGTTTGCCTAAGATAAAAAGGATATAACTTGCAAGGGGGTAAGTTTGATGACTATTGCTTTAATAGCACATGACGCAAAAAAAGAACTTATGGTGCAGTTTTGCATTGCATACTGCGGTATACTCAGCCGACATAATCTTGTGGCTACAGGTACTACGGGTAAAACCGTTGGTGAGGCTACAGGCCTCCAAATTACCCGATTTTTAGCGGGCTCCCAAGGCGGCGCACAACAAATTGCTTCGCGCATTGGTTGTGACGAAATTGACCTTTTGCTGCTTTTCCGTGACCCGCTAAATCCAAAACCAACCGAGCCTGATGAGCAGGCACTATTGCGACTTTGCGACGTGCACAATATTCCCGTTGCCACAAACATTGCCACCGCCGAGGTGCTCATTCACGGTCTTGAGCGCGGCGACCTTGATTGGCGCGAGATTTTAAAGAATTCATAATACAAAAATACAAGGAAGTTATAAAAAATGGCAGAAATTAACCGTGCTATAAAAGGCACGAATGATATGTTACCCGCTGACTCCCACAAAATTCAATTTGTAGAGGGAAAAATGCTTGAAATTGCATCTCTTTACGGTTTTCGTGAAATTCGTGTTCCTGTTTTCGAGCATACCGAGGTTTTTCAACGTAGTGTTGGCGATACCACCGACGTTGTTCAAAAGGAAATGTACACCTTTTACGACAAAGGCGGTCGTTCAATAACACTCCGCCCCGAGCTTACCGCAGGTGTTGTTCGCAGTGTAATTGAACACGGTCTTGTTAACGGAGCATTACCTGTAAAGGTTTGTTACGTTGGCGGTTGCTACCGCTACGAAAAGCCACAGGCAGGTCGATTGCGTGAGTTTCATCAGTTTGGTGTTGAATGCTTTGGTGCGGCTTCTCCTGCCGCCGATGCCGAGGTTATCTCCCTTGGTCTTCAGGTGCTCGAGACGGTTGGTATCAAAAACATTTCCCTTGAAATAAACTCAATCGGCTGTCCCGAGTGTCGCAAAAACTACCACAAAGCGCTAATCGAATACTTCAAGTCACATATTGATACGCTTTGTGAAACCTGCCGTGATAGACTCTCGCGCAATCCTATGCGTATTCTTGACTGCAAATCTCCAATTTGCTCGTCACTTGCAAAAGAGGCGCCAAAGGTAATTGACTTCTTGTGTGACGAATGTCAAAACCACTTTGACGGTGTTAAGGCTCACCTTGATGCCGCAGGTATCAAATATACCGTAAATCCCCAAATTGTTCGCGGCCTTGACTACTACACCAAAACGGTTTTCGAGTTTGTTTCGGGCGATATAGGCGCTCAAAGCACAGTTTGCGGCGGTGGTCGTTATGATGGTCTTGTATCACAAATGGGTGGTCCACAGGTTGCAGCTCTTGGCTTTGGCATGGGTATTGAACGACTGATGTTAGCGCTACAAAATCAAAACGTCGCTTTCCCTGGAGCTAAAAAGTGTGATATTTATATTGCGCCAATGGGTAGTTCTGCAGCCGTTAAGGCAACCGAGCTTTGCACAGCTCTTCGCCGTGACGGATTTGAAGCACAAT
Source organism: Acutalibacteraceae bacterium (assembly GCA_045604215.1). Classification (GTDB taxonomy): domain Bacteria; phylum Bacillota; class Clostridia; order Oscillospirales; family Acutalibacteraceae; genus UBA737. The sequence goes on from JAZUNP010000032.1 coordinate 107,009, forward strand.
GTGATGTTTGCGGCAGAGGGCTTAAAGCACAGATGAAATATGCCGATAAAATCGGCGCATTATATAGCATTGTTCTTGGTGACAATGAACTTACTGAAAATAAAGGCAATATTAAAAATATGAAAACAGGACAAACAAAAGAAGTGAGCCTCGATAACCTTAGCGAACAGTTTATGCAAGTTAAGCTCGACTCGGCATTAAACCAATTAGAAGAATCAATTCTTTAATATATAGAAGGTGTTTTTTTGAAACTTGATAGAATGAACGGACTAAAGCGCACCCACTACTGCGGTACGCTAAAAAAAAATGAAATAGGCAAAGAGGTTGTCGTTTGCGGCTGGGTACAGCGTCAGCGTGACCTCGGTGCACTTATATTTGTTGATTTGCGTGACCGCACAGGTATTATTCAATTAGCATTTGATGATAATACTGACCGCCAGATTTTTGACAAGGCTTTTGCACTACGTTCGGAATTTGTTGTTATGGCAAAGGGTAATGTGCGTATGCGCTCATCAATAAACAACGAAATTCCCACAGGTGAAATTGAAATTGAAGTAAACGAACTCAAAGTATTGGGTGAATCAAAAACCCCACCCTTTGAAATTGTTGAAAACAGCAATGCAAAAGAGGATTTGCGCCTCAAATACCGCTATCTTGACCTTCGCCGCGCCGATTTGCAAAAGAATATACTTATGCGTCACAAAATCGCAAAGGTAACCCGTGACTATTTTGACGAAAACGGATTTATCGAGCTTGAAACCCCAACACTCATTAAGTCTACTCCCGAGGGTGCACGTGACTATCTTGTTCCCTCACGTATTCACAAGGGTAATTTCTTTGCGCTTCCACAGTCCCCTCAAATGTATAAGCAGCTGCTTATGCTTTCGGGTTTTGACCGCTATATGCAGTTAGCAAGATGCTATCGTGACGAGGACTTACGTGCCGACCGTCAGCCCGAATTTACACAAATTGACCTTGAAATGTCTTTTGTAGAGCGTGATGACGTTTTCCAAATTGCTGAAGGTTATGTAAGCCGCTTGTTCCACGAAGTATTAAATGTAGAAATTCCTACCCCACTACCACGTATGCGCTATGACGACGCTATGAACGACTATGGCTCTGACAAGCCAGATACTCGCTATGATATGAAGATTAAGGATATATCAGACATAGTTGAAAATTGTGGTTTTGGCGTGTTTGCCGACACAGTTAAAAACGGTGGTACAGTTCGCGCTATCACAGCAAAAGCGGCCGTTGACACCTACACCCGTAAAGAAATTGACAAGCTTACCGAAGAGGCAAAGGGTATTGGTGCTAAAGGACTTGCCTTTATCCGTTGGGTAGATGATATTCCTACCTGCTCATTTACTAAATTTATGACCGAGGACGAGATGAACGCAATCCTCACTCGCACGGGTGCCGAAAAGGGCGACGTTGTGTTTATAGTAGCCGATAAAAAGGCTCTTACCCTTTCAGTTCTTGGCTCGCTTCGTCAAACAGTTGCAAAACGTCTTGGAATTATTCCCCAAAACCAATACAACTTTTTGTGGATTACTGAATTCCCATTCTTTGAATATAACGAGGAAACACAAACTTGGGATGCTATGCACCATCCATTTACCTCACCTCTTGATGAATGTATTCCCTATCTTGAAACCGCACCCGAAAAGGTATATGCAAACGCTTATGACCTAGTGCTTAACGGTACCGAGCTTTCAAGTGGTTCAATCCGTATTACCGACCCTGAACTCCAAGCACAAATGTTCCGCGCTTTAGGTCTTTCGGATGAAGAAGCCGAGCAAAAATTCGGCTTCCTTACAGGCGCGTTCCGTTACGGCGCGCCACCGCACGGTGGTATGGGAATTGGTCTTGACAGACTTTGTATGATAATGACAGGTAGCGATTCACTCCGTGACGTTATCGCATTTCCAAAGGTTGCAACAAGTGCAGAGCTTATGTCAGGCGCACCCGGTCCTGTTGACGACGTTCAGCTTGGTGACCTTTCAATAGCAATTATAAAAGAAGAATAATAATAAAATTTAAAGACGTACAGCAAATTTACCTTGTTTTGCTATGCGTCTTAATTATTTGACAATACAATTCTAAAGTACTATAATAAAATTAAAATATTTGAAAGAAGGCTTTTTATGCAATGCATTAAAAAACTCGTAGCGATCATTTTGCTAACCTTTATCTTTGTTTTTACGCTTCCAACCGTATCAGTCTTTGCTGATGATCCAGATATGCGCTACGGTAGAACAAAACTCGATGCCGACGCTCAATATATTTATGATTGTCTTGTTAATGGCTGTGAATCTGCTCAAACTGAAATTGATATTGATATAAGCGGTAAAAATATTGATCTTCAAAATGACTTAAGCGCCATATACACTATGTTTTATAGTGATTATCCTGAATACTTTTGGCTTACAGGCGGTTATAATGCATTACGCAAAAATAACATCCTTACAATGAAACCAGAATATTCTATACCTGGTAATGACCTTACTGCCGCAAAATCAAAATATAATGCAAAAGTAAATGAACTAACATCAGGTCTTAAAGGTTCAAATTACGATAAATCTAAAACTTTACATGACAGATTAATTGACACTGTATCGTACATAGATACACCTAATGATCAAAATGCCTATGGCGCCTTAGTAGAGGGTAAGGCGGTTTGTAACGGCTATGCGCGTGCTTATCAGCACCTTATGAACAGTGTTGGTATTCCTGCGTGGTATGTAATAGGTACTAGCACTAACCCTACAACCAACACATCAATCGGTCACGCATGGAACCTTGTAAAATTGGATGGTGCTTGGTACTATACCGATGTTACTTGGGACGATCAGGGAGAAAATACATTTTATGAATTTTTAAATATAACAACACAAAAAATGGCGGAAGGTCATTCCCTTGAGCAACCCTTCGCTTCCCTGGTACCACAGGCTACTACCATTAATGCTAATTATTATAAAAAAGAAAACCGTGAATTTACAGGCTATGACCAAAATAAGTTGATTGACCTTTTAAAGAAAGACAACAAAAAGACTCAGATATATATAAACGGCGATGTTAGCTCCTTTTTAAATGCGGTTAATGAAAATCTTTTGGAGATAGGTAAACAGCTTGGTGCTACAGGCTCGTGTCATATTACATCTGGCGCTTCTTGCCTTAAAAACGCAGTTATTTTAAATGTTGTTATAATTTCTGAAGACCATACGCACAAGGCGCAAACCACCGTGCCACAAACAGCCGCTACCTGCCTTACAAACGGCAAAAAGGCGTATTATATTTGTGATTGCGGTCTCAAGTTTTTAGACAGCGCCTGCACAAAGCAAGTAACCAACGATAGTGAACTTAATATTGCTGCCTCATCGCATACACCTTCTGATTGGAAAAACGATGCGACAAACCACTGGAAAGAATGTACAAAGTGCGGTAGCATAACCGTTAATACACGAGGTGCACACACAGACACAAATAAGGATAACAAGTGTGATACCTGTGGCTATCAACTTCCTGTTGCCGACCAAAGCGGTAACATAATTGTAGGTGATGGTACATCTGGTAACATCACAAATAACGACCAGAATAAGCTACCTTCAAATCAAACAAATACCTCCTCTAATACTACCTCAAGTGAAAACAACACACCTGTTGATAATTCATCAAGCCAAGATGAAACGGTTAATATAGACGCACCAAGCCTTGATTCTTCTACCGAACAAAGCTCGGATGCCGAGGAATTATATTTGTACCAAGACACAAAACCCGATAATTCTATAATAAAACAGATTGTAATATGTGTTGCAGTTGCATTTTTAGTAACCGCAATTACAGTTGTAACGGTTATTTTAATAAAAAAGAATAAATAATATATAAAATGATATGCACCCCAAAAGTTAGACACTTTTGGGGTGCATATCAAAAATCTATCCGTGTTTCTTTTTATAGATTAATTTATTTTAAAATTTTTACCGAATGCAATATTACCAACCTTAGCAACAGTCTCTTTTAAGTTTTGGGCAATTGGGCCAAGATTGCAATGATTGCCGCTCATATTTTGACTAATACAATTTGTATCAAAAATTGTGCATTTACTCAAGCATTATCGATTTAAAGCTATCAATTTGATTTTGTGGAATACGAATATAATTTACAAACCAATGCTCAATAGACTGTTGTAATGTGGTGCAACCGTTTCTCGCACCGTACTCCATCATACCTTTGTACAAAGCGCGCCAACTTACCGTTACGTTACCAACCTCCAAATCTTTATCAGCGTCGGTAAATGCCGTTCCGCTACCCGCACTGCGCCAACGCTTATTACCTGCAAAAGAGGTTAATTCAAAGTCCCTTGTCAAATCCTCATAAGAAACACCCAAAAGTCCGTTAATCAAAAATGCATAAGTACCTGTTCTGTCCGCGCCTGCTTGACAGTTGGTGTAAATCGGATAATTACTTTTGTCCGATAAATAGTTGAAAATTAACTTGTAATTTGAGATTACTAAATTTCTATTACCGCTTAAAAAAATATCGTGATATGATATATGGTTAGCTACATGCACGTGGTTTAAATCTATTCCCTCAGGCTTAATATGAACATTGCTGTCATTACGAATATCAAACTCGGTGTTAATTCCAAGCTTATTGAATATTTCAAGTCCACTATCTTTTACTGCATTTATAATTTCTCCATCTTTTTCGATGTTGAGCTGTGCGCCGCGATAAAGCATTTCATATTTGACGGTTTTACCGCTCTCGGTCTTCCAACCGCCCATATCACGCACGTTATATATACCGTCAATCGCAATCCAACGTACAGGCGCATCCTTAATCTTTATTTTTCCGCCTGCCAAGGCGTCATCCGTAATCGAACCTATAACCCGCCAATAATATGTTTTACCGGGAACTAATATGGTGTTTTTAATTTGTTTGGTTTTATCAGTTTTTACAGTAAAGGCGTCACTAAAATCAGCAGCTTGAGAAAAATATACCGTATATTCCCGACTTCCATCAAGCACCCAGTCAAGCTGCACATTTTGATAGTCAAATCTTTGACCGTCATAGGTTTTTAACCAGTAATATTGATTATATATATCATCCGCATCAAGATATCCTCGTACGATATCATTGCAAATATCAATCTCTACAACGGTATCATAATCAATTTTTACAGCCTGTACACTGCTTGTGTTTCCACTCGACACAGTATCATTACCATTATCTACAACTGGAGTTTGTGTATCTAAAGAAGCATTATCGTTAGAGAGAATAGTATCCTGTGAGCTTGTTATATCATTCCCTTTTTCGTCAACAACTATTTCCTCCGTTTCAATAACTTGTACATTATTTGATAAATTTTCAGGTTGTGTTTTACAACCGCAAACACACACCATCATTAAAAGAGTTAAAAGCAATGAAAACATCCTAATTTTCATACAATATCCTCCAAAAATTTATATCAAAATTGTATCATTTGCATATTTTTTTGTCAACTTTATTTTTATTTCAAAAAGGGGTTGACTTTTTCGATAATAGTAGTATAATGCTATTATTGTTTAAAGCAATAAAGTATATTTAATTTAATATTGCTATGTGATGCTTATAGGAAATAGTATTTGCTGACCGAAGGAGTAACACTCTCAGGTGCCCGTAGGGTGAGGACTGTAAGCGGATAGCACTTTGGAGAAGCTTGATTAAATTCAAGTGCCGAAGGGGCAAAGCGCAATGCGTTAAATCTCTCAGGCAAAAGGACAAAGTTTTAAATTTTTACCTTTATGGGTAATTATTTGTATTTGTGTTTTTGTCGGATTGTGCGTAAGCGTAATTCGACTTTTTTGCTTTAAAAATATAATATTTTACTAAGGGGATGTCGAAATGATTCTTGACAAAATTGCCGAAATCAACGGCAGTATCAACGGTGTGGTATGGGGCATATTCGGTTTAGCTCTTCTTATTGGCACAGGTATTATTGTTACCTGCTGCACAAAGTTTTTCCAAATCACCCGTCTCGGTCACTGGTGGAAAAACACAATAGGTAATATGTTTTCAAAAGAGGTTATGAAGCACCGCAATGAAAAAGGTACTATCTCTCCTTTCCAAGCACTTTGTACCGCACTTGCCGCAACGGTAGGTACAGGTAATATTGCCGGTGTCGCCGCCGCTATTTGCGTTGGTGGTGCGGGCGCAGTTTTTTGGATGTGGGTAGCCGCTTTCTTTGGCATGATGACAAACTTTGCTGAAAACACCTTGGGTATCTACTTCCGCCGTAAAAACAGTCAGGGCGAATGGTCCGGCGGCGCTATGTACTACCTGCAAGACGGTCTTGGAGCTAAAAAAGGCTGCAAATGGATTGGTAAAGTTCTTGCTGTACTCTTCTGTATTTTTGCAATGCTCGCTTCCTTTGGTATCGGTAGTATGGGACAGGTAAACAAGATTGTTGCCAATGTTGCTGCTGCTTTTGACGTATCAAGCCTATCTTCCATTGAAGTATTCGGTGGTGTTTCACTTTACAACATAATTATCGGTGCAGTAATTATGATTCTTACTGCAATAATCACCGTAGGTGGTGTTAAACGTATTGCAAATGTGGCTGAAAAAATAGTACCTTTCATGGTTTTACTTTTCGTACTTGGTTCACTTGTAATCATAGCTGTTAACTATAATTCAATTCTTCCTGCATTCAAAGCAATTTTTGTTAATGCATTTAAGCCCGAAGCATTCGTAGGCGGCGGTATCGGCGGTGTTATCATTGCAATGACCAACGGCTTTAAGCGTGGTGTATTCTCAAACGAGGCAGGTCTTGGTTCATCTGTTATGGTACACTCTAACTCCAGCGTTAAGGAGCCTGTAAAACAGGGTATGTGGGGTATATTTGAAGTATTTGCCGACACAATGATAGTTTGCACAATGACAGCGCTTGTAGTTCTTACCTCAGGTGGTCTCGAAGGCGGCGTTTTCAACGTTGTAACAGGTGAAATCGCCGAGGGTCTTAGTGACGCTACACTCGTAGGTGGCGCATTTAACGAGGTGTTCGGCTGGGGTAACATCGGTCAGCGCTTTGTTGCAATTGCAATGTTCCTATTTGCATTTACCACCGTGCTCGGTTGGTCACACTACGGCTCAAAGGCTTGGGAATACCTCTTTGACGCAAAAACAACTATTATCTTCCGTATAATTCACGTTTGCACAATCATCTTTGGTGCGATTCTTACATCATCTCTGGCTTGGGATATTTCAGACACCTTTAACGGTCTTATGATGATTCCAAACCTTATTGGTGTGCTTGTAATGCTACCGCTTGTAATAAAGATTACAAAGAACTATGTTGACCGTAAGGTTAAAAACAAAGATATTAAACCTATTCTTTCTTATAATGAAAGTATACAGGCAGAAGCCGAAGCAGCAGTGCTTGCAGGCGAAGAATAATTAACCACTAAAAACTACTCATTGCAAAATGCAATGAGTAGTTTTTTATATCTTCTTTACTTTACCCACAAAGTTTAAAACCAAAAACGCAGAAAGATTAGTAATCACAACCGCCGCACCCGCCGGAATATCAAAGGTAAAGGATAATAAAATCCCCACCAAAAAAGTAACAACCGAAACAACAGCCGCCACGATTATTGTGCATTTATAGTGCTTGCAAATACGCATTGATGAAAGTGCGGGAAACGTGATTATGCTTGATATAAGCAGCGCGCCCATAATTCGCATACCTATAACCACAGTAACCGCTGTAAGAATTGCGTTTATGCTGTTATACCATTTAATTTTTACACCTGTAACTGCGGCAAAGTCCTCGTCGAAGGTGATTGTAAAAATCTTCTGATAAAACAAAATATACACCGCTATAATAATTGCACCGCTTATCGTCGCTATTATTACCTCGCTTTTACTCAAAGCCAATATACTGCCAAACATATAATTACTTATATCAGTGTTCATACCTGTCGTCAGCGTTGCCACGGTTATACCAACAGCTAAAGCACTGCTTGATACAATGGCGGTTGCCGCATCACCGTTTATCTTGCTGTTTTGTTTTAGCCGAAGCAGTAAAAATGCCGATACAATAACAATAGGAATTGAAAATTGCAATGGTGCCACACCACATGCGAGTCCTACTGCCGCCGCGCCAAACGATACGTGTGACAGTCCGTCACCCAGCATAGAAAAACGTTTTAACACCAAGTTAACACCGAGTAGCGCCGCGCTTACCGACAGCAAAAGTCCCGCAATTATTGCCCTACGAGCAAAGGGATATGATAAAATTTCAGTTAAAAAAGCCATCTATATATCCCCCTTTGCGTATTGCTGTGCGGTACCGAAGAAATAACCGCTATCAGTAAGGCTTAATATATGTTTTGCCTCACTCGTCGCACGGTATATGTCGTGTGAAATCATAATTACAGCAAGTCCGCTGTTGTTAAGATTTTTTATAATGCTGTACATTTCCTCTGCTGCCGTTTTGTCAAGGCTTGTCACCGGCTCGTCCAACAACAGCACTCGTTTTGCGGCGCAAAGTGCACGACAAAGCAACACCTTTTGCTGTTGACCACCTGAAAGCTCAATAAAGGATTTTTCGGCAACATCCTCAATTTCAAGCATTTTCATATTTTTAATTGCCTGTACCTTTTGTGCTTTGGTATATCCAATACCAAAAAATCCGCGACCTGCAAAGCCCGACATCACTACCTCGCCTACACTTGCGGGAAAATCCTTTTGGTGTTGTGTTTTTTGCGGCAGCCAACCGATTTCGCGCCGTTTAAAACCATCAAAATTTATACTACCCGTATGCTTGATTTCAAGGCCTAATAGGGTTTTCATAAGTGTGGTCTTCCCCGAGCCGTTATCGCCTATTATACAAAGATAATCGCCGTCCTGGACGGTAAAATTCAAATTTTCAAAAACTTTTTTGTTTTCATAAAAAGCCGAAAGGTTTTTTACCTCAATCAATGCCATTATGTAATTCCCCTTTCTAACGCCTTTGCGTTTTGGTACATTATATCAACATAGGTAACACCGCTACTAAAATCATCTGCGCTTACATTGTGAGCCGAGTGTAGCTCGACAATTTCGACTCCAAGCTGTTTATTTAGCGCTTTGGCAATATTTTGATTGCTAAGCTCGGTAACAAAAACAGTTTTTATATTACGCTCTTCAATAGTTTCAGTAAGCTGTGACATTGTTTTAAGACTTATATCGGTACTTACAGCACAGCCGTCAAAAGCCGCCTCGTAATCAATACCGTAATGCTCGGTTAAATACTCAAACGGATAGCGGTCAGCAACCACTATAAAGGGATTTTTACACTTTGAGACTATATCAAATATTTGTTTATCTGCAGCATTTATCTGCTCTACATATTCGTCGCAGTTTTTACGGTATACATTTGAATTCTCCGTGTCAATTTCCGAAAGACTCTCACAAATTTTTTCAAGCATCAAAACAGCATTTTGAGGGGAGGTCCATATATGCTCATCGGCGTGATTATGCCCATGCGAATGTGTATGACCGCACGACACCTCATTTATAAGCGACAAGGCATTTATATCAGTGCCGCCAAGTAACTTGTCAACCCATTTGTCCGATTCGCCGCCTATATACAAAAACAAATCACTGCCGTATATCTCCGACATATCCGATGGAAGCGGGTCGTACGAATGCACCTCCGACCCAGGTTTTATTAGCATTTTTATCTCTATTTTATCACCGCCTATAGCGCGCGCAAAATCGTAAAGCGGAAATATAGTTGTTACAACTGTTGTTTTTTTGCTATGTGCATTTGGTGTGTTATACACACATCCACAAAGCAAAATTACACACGAAAAACAGATAATTATTCTTTTCATTTTTGTATGCAACCCTCACAAATTCCGTAAATTACGGTTTTTAATGGATTAAGGCAGAAGCCGTGATGACTTTTTATATGCTCGGCAACTTCCCTTAACTCATCACATTCCATATGAATAAGACTGCCGCATTTTTCACACTTTAGGTGAAAATGCTCGCCACACGCCTTGTCCTTATCAATAAACTGATAGCATACGCTCTCGCCCTTCCCTGCCGCATATTTACGTAAAGTGCCGTCCTTTGCCAAAGCTTCCAAATATCGATATACAGTAGTTCTACCAACGTTTTTCTTTTTCTTTGCAAGCATTTCGCAAATTCCGTCCACAGTAAAATGTTTATTTTTCATTTTCTCAATGCATTTCATTACCGTTATTTTTTGTTTTGTAGTGTAACTCATAATATCTCCTTAATTTGAAATCGAATTTCAATTTCAAATTATATAGAAAAATTTGGGGTTTGTCAAGTTTTTAACATTACTTGTAAAATCATTTTATATATTATATAATATATAAAAATGGCGAATTGTGCGATTTGGAGGTTAGGTATGAAATTGCCTGAAAGTATTTTACGCCCCGTAAAACTGATACGTGGCGGTATGCATTTAAACCATCAAAAAAATACAGCCGAATGTGAAACTGTGATTATGCCTACACCAAAAACGGTGTATATTCCACTGTCACAGCACATAGGCGCACCTGCAACCCCTATTGTCAAAAAGGGTGATAACGTTTTTGTAGGTACACTCATAGGTGAAACCGGCGGTTTTGTAAGCGCACCTGTTCATTCAAGTGTTTCAGGTACGGTAAGCGACGTAAAGGACCTTACCATAGGCAACGGAAATCTACAAAAATATGTAATAATTGAATCAGACGGCAAAATGGAAAGAGCTTCCGACCTAAAGCCGTTTGAGATTAAGAATTTTTCTGATTTAGCGGATGCTGCAAAGCAGTGTGGCCTTGTAGGTCTTGGCGGCGCAGGTTTCCCGACACACGTTAAGCTATCTCCCTCGAAAGAGGTGACCATTGATACGCTTATCATAAATGCGGCAGAATGTGAACCTTACATAACGTCCGACTACCGCGAATGCGTTGAGGGACTAAATGATGTTATCGAGGGTGTTTATCTTATAAAAGATAAGCTAGGTATACAAAAGGTTGTAATCGGTGTTGAAAGTAATAAACCAAAGGCAATAGAACTGCTTATGCAGGTTGCCGCCGACCACCGCGACAATGATGACAGCGTAAAGGTTATGAAGCTACCAAGCAAATATCCGCAAGGTGCTGAAAAGGTTATTATTTATTCGGCAACAGGCCGCAAATTACCTGCGGGCAAATTGCCAAGCGATGTAGGCTGTATCGTTATGAATGTTACAAGTGTTGCAACACTTTACCGTTTTATCACAACAGGTATGCCACTCGTTTCAAAGCGCATAACTGTTGACGGTACCGCAGTAAGCGAACCTAAAAATCTTATCGTTCCAATCGGCACACCAATAAAGGAAATTTTAGATTTTGTTGGCGTAGATATGGAGAATGTTGACCGCATACTTATGGGCGGTCCAATGATGGGTAATCCTGTTGTAAGCTGTGAGTCGGTGCTCGAAAAACGTAATAACGCAATTCTTGCTATGCGCGACGCGAAACCGCAACCGCAAACCGCTTGTATACGCTGCGGTAGATGCGCCGATACCTGTCCTATGTCACTCTATCCCGCTATGGTAGAAACAGCGCTTAGAACAAACAACAAGGACAGTCTTAATTCACTTAACACAAATTACTGTATGGAATGCGGTTGCTGCTCTTACGTATGTCCGGCAAAACGACCGCTTACACAAGTAATGCGCCAAGCCAAAGCAGAGATAAGGAGGCAAAAGTAAATGAGTAAGCTTTTAAAGGTTACCTCTTCCCCACATATACGCCACGAAGATACCACTCGCGGCATTATGTCGGACGTTATAATCGCACTGCTTCCCGCCGCTGTTTATGGCTGTATACTGTTCGGTTGGCGCGCTATAGCCATTTTGGCAATAACCGTTGCTACTGCAGTAGCAAGTGAGGCAATATGGAATTTAGCACTCAAAAAGCCGCAAACCATCGGTGACTTTTCGGCTGTTCTTACAGGTCTTTTGCTTGGTATGAACTTGAGCTGTAAAACACCTTTCTGGATTGCCGCTATCGGTAGTGTTGTCGCAATAATCGTTATAAAGCAAATGTTTGGCGGATTGGGCTTTAACTTTGCAAACCCCGCAATGACCGCGCGAATTGTTTTGCTTGTATCCTTTACGGAAAAAATGTCAAACTATGTTTCTCCTATAGACGTTCAAACATCAGCAACACCTTTAGCACAGGAAACAGCCTACACCTTTAAGCAATTGTTCTTTGGTATGCATGGCGGCGCTATCGGTGAGACTTCATCATTTTTACTTATCATTGGTGGTTTATACTTAATGCTTCGCCGCGTTATAAAACCGATTATTCCTGTTTCATTTATCGGTACTGTAGCAATCGCAACACTTATTGCTGGCGGAGATTTAAAACTTGCAATCTTGGGCGGTGGCATAATGCTTGGCGCGATATTTATGGCTACCGACTACGTAACAACACCCACTACCGACCTTGGTAAGTTAATATTTGGTGTAGGTTGCGGTCTTATCACCTTTGTTATAAGGCAGTTTTCATCACTACCCGAAGGTGTTTCATACGCTATTTTGCTTATGAATATTTTGACACCGCACATAAATCGATTGACACTTTCTAAACCCTTTGGTGCTGGGGAGGTGGCTAAATCGTGAAGGAACTACTTAAAAAAATTGTAAATTTCTACAAAAAAATGGCCGATATTGCCACACCTACCGCAGTTCTGGCAATTATTTGCTTGGTTGTAACATTAGCGCTCAGCTCGGCTAATGCGCTGACCTACAAAAAAATTGAGAAATTAGCAATCGAAACTAAAAATGCCGCTATGAAAAAACTGATTGAAGCCGACGAATATCACGAATTGCAGGCTACAACTACAGTTGGTGATATAACATATAATGCCGCTATAACGGACAGCGAAACCGTAGGCTGTATCTTTACTGTATCGGCAAAAGGTTATGGCGGCGATATACAGGTTATGACCGCCGTTAATATGGACGGCACTGTTGCCGCTATAGAAATTCTTGATGCTTCGGGTGAAACACCGGGACTTGGTCAAAATGTTACAAAATCAAACTTTTTCAGTCAATTCGCAGGTCTTGAAAAAGATATATTGGTTATAAAAGGTGGAACAGCCAACACCGAAAGCAACGAAATTAACGCCGTTACTGGCGCTACAATTAGTTCAAAAGCAGTAACAAACGCTGTAAACACCGCACTCCAATATGCCGACGAAATTTTAGCAAAGGGGGATAAAAATTAATGAAATTTAAAAATATGAGTATTTTTACCAACGGCATCATTAAGGAAAACCCCGTTTTGCGTCTTATGCTTGGCACCTGTCCTACCCTCGCAGTTACCACTGCCGCTATAAACGGTATTGGTATGGGTGTTGCAGCAACAATAGTTTTAGTTTGCTCTAACCTTGTTATATCACTGCTTCGTAATTTTATCCCCGATAAAGTTCGTATTCCTGCTTTTATTACCGTAATCGCAGGTTTTGTAAGCGTGGTACAAATGCTGGTTAAAGCCTTTACACCCTCGCTTGATAAAGCGCTCGGTGTATTTTTGCCACTCATAGTTGTAAACTGCATCATTTTGGCTCGCGCTGAAATGTTCGCATCTAAAAACCCGGTATTGCCGAGTGTTTTAGACGGCTTGGGTATGGGCATTGGCTTTACCGCAACCCTTACCCTTATGGGTATGATTCGTGAGCTTTTTGGCGCAGGCACAATATTTGGTCTTACGGTTACAGCGGAAATCATCGACCCTATGATAATATTCCTGCTTCCCCCAGGTGGCTTCTTTGTGTTTGGTATTTTGGTAGCAGTTTCAAACGCCATTTCAAAACGCCAAGGCAAACCCGTTGTAGAGCATTTAGGTTGCGCTAACTGTCCGTCACGCGCGGCTTGTAAAAACGCCTCATTACACGGTGACACACCCTCTTGTTGTGAAAACACTGTAAAGGTAGGTGGCTGCGATGAATAATACAACATCTATCGTATCAATACTACTCGTAGGTATTCTTACCAACAATATGGTGCTTTCAAAGTTTTTGGGCATCTGCCCGTTCCTTGGAGTGTCTAAAAAGGTTAATACAGCATTTTCTATGAGTATTGCCGTAACTCTTGTTATGGTTATTGCAACAGCTGTTACTTGGCCTATTTACACATATTTACTCTATCCTAACTTTACATATCTGCAAACGGTAGTATTTATACTTGTTATTGCGGCTATCGTTCAGTTGATAGAAGTATTCTTAAAGAAATTTATTAAGCCTGTTTATAATGCTCTTGGTATTTATTTACCGCTTATTACAACCAACTGTGCGGTACTTGGTATCACAATGCTCAGCATTACCGATGGTTTAAATTTTGGTTTGTCTATCGTTAATGCCATTGGCGCAGGTCTGGGCTTTATGCTTGCAATAGTACTTTTTGCAGGTGTTCGTTCAAAGCTTGACACCGCCGATGTGCCCGAATTTTTAAAGGGCTTGCCTATTACACTTATAGCCGCCGCTTTGGTAGCGCTGTCATTCTTGGGCTTTGCAGGAATAGGAGGTTAAATTATGTTAGAAATACTTATTCCTGTACTTATTGTAGCCATTATAGGTCTTATTTTAGGTCTTGGACTTGCCCTTGCATCAAAGTTTATGGCAGTACCTACCGATGAAAGAGAAGCCAAAATTCGTGAGTGTTTACCAGGTGCTAACTGTGGCGCTTGCGGTTACACAGGCTGTGACGGCTATGCCGCTTCTATTGCAAACGGCGAGGCAGAGCCTGACAAATGCGCTCCCGGTGGCGAAAACACTGCAAAGGCTTTAGGCGAGGTTTTGGGAATAGAAATCTCTACCACACCAAAGGTAGCCTTCGTTGCCTGTCAAAGAAATTCAAAAGAAAAATACGAATACACAGGTAGACCATCCTGTCTGGCCGCCAGTCTTGTTCACGGAGGTCCGCTTGGATGTCAGTTCGGCTGTATTGGTCTTGGAGACTGTGTTGCGGCTTGTTCTTTTGGTGCTATCAGTATACAAGACGGTAAAGTAGTGGTTTGCGAAGATTTATGTGCCGGTTGTGGCTCATGCGCTGCGGTTTGTCCTAAATCAATTATCAAAATCATTCCAAAGTCACAAAAAACGCGTGTACTTTGTTCTAATGTTCACAAGGGTCCAAATGTCGTTAAAGTTTGCACTACCTCTTGTATCGGTTGTTGTATGTGTGTAAAAGCTTGTGAGTATGAGGCAATTACCGTGGAAAATAACGTTGCTGTTATAAACTCCGAAAAATGCACCAACTGCGGCAAATGCAAGGATGTTTGCAAACGCAAGGCAATTATATAAATTTAAAGGTCGGTTTTGTAAAACCGACCTTTAAATTTCTTGACAAATATTTCAAGGTATATATAATTATATATGATAATATTTCAAATCTATGGAGGTGCCGATTATGGCAATATTACTTACAGGCGGTGCAGGCTACATAGGCAGCCATACTTGCGTTGAAATGTTAAATGCGGGTTATGACGTAATCGTTGTTGATAACCTCAACAACAGTAGCGTAGAATCTTTAAACCGCGTAGAAAAAATCACCGGCAAAAAAGTTAAGTTTTATGAACAAGACGTTTGCAACTATGACGCTCTTCGTAAAATTTTTTCTGATAATAAAATTGACGCAGTAGTTCACTTTGCAGGTCACAAGGCTGTTGGCGAGTCGGTTCAAAAGCCACTTATGTACTACAAAAACAACCTTGAAAGCACACATACTCTTATCGAGGTTATGACCGAATTCAATGTTAAGAAGTTAGTATTCTCTTCTTCTGCTACAGTTTACGGTGCATCTACCGAGGTGCCGCTTGTTGAGGGTATGCCACTTGGCGCTACCAACCCATACGGTAGAACAAAGCTATTTATAGAAGAAATTTTACGTGACCTTTACGTATCGGATAAAGACTGGTGCATAGCGCTTCTTCGTTACTTTAATCCAATCGGCGCTCACAAAAGCGGTCTTATCGGTGAAGACCCAAAGGGTATTCCAAACAACCTTATGCCATACATTTCTCAGGTTGCAGTTGGCAAACTCAAAGAACTACACGTATTTGGTGATGACTACAATACCCCTGACGGTACAGGAGTACGCGACTATATCCACGTAGTAGACCTTGCAATTGGTCACGTTAAGGCTGTATCTTGGGCACTCGAAAACCTCGGTTGCGAAGAAATTAACTTGGGTACAGGCAACGGTACTAGCGTACTTGAGCTTCGCGATGCATTTATCAAAGCATCCGGCAAAGACGTACCCTACGTTGTTGACCCACGTCGACCAGGCGACATTGCTGAAGTTTATGCTAATGCCGACAAGGCATTCAACCTTCTCGGTTGGAAGGCTGAACGCGGCATAGAAGAAATGTGCGAGGATACATGGCGCTGGCAAAGCGGCAATCCAAACGGATATAAAGAATAAGCCGTTAGTTTATTTTTGAAGTAATAAGTAAAAAGTAAGAATGATAGGTACGGTGTTTTGCTACGCGAAACACCTTACTTATTATCTTTTCACTATCACCTCTTGCTTCAAATTTATTTCCGCCCGTGGCGCAGCTGGATAACGCAGCAGATTCCGATTCTGAAGAACGGGGGTTCGAATCCCTTCGGGTGGACCAAAAACAAAGCATCGCGAAAGCGATGCTTTGTTTTATCCAAGCCGAAGGCTTGGTATGTAATCCGCGTTAGCGGAATGTAATCACGCGACAGCGTGTATGTCATCACTGCAAGGTGCATTTCTTCGGCTTGATTACATACGCAACATTCGTTGCGATTACATACAATGCTTCGCATTGATTACAATCACACCTGCGGTGTGATTTAATATGTAGGGGTTCGAACACATAGGTCAAATTTTATATCTACTTCGAATTTGCACTACCTTTTCAAAACGAAAATCCTGTCGATTATTGTCGGCAGGATTCTCGTTTTGCATTTTTCATTATTCAATATTCATTATTCATTCGACAGGATTAATTATAAATAATTGTCAATGGATATTCACATCATAATTATGTTTAATCCTATATTTGATCGCATACTTGTACATTTTTTCGTAATAACACGCATAATTTGTCACTCCGGTAGCAATGCGCTTGTCTCTAACATATTGTTGGACATGTTCCCAGACATGTATAATCAAACCGGAATACATCTGTATGAAATATTTCTTTGATATTAATTTTTTATCACACAAAAAAGATATTCTGGTAAAAACATCAATTACATCATCTA
This sequence comes from Acutalibacteraceae bacterium, assembly GCA_045604215.1. Taxonomy (GTDB): domain Bacteria; phylum Bacillota; class Clostridia; order Oscillospirales; family Acutalibacteraceae; genus UBA737. The sequence goes on from JAZUNP010000032.1 coordinate 124,277, forward strand.
TTTTACGTTTTTCTTGTGCGGTTAACTTCGCGTAATTTGTTAAATCTGTATTGTAAAGCCATTCAATATTCTGTAGGTTTTCTGTTGAGTGAACATCATTAAAAATATTATATAATATTTCTGCTGTTCGCGATTTATGTATTTGTAAAAGCTCAAAACAAGTAAGAATTAAGGGAATTACAATAAAGATATCGATATTTAAAATATATTCAATAATTGATTTCATTTTATGTTCTCTACTTTCATTAAAATATCTTATGATATAATTATACATTTTTTGTAAAAAAAGTAAATATAAAAAATATCATAACACAATTGAAATCTGAACTCTCACGGTTTGTACACCAAGGATGTTTTATTTTGTCCCTTTCCACGTTCCGTTGATTTTTTGTTGCTAATTAATCGGTGTACGCGGTATAATTAATTTGTTATTATATAGTTACGGTACCGGAATATTTAGCGAGGTGATTCTAATGACAATAGGTCAAACGATAAAACTTTACAGAAAAGAAAAAAACTTTACTCAAAGTGAGTTAGCAGAACTTATAGGAGTTTCTACACAAGCAATTTCCAAATGGGAAACGGATTCAGGAATGCCTGACATTTCACAAATCGTTCCTCTTGCACGTGTTTTGGAAATTTCAACCGACAAACTTTTAGGACATACCGACTCTGCTTTCGAAAAAGAAGTAACAGAAATTCGTCAGAAATTCGGTGGTATTAACTTTATAAGCGACTTAAATTACGCCGAAGAGTTATATGTACTTACCTCTAAATTCTTTAACAAACATCCCGATGTTTCCGATATCGCAGTTGTTGCATTGGAAACATATATTGAGTTATTTGCTAAAGGTAAAATTACCATATCAAAATCAAAATTTTTAAAAGAATGTGAACGTTATGGAAATAGTATTTTTAGATACGAAACAGTCGCAGACCGTATTTACAAAACACATTATTTAATGTCAAGAGCTTATGATTTGTGCGGAGATAATAAAAAGGCAAAAAGTTATCTACAAAATCTACCGTATGTTTTTGGTTTTAGGGATTATTGGGAAGCAGAAATTGCTTTTGCTGACGGCAAGAATGATATTGCACTTGAGAAAGTAAAAAAGAGTTTTGCTCAAATGGCTCGATTTACTTCTCGTTGCATAAGACTTGCAGGAAGAATTGTTCGCGCTGAAGGAAAACCTGATGCAGATAAAATTAGTCTTGAACTGGATGAGTATATGTTAAGGTTAATAAATGCATTTTTATCTGGTGGAGATTATTTACCGCATAGACAAGTCTTTCAGAAAACCTGTCTTTTGCCCGGATTGGTTTCTCAAAACATTAAAATGGGTAACCTTGATAGAGCTAAAGAACATATGCAAGAACTATTGAGAACACGAGATAAGTTTTTTGCGTGTGTTGATAATCCAAATGATAAGCATTGCCTAATGTTTATCGAGGGCGACCTAGATGGATCTTGGAATACTACAAAAGAAAAAATAAATGAACGAGTATCAAATGCAGAAAAGGCGTTAAAACAAATGTGATTTTATTTACGTGGGTTCAAACCCTTTCGCATAATTGGACAAAAATATCTTTTTTATAGTGCCTTGACAATTATAACGGGGTGGTATCGTAAGATACTGCTCCGTTATAGTTTTTCGACAAGCGCAAGGGATTCGAACAAGGGCGGTTTGCCGCAAGGCAAATTGCAACCTTTCGGTGAACGGTTGCAAAGCCCGTGGGCAACGAGCGTAAGCGAGGCGATAGCACACGGTAGTGTGCGGAAAAATCCCTTCGGCTTGGTATGTAATCCGCGTTAGCGGAATGTAATCACGCGACAGCGTGTATGTCATCACTGCAAGGTGCATTTCTTCGGCTTGATTACATACAATGCTTCGCATTGATTACAATCACACCTGCGGTGTGATTTAATATGTAGGGGTTCGAACACATAGTTCAAAAATTCAAAAGGGTTCGAATTTGTGCTCCCTTTCAAAAAAAGACCAAGTCGATTGACTTGGTCTTTTTTTATAAAATTCGTAAATATCAGGTTACCGATTTTACCTCTTAATTATTTCAGAAAAATCAATATACCCGTTATCTTCACCAACTTTTACATTTTCAAGTGTAGGTATGTAAGATATCTTTGTGGTTTGATATGCTACGGGTATTATGCTACGGTCGGCAAGTAATTGCTGTTGCAATGCGTCGGGTGTGTCGGCTTGACTTACTGAAGCAAAAATTTTGGAATATTCGTTAAAACTATCACTTTTTGCTGTTACAGGAAAAAGTGCAAACTGCAGCGTTCTCTCCCCTATTTCATTTTGCAAAACAGATAAATTATTTGAGCTCTCGATGTTTATAAAAGTGCTCAAATTTTGCTGCCAATGACCGACAATTGCAGTAGCAAGCTCTTTTACACCTGTATCGTTGTAATAATACAGGGTTGACTGAGGAAACTTTTTATCCTCCATGTTGGCAATTTGCGCCGACATAACCGATTTTGCCTCGTTTATGTTATATGCTACAAGTCCTATTCCGTCGGTATTGATTTTTAAAATTTCAGGGTAGATTGATTTTGCCGCACTAAAACCGTTTGGTAACAAATTGATATAAGTATCGGTCGAGAATGCTTTGGCAAAGCTATTTCGAACCTCTAATGAAAAGTCACGGCTAATCGTTAGCAACCAAAAAATATTTTGCACATTTTGGGTGTCAAGTCCGGCACTTTCGGCAGCGTTTAATTCATCACCTTTTATGAATGCCATATCGCTTTGACCGTCAGTAAGACGGACTACCTGTGTTTCATCATCCACACAACTGATAAACACAGCCGCATTTTTCGCCTCGAAAACACCGCTGTATTCCTCGTTTTTGTAAATTCTAATACCAAAATCCTCTTTATTCCATTTTGTAAGACGATAACTGCCGTTAGATATGGTATTTTTTGCATCAAGTCCATATTTGCCGACACTATTTTCAAAAAACTCCTCGTTACAGGGCATACAAACCGAGGTTGTAAGCGTTTTTAAAAAGTTTTTATCATCTCGGCAAAGGGTAATTGTAAAAGTGGTTTCATCAATAGCCTTTACACCAAGCGACGAAATATCCGCACTGCCGTTTGCTATCTGCTCAGCATTTAGAATGCTAAAAAGTCGGCTTACAAACGGCGCGTTTATTTTTGGATCTACCGCACGACGAAAACCGTACTGGAAATCGTATGCCGTAACCTTTTCCCCGTTGCTCCAAACCGCATCATCCCTTAGATTAAAGGTATATGTAAGGTCTTCGTAGCTGTAGCTTTCACTAACGCCGCCAATTATTTTACCGTCACTGGTTGCGCGCATAAGCCCCTCATAAATATTACGCACTATAAGTAGTTCGCTGTCGCTTTGTGCTGTTTGCGGGTCAAGAGTTTGTGGCTTTTCTAAAAGCTCAAAATAAATAATCGCATCCATATATTTGTCACCGCAACCAACAAGACAGACAATCATTGCCAAGCACAAAATTGCGGATAATATTTTCTTAAAAATCGACATTTAAATCACCACTATTCATTATATCTTGTATTGTTATTTTTTTCAATCAATATTTTATTGAAAATGTAAAGAAAAAAACTTGACAGACGATAGTGTTTGTGATATAATCACTCTTGCTGTAAAGCAAAAAACTTTACAAGGGGTGCGGATTTTGGCAAAAGATTTAAATATTAGTACCCTACTCGACTTTTACGGTCCATTCCTAAGCGAAAAACAAAGCAACTTACTTCATCATTATTATAATGAGGATTTATCACTCAGCGAAATTGCCGAAAATGAATTAATCACCCGTCAGGGTGTACGTGACCTTATAAAACGTGGCGAATTGCAGCTCAAAAAATATGAGGAAGAATGTGGCTGGTGCCAGAATGTTTTAGCTCTACAGCAGACACTTGACAGCAAAATAGATGATGCTCAGAAACTTGAGCTTATAAAAGAGATTGTAAACAAATTTTAATTTAACTAAAAAATACAAATCGTGAGGTGAACAAATTTGGCATTTTCAAGTCTTACCGACAAACTCGGCGGCGTATTCAAAAAATTGCGCAACAAAGGTCGACTTACCGAAGCCGACGTTAAAGAGGCTATGCGCGAGGTGCGTTTGGCACTTCTTGAAGCCGATGTTAACTACAAGGTTGCCAAACAGTTCACAACCACAGTTACTGAAAAATGCATCGGCGCAAATGTTATGGAAAGTCTTACCGCGCCGCAGATGGTTATAAAAATTGTTAATGAAGAATTAACCGCTTTAATGGGTAGTGAACAGGCGCGTCTTAAAACCGCATCAAAAATTCCTACCGTTATTATGATGTGCGGTCTTCAGGGTTCTGGTAAAACTACACATAGCGCAAAGCTGGCTCGTCACCTTAAAGCAAAGGGTCACAGACCGATGCTTGTGGCTTGTGACATATACCGTCCTGCCGCAATCGAGCAGTTAAAGGTTGTAGGTCGTCAAGTTGACACCCCAGTTTTCGAAATGGGTACTGAAAAACCTGAAAAGATAGCAAAAGAAGCTATTAAATACGCTCGTGATTACGGCCATGACTATGTTATTCTTGATACCGCAGGTCGTTTGCATGTTGATGAAGGACTAATGCAAGAGCTAAAACACATCACTGAATGTGTTGAGGTTAACAACATATTGCTCGTAGTTGATTCAATGATAGGTCAGGATGCTGTTAATGTAGCAAAGGCATTTAATGATATACTTGAAATCGACGGTATAATCCTCACCAAGCTCGACGGTGACACCCGTGGTGGTGCGGCGCTTTCTGTAAAAGCCGTTACAGGCAAACCGATTATGTTTGCAGGTGTGGGTGAAAAACTTGACCAACTCGAAGAATTCCACCCCGAGCGAATGGCAAGTCGAATTCTCGGTATGGGCGATATGCTCTCTCTTATCGAGCGCGCCGAGCAGCAGCTCGACCAAAAAAAAGCCGAGGAAACGGCGCGTAAACTTTCACAAAACAAATTTGATATGAACGATTTGCTCGACCAGTTCCAACAAATCAAAAAAATGGGTAGTTTAAAAAGCGTGTTATCTATGCTTCCGGGTATGGAAAAACAACTTCGCGACGTTGACATTGATGACCGCCAGATGCTTCGTGTTGAGGCTATTATTCAGTCTATGACAGCAAAAGAACGCGCAAAGCCCGAAATACTCAATGCCTCTCGTCGTCGCCGAATTGCAGCTGGTTGCGGACAAACGGTTGAGGATGTTAACCGTCTTATAAAGCAGTATGAACAAATGAAAAAAATGTTCAAGCAGATGAACGGTAAGGGCAAAAATCGTATGATGCGCGGCTTTAATCCAAGAGGATTTAACAATTTTGGTTTTTAAGAGTTTTCTCTTTTAAATAACATATAAAACACTTAATTTATGGAGGTGCAGTAAAATGGCAGTAAAAATCAGACTTCGCAGAATGGGTTCTAAAAAAGCTCCTTTCTACCGTGTTGTAGTTGCAGATTCACGTTATCCACGTGATGGTCGTTTTATCGAGGAAATCGGTCATTTCGACCCTACTAAAGATCCTGCAATCGTAAACATTGACGCTGAAAAAGCAAAGAAATGGATCGGCAACGGCGCTCAGCCAACCGATACTGTTAAGGCTTTGCTCAAAAAGAACGGAATCCTTTAATCACTAATTTGGAGATTTCATTATGAAAGAACTTCTTATTACCATTGCATCAGGACTTGTTGAAAACCCCGATGCAGTAAGCGTAACTGTTGATGAAGCAAACGATGAGGGTGTTATCGTATATCACCTTAATGTTGCTGAGGGAGATATGGGCAGAGTTATCGGAAAACAGGGTCGTATTGCAAAAGCAATTCGTACTGTTATGCGAGCTGCTGCTAATCGTTCTCACGAAAAAATCGTTGTAGAAATCGACTAATTTTATGGTAGCCGTAAGGCTACCTAAAACCACAAATCAAACCCCCGCATTTTCGGGGGTTTTTACATATAACAAAAGGTGAAAAGATGAAAAAAGAATTCTTAGAAATAGGAAAATTTGTCGGCACACACGGTGTGCGCGGTATGGTTCGCATTCAGCCTTGGTCTGACGACAGTGAATTTTTAACCAAGTTCAAAAATTTTTATTTAGACTGTGGCAAAACTAAAATAGAAATGAGCAAAATCACCCCCCACGGCAATGTAGTCATATCCGCAGTCAAGGGCATTGACAGCATCGAAGCGGCTGAAAAATTTCGTGGACAAGTGCTTTATATCAAGCGCGACGATGCAAAATTGCCGGAAGGCAGATACTTTGTAAGTGAGATTATCGGTGCACAGGTCTTTGATGCCGATACTCATAAACTGCTCGGTGCTCTCACCGAGGTCTCTCCCACTGGCGCTAACGACGTTTGGCATATAAAAAACGGTGAACGCGAATATCTTGTTCCTGCCATTGATGACGTAATTATTAGCGTCGATATTAATACTGACAAAATTGTGATTAGACCTTTAAAGGGGATTTTTGACGATGAAAATTGATATTCTTACCCTCTTCCCCGAAATGTGCGAAAGCGTTTTAAACGAAAGCATTATCGGTCGCGCAAGAAAAGCCAAAAAAGTGGAGCTTCAGTGCCACAATATACGTAATTTTGCAAACAACAAGCACAACAAGGTTGACGATACGCCCTATGGGGGCGGTATGGGAATGGTTATGGCGGCTGAGCCAATTTATAACTGCTACAAAAGCCTTTATAATGAGGATGAGTCAAAACCGCATCTCATTTATTTGTCACCCAAGGGTGAAACACTTACTCAAAAAAAGGTTGTTGAGCTGTCAAAACTCGACCGTATAGTTTTGCTTTGCGGTCATTATGAGGGTGTTGACGAGCGTGTGCTCGACGAAATAGTTGATGAGCAAATCTCGCTCGGTGATTTTGTGATGACAGGTGGCGAATTGCCCGCCCTTTGCCTTGCCGATGCAGTGTGCCGTATGCTTCCGGGCGTGCTTTCGGATGACCTGTGTTTTGAGGACGAAAGTCATTTTTCGGGTTTGCTTGAATACCCACAGTACACCCGTCCTCCCGTTTGGAACGGTCGCGAGGTTCCAAATGTTTTGCTTTCGGGCAACCATGCAGAAATTGCCAAATGGCGCAGAAAGCAGTCACTTGAAATCACACGTGAATTACGCCCCGAAATGTTCGAAAAGGTAGATCTTGATAAGGCTGACCGAAAGCTTTTAGGACTTGAGCTACCAAAAGGCCGCAATCACAAATAAATTATTATCAATTTGACCAAATTTGACATCTAAATTGTCTAAAAAGTTGGATAATTATTAGAACTTTTTAACAAATGATTGACTACTGCATTAAATGTGGTATAATAACACTGTAGCAAAGCATAAAATATTTGTTATAAATAAATTACATTTACTTTTCGAGGAGTTTTTGAGATGTGTGTTAAAGACGTAGTTATTCAGAATCAAGTTGGTCTTCATGCCCGCCCCGCTACCTTCTTTATCCAGAAGGCAAACGAGTTTAAGTCATCTATCTGGGTTGAAAAGGACGAAAGAAAGGTAAATGCAAAGAGTTTACTTGGCGTTCTTTCACTTGGTATTATCGGTGGAACTAGCATCAAGATTATCTGCGACGGCAGCGATGAAGCTGACGCAATGGAAGGTCTTGTAGCTTTGGTTGAGTCTGGCTTTGCTGACTAATATTTAGCTTAAAAAATTGTTGACAAATTTGCCTGACCGTTGTATAATATCACGGTCAGGCAAATTTAATTTAAAATTTCCGGGTATGGCGCAGCTGGTAGCGCGCTTGACTGGGGGTCAAGAGGCCGGAGGTTCAAGTCCTGTTTCTCCGGCCAAAAAGAAAATATAATAAAAGTATAAAAAATACTTGCAAAATTAAAAGTAATATGTTATCATATCTTGCGTTGATAATAACGGGGTGTGGCGCAGCTGGGAGCGCGCTTGACTGGGGGTCAAGAGGCCGCAGGTTCAAGTCCTGTCACTCCGACCAATTACCGAATTGGACCTTTAGGTTCGGTTCGGTAATTTTTTTGTTTTACAGGACTTGAACCTGAGAAGATCTGACGTCAATAAAAACAGTACAGTGTACTGTTTTTTAGTCAGAGCGCGTAGTCGGGCACCAAACATTTAATGTTTGGTCGACAAGCGGACAGTATGCGAAGCATACGGTCATGTCCTGTCACTCCGACCAAAAATCCCCTGAAATCTACTGATTTCAGGTGATTTTTTAGTATGTACATATTTTCAAAAATTCATCATTAACTTGAGTTTCAGTAGATAATATCGTACGATCTACAACTCCAAATTCTCTATTATTAATATCCTCTATGC
>JAZUNP010000033.1:0-11919 GCA_045604215.1 Acutalibacteraceae bacterium
TGCCATGTGAAAATTCGCCTCCTTGTTTAGTTGGCGGGCAAAACTTACACCGTGCCGTGCGTTTCATCACAACACAACATAAAACCGGCATTTGCTGGGGTTAACGCAAATCCGGAGCAGCGACTCGCATCGCCGCGACACGTCAGATTTCGCAAGTAATCATCAGTGCCTCCAAGTTCTTTCGCCCGGTTTAAAATCGGACATACTCCGCGGAAATTTCCCCATTCAAGATGGGCCACCTCCCGCATCAACGCATGTTTTACGCCGCATTTTCGCAGCGTGCCATAGAATAATAACACAAGTGTTGCAAAAAATCAAGTGTTTTTTACATAAAATTTCTTATATTTTTCACGAATTTTTAAAATCATTTTTGTGGAATATGACGAATTTTTCGGCTGTACATTCTATTTTGTATTTCACAAAAGATAACACACAAGATATTGTGATTCGTTTACATAATCACTGAATTTTAAATCCCTCGCCAATTATCTCGCCCGCATCAGCTACAACAATAAATGCTTTCTCATCATATTGCCTTACCACGTCTTGTACTGCGCCGACCTCATGAACGCGAACAGTGCACATAAGCATTGTGCGGCTTTCCCCCGTATAGCTACCTACAACCGAAAGTTTTGTAACACCGCGGCGGACCGTATGATTTATCTCATAACAAATTTCATCAGCATTACCGGTAACTATATAAATTATCTTTCCTTTGTCGGCTCCGTACAATAAAACATCCATTAAACGAGTTCCCATATACATAGCAATGATGGAGTAAAGCGCACTTTCGGCGTTTTTGTACACAAGCGCGTTAAGAACGATAACCACACCGTCTGCCATAAGAATTATTTTACCGACACTAAGGTGTCGGTATTTTCTGTTTATAAGCTTTGCAATAATATCAATACCGCCTGTGGTAGCACCACGAAGAAGAATGAGTGACAAACCTATTCCCATCAATATGCCACCAAACATAGATGCTAATATTCCGTCGGTTTCCAATACGGGCAAAAGTCGCGCCGATGCATCAAGGCTAAGTGACACAAGTATTGTTACAAAAGAGGTTTTTAAAATAAAGATACCACCCATTTTTATATAACCTAATATAAGCACGGGGATATTAAAGATAAATAGCATAGTACCTGTAGGTATGTTTGCAATATGGTTTATTACTGCAGCAACACCTGTAAAGCCACCGGGCGAAATACCGTTTGGTGACAAAAACATATTGACAGCTACCGAGTAGACTATTGCCCCCACTAAAAAATAAATAATATCAAAAACATTTTTATGCAAATCTTTTTTCATACAAAAACCCTCCGTACAGTTATTTTGCACGGAGGATTTGTTATATATACTTATGTTACCATATCATTTGAAACAGTTCATCAATGCGTTCGGTTTGCCCTGACAAATGCAAAAATCCAAACAGACATTCAAGACCCGTTGCAGTGTGGTATTCACGGTTTGTGGCGCTTTTGGGTATGTTACCTGTATGAAAATTTCTGCCACGTCGGAAAATCATAAGCTCCTTTTCGGTAAGGACACCCTCAATTTTTTTGAACGCTTCGGCTTGGGCTACAGCGCTTACGTATTTTACCGAAAGGCTGTGCAGGTCGCCCGACGAACGATTTATTTCGGCAAGGCGAGTGCGAACAAGCAGTCCGTAAACCGCATCGCCGACAAAAGCTAAAACCGATGGACTTAAAAGATTAACATTATCCATAATATTTTATTCCTTATATTTGTGGTTTGAAAAAATTTGTTCATAACGCCGTTTTAAAGCATGACGGCCGTATTATTTATGCCGCCTCTTTCAAAAATCAAGTTATGGGCAAATTTATTCAAAACTTAGTCGACGAAATCAAATTCTACGTCATAAACACTAACAGTGTCACCCTCTTGAACACCTGCTTTACGAAGAGCATCAATGATGCCTGTTTGGCGCATAACGCGTTCAAAGTATTGAAGTGACTCGTAATCATCGGGGTCTACCCGATTCATAACATCTATAATCCATGGTGCGTCCTCAACAAAGTAAACGTCATCACAAGCTCTGATGCTAAAGGTTCGCTTTTTGTTGTCATTAAGGTCAAGTTGTGGCTTAGGCTCCGGCTCGTAAACCTTAATTGTAGGAAGCTTTGCAAGCTCGGCGGCAACGTAGTTTATAATCTCATTTGTACCCTCGGCAATTGCCGCCATTGCAGGAAAGAATTTATAACCGCGACTCTCGAAGTATTCGGCATATTTTGCAATCTCTTCCTCTTCAATGAGGTCGCATTTGTTACCAACAACAATCTGCGGACGTGTTGTAAGCTCTTTGCTAAAAGCTGAAAGCTCGACATTAATTTTTTCAAAATCGTCGATGGGATCACGCCCCTCGCTGCCTGAGATATCCACAACATGAACAAGCATTCTGCAACGCTCTACGTGACGCAAAAACTCGTGGCCAAGGCCTACACCCTCACTGGCGCCTTGTATTAGACCTGGTATGTCAGCCATAACGAACGAGCTACCCTCACCCATACGGATTACACCGAGAACTGGGGTAAGGGTTGTAAAGTGATAATTTGCAATATTGGGCTTTGCCTCGCTTACAACCGATAAAAAGGTTGATTTGCCGACATTCGGAAAACCGATAAGACCAACATCAGCAAGAAGCTTAAGTTCGAGTGTTACATCAAGCTCTTCGCCGGGATTGCCGTTCTTTGCAAAACGTGGTATCTGACGAGTGGAGGTTGCAAAATGCGTGTTACCCCAACCGCCGTTACCGCCCTTGGCGATAATAACAGGCTCGTTGTCCGAAAGGTCGGCAATTATTCTCCCTGTTTCCGTTTCTTTAACAATAGTACCTCGCGGCACCTTTATCAAAAGCGGCGGTGCTGATTTTCCCGTGCTGCGACCTGCTTTGCCGTTTTCACCGTTTTCTGCCAAATATTTACGCTTGTAACGAAAATCGGCAAGAGTAGACAAGTTATCATCTACCTGAAAAACAATATTTCCACCGCGACCGCCATCACCGCCGTCAGGACCACCTGCGGCTACATATTTTTCGCGGTGAAAGGACACCGCGCCGTTGCCGCCCGCACCAGCTTTTAAATGTATATTTGCTATATCCACAAACATTTAATTATTCTTCCTCAAATTCATCAAAATCCTCGAAATTCTCATCTTCAAAATCAATTTGAGCATTTACAACATTTTCATAAAGCTGTTGTGCAATTTCGAGGTCACTTTCATTTACATAAATTTCCTGTGCGCTAAAGCCACCGCCAAATACAATTTGCATAGAATCGTCGCTTTCATCACAGGTAAAAATTATTCCGTTGTCGCGCAAAACATCCTTATATATTTCTGCAGCAACTACATTGTCAACCGAAGCCGCAAGTACCGGCTCTTTTACAATAAGAGCTTCCTCTGCCGCCTGTTTTGCCGCTCTTTCCTCAGCCTCCTTCAGCTCTTGCTCATAAGCCTCAAAGGTTTTTAGCTCAGCACCACACAAAACACAAATTTCGGCATCATTATCACAAGCTACTCCACATACATGACAAGTTTTCATAATATCACCTTTAAATTAAAGATTAAAAAAACCGAGCGACCGCACATAAAAGTTCGCCGCTCGGTTTAAATTTTAAATAATTACTGCTCCACAGCGTAGATGCTAACCTGCTTACGGTCTCTGCCTACGCGCTCAAACTTAACCTTACCGTCGATAAGTGCGAATAAAGTGTCATCAGAGCCACGGCCAACGTTGTTGCCTGCGTGAATGTGTGTTCCTCTTTGGCGAACAAGTATATTGCCTGCAAGTACGAACTGACCGTCTGCACGCTTAACACCAAGACGTTTCGACTCGCTGTCTCGACCGTTCTTGGTTGAACCCATACCTTTTTTATGAGCGAACAACTGAATGTTTAACTTTAACATTATCTACACCTCCGTAGTGATTTTAATTCGTTTGCTGTACTGTTTAGAAAGCTCGGTTAAATGAAGTTTAAGACCACCAAGTACCGCGATTGTTTTTTCACAAGGTGTTGTAACACTAATGCGCATAATGGCATCATCCACAATCACGTTGCACTTATCACCGATAATTTCGGTAATCGTGTTTGCTGTCATATATGCAACACTTGAAACGGCAGCGCACACAATTTTTCCTTCAAAATCATCGGCATTACTTGAACTGTGTCCCTTAATTTCAAAACCGTAAAGACTTTCATCCTTTGACAGAAATTTTACACGTGTCATACTTTAATTAGCCGATTTCGGTAATCTGTACTTTTGTGTAAGGCTGTCTGTGGCCCATTTTGCGTGAGCTGCTCTTCTTGGGCTTGTAGGTAAATACTGTTACCTTTTTACCCTTGCCGTTTTTAAGAACGGTGCCCTTTACGAAAGCATCTTTAACATAGGGCTTGCCAACCTTTAAAGTTCTGTTGCTTACAGCAACTACTTTGTCGAAGGTTACCTCTGAGTCAACCTCTGCGTCAAGCTTTTCAATGTAGATAACATCGCCGTTTTCTACACGATACTGCTTACCACCTGTTTCGATAATAGCGTACATCTTTTTACACCTGCCTGATATTTTACAGTCTCGCTAAAGATAGGCGTGCAACCCAAAATATAGGCGCAACTTACTAGCCCACAATATGCGGCTCGACTATTCTACCATAACAGATGCCCGTTGTCAAGAAAAATTTTCAGTTTGATAATTAAGATAAAACCAAATAACAAATCCGCTAACTTATTTGATAACGAGTTCGTGGCAACAATAGATTACTTTTGAGTACAACCAATAGGTTTTTTGTTGTATTTTTCGATGAAATCTTTATTCAAAAATCGTTCTGCATATTTACTCGGAGCTTCACTGCTTTTTCCATTTTTATCCCCTTTTTTACTTTTGTAGTATTCTTCATCCGTTAAGCTAATTTTATCTAATTTGGGTAATCTCTGAAGAATTCTTTCGTTATTGAAATTACCATATCTTGCTAGATTATTTATAAACTTATAGATGGGGGCATCTAAATCTTTAGATATCTTTTCTGCTTCCTCTTTAGAACCACACCTGATAAACGCTATACTTTGTGTCATACCACAATTATCTACAAATGACGAAAACTGATTTGTCAATGATATAAAAACCTTTCAACCATCTTGATATTTGTGCGGCACCTCGCTATATACAATTTGTGACGGAGTGTGCCACAATTTATAGATGCGTTTTTCATCTTGTTTGGCAGAAATTAAATGTCTTTTTGTATATTTGTGAAGATTGCTACTTGTTTCAATTGCATATCTATCACTACTATCTAAATCATCGTTATTAACTGTTTTTGCAAATATTTTTCTTACGATTTCTGAATAATACAACGGTATGTATTTGTCTCCAACATCAACCTTTGCATCTTGTAGGTCTTTAATAACATAATTATTACTTATAAGCATAGGTCGAGTATTTTCAATTTTTTTGTAATAAAAACCAAGTAAATGATGAGCCCACTTTGGGAAAATATTTTTTTGCTCCGTGTATATCTAAGTATATGAACTGATATTTTGTCAACAACATTGGCAATTCGTTTCTATCAGCGAAAGACAGCTAATTATTGGGTGCTATTTTTCAATACTTTGTTGCAATTTTCCTTAATTTTGAGTTAAATTTACCGCTGCATATCTGTCTGCAAATTATATTGCAGATTTAATATTGTATTTTTTTAGAGTTTGTGATAATATAAATATAATTATATTTTCAAGAAAGAAGTTTCACCTATGGCAGAAATTATTACTAATAAAAAGAAAAAGGTTTTAAGTTGTATTCAGCCAAGCGGTATGCTCACCCTCGGCAATTATCTCGGTGCACTTAAAAACTGGAAAAATATGCAGGAAGAATTTGACTGTACCTATGCGGTAGCTGACCTGCATGCAATTACTGTACGTCAAGAACCTGCAAAGCTTCGTGCACAAATTTATTCTACATACGCTATTATGTTAGCATTAGGTCTTGACCCTGAAAAAAGTACACTCTTTATACAATCACATGTTGCTGAACACACCGCGCTTTCGTGGTTGCTTTCCTGCAATACACAGTTCGGTGAAATGTCACGTATGACTCAATTTAAGGATAAATCATTAAAACACGCAAACAATGTAAATGTTGGTCTTTTCTCATACCCTGTGCTTATGGCGGCGGATATTTTGCTTTATCAACCTGATTTTGTTCCTGTAGGCGCCGACCAAAAGCAACACTTAGAAATCGCACGTGATATTGCAATTCGCTTTAATAATCTTTACGGCGATGTGTTTAAAATTCCCGAGCCGTATATCGCAAAAACAGGTGCTAAAGTTATGTCTCTTCAAGACCCAACAAAGAAGATGTCTAAATCTGACGAAAATGCAAACGCTTGGGTTGCAATACTTGACGACCGAGATACAATTATTCGTAAATTCAAACGAGCTGTAACCGACAGCGAGGCTTGCGTTTGTATGAATGAATCACAACCCGGTATATCTAACCTTATTACAATTTATAGCGCTGTCACAGGTAAAGCCGTAGCAGAAATAGAAAAGGAATTTGTGGGCAAGGGTTACGGCGAATTTAAACTTGCTGTTGGCGAAGCCGTTGCCGATGAACTTGCACCAATTAAGACGGAGTACGACCGAATTATTGCTGACAAGGGCGAGCTTGAACGAATTTTCCGCGACGGCGATATGAGAGCTGAAAAGGTTGCCCGCAAAACATACTTTAAAGCTATGAAAAAGGTTGGCTTTGTGCTATGATTTTCCCACTTGAAAATCAAAGGGTGCGCTCGGGCGTTTTGGGATTTATATGTTCAAAGCGCATACCTCACGCAATAATGATTGAGGGCGAAATTGAAAATAATAATATAAGTTTAGCGCTTTATATTGCCACTGCGGCGGTTTGCAGCAAAGATAACGCTCCTTGCGGCAACTGTACCGACTGCCATTTGGCAGAGGTTGGCTCGCATCCCGATATTACCCGTGTAAGCGCGCTTGACGGGAAAAAATTTTTGTCCGTAGCGCAAATCCGTGACCTTCGCGCCGACGCCTTTGTAAAGGCGCATCAGGCTCCCCACCGCGTTTTTATAATCGAGGATGCCCACCGTATGAACGAACAGGCACAAAACGCACTGCTCAAGGTACTAGAAGAACCGCCTAAAAATGTGATATTTATATTACTTGTTCCGTCAAAAACAATGCTTCTTGACACCATTATTTCACGTTGCGTTCTTCTATCACTCGTTGGCTCTTGCAGCAACGATGACTTATACTTGGAACTAGCTGATGAATTTATAGATTCGTTACTGACAGGCAGTGAGTACGAAATGTTAAAGCTGCTGTCTCCGCTTGAAAAAAGCCGCACCGATATGGAACAATTTTTAAACTCATTGTCGGTTTGTATTGCAAGGCGTTTAAAAAACGGCAGCGGTTATGCAAGGGTGCTAGATGCCCTTTTCGACCAAACAAAATATTATTTAGACCTTTCGGCTACAAATATAAATATATCCTTACTAATCAGCTTGATAGTAAGCCGCTCAAAGGGTCTTTTGGATAGTTAATCCACATATATAAAAGAGGTAAATTATGATTCAGGTTATTTCAGTTAAATTTAAAGATAGCGGTAAAAATTACTACTTTTCACCCGACGGTAATTCATATAATGTTGGGGAAAATGTTATAGTAGAAACCGCAAACGGCTTAGCATTTGGCACCGTAGAACAAGCCAACCACGAGATAGAGGACGAAAAAATTGTTTCCCCTCTTAAAAAAGTTCTTCGCGTTGCTAACGAAAAGGATATGCAGCGTTTGGAGGAAAACAAGGCGAAGGAAGCCGATGCGCTAAAAATTTGCGAAGAAAAGATAGCAAATCACAAACTCGATATGAAGCTCGTTAGCGTTGAATATTCTTTTGACGGCGGTAAGATTACATTTTTCTTTACATCCGACGGCAGAGTGGATTTTCGCGAACTTGTAAAAGACCTAGCAAACCATTTTCACTCTCGTATCGAGCTTCGTCAAATCGGTGTGCGAGACGAAGCGCGTATGCTTGGCGGCATAGGTATTTGCGGTCAGGAATACTGCTGTAAGCGTTTTCTTGATGACTTTTTGCCCGTGTCAATTAAAATGGCAAAGGAGCAGAGCCTATCACTCAATCCTACCAAGATTTCCGGTAGCTGCGGAAGACTTATGTGCTGTCTTAATTATGAGCAAGACTCTTATAAATACCTCAATTCCATCACTCCATCAGTTGGCTCTACCGTTAAAACCGAGCAAGGTGTTGGCATTGTAACCGACGTAAACTTTATTACAGGAAATCTCACA
The DNA here is from genome assembly GCA_045604215.1 of Acutalibacteraceae bacterium. Lineage (GTDB taxonomy): Bacteria > Bacillota > Clostridia > Oscillospirales > Acutalibacteraceae > UBA737. The sequence continues at coordinate 8,335 of JAZUNP010000033.1, forward strand.
GTTAAACCAAAGGACAACGACGGAATACCTTATAAAACAAACCGCAAATATGTGAAGATTTTGAGCGGTCACAAATCAAAAAGACCAGAACAAGCTCAAGAATAAATTACCTCTTGCATTTTTTGTCAAATGTTGTTACAATATAGTAAACTAAGTTTTATTTTAAAACTTTTATTTCATTTGGGAGGCAGGTGTAACCAATGGCTTACAAAATTACTGATGATTGCATCAGCTGTGGTGCTTGCGCAGGCGGTTGTCCTTGCGACGCTATTGCTGAAGGCGACGGCAAATACGAAATCAATGCAGATTTGTGCTGCGACTGCGGCGCATGTGCAGCAGGTTGCCCCGTAGAAGCTATCGTTGAGGGCTAACGCATATTTGTACTTAAAAAGTAAGGTTCAACAAAATGTTGAACCTTTTCTTTTTTGTGGTAAATGTGTATAGAAAAATTTGTGTTTATACCCTTTTTGATACCTATTTAAAGCTTAAAAAATAATTACATACTTTATATACTTCTTAATAAAAAGAACCTACTATATATTTTATCAAGTTCTTTTGCTTTTTAAATTGTGCATTAAATAAAAAGTTCAACTATAAACACTGCCACACAGGCTATTGTTGCCACAATCGGTAGTCCGCCACCCGCATAGGCTATGACCATTGCCACTACAAATGCCGCCAGTGCCGACCAAACGCTTTCGGTAGCCGAAAGAATCGCTGGGAAAGTCATAACCGCCAAGGTTACAAAGGGAACATAATAAAGAAATGATTTAAAAAACTTATTTGTTATTTTCTTTTTTATTAACGCTAACGGCAGCATACGGATAAGGTATGTTACCACCGCCATTATAAGCATATAAAGGGCTATGTTATTCTGCATTTTGTTCGCCCTCCTCTTCTATCGGGAAGAAATATGCCGCTACACTTGCAATAACAATTGTTAAAATTATCACTCTGAATCCCGATGATATTTTCTTTAAAACAGGCGTTACCGCAAAGCCAAGACTTGAAAGCATAGATATTACTACAATGCCAAACAAGACTTTGTTATTTTTTGCGGGCGGTACAATTATCGCAATAAACATACCGTAAAGCGCAACACCAAGTGCGCTTAAAACGCTTACAGGTAAAATCCGACCCGAAAGGCAGCCAAGCGCGGTACCCCCTACCCAACCGGGCCAAGATGCCGCTATAAGTCCGTAGCAGTATGCGGGTGGTACGTTTTCATGGATATATGCGCTCGACACACCGAAGATTTCGTCCGTAACGCCAAACGAAATTAAATAGCGGTGGTATGGCTTCATTTTAGAATCAAAGCGTTGCGAAAGCGACGAAGACATAAGGCAGTAACGCAAATTTATAACAATTTGTGTAAGCGCCATTTCAATATATCCCGAGCCTGCCGCTATTACCGAAAGTCCTGCAAATTGACCCGCCGAGGTGAGATTTGTTGCCGATATTAAAATTGCTTGCAGTGATGTAATCCCCGCGTTTCGCGCCGCTATACCGAAGGTAAAGGATACTGCCAAATATCCCAAAAATATCGGTATACCGTTTCTAAATCCTCTTTTAAACAATGTAAAATTACTCATATTGTTCCTGACCTTTAAATTGACATTAAAAAATAAAAATAGTATAATAATTATTGTTAATTCGGTGCAAAAATGTGACCATATTGTTCGCTTTGCGCCATAGATACAAAATCGGTATCAGCCACGATTACATGGTCTATAAGCTGAATGCCGATATTTGAAAGCGTTGCCACGGCTTGTTTTGTAATCTGTGTATCACTCTCACTCGGTAGCGCTATTCCGTTTGGATGATTATGGCAAAGCACCGCCGCAACAGCACCCGAGTCAAGCACTCGCTTTGCAAGGTCGCGATTTGACAGCCCTACGCTGTCAAGATTGCCCTCGCCAAAAATCGCAAAGTCAAGCATACTGCCCTTTGTGTCAAGGCACATAATGCCTACCTTTTCTCGTGTTTCACCAAGAAAACGACCAAGTATATATTTGCCAATGGCTTCTAAACTTGCAAAGGTGGGTTTTTGTTCTTGCTTGTCGTATATGTATCTTTGCGCTATAGGCATTATGAGTTTTAGCAACACCGCGCTGCGCTCACTAAGACCTTTAAATTCGGCAAGTTCTTCCAGCGGCGCGTCAAGCACAGCAGCCACCGAACCGTATTTTTTGATGAGCTCGTGAGCAATAGGATTTGTGTCAGCGCGCTGGACACAGTAAAAAAGCAATAACTCTAAAATCTTGTGTGGCGGTGTGTTTTCGGTGAAGCCGTGCTGTAAAAACTCCTGTCTCATGCGCTCGCGATGACCCTCGTGTATATTATCCACAGTTAAAACACCTCTTTGTAAAAGGAATTTGTTATGAAAAGTTTTACTATTACAAAAAATGACGCAAATCAGCGCCTTGACAAGTTTATAACCAAGGTTTGTCCCACCCTACCGCAAGGACTTATGTATAAATATATCCGTACCAAGCGTATAAAAATCAATAACAAACGCGGTGAAATTTCTACACGCCTTAATGTTGACGACGTAGTTGATGCATACATAAACGATGAGTTTTTTGTGTCTGTGGCGCCAAAGTACGACTTTTTAAGCTCGCCCGCAAGACTTAATATCGTGTACGAGGACGAAAATATTTTACTTGCCGATAAAGAGCAGGGTTTGATTGTTCATCCCGATAAAAACGAATACCGCGACACTCTAATCGGCAGAATTCAGCATTATCTTTACGACAAGGGTGAATATAAGCCCGATGAGGAAAATAGTTTTAAGCCCGCCCTTGCTAACCGAATTGACCGCAACACAGGCGGCATAGTTATTGCGGCAAAAAATGCCGAGGCGCTTCGTATTCTTTGCGATAAAATCAAAGACCGCGAGATTGACAAGCGCTACTTGGCGGTAATACACGGAGTGCCTAAAAAGAAAAGCCGGACTCTTGAGGGCTTTCTCGAAAAAAATCAAGATAAAAACAAGGTTTATTTAAGTGGCAAAAAGACCGACAATAACCTTACTGTAAAAACGAAATACACAACCCTTGCTTCAAAGAGCGGTCTATCTCTCATTGAGGTAGAACTAATAACCGGTCGCACTCACCAGATTCGCGCACACATGGCATCCATAGGTCACGCACTTTTGGGTGACGGAAAATATGGAAAATTGCAAGGCGACAAAAAAATGGGCTTTGACAAACAAGCACTTTACTCATATAAATTGACATTTAATTTTAACACGGACGGCGGAATTTTGCAATACCTTGACGGCAAAACCTTTAGCGTTAAAAAAGTGTGGTTTGCCGAGCAGCTGTTTGGTGATGTATACAAAAAACTATTGCCTTGACTTTTGCTTATTGGTTATGTATAATTGTTTTTGCCGATTTATCAGCACTGTGGCGTACGCTGAAAAGTAAAATTTAACTAAAAGTAAGCTCCACCTCGGACGACCTCGCCGTGTAAAGTTTAGAGGTCAAAAAACTTAATAAGCGGGTATGGTGAAACTGGCAAACACGCATGATTCAGGTTCATGTGTCGCAAGACTTGCAGGTTCAAGTCCTGTTACCCGCACCA
>JAZUNP010000034.1:0-1621 GCA_045604215.1 Acutalibacteraceae bacterium
CTGGCGCAACAAACAGAGGATTATGCTCACTTTTTACAAAATCCACAAGGCAATGTCTGGGAACCAGGATTTTCTTGCCTATACGGATATGCCCCAATTTTCTCTCTCTGATAAGGCTATAGAATGTTTTTGTACCGATGCGCAGCGCTTTGGAAGCCTGCACCGGGGTGAGAATGTCGGGGTAATCTTGAAACACTTGCAGTTTCTCCTTTCATAATTAACTATACGATTTTATTCTTGTGTTTTCAACAAGATGGGCTAAAAGTTTACAAATGCTTATCAAACAGCCATTTCCTGCGCTGATTCTACACCGCGTATTTTCAGGTGATGCTGTGCAAGCTTTCATCTGTGGGCATGCTCATATCACCGCACACTGTCCCCAGAGCCTGTATAACACTGTCTGATAAGGTAGGAAATTGTCAAGGTACAACGTTTTTTAAGGGCTTCCTGCTCTATATATAGGGACGAGGGTGCTGATTTCTAACGCAATTTCGAAAAAAATTTTTCTAATTCCCCTAAAAAACCTTCTAATAAATAAATAGGGATGGAAGCCCCTGCTTTTCTGCATACAACCCAAAAATCATCGTAAGGTTTACAAAAAATTAACATTTCTTTGCCTTCTTCACATTCCCCTCTAATAAATAACTACAGTGAAGAGGGGTACTTTTTCTGCACATTTCAAAAATTTTTTGCAAAAAAATAAAACCGGCCTGTGATAAGCCGGTATCTCTTGACGCAATTGAGGTGTATCTAAGATGAAGGAAAGTGTGCCAAAATTGGACTTTTTGCAAAGACAAAGTTTAATCGTAGCGGTATAATTATCAAAAAACACAAAGGGTGAATTTGGGTGGACAGACATTTCGCAGAGTACTTGTCAGATTTAAATAATGCCACTGGTATCGCTGTGCAGACTGTTCTGGATATGCAAGACGGTGATGTTTTGTATTTAGGTGGTAAAGAACTGCATTTTTATCCTGAAGACGGTTATCAAAAGGAATACTGGATTTCCAACAATGATGCTGGCGTCAAGACGATTGCTTTTCCTATCATTGGGAAAAAGGATGTTACCATCGACGGACAAGGTGCCAGACTGATCTTCCATGGAAAGATTCTGCCGTTTGTAATGGACGACTGTGAAAACATAACAATCAAGAACGTGTCCATAGACTATGCTGAGCCTATGTATTTCGCGGCGAAGATTGTTTGCAGCGGAGAAGGCTTTGTGGAAATGGAATATGACCAAAGCATATACCGTTGTGATATTCAAGAACAAAAACTTCGCTTTTGGGGCGATCAATGGGAAATCATAACAGACACTATGCTGGTCAATGAATTTGAACCCTCTTTCAAAGGCCCAATGCACAATACGCCCACCTATATGGCCTATTTCGGCAAAGAGAAATGCACCACATTTATGGCGCCCATTTACCGTTATCTGACGGCGCAAAAAACAGCCCACAATCGATTGCGTTTGGATGGTGAGATAGAATATCAGCACACGATTGGAAAGTATTGGCTTTGTACGCCTCATCTGCGGGAATGTCCGGGTATTTTCTGTAACGACGCAAAGAATATCCAGATTTCGGATTTAAGAATCTTGCACGCGCAGTCTATGGGTGTA
>JAZUNP010000035.1:0-3534 GCA_045604215.1 Acutalibacteraceae bacterium
TTATTCTGCTTTACGGTCAGATGGTAGCTATGAGTGTTGCAACCGAAAAAAGCTCTCGTGCTATGGAGTTGCTTATTACTAGCGCCAAGCCTATCAATATGATGTTTGGTAAGGTTTTGGCGGCTTGTATGGCAGGTCTTGTTCAGCTTGTTGCCATCTTTGGCTCGGCACTTGTGTTTTATAATGTGAATAAGTCCTATTGGGGAGATAACGGAATTATTGACTCCATCTTTAATATTCCGCCCGAGTTGTTTGTATATATGCTCGTTTTCTTCTTGCTCGGCTTCCTCATTTATGCGTTCCTATATGGTGCAATTTCTTCTACAGTTTCAAAGCTGGAAGATATCAATACTGCAGTTCAGCCGGTAACGTTCCTGTTCCTGTTCGGCTTTATGGTGGTTATCTTCTCTATGACCAGCGGTAGTGTAGACAATGTTCTGATGACAGTCTGTTCCTACATTCCGTTTACTTCACCGATGGCCATGTTTACAAGAATTGCTATGAGCACTGTGCCTTGGTATGAGATTTCGATTTCTATCGGCATTTTGGTTGCTTCTACCTTTGGAATCGGAATCCTGTCTGCAAAGATTTACCGTGTTGGAGTTCTTATGTACGGCACATCTCCCAAGATTGGCAACATCATCAAAGCTGTTTGGAAAGCATAAAAATTATATTAAAAGTGTCGGTACGGCGACACTTTTATTTTTTATCTTTTATGGCCTTGTCAAAACTTTTAAAGTCCGGTAAAATGAGCATCCAAACTAAATAAGCGTATAAAGTCTTCGTGTTATACATAGTCAAAATCGGCTTAAAATCACAAGGCTTATTTTTATCTCTGTCGGTATGTTCCTTGACAAAAGCATAATCGCAAAATAAATCCCTGCGCGGATACTGTGAAGGAATAACCATACAGTTTTAACGCAGGGATTTTTATATTACATAGAAAGGAGTGATTATCAAAATATGACTGCGGTAGAACTCTATCCCGAAGGGATAGGCAAGCATATTGTTTGTATATACGGAGGCCCCTCGGCCGCCGCTTTACACACAGCTTGTCGGGGTGAACCCCGAACCCCCAATAATACGACATCGGGGAATAAACAGCGGTAGTACGGCTGTCGCAGAAAGAGAAGATAACTAAAGCAAACAAATCAAAAATGATTGCTATGCGTTTTCGCGAGAGCGATTATGCGGCAATCAAGAAAAAAGCAGAAAAAGTGAATATGAACTTCACCGAGTTTGTAACGGAGGCGGCAATGAATAAACCTATAACTGTTATAAACGGTCTTACGGATGTGCTGAAAGAACAGAAAGCCATCGGCAGAAACATCAATCAGCTAACAACACTCTGTAATATGGGTAAGATTGTATGTCCCGATTTGCAAGAGTTAAAACAGCAATATGCCGAGGTGCTTACCACACTTAACGATATAGTTGGGAGGTGTGGCTGATGGCAACCTTTACGGCAATCCCCGAAAAGACACAGACCGCCACGGCTATGAAGCGAGTGCTTGATTATGTTATGCAAGACAAGAAAACTGTCATAGACGGAATAAAACTTGTAAGCGGTCAGCACTGCGTTCCCGAATCGGCGTATCAGGAGTTTATGGCTACCAAGAATCAATACGGTAAAGCAAAGGGTGTGTTCTTCAAACAGTATGTGCAATCCTTTAAACCCGATTGTAATGCTACACCCGAACAGATACACCGTATAGGCTTGGAAACAGCAAAACTATTTGATGGGTTTGAGGTGGTCGTAGCAACGCACATTGACCGCGGCCACTGGCATAATCATTTCGTTGTCAACTCGGTAAACTGTGAAACGGGTTATAAAATCCAAATTAATGAAAAAGGTTTGGAAGAACTACGGCATAAGTCAGATGCTGTTTGTCAGAAGTTTGGGTTGGAGATATTAACACCATATCAAAAGCCTAAACAAAAATCTATAAATCAGCGAGAATACCGCACGGCCTTACGTGGTGACAGTAAAAAGCTGAAACTGACAAATGCGATAGATTATGCGGTAGCAACAAGCCGAAGCAAAAAGCAGTTTATCGAACAAATGGACAAGCTCGGATACGGTGTGAAATGGATAGACCATTACAAGTATATAACCTATACCACACCGGACGGTCAGAGGTTTCGGGATAACCGATTACTTGATGACAAATATTTAAAAACTAATATGGAGGAATTATTTGCTTATGGATATTATGAAACTAAAGAACAACAATCCGATAGAACAGATAACCGAGGAAACGGTGGCGACATTAACCGAACCGATACAGCCTCAGTATCTGCTTCTGACATTGGAACAGTACAACAAAATAGCGGAATACTTTTCGACAGTTGGGAACAGCATTGTAAGAAGCACGGATTTGATATCCGAACTGCCAACGCATCAGGATTTGAACGACCTAACTGTGCAAACGCTCAGACCGTATTTAGCGGAGATGCGAAAAGTAACGGCGGACAAGCTGGACTCAATAGAGTATTCAACCAAGGACAAATTATCGAAGCAGACGGAATCCTTGAAAGAGCAACTTCACAAGGAGATCAATCGTATGATGAACGAACTGAAAGCCAAGGATCTGACACCGTGGAAGCTCAAACTGAAATGGGCGGCGGTTGGGGCAATATTGCCATCGATGCTTTGTATCTTGCAGCTGATATTACGATGATAGGAGAAACGGACAATAATGAGAAACAGAAACCCAAATTTGTCCGTGAACGCAAACGCGGACAAAAGAAACAACAAAATAATAATGACAGCAATGAAATGCAGTTGAAAATGTAAAGGAGTGATACCATCATAGTCCTATGAGTTCCGTGATGCCTTATGAAAAAAGGTGGATGGGATATTCCGGATTATGAATATGAAAATTTAGCAAGACACTTCCTTCCACAAATTCAAGCCTTTTTCGAGACTGAGCAAGGCAAAAAAGAGTTTGAGGAGTGGAAGGTACAGCAAGCCAAATTAAAGGCACAGACAACTAATAAAACAGCTTAGAGAAAAATTAAAGGCAGAGAGTGAAAACCCTCTGCCTTTATGATATATAACTACATGCACATTACTCAAATTTAACATCTATACGTTTAATATATCTAGAACATCTATCTAATAGTTTATCTTTTATTTTCGGCTTTTGTGAAAAATCTGCAATGCATTCTGCAATTTCATCTATTATACCATCTTGAGTAATTCGTACTATGTCCATTGCATCGATTCTTAGTTTAAGAATTGATTGTTTAAAGCTATGTATTAGTTCTTGGAGTTCCGCTTTATCGCTATCTTCTGTATCATTTTCCTCATATAAAAATGTCGAAGAATAAAGTAAAACTTGTACCAATTGCATTAAAGAATCTTTTATAGCTCTACTTAAATGTTCGTCTATAGCTTCTGCCTGAGAAATAGCATCTTCAACAGTATCTGATTCGTATAATTTTTTATAATGAAATAACGCATCTCTAAAATTGGTGGCAAATGGTGGCATTACCTTTATTTTACACTTGTAGTATAACGTCGTAACCAAA
>JAZUNP010000036.1:0-14424 GCA_045604215.1 Acutalibacteraceae bacterium
AAGACCATGGTACATGGTGCCATTGTGGATAACTTGTTTTTTTTGTGGATAAGTGGATAACTTTGCATACCGGGTCTTTTTTTTTCTTTTCCGGATCCGGTGTCACCCGTCCGTCATTTATGACGCGCCGAAAATGTTTCACGTGAAACATCGCCAGGGGGGGGCGTTCCGGATCCTGTTGTGCAAATTACACAAAGATAAAAAAAAACTTTATACAATTTGACGATGAAAAACTTGGGATGAATGTGGTACAATGTCATCACAACAAAATAAGAGAGGCGCAAGGCGCGGGAGGTATGTTATGGAAAAAGAGAAAAAACTTGAAACCCTGGAAAAGAAAAAAAATAATGCTATTATGGATATGTATGACGCGGTGAACGATTTAGCTTGCAACAGAATCAATGATTTTGAATGTGCAGTGAACGAACTGAGAGCCGAAAACAATGAACTCCGGCACCAGTGGAAATATGCAGGGGAGGAGCTCAAAAAAAAGATAAAAGAAAAAGAAGATCTTACTGAAGAATTAGAAGAACTTAGGCAGGGCTTTAATTTCGCAAATAGTAAATATAAGTCATGCAGAAGTACGATAGGTAACCTTAATATTACTATTGCAGACCTGAGAACGGAAAACGGCAAATTAAAAGAAGTCATTGAAGACGATAACGGAATGAACGCCCATCTCATTAATAAGGTTAACTTATTAGAAGAAGAACTTAAAAAGGCTAATTACGAAAAGGCGGAGATAGAAAATCAAAAGGAGGAGTTAGAAGGTCAATATACTGATTTAATGAAGTATTGTGAAGAGTTAGAAGCAGTACTCGAAGCGGTTAAAGAATGTTTTGCTGAACAATAGGAGGAGGTAACAAAATGAAAAAAGCTATTATCGCAGCGATGGTGGCTCTCGCACTTGCAGGGTGCGCATCATCATCATTATCATTATCATCTAGCAAGGCTAAGAATGACCATGCTATTTTTGAAACTGTCTATTCTGCTCATTTGGGTAATCTTAGAGTTATTCGAGATAAGGAAACAGGTCGGGAATATATTTGTTACAGTGGAGGATATGGTGTAGCAATAACACCACGGTTACCAAAGGAGGAAAAGAAATGAAAAAAGTAGTGATTATAGGACGGGACCAGGAAACAGGCCGGGTGATGGCAAAATCCGGCCACGACACATTCGATATCGGCGGACTCATTGAGGAGTTCGCGGAGGTGTACCACATTATCGGTTATACTGATGACGAAATGACACTCGTAATTGATGGCGACAATTACGAGAAGGACGTGGAGGCCGCTGACGAGGCGGTCCGAACCATGATTTCCGATTTTTACGGTTTTTATGGTTGCCCCCCTACTATCGGGGAGGTCTATGAGGAGTTGCATAACAAAAACAACTCCGCCGGATGGATGGCGGCGTTGAGGACAGCGGTTAATAAGTATATGTAACAAGGAGGATAAAATGGGAGAACTTGTAGTTGAGTTTTATAAAATGCTTAAAACTGCCCACCGTATTTATGGACAATATAAAAGGATAGCCGGTTTCGAGTCATTTTACGGAGTCGGATCCTTTGAGGAGTTGACAGGATACGAGGCCCCGCAAAAAATAACGCGGGGTTCTATCCGCAGGTTAAAAGATTATATAAACGAGATGCGAAAAAAAAAGGAGCATTATGAATATGCCTCTGAAAAAGGATGGGAGGAGGCATTGACGGCATCATGGGAAGAGTTTAAAAATAGTAACCAGGCCGCGCAGTTAAGTTGTGACACTTCCACATGGTCAGGACGTTTTGCACAGGATGGCCTTGATAGCCTCTATATTGCTATGTGGCAGTTTGGTTATAGATACGCAATGGATAAATGGAGGACAAATTTTAAACGTATAAAAACTAAAAATAAGAGGATAGAAGCAGGCCAAAAATATAAAAAATCGATCGAATCTTTTCTTACAAAATTCGGCGAGGAGTTGAAACGTTTAGCGTATAGTGTTATCGACACAAAAACCGGAGGATTTAACACGAACACAAGATGGTTCAAAAAAGATCCAAGGGGAGCGGCAGGGCGTGCGAAATTCAGGCATTTTATAGATCAACTGTTCGAGGCCTGGTGGATACCAGAACAGGCGGCGTTTGTAAAGCGTCTGGCGCGGTAATGTTTCACGTGAAACATCGGGGGCGGTAAAAATGAAAAACTATTATATCTACAACGTCGACGGGCTTTTCGTTGTAGAGTACGACAATAAAAAAGCCGTTATATCATGCGAGGAGTTTTCCGAAAAGCTCCTCGCTATAATAAACGGCGGGGGACACATTTACCTTTGGGAAGCTCCTCTGTTTTTGGAGTCCATGCTGTCGCTTTTTAAGCGAAAAGGCTTTAAATGCGTGAGCCCCGACATAAAAATAAAAGAAGCCGGCCGGGGGATAATCCGCCCCCTCATTTGTGACGATTTTGACGTCATAAGGATTGATATTATAACAAAACAGGGAAAATCCGCGAAGATATACAACGCTGACCGGATCACAAAGGAGAAGGACCCGGAGATCCTTAAAGAAATACAAAAATACGGGAGTACAAAAAAACCTCAGTGCACCATGCCGAGTATTTGTCGCTATGCATGGGAACGGTGGGGGAAGAATACCCCCTTTATTATCCGGCAGAAATTGCCGGACGCAAAAAACGTGGAATTAGAAAACGGTGAGACGGTAGAAGACTACTGCCGCCGTACATATAGAGGTGCATTTCTTTACATGAATGCACAAACGGAAAAAAAATACGAGGATGTGTATGTTTACGACTTTAATTCTATGTATACCTATATCATGATGGACAGTCCGATGCCGGTAGGATTGCCGGAGTTTTGCGAGGGAGGGCCCTCTGATACGACATTAAAAAATGCAAAAAAGGGCCTCGTGTATTACTTTGTGCATATAAAAACGAGGCTAAAACTTAAAAAAGACGGTATACCTTCGCTTCGTTTAAATTTCGAGGACGTGCAAAGGTGGTACCATGAGCGGGACTACCTTACAACGTCGAAGAAGTATAATCCGCACACAGGGTACGGAAAAGACGAGGCCTTGGAATTGTGGTTAACTCAGCAGGATTGGGAGTTGTTACAGGAAAATTATGATCTGCAAGACTTACAGATAATAGATCATCTCTGGTTTCTTACAGATCGCGACCTGTTCAAATCATACAATAAATATTTTTATAGGATGAAAACAGAAAACGAAGGAGTAAAAAGGCAGGTAGGAAAAAACTTTAACAATTTCCTATCTGGAACAATGGCCCGCAAAATTAAGTATAAAAATGCGGTGCCTGATTTTTCGGATCCGATTTTCGACGAGGAAACGGGGGAAATATACTCCGATTACTCGTTTAAATTTACGGAGTCAGAAGGCGGTAGAAGTATGATATACGTGGGGTCAGCTATTACCGCATACGGCAGGCGACTCATCATCGATCTCATAAAGAAGAACAGGGATCGGTGGCTATACACAGATACGGACAGTATTCACGTATTAGGAAAAGGACTAAAGGGAGCAAAAATACACGAGAGCGCCCTGGGAGCGTTAAAGATTGAACATATTTTTAAAAATGTATTCTATTACGCAAAAAAACGATATATGGGATACGATAGGAAAACGGGGCGGATCGATGGTGCATTTGCCGGGTTGTCAGACCATGACAAAGGCAAATTTTTAAAAACATTGAACCTGTTATATAATACAGGAGAAGAGTACAGGGGGAAGGATGGGGATGTTTATTTCTGTTATGAACCGGAGAGATTTAAAGAGCTTTATAAGCTTTTAAATTTCAATTCTCCGTTTTCATCATACTCATACGATTTTGATAATATCTACTGTTTTGAATACGATAAGATGATGGAGAGCTTAAACGGTTTAAAGATTATGACAACGATCCGGAAATGCGAGGATTTTAAGGTGGAAAGAGTATCCGATACATTCACAAAAGTTGAGGATTTGGGGTATAAATTTCTTTAATGTTTCACGTGAAACATTGACAAACATAAAAAAGTTTTGTAATATAGGAGATGAGAAAATGTACATTATAGGATTGTTAACAGTGATGATAGGTTTAGGAGGCATGTTGTGGACGTTGTGGAAGTTATAACACAGTTAGGTTTTCCCGCAGGGATTGCGCTGTTTGCTCTCCTTATTGTATACAAACACGAGGAATTTCTGCAGACAACGTTGAAGGATATGATCGGCGAGAACACAAAGGCACTGGAAGAATTAAGGAGCGCAATAGACAAGATCGGGCGAAGGAAGGAGGACGAGGAGTAATCATGGAGGGGATTTTCAAAAAGAAAGAGGAGGAACTTTTCGCTTTATGTAAACAGTACCAAGAAGGCGGTGCATCTCCACTTAAAACAAAAAGCCTTATGATAAATAAAGTCGTTGAACTTTATGTGTTATATGAGGCTTTAAAAAATGAAAAGGAGGAGGACGAGGAATGAATTTCGAAGAATTCCAGAAAAAGTTCAATTCAATTCTGGCAAAGCCGGACGAACTGGACGCCGCAAAGGATCTGATCGGAGAGATGGAGGGAGTTTTTGAGAAGGCAGACGCGGACGCGGTTAAGATTGTGGAACAGGAAAAGAAGATTCGTGATCTACAGGACACAAATATGAAGCTTTTCCTGGCTCAGACGGCAGAACCGGAGGAGGAACCGGAAGAGGAAAAAGAAAAAACGTTTGAAGAGCTTTTAAAAGAAGCAGAAAAGGAGGAAGAAAATGCCTTATAACATTAACTCATTAAGAAAAATTAAAAATGCAGTATTTCTGAAAGAGGTGACTAAACTCGCTCCGGAATTCGGACATCTTACCGCTAAGACGGCCGCCGACGTTTTTAACGAGGCAGGGTACCAGGCGTTACAGAGATTACCCGCAACAGGACAGGGGGATAATGTTACGCGTTTTTACAACGTCGCACTCCTTGTTGGTAAACAGTTTGTCGATTTTGTATCCGGTAAGGATACACTTGACCGTTACGGAATTATTGAGCGGTTTAGCATGGATATGGGGAGTTATATGCAGCGTAACCAGGTCGGAAGGATCCGGAACATCAATCCTGGCTGGTTAGGTGATGACGGTAACGGTCTTCAAAATGGCGACAGTGTTGATCCGTTTATCGTACGCAAACCTGTAATATATCAACAGTATTACGGGCTTAATAAAAACTATCAGAACCTTATATCGTTGCAGGATTTTGATCTAAAACGAGGATGGCTCACGGAGGGCGGCATCGGCGACGTTGTAGCACAGGTATACAACATGGTAGCTCTGGACCGCAAAGAATGGGAGTTCGCACTGTTCTTCAGAGTCCTCAGCGGAGCACTTAATTCAGCCACGTACCCGATGCAGGAGACTCAGCAGATCGAGCTTGACACATGGGGGTCCGGAACTGGCGGAGCTGTCACAGATGACGATATCAACGGTATGATCATTGACGTTAAAAACGTTATTGAGGCGCTTGACACAACCCCGACAGTATCAGCATTCAATGCTATGAACTACCCGAACGACGCTGGCGTGGAGGACCATGTTCTTCTTATCCGTCAGGGTATGCGGTCACAGTTCGAGAAAACGTTCGGATATGCGTTCAATGATGAGCGTTTACAGTTCCCGGTCAAGATCGTTGCCGTCCCGAATTTTGGCGGACTTATCCCGTTTTATGGTGATACTTATGTGCCGGCAGGAGAAGAGAACGCGACAGAGGTTTATCCGGTTTACGACCGTTTGGGTGTTGTGATTGGATACGCATCAACGAAAGGAGCGACAGAGGCGGAGTATGATATCGACGAAGTAGATTTTTATGATCCGAACGAGAACATTCTGGCAGTGCTTATCCAGAGGGGGACGATCTTCGAGCTGATCCAGAATCCTTTTACAGTGGAACCGATTTATGATCCGCGCGGAATGTATACAAATACGTTCTTCAATCAACCGGATAACGGCATTAATTACAACCACGGGCGCAACCTGGTTACATTCAGCAAACCGACAGAGTAACAGAAAAAGAGTCGGAAGGGGCGGGATAGACCCGCCCCTGTTTTTATAGGAGAAATAAATGGCAACATTACAGACGAAATCGAAAAATTACGAAGAATTTACGGAAAAATTTAAACCGAAGAAAACGACGGACGACTGCTATACACCGGACAATATCATGGAGGCCGTTTTCGATTATGTAGAAAATACCTACAATGTTTCACGTGAAACATTTATCAGACCATTTTGGCCCGGCGGAGATTACGAGGCAGAGGACTATTCCGGCAAGGTTGTTGTCGACAATCCGCCTTTTTCTATCATGTCAAAAATTTTAAATTTTTATACTTCGCACAATGTGAAATTTTTTATTTTCTGCAATGCGTTAACAGTATTTGCTAATTTAAAAGAGCGCGAAGATTTTTCGCTCATACATGTTTTTGTTGATATGGTTTATCAAAATGGCGCAAAAGTCAGAACGAGTTTTTTTACAAATTTGGAACCGGATGGGATAGCAGTAAAAACTGACCCGGAGTTTAAAATAAAATTAATGCAGATAAACGACAAAAACAAAGGTATTAAAAAAGTAACAAAAAGAACATGGCCTCCAAATATTACGAGTCCCGCGCTTTTAGGTAAATATACAAATAAAAAAATGACGATAAAACACGGAGATTATAAATTCGTAAGAAAATACGACGGGGCAGGAATATTTGGCGGAGGTTTTCTTCTTAATAAAGACATTGGGGAGTATATAGATTATGTATAACGTCAGACTATATTATGATACAGGTTTTAATAGTATAAACATCCCGGACAGCGATGCGCTATTGGAGTCTATCGGAAGCGGGCAGAATTTTCCCGCGGTTGATCTTCTCCAAAATACGAATTTGCAAAGCGTAAGGATCCGTGCAACCTTTAACGAAGTTAAGGATGCAGATTTTTGCTGCATTTTTCGGAATAGCGAAGGAACTCCGGAAAAGACGGACTCCTTCTATTATTTCGTGGAAGGTTTTCAAATGTTAGGCGTTGACGTTGCGGAACTTGTTTTGACGCCTGATTATATCACGAGCGCGGGCGGGCCGACAAATTTGGAATATACGGACGGAATAGCACGGCGCGCACATGTAACGACGGACGGATACGGAGACTGGAACCTGGACGATGATTATTTGACGCCGTCCGAACCGTTGATCCTTGACACATATTCAGTACAATTTACCGCGGGCGGCACGTGGGACGTTGTTGAATCTTCGATTGATTTGCCCGTAATGTCGAGACTCGTATGCGCTTTTACTTATAAAGAGGCGACAGGGGCAGAGACGGTAACTGTACCGCGGAGCATACCAAACGTAAAAACTACAACGTACATGATGGACGGAAATCAGGGCGGAGAGACGCGCACGGGGCTCTTTCTTTTTGGTCCGTCAGTTAAAAATGGAATTGAGCAGTGCAGGGCCTTAGGCATAGAAAATACGATCATGAACACGGCCTATATACCAAAGGCCCTGGTATCTATGACAACGGAGGTAGAAACAGCGCAAAATGTAACGACATCAGCGAGAAAACAGGTGCGCATTGACAGAGACGGAACGCCGACAGGATACATTAACTATGCAGAGTTGGAGGACCCGGGTAATGAGGGGATAACGATCACCGCAACAGCAGTCGCGACAGCGTCCGGTAATTTCGTAACAACTCAGACAGACATGGCCTTCGTTTATGCGAACGTGAATAATATGCGCGTTTTATATGGCGGCCTTAATCGTGTCGGAATATTGACAACGAGCGGGGACAAACTGGAAAGCAAGCCGGAGGATATCCGCGGCGGATATGATTACATCTCCGTTAAATCGGTGGGCGATCCTCATACAAATGGCGCCGCATATCACCGGTTTCCATACATGAACGGCGACAGCTCAAATATCGGATTTTGGCGTAATGCGGTAAAAGGGTTACCATGGAAACAGATCCCGATCATATACACGGAAAAGCGAGGCAATGCACTTGACCGCATTCAATTTGAGAACGCGCGCGAAATTGCCGATTTTGACTATTATTCTAAACCTATCTCACAACTTAGAGGCGGGAACGCTTTAAGTATGCGGACCAGAGACATTGAGACGGGAGAGACAGGCACTGCGTACTTTAAAAATATTTTGAAGGCGTTGGGAGAAGGTGCAAAAGGAATAAGCGGAAGAATAGCAGGAGCAGGAGCAACAGCGATAGTTGGGCCGATAAACAATCCGGCGGAGCGTTATGCAATGCAGAAGCAGCAGGAGCTTGAGAATTTCGCAGTTGGTCAATCGGCAGTATCTCCGGACATCGCCTTCGGATACGACGGAGAGGCTTTTCGCGATTTTTACGGCGAGTGTGTAATCGTTTACCGTTACAGATTAACAAACACTGACCTCGCCCGCCTTGATAAAATATTAACAATGTATGGATACAGGGTTAACATACCTATTAACAGGGGGCTATTTACAGGCCGGCAGTATTTTAATTACGTAGAAGGATCAGTCACAGTATCGCGGACGGTAACGGAGCATTTACCGCGTTGGTGGTGTGAAGGTATAGCGGCACAAATGGGAACAGGCGTTCGGGTATGGCATACGAAGCCGGATCCGAGTTATTACAACAATAATCCGATAGTATAAGGGGGTTAAATATGTTTAATAGTTGGTATGGCGGACTGTTAGGATTTCCTACCGGATACGGACACGGAAAAATGACAGCGAAAAAATTAGCTAAATTCAAAAATGATTTAGTTTTCCAGAATGTTTTTTCGAGGCTTTTAATAAAGGCGATGAACCGGTGGCATTTTGAGGGGCTGCCGGATACTATGGATGAGAGGACAATAAAACTGGCGTCAATATATTATTGCGGCGCGGAGCTTTTTGAAAACAATGGAAGCGTTTTAAGCTTACCGGCGGTACCGGACGGCGGAGGTTTAAACATTTACGGGAATTATAACAAGTTTTGGGTGTTTTCCCGTAACGCGCTTTTTAATAAAAAAGTTGATACATACATCCGCGGAAGTGAAGAGGACGCATTTCTGAACAGAGGCACAAGCGGAATTTTAGGCAGTAAATCGCCAAAAGGTGTTTTTATATGGGAGAACGCGATCCGTTATCCGTTTATAAATATTATCATCTATTACGCACAGGCGATCGCTGACAGCCTTAGAGCAATAGACGTATGCAGATCTAACATCAAAAGCCCGTTTATTATCACGGCGGAAGAATCTATAGTAAACACAGTGCGTGAATTTTTTAAAAACAGGGACAGAAACGAGGAGTATATAATTTCTTCCGGAATTTTCCCGGCGGACAAAATTCAGATTATGCCCATAGATACAACCGAGAGCGCTCTCCAGAGTTGTATTCAGCTCATCGAATGGTTACAATCGCAATATGATGAATTATGCGGAATTGATACAAACACACAAATTGATAAAAAAGGCGAAAACCTGATCAGCGATGAATTGAACATCAATGATATGCGCACGGAGCTCAATGTTGATTCTTGCGTTGAGGAAATTAACAGAAATTTAGATGACTTTAACAGGCTTTTCGGTTATAATATAAAATGTGTAAAAACATACGAGGAGAAAAAGCAGGAGGAGGCAGAGTATGAATCTGAAAACATTCAAAGAAGTGAGGGAGACAACGGAGGTTTATCCAAGTAATATAGGCATAACCGACTCAGATATTGAAGCGATAAACTCATGGTTTGACTTCCGCCGGGTATGTGACAACGAGAAGTTCCCCGTATTTTTCGGCCGCGTATTAACAAGAGATTACAAGAGATACAGGGAACTGTTAAGAGTAGAACCGGGAGTATCTCATTACGATTGGCTGGTACAGCAGTACCAGGAGGCGCAGACACAAGCGACACAGAGCGGAGAGAGTACCACAACAGGAGAGACGACAGCGACAAACACGACGACAACAGAAGGAGAGAACACGGTCACTGTAACAAAACATACAGAGGGCGAAAACACACTGACGCACGACACAGAGGATAGAACACAGGGAACGGTCACAACGACAAAAGACGGAACAGATACAACAGACATCGGAGACGGTGGATATACAGAGACAACGAACAGCGGAACAGACAGGAATACATCGACAGACGGGGGAAGAGACACGACACATAGCGAGACAACGGACGACACAAAACAGCTTAATAAAGACCTTCCGCAATCTATAACATACGCCGCCGGACATCAGGCATCGGACGCGTTAGGCTGGCAATATCCAAGCAGTCAGGGGGAGACATACGACGAGACGGAGAGTGACGGCTACACAGCATATGGAAGAACAAATACATCAGAGACGGCACACGGGCATAAGGTAAGAACCATAACGGATCTAACGAACAGAACGACATACGACACGACAGACGAAGCAACGACAGACATGACGATTACAAAAGGAGGAACGGACACAACAGAGACGAGCGGAGACGAGACGGGTACGACAACAGATAGCCGCGAAGAATCGACGACAGGAAGCGGAACAACTGCAACGGAAGGACATACGGAGAACATCGGGGAGAGCTTAACACGACAGATAACGACAGGTCGGAGCGTGGACACCGCTACACTATTGACACAGGCGGTCCAGTTTATACAAAATACAAGCGCTATGGCGTGGCTTATAAGAGAACTTGAAGTATGTTTTTACGGCATTTTTGAGGAGGAATGACGATCATGCGGAGTAATATAAATCCACAAGGCTATGAATACGGCTTAAGCCCCGTAAATAATAACCCTTTTTGGGAAGAGGATACACCAGGAGCAGACGCAGAGATCACCGCAACGGCGTCAGTGGATGATCAGGTGGGCACGCCGCGCGTAAGCGTCGAAAAGACGCAGGAAGGCAATGATATAAATTTTGATTTTGCATTTCATAATTTAAAGGGCGAACCGGGTGAACAGGGGGAACAAGGCCCGGCAGGACCACAGGGGATCCAGGGACCAAAGGGAGACGACGGAGAAACCGGGCCGCAAGGGCCGCAAGGCATACAGGGAGAGACGGGACCACAGGGGCCACAGGGGATCCAAGGAGAGACGGGAGAACAGGGCCCGCAAGGTGCACAAGGTGAGACCGGACCGCAAGGGCCGCAAGGCATACAAGGCGAAACCGGGCCACAAGGTATACAAGGCGAAACCGGGCCACAAGGCCCGCAAGGCGTACAAGGCGAAACCGGGCCACAGGGGCCGCAGGGAATACAGGGTGCGACGGGGCCGCAAGGGCCGCAGGGAATACAGGGAGATCCGGGCGAAGGAGTACCGGCAGGGGGAACAACAGGGCAGATTTTGGCAAAGGCGACAAATGCAGATTATGCCACTTTTTGGAGGAGCGCCGGTTTTGTACCGTCCGGAGGCACCACTGGGCAGGTATTAACAAAGACTAACAATCTGGATTTTAATACGTACTGGAGTACACCGGCAAGCGGAGGCGGAGTGTCACCGATGAAGGTGACAATTCCGGAGAGTGATAAGACAGTAATAAATGGTGGGGTGTTTTTTGATTACCTTTTGAGAATTGTAAAAGGAATATTGACAACGGTGGCATCGTATATAGACACTGATGAGGAGTACTGTAAAATCTCAACACTGCACATACCTATCAGGGTATACGACGTAACAAATGACGAGATAATGTCGGACGCGTTAAGATCTTACAAAATCGGAATATATAACAACATTGACGCGGCACAATTTAGCGAAACAGGAACGCAGGGTGTACCTTCGTATATCAGCGCATACACTAGTGCTTATATATTTATGCCATTAGAGATCGAGATAGAATTTAGACAATACGATGGGATAGAATCGCCGACAAGTAGGCAAATTTTTGAACTACACGGATTAAGACCATTTATGCGTATTATTTGCATCGGATCCAACAACACCGCAAGATATGAAGACGAGACCTATGCGCCTATAAATTTCACATTTTTTAGAGGTATAGGCACGCTTGATTTCGGTCTGCCGTTTAACGCCCTTATGAAACCAGTGACTCCAACATCAACAACTAATTTAAAAACCTTTTTCTTCCCAGGCGGACTTGAATACGGGATCTCTGGTGATATCATATCCGAATCATACGTCCCCTGTATTGAACAATCAACGTTTACAATAGTAAATTATAGCAATCCGGAACCATAGGAGAAAAAAAGATGGCTAATTTAAAGGGGCACGCATTAGGTGGGAGTAGAAGAGCGAACGGGCACTGGCAGAGCGGATCAGACGGGAGGATACATGTAACGTTTGATTTTCCGCTATATAAGCCGGGGAGCACACAGACGCGGCCCTTCACATTTGGGAGCGCGCCCGGGATCGTTTACGATTTCGGGTGGGCCGTCCCTTATACAACACTGACACGCGGGAAAAATAGCAATATCGCAAAAGATGATAGATTTGTGAGAATAGAAGTCGAGGCTGATTTCGATTTAAGATTTTTCGCGAGTGCTATTACAACGACAACGGACGTTTTGGGGCACTACTCGAGATGCGTCCCCGCATTATATACAGGAACAGAGACGGGACAGATAGTTCCATACATAACAGCGCAACAGCAGAGCACGGACGGGATTTTCGGTTATACTCCTTTTGTTTTAAGCAACGATACAGAGACAGAGCCATACACAGCCACATGGTTCAGCGAACCAGAAGTAAAGCTATTAACGAAAAACAATAAAATCGTATATTACGGCGTGGAGCAGTGCTATGTTCCACCATATACAGGGGCGCCAGTGGAAATGAATCACGTATGGATATACCTCAACTGCGTAAGTTTTGACAGCACAACAGACCAAAGCGCACTACCGACAGGCAAGGGAAGAATTAAAATAGACGGAGTAACAGACGCGGAGGTATTAAATAAGGGAAGGTGGTTAGATTGACAGAACAGGAAAAGCGGCAAAGAATAGAGCAGGAAAAGCAGAAGCTTGACAGATCATACCTGTTCAAATACTTAGATGCGTTTTGTGAGGGCTATTACAACCCCCGTAAATTGCTTACATTTAACCGCCCTATTTCTTGCGTAACAGGTTTAAGGAGTTGCGGAAAGAGTACTTCAATTGCGGCCATTTTTATACTTGATTATTTGACAAGAGGGCACTGCTTCTGTTATACTAGAAGGGATAACGATGCGATATTGCTGACAGCTGAAAAATTTTTTGCCGATGCCGTAAACATAATAAATGAAAAGGATGAAATTCCCTTTATTATAAACAAATTTGAACATAAAGCCGGAAAATACTTTATAGATGTAAAGGGTAGAGCAAAAGCACAATGCGGAATATCGATCCCGCTATATAAGGCCGGTAAAATAAAATCTGGCTCGCAAGATTCACCTATTTATAACGTAGTATATGATGAATTCATCGCGGATGATCCTACCGAGTATTTGGGGAGTAAAGACACACCAGAAAGAGAATACGATAAACTGATGTCGTTATATAAGACACTAGACAGAAAGAAGGGGCAGCCTATAAGAAATGAAGTCCGCGTTTTCTTATTGGGGAACTTAGCTACTGAATACAATCCGATATTTTTAAAGTTTAACATTTCAGACTATTACAGCGAAGAAGCGCGCTTCATACGCCCAAAAAATAAAATGTGGGTTTTGGAACAGGTTGACAATGTTGATGCCCTCGAAAATTTTGAATTTTCTTTTGCGTATTTGATGAGCGATGAAAAACATAGACGAGTAGATTTCGGAAAAGGTGGAGAGAGTTCAGTGCATGAGTATGTTAAGCCTATACCACACAATGCGCAATATACAACGACGCTAAAGCTAAAAGGCAAATTGTACGGTGTATACAGAGATCCGAACGATTACAGGTATTTTATAGGCAAATATAAGGATACTGGTGTTAGACCCCTAGCGTTAGACAATGAATCATTCAGGGAGGACGATCTGATCCTCGTGAGCAGATGGAAAGACTACCCGGTCATGCAGGTGCTTTTTGATAGTTATAAAAGAAATCAGCTATTTTTTCAGAATGGGCGAGCGAAAAAAGCTTTTTTGATATATTTTAAATTAATGCCTAATATTTAACATGTGTGTTTCGCGCCTCATGTTTTATGAAATTTGATCAAGTACCCGAAATGAAATAGGTGGATAGCCCGCGTGAAAGCGCCGCCCGGAGAAAGGGAATAGGCCCCCGAGATCATAACCATTAAAACTGAACGCGTGTTAATGCAACCCCCCGTCCGGTCGTCGAAAGATTATCGGGCGGGGGTTTTTTATATTGCCCCCCCCTGGCGATGTTTCACGTGAAACATTTTCGGCGCGTCATAAATGACGGAGGGGTGACACCGGATCCGGAAAAGAAAAAAGAAGACCCGGTATGCAAAGTTATCCACTTATCCACAAAAAAAACAAGTTATCCACAATG
>JAZUNP010000037.1:0-7546 GCA_045604215.1 Acutalibacteraceae bacterium
TAGTGCCTTAAGACCGAAGATAACAATATTGTCGTCGCCGACAGCCTCGCGAATTTCGACGTTGGCGCCGTCAAGAGTGCCTAAGGTAATGGCGCCGTTCATCATAAATTTCATATTGCCGGTGCCGGAGGCTTCTTTGGAAGCGGTGGAAATTTGTTCGGAAACGTCAGCGGCAGGGTAAACGATTTCGCCGATAGAGACGCCAAAATTTTCGATGAAGATAAGTTTAAGTTTGGAGTTAATGAGAGGGTCGTTATTGATAAGTTTGGCGACGGCAAGAATAAGGCGAATAGTCTCTTTGGCGATGAAGTAACCGGGAGCAGCCTTGCCGCCGAAAAAGTAAGTGGTAGGAGTAGGGTTATAGCTGGGGTCGGACTTAAGTTTGCGGTACTGCCAAATGATGTGAAGAATATTCATAAGTTGGCGTTTGTAGGAGTGAATACGCTTAACTTGAATGTCGAAAATGGAATTGGGGTCAAGGTCAATGGAGTGATGATGTTTGATATAATCGGCAAGATTTTGTTTGCGAAGAAGTTTAATGTCGGCAAGAGAGCGAAGAAGTTTGGGGTCGTCGACGTATTCGTTAAGAAGGTCAAGCTGTTCGGGGTGACGATGCCAAATGCGGCTGCCAATGGTTTTGTCGATAAGGTCGGCAAGTTCGGGATTGGCGCCCATAAGCCAGCGACGATGAGTAATGCCGTTGGTCTTGTTGTTGAACATTCTGGGCCAGTATTCGTAGAAGTCGTGAAGAGTGGTAGATTTAAGAATGTCGGAATGAATGCGAGCGACGCCGTTAACGGAGTGAGAACCGACAATGGCAAGGCGCGCCATATGAACGAGGTTATTTTCGATGATAGACATAGCGCGAACTTTATCGATATTGTCAGGGTAACGAGCGCGGATATATTCAACGTGGCGGCGGTTAATTTCGTCGATAATCATATAGATACGCGGGAGTAAATTTTTAAATAAATCTACGTTCCAAGTTTCTAAGGCTTCGGGTAGAATGGTATGATTGGTGTAGGCGCAGGTAGAGCGGGTAATAGTCCAAGCCTCATTCCAATCAAGGGAGTAGTCGTCGACAAGGATGCGCATAAGTTCGGCAACGCAAAGAGCGGGGTGAGTGTCGTTAATGTGGATAGCAATTTTTTTATCAAATTCGCGGATATTCATCCCTGCTTTAACGTAATGGCGAACGATAGATTGAACGCCGGCGGAAACTAGGAAGTATTCTTGAATTAAGCGCATACGTTTACCCTCGTTATTAGAATCGTCCGGGTAAAGGTATTGAGTAATGGATTCTACAAAGTTGCGATACTCTTGTTTTTGGCGCATCTGTTCATGAGTAAGCATACCGTAATCGGAGAAGTCGCGATTAACTTCCGCGTTCCATAACCTAAGAGTATTAACAGTTTTGTTATGATAACCGACAATCGGCACATCATAAGGCACCGCCATAACAACCAGCGCATTTTCATGCACCAGCTTAAGGCTACCGTCCGCCTGCGGCTTCATATACGCATTCCCATAAAACTTTACGTTAATGGATTTATCGGGCTTGCGATATTCCCACGCAAAACTAGTTGGAGAAGACGAAACCGTTGCCTTTGCCCTCATATTTGTCGTACTGGATGACGGTATCTTTTAAGCCGCCTGTTTCTCGCACTACCGGCGCCGCGCCATAACGCATCGCTACCAATTGCCCTATTCCGCACGGTTCATAATTACTCGGCATTAAGAATATATCCGACGCCGCATATATCCTTTGCGCCAACTGATAATTAAACGTTATATTCGCACTTACCTTTTGCGGGAAGCGCCACGCTAACCCCTTAAACCAATCTTCATATACTTTGTCGCCCGTTCCCAACAATACAAATTGAAAGTCTTCGTGCTGTAACAATTCATCCATCATTCTGACTACAAGGTCAAGTCCCTTCGCCGCCACTAACCTCGTTACCATACTCACCATCGGTATTTTCCGCTCCTGCGGCAATCCAAGTATCTCTTGCAACTTCACCTTGTTTTCGCATTTCTTGTCATACGCCGTCAACGCATCGCTATTGTCATAATTCACAAACAAATTCTTATCCGTCGCGGGATTATACGCCTCATAATCAATTCCGTTCACTATGCCGTACAAATCATCTTTCCGCGCCCTTAGCAAGCCGTCCAAATGCTCCCCAAAATATTCATATTGAATTTCCTGCGCATAAGTTTTTGATACCGTCGACACATAGTCCGCGTAGATTATGCCGCCCTTCATAAAGTTCACCGCGTCGTAAAATTCCAAATCCCCATTATTAAAATACTTCCAATCCAGCCCCAACACGTCGCCCATTACGTCCTTCGGGAACACCCCTTGATACTTCAAATTGTGAATCGTGTACAACGTCTTTATCTTGTCGTAGCGCTCATCGCCGTTATGTTCCAACTTCAAAAGGACAGGCACCAACCCCGCGTGCCAGTCGTTGGCATTTATCACGTCCGGGAAAAAGTCTATCGCTGGCAGACAATTCAACACCGCCCGGCAGAAAAAGCTGAACCGCTCCGCATCATCATCATAGCCGTACACGCCGTCGCGGTAGTAATATTCTTCATTGTCCACAAAGTAGAACGGCACGCCTTTATAATCGTAGCGGTCGATTCCTACAAACTTCGTCCTCCAGCTAACCGGTATCGTCCCGTCGTAAATGTGCTCCATATTGTTGCGGAACTCTTCGCTTATCTTGCCAAATTTCGGCATTATGACCCTTACGTCTACGCCTTGCGCCTTCAATGCGTGCGGCAAACTTCCTGCTACGTCTGCAAGTCCTCCTGTTTTAATAAAGGGAGCAGCTTCAGCAGCAACATACAAAACTTTCATACCGTTTCCTCCATTTACTTGGAAAGGGGGGTGGGTAGGGGGGTGGGGTAGTGGTAGCCGCTACCCCCCACTCTCTCACTCTCTCTTTCTTTCCTCTCTATCTCTCTTAATATTGTTATTCGCGGTAATTCCTTTTTTTCCTATAAATTTCCGTCCGCCGGAGTTAGTGTTTAGGTTAGTAGGTTAGTAGAAATTCTAATCCCTAACCCCTAGCCCCTAATCCCTACTCCTTCGGCTCGACGTAAGAACCTTTAACGTACTTCAAATAGATTGTCGCAAGCGGCGGGATTCGCACTTCGATTGACTGTTGCCGATTGTGCCACGCCACTTCCTGCGTCAAAAGTTCCCCTTCGTTTTTAACTCCACTGCCGCCGTATTCTTCCAAATCGCTATTGAAAACCTCAACGTAAGCGCCTTTGTCGGGTACTCCGATTCTATAGCCCACGCGCACTTCCGGCGTAAAGTTGCATATCGCTATGATGTAATCTTCCGCGTCCTTCGCCTTTCTTATGAAACTTACCACGCTGTTTTCATTGTCATTGCAATCTATCCATTGGAAACCGTTCCAGTCAAAGTCTACCTGCCAAAACGCCTTATTCTCGCAATAGAATTTGTTCAATTCTGCGCTGTAATGTTGCATTTGCGTATGTTTTTCGTACTGCTCTACCAAATGCCAATCCAAGCTGTCGTTTTCGTTCCACTCGATGAACTGTCCGTATTCACTGCCCATAAACAACAATTTCTTGCCCGGATGCGCCATCCAATATCCAAAGAAACCTCTCAAACCCGCAAATTTCTGCCAATAGTCGCCCGGCATCTTCTCTATCAAACTGCACTTGCCGTGTACTACTTCATCATGCGACAGCGGTAATATAAAATTCTCCGAAAACGCATACATAAAGCTGAACGTTACTTTGTCGTGATTCCATTTCCTGTATATCGGGTCTAAACTCACGTACTTTAACATATCGTTCATCCAGCCCATATTCCACTTGTAATTGAATCCCATTCCTCCCATATACACCGGCTTACTTATCAAGGGCCAATCGGTTGACTCTTCCGCCATCATCAGCGCTTGCGGGTGATACTTAAATATCGTCTCGTTCAACTTCTTTAAAAATTCTATCGCCTCTAAGTTCCCCGTGTCTCCGTACTTATTCGGCGTCCATTCGCCATCTTCTCGCCCAAAGTTCAAGTACAGCATATTTGCCACGCCGTCTATCCTAAGCCCGTCTATATGATACTCGTCAAACCAATACAGCGCATTACTTATTAAGAAACTTTGCACTTCCGTTCTGCCGTAGTCAAAATTTATCGTGCCCCAGCCTTTATTCTCACTCAGCTGCTTATTATCACTCTCATACAAATTCGTTCCGTCAAACTCCCTCAACCCTTCATCATTCTTGCAGAAATGTCCCGGTACCCAGTCCATTATTATTCCTATTCCGTTCTTGTGCGCTGTCTCTATGAACTTTCGGAATTCATTCGGATTTCCATAGCGGCTCGTCGGCGCGTAATAGCCCGTTGTCTGATAACCCCAACTCCCGTCGAACGGGTGTTCCGTCAGCGGCATAAACTCTATATGCGTGTAGTTCATTTTCTTCACATACGGTATCAGTCGCTCCGCCAGCTCTCTGTAACTCAAATACACTTCTTCTACGTCGCTGTCTCCTCGCCCTTTTCTCTGCCAACTTCCCGCGTGCACTTCGTATATCAACATCGCCTTACTATACGAACTCTCTTTCGCCTTTTTTTTAAAGAATAGGGGTTAGGGGTTAGGGGTTAGGGGTTAGTAATTCGTTAAAAATGTTTTCGACGCATTTCGTCAGGTAGTGTGTTTCGGGTAATTCGTATTCGATACCGCACCCGTCTAAATAATCGTATAATAAATAGCGCGTGCGCGCCAAATATAAAATGTTTGAAATATGCGGTGCGTCGTGCCTACCGCAAAGTTCGTGCCATTGGTCACAAGTAAACCACGCGACAACAGACCAGTTTTCGTCCTCGTTTTTTTTTAAATATTCTCTTGCTTTTTTAACTTGTTCTGCTTGTACTACTATTGATTTTATTCCAGTTCTCGACCAGATCACTCGATGATGTACAGGTTTTCTTGTCACTGCCAAGCAAAATTCAATGTATAAATCGGCAGATTTTTCATCGCCATTATAAGCGTCTTCTAAAATTTGGTATGGCGTCCGATGTTCAGCTGCTGATGCTTTTTTTCGATAATTGCCTGTAACTTCTCGATCTGCTCCCCAACCGCAAAGATAATCTGACGATTTACTTATCGCAAGTTTGCCGTCAGTTTTTGAAATATATAGTCCTGCGTCTTTTTCGCATTTTTCATACAAACTGTCTAATGTATTATTTATTAAATCTTCGTTTTGGGTTCTGTGCTCAAGCCAATATTTTTTCGTCAGTCGTTTTGCTTGCTGTAACCAAAATTCATTTAATTGCTTTTCCCAATTTAAAATTTTGTCGGCGTTTTCTTTCTTCGTCCAATAAAGGGCGTGAAAATGCGGGTGCCAACCGTTTTTGCCGTGCGTGTATTCGCACACTGTTATTGAATGTTCTATTTGACAATCTAAAAAAAACTGGTGTGCTACGGTTCCTTTTTTATTTTTTAATGTTCCGTCTACTCGTTTTTCATAATTCTTCTGTTTCATTGTTCGCCGATAGTATGAATAGGTGTTGTACAGAATATCTGTAACTTCTCGGCAACTCATATATCTTAAATGCGGAATTGAAAAAGTTACCATAAAGCCGATGTACCCGCGACTTTCCATTTCTTCTAATGCTAAGCCAATTTGCGCGGCATAAATAGACATTCGGTGAGCGGAACAGCACGGGCAGGCAAATGGATTTTTACACATAGTGATACCGAAAAGCCGTGATGAATTTTTATTAGACAGCAAAAATACGCCAGTTTGCCCAGCGTCGGATTTTATTATATGACGTCCGCACATTCTTAAACTTTTCAGTTGTGCTTTTTGCTGTACCGTGCAACGTTCATCAATCAGCTTATGCAAATAATTATGTAAAAGCCTGTCGTAAATTTCGGTATTTAATCCTGTGTCCATCTTTCTTTCCACTTTTTATAATCTATTTCTTGCCAACCTTTTAACAAATCCCAGTGGTGTACTTTGTCGGTTCCTGCGTCGATGACCAAAAAACCAGTGCCCCAATCTCTAATCGTCGGTTCCCAATTTCTTATCAGCTTTTCTACAAATTCACGCGCAGGTTTTCTGTCAAACTGCAAAATTCGTCGTACGCCTTCGTGCCACCAGCGAATTTCTATTACTTTCATTTCTCTCATCTCCTTGACATTCTATTAGCATAAATTTATAATTCTGTCAAATTCTTTTTTGTTATCGTTTCAATAAGGGGTGATTATTATGTTGGCAATCGGAAATGCTCCCATTCGTTTGAAAGTTCCTATTGATTCTGACGGTAATATTATCGGCACGGGCAGCGGCACGGCGGCAGGTCAAAAAAATGTTAGTTTGGTTGATTTCAACGTTTCCTTGCTTCTCGCAAATAATTCAGACAATACAGCACGCAACCGCATTAGAAGTTTTACTCAATGGCTTATCGGTAATCTTAATATTAACGCTGCCGGAGCTTTTGAACTTACACCGAAAATCACGGAGGCGCAGTAAAAAATGGCTTACTCATCACTTGAATTGGAACTCGGCTATACAGACGGCGGAACGGCTAAAGTCGTTCTCGAACCGTTCAACACATCTTCTCCTGTTATCTCTGGTGCTAAGGCTCGTATTATGCAAGCTAATGCACAAGCCGCTACTTTGTCGGCTGATTCTTCTACTTGGGTGGGCTTTACTACTAATGATAACGGCGCGATGATCAATAACGCTAAAGCTATCGTCGGAGCCGCCATTACTACTAAAGAAACTACTGCAATTTTTTAGGGGTGATGACCAATGGCAACAAAAGCTACAGCTAACTTAATAATGTCTGACACAAACGGTAACGCGGTAACTAAAAATTTGCCGAATGTGAACCCTGAACTTGTACCCGCTTACGGCGAGGCAATTGACGCCACAAATAAACAAAAAATTATCAATGCTTGCCAAGAACTTTGCGGGCTGACTACTAACACTTTCGGTTCGGTAAGTTTGACCGTCGTCTACGATTTATAGGAGATAAGTAAATGGCTAAAAATCAAATCTACGAACCTGATTTAACAGGAACTAACGATACAATAACAAGCGGGCGCGATCTGAGATTAGAATATCTTTTTACAGACGGCGACACCAGAACAACAACATTGCCAAACCCGCGCACCGACTTAACCGAAAATGAAATTAATCTAGTATCAACTACGTTAACAGAAGACCAAGTTTTTATCGGTGACAAAGACGGAGCGGGATTCGATAAAATTAATCACGCCGAAATTACCGAATGGACAAAAACTAAATTAGATCTTTCATAACTCTTTCTCCAATTAATAAAAACTACCTAACACATTCTTTCTAATTCAAACCTTAAAAAAAGCTGGCTATCATTAGTCAGCTTTTTTAGTGCCTTAAGACCGAAGATAACAATATTGTCGTCGCCGACAGCCTCGCGAATTTCGACGTTGGCGCCGTCAAGAGTGCCTAAGGTAATGGCGCCGTTCATCATAAATTTCATATTGCCGGTGCCGGAGGCTTCTTTGGA
>JAZUNP010000038.1:0-55489 GCA_045604215.1 Acutalibacteraceae bacterium
CCGAGTTTATGGTTGACTTTGACGAAACCGGCTCTATCGGCAAGCGTTACAGCCGCGAGGACGAAATCGGCACCGTATTCTGCATCACCTACGACTTTGAGTCTGAAAACGACGGCTGCGTAACGGTACGCGACCGCGACACAATGGAGCAGGTACGCATTAAGATTGAGGATGTTAAGGATTACATCCGCGAACGCATTAAGTTCTAAAAAACATAAACGGGGCGCAACCGCGCCCCAAAATATGCGCCCATAGCTCAGTTGGATAGAGCGTCCGCCTCCTAAGCGGAAGGTCGGGGATTCGAATTCCTTCGGGCGCGCCAAAAAAGCACTGCTTTTGCAGTGCTTTTTATCCAATCCGACAGGATTGGTATGTCATCACGGCAAAGCCGTGTATGTAATTGCCGCAAGGCGTATGTCATCAGCCGCAAGGCTGTATTAAAATCCTGTCGTATTGATGACATACAACACTCCGTGTTGATTACATACCGCCTATGGCGAATTACATACAATGCTTCGCATTGATTTGGAGGCGATAACCTTGAAAGAAAATTTACTAATGAAATATTTATGACGCTGAAAATGTATTCTACCAGTTTAATCACATAAACGATGTACCTTTCGACGATAACGGAAATCTTTTGGACACACCGGAAGCTATTAGATTAGCGAAATTATTTGATATGAACATATACAAATGATACACAAAAAAACACTTGACTGTATTCCAGCCAAGTGCTTATTTTATTTTGTATATTTATCTGTTCGTTTTAAAATTTTTGTCATTGGATATATCAGCAATGAACCTAACACAAGGTTTCCTACACACTGGGTTATATCAAACGGTAATCCCACCACAATCCATGCAAGCATACCCTTAAAATCAAGCCCTGCAATCAATGCCTGTGCGGGCGCGTAAAGCACACCGAAAGACAAAAATCCGTGTAGCGAACAAGCTGCAACATATAAAATATTTTTTGTTCTTTGTTTTAGTCGCTTTGGTATTAGCATAACAGCTCCCCACAACAGTGCCCACACATATAGCTTTGGTAACCACCAAAACGTGAAGCCTTCGACAAATCCCAACACTATCCAATAAACGAATATTGGACATATTGCGTACTTGCGATAAACGACCGTTGTTACAACAATCAGCACACCCACAAAATGAACGTTCGGTAGCCACTCCATAGAAAAATCGCCAACGCACATAAGCGCCGAAAGTAACGCTAATATTACAATATCTTTAAGCTTTAGTTTCATTTACTTGCCCTAAACGAATAAGCTTCGCCCGATTTGATTTCGGTGGTGTCAACACCGTTCATTGCATACTCACCGTCTACGTAAAACGCCCAATACAAGCCGTCGGTGTTAAAATCAAGCGCAATGCCGTTTACCGCTTCTACATATAGACCGTACTGACCATCTTCGCCTGTGATAAGTCCCGTTTCCAATAGCGCTTCGCCTACCGTTTTTTTGTCGGTTGACACCAAAAATTTAGTTTCCTTACCGTCTTTATCAACAACGGTAAAGTCGAACTGGGTGTCACCCTCACCGATATTAGTGACATCCGCTTTTACTACGGTATCACCCGACGATAATGTATCAGGGTTTGGGGTGTCGTTGCATCCTGCAGGTAGTGCCATAGCCGCAATAAGCACAATGCAAAGAGCAGTCGACAACAACTTCGAAAATTTTTGTCTTTTCATAATTTGCATTCTCCTAAAAAATATTTTGTTTTTTGCTTTCTCAGTTGGCACTCGCAACGCATTCAAAAAAGCACTTGTCCAAAAATATTCCGACTGCGGCACGCTCTTTTTCGCCTTCTCAAACTAGTGTTCAATGGCTTGTCCTCTTTTGCGGCAAAGAGTAGAAAAAGACCCCCTGTGTGCCTTACGGCGACGGGCTCGTACAGGATTTTCACCTGTTTCCTTTTGGGACAAAATAATTTTAACCCATCTTAATAAAAAATTCAACACTTTTGCGGTTTACTTTTAATATTTAATATGTTAAAATGTCGTAAATAAACAAATTTTGGTGCAGTATGAAAAATTTAAAAGGAAAAATTAAATACTGGATAAAAACAACGGTTGAGTTTATACTTAATCCCCGTCTTTTACTGTGCTTTGGTATTGCGTGGATAATCACAAACGGCTGGGCATATATTACCGTTGCCATTTCCGCTTGGCTAAGTTTAGAATGGTTAGGCGCTATAGCGGGTGCCTACCTTGCGGCACTTTGGATTCCGTTCACACCAGAGAAAATAATTACCGTAATTATTGCAATTTTTTTGCTAAAGCTACTATTCCCACACGATAAAAAAACACTCGAAAAACTGCACGATATGAAAGAAAGAGTAAAAGCAACAGGTAAAAAATTTAAAGATAAACATACCAAAAACTCCAAGACCGATTGAGTCTTGGAGTTTTAAAATTATTTCTTTTTGATAACCTTTGTAAGTAAAAGAACTATCAGCGAAATAGCCGCCATTACCACAAATATGCCAAGCATACCCTGCCACATAATTTTTACTGCGGGGGCAATTGCCTGTAATAAACTATCCCAAGCCATAGCGCTACCTCCTAAATTACAATAGTTGCGGTACAAGGTTAAGAATCATACCGCCTGCCAAAACAGATGCTATCTGTCCCGAAACATTTGCGCCTATTGCGTGCATAAGCAAATGGTTTTGGTCGTCAGCCTCAAGACCGAGTTTTTGAATAACACGTGCTGACATTGGGAATGCCGAAATACCAGCCGCGCCAACCATTGGATTAACCTTGTTTTTACTGAATATATTAAGAATTTTAGCAAAAAGCACACCTGCTACCGAGTCAAAAACAAAAGCAACAAGACCGAGCGCCATTATAATCAATGTTTCAACTCGAACAAATTCTTCTGCGCGCATACTAAACGAAATGGTGATACCGAGCAACAGCGTTACAAGGTTTGCAAGTACGTTTTGCGCTGTATCCGAAAGCGAGCCCAGAATTCCGCATTCACGAAGTAGGTTACCAAACATAAGGAAGCCTACAAGCGCTACCGAGGTAGGCGCGATAAAGCCAGACACTACTGTAACGATTATGGGGAACAATATTTTAAGAAGCTTCGAAACGTTCTTTGGATTATAAGGCATTCTGATTTGACGCTCACGCTTGGTTGTAACCATCTTTATAGCCGCTGGCTGAATAATCGGCACCAAAGCCATATACGAGTAAGCCGCAACGGCGATAGGTCCAATGTAATTTGATTTTAGCACTTGTGATACAAGTATCGAGGTAGGACCATCCGCCGCGCCTATGATACCAATTGATGCAGCATCCTTTAAATCAAAGCCCATAAGCATCGCGATTATCACAACAAAAAAAATACCAAACTGCGCAGCCGCGCCGAACAAAAACATTTTAGGGTTAGAAAGAAGCGGACCAAAGTCAATCATAGCTCCGATACCGATAAACAGTAACAGTGGCATAGCCTCGGAAGCCTCGATACCAATGTGGAACATCCACTCAATAATACCCTGTACTTCACCGATGCCCTCAATATTTTGGTTAAGAACACCAGAAAACGGCAGGTTAACAAGTATTGCGCCAAAGCCCATTGGCAAAAGTAGTGCGGGCTCATATTTTTTTGCAATTGCAAGCCAGATAAGCACTGCACCCACAACAAACATTAAGCCCTGTTGCCAAGTTAACGCCTTGAAACTTTCAAGCAAAAATTCCATTAAACACACCTCATTTTTTATTTTGCACAGAAAAAAGACTTTTACTGCACAATAAATTGCAGTAAAAGTCTTGTTACAAAACCAAAGGTTTTGGGTACAGTCCGGAATTTCTTCGTGATGACGAACTGCGCCACAGCTACGCGCTGCTTACTACTCCCTTTCACTAATATCTATTTTATGGAAAATAGATAAAATGTCAAGAAATTTTTATTTTAATCTTCCTGACTTGCTTCTTCGCCGCTTTCCACAGCTTGCTCGGGTTGCGGCTCAAAATCGGGAGTGTCATCGGCAAAATCATTTAAAATAAATTCATTAGCATTTGAATTTATTTCATCGTCAAATCGTTCTTCGCTATTTGATGAAACAATTTTTACTATAAGTATTACAGCAAGTGCAACAAGAATTGCCGCTACCGCTACAATCACTACAAACACGGTTTTGCCCATTTTTGTCATAGCTGTAAACCACGCAAACGGTCCTGTTGGCTCCTCTACCTGAGGTTCGGTGTTAGCAACAAGCAAAGCGGACTCAAAATCCACAGCGCGCTGCATTGTTCCCTCTGCCATATCAATTCGGTAATAACCTGTCTCGCCGCCCACATAACAATTAAGAACATAAAAATCCTTTAACGCTTCATCCATATATGCAATCGCGTCAATTCCGACGCCGTCTAAATTACATTTGGAAAGCTTGAAATTGGTAGGCAATATGCCGTAATCGTCAAAATCCTCAACTATATACATTTTGCCGTTAGCATTCACATATATTAGCTTTTTAAAATTGTCTTCTTGGTCGCGACTGTAAAAAGCACCGTTTTCACCCTCGGCATCGGTAAGCCAACAAAGCTGGTATTTTTCGCTGTCATCATTCAAAACGGTAATTTCGCTGTCTTTACGTGTGGCAGTACCTTGAGTGAAACCTGCAGGAAGCGAAACACCCTCAAGATTATTAACTATTCTATAGTCAACACCATCAATTATAACAAGCAACGGATCGGCATCGCGAGCCGCCTGTTCGGCATCGGCAGTTTCTTGTTCGGTCATACGCTTAATATTTACAGTGTATGACTTTTTACTACCATCAGCCGCGGTTACAGTAAGCACTCGCTGGTTATCACCTACCTGCAAACCAAAGGTGCCGCCACCTGTATAGGTTGCGCCGCCATCGGCAACCGCACCCGTAATGGTTATCGAATCAACGCTGTATTTAACGGTTGCAGTATAATTTGTCGTATTAGCATTAAATGCGGGTGATAATGAGCCGCTGCTTAACTTAATAGAAGCAAGATTTGCATTTGAAGATGGCTTAGGCGTGATAACCGTTATTGCCGCAGTAGTCGATGCGGGAAATTCAGAGTCACCGTCGCTGCCGACAGCCGATACGGTTACGTTGGAATTACCTGCCGATATAGCGGTGAAATTAAGTGTGTAAGAGCCTGAGCTACTGCCGTTGGAAAAATTATCATCAATGAATTTTACTGTGCCGTTGCTGTTTTGCAAATCGCTTGCAGAAATGCCTGAAACGCTATCAAGCCTTAAAACGCTTGAATTATAGCTCGCCTTTATCTCTACACCGTAAAGCGCGGCATCACCCTTATAACTGATAGAAACCTTTACCTTTTGTCCTACCTCATAATTACCGCCTGACGCTGTTACGCTTGCGGCACCTACATTAAACGAAAACAAAGATACCAACAAGGACAATACCATAATTACGGAAAAAATTGCTTTAAACTGTTTTTTCATTTTAGACTCCTTTTA
Organism: Acutalibacteraceae bacterium; assembly: GCA_045604215.1. Taxonomy (GTDB): domain Bacteria; phylum Bacillota; class Clostridia; order Oscillospirales; family Acutalibacteraceae; genus UBA737. Next base: position 5,484 of record JAZUNP010000038.1, read on the forward strand.
ATTTAATCAATCGTTTTAACGCCTAACAGGTGTCGCTTTATAGCGGCAAGGTCGATTATACTTATATTACCGTCGCCGTTTACGTCTGCCGCCTTTGCAGCATCACCCTCTATTTTTTTAACCTCTAACATATGTCTTTTTAGCGCCGCAAGGTCAACTATGCTTATCTTACCGTCACCGTTTATGTCGCCCCTTTTAATTACAGGCTCACTTGGTGCGGGTGTAGGTGTTGGCTCGGGAATTTGGGCAACACTTGGCGCGGCGCACGCCGTTTGTGGCATATCCTTAAACACGGGAATTGTAAAGGTTATAACCGCATCTGCGTTAGTAAGACAACCTTTTTTAAGATAGTTTGCATTAGTCCATGCATCATACAAGGCCGAAGCGTACTGATGCCACCAAATTTTATTTACAACATTAAAATCCTTATAATAATAGGTATCCTGACCTACGTCTATGTAACCGCTGGCATATTTTTTGGCGCCTTCAACTATCGCCTTGTTGCGACTATCCCAACCCTCGTTTTTGGCATAGGTTAACGCCGAAATTGTAATTTCATCAGCGTTGGCACCCGATGCACCGAAATTAAAGAAATTGTAATACCCTGCAAAATCTCCGTAGGTGCCCGATATAATGTTGGTCTCACCCTTTATACCCTGTTCAACTATTATGGTGGCTGCTAAAACGTACGGACTTACGTGGCTTTCCTTTGCAGCTGCTATTATATCTTCAATATATGCATCCTTATCGTCTGCGCCGTCACCGTTTTTGTCATAGCCATTTTCTAAAAACGTGCCCTTTATAACAGTACGTAAATTGTCGGTGGTTTTTTCATCCTCTTTATATGACTGCTGCATAAATACAAATATTTTGCTTTCATCGAGCGAATTTCTTGGGTCCATATAATACTCAATAGCCGCTCGAGAGGCGTATGTCCAACGTGATTCGAGTGTTGTCCATTTATCCGCCGTACTATCATAAGCGCGCATATCGCGCCATTCGTTACCGCCGTATGTAAATTCCACCCATTTACGAGTTTTCTTTACATCATCAACACCGTACTGCGCTTCGACCGCCGATTTAAAGCTCAAATCAATATTGTGCGCTACAAACTGCCAGTTTGGATATTTTGAGTGAAGCGCACGTAGGCTGTCGCGATAGCTTTCGGGAAAGTTTTCGAGATTTTTTTCAAAATCTTCGTCGTAAACGTAATCGTCCTTTGACGGTGGAAAGGATATGTAAGCGCCGTACACATATCCCTCCGTTTCACCATACCGTACTTTGTACCAGGTTTTTGTGCCGTCCTTTTCTGCCTGTTCCCCCTCGACTGATGATAAAATGGTAGCCGAAGCATTAGAAACCCTAATAATAACCTCGGAAGTTTTTGTATTAGGCTCTGTGCGTATGGCTACGTTTGTGCCTATAATGTTTGCGGTTTTTTCTTCTGCCGAGGCAGTTATATTTAACGCGCCAAAAAAGATTGCTGTAATTAAAATAAGACACACTATCTTTTTAAATTTTTGCACCTTTAACTTTCACTCCAAACGGATACTATCCCATTTTAATATAGATATATTATATATTTTATGTCGTATTATGTCAACCGAAAAAAATTGGATAGAGATTTTACAACCTCTATCCAATTTTTATTGTTTCAATTTTTCTATGGCCTTTATGGCGGCATCATTATCGGGTGTTATTAAAAGTATAACAAAATTTCCGTCGGTTATTATTTGTGAGGAATTTATTAGCTCGTTAAAATTCGGGTCATACGCAGCCTTATCACCCTCGGATAAGGTGTTTTTTCGTCTTTCAAGTACTGCCTCAAGCTTTGAAACCTCCTCTTTGGTTTTAGCCTTTAAAACCGAAATCTCATACGTGCTATTGTCGGCACTGTAAAAAACCGAATAATCTTCTAAAAGCGAAAACTCCGCGCATTCCCCATACAATCCGTCTGCCCACAATGACATTGTATACGAATCCATTTCATTATCACGGTAAGAAGTATTGCTTTGCGGCGCAACACCAACTGCATTTATTGCAGTATCGGTAATTTGCTCTGCCGTTATGTTACTGCCAAAGCTTTTTTTGCCGCACGCGCACAACAGCATACACAAAGCTAACACTAATAATACAATAATTTTTAATTGTTTTTTCATTCTATCACCGCCATTTTTAAATATGATAAATTTTTACTACTTGAAAATTCGGTTATATTTTGAATTATTAAAACGCTGTCAAATTCCTCATTTTTTACAAGTTGCTGTACATTATCGTTATAATACCGCAAATCGAGCATTACCAAATCATAATGAATTGCCAAAAACGGCGCTATACTATCGGCGAAACTATCACGGATTATAAGCATTTTCGGTCTGTTTTCCCCAAAGCTTATATCCACTCTCGCGTGGTTACCGCCAAGGAAAACGGCATATTGGTCGGTGCTTTCGAGCCGCGAAAAATCATAAAGCCCGATTTTTTTACCGTCGGCTGTCACTGTGTAATCGGTGTCACCCTCGTACCTGAATAATGCAATTTCATCCTTTGGCGCAAGGTAAAAACCCGATGTACGCATTGAAGTACCGCAAAAATTGTGCGACACCGTTTCGACCTGGAAAAATTCCATATCCTTTGGTGTATAGCCCAAAGCCGCACCCAGCAGCTTATAAGTTTGATATGCGCCAAGGCTTGTGTAATGATGGTCGGTTCGGTAAAAATTATTTTGCTCACACAGCTCATTATAAAGATTTACAGCATTCAAGTTTAAATCTTTGGCTTTTCCAAAAAAACTTTGCCAAGCGGCTTCGTTTTGCTTTGTGCAGTAGCTTTTGGGCAAATTTTCATCAAAAACGTCCATTGTACTTGGTAGCACAGCCAAGCACACAGGAACATTAACCGCTTTTTCAAACTCTTTTACCGTGCTTAGATTGTCTGGAATTCTGTCGCTTAACTGTGTTTTGGCAATTAAATTGCCGTTTTTTGCATAGATTACACCGTTGTTTTCACGTTTTCCAAGCAATAATTCGCTGTAAGCCTTTACCGCAACAAAGGTATCCCTGGCAGGAAAGTGGTCGCTTATATATTCGCCGAGCTCTGCGGTATATCTACCCGACATTAGATTTGATATGATAAAATTTGGTTTACTTTTAAGATTGCGGTTTTCAGCTGACGAAAACTCACGCTTTGGCGCAATCAAAAACGCACATAAAAATATTGAAACCGCAATAATACAAGCCATTAAACTTACAAAATCAATTTTTCTTTTCATAGTTATTCAAAATTTTTAATCGAAACATCTTTGTTATTTAGCATTACTTTAACTAAATTGCGTTCCGATACTATGTAAATTACATAATTGGGCTTTTGGTTTTCTATTTCACCGAGAACGCTTGTATAATCGCCCTCTGCCAACCAGTTCACCTTGGAAAAGCGGTCATTTATCATATCGTAGGCCGTTCTACCAAAAGAATCCCTAACTATTAAAGCGCTTGGAAGTCCTGTGGCATTTGGGTTATTTTCTACCTTTGCGTGTTGGTTGTCTTGTGTAAGGTATATACTTGTTTTATTGCGTGTTATCTGACTTATGGTATCGGTAGGCATTTTAAGATTATAGAGTGTTGTCAACTCTTTTATTTCAGTAAGCACAGTTTTTCCACCATTTATTGAAACATCGCTGTAATTTTCAAAACCATAATTATCATCAAACGAAAATAGCGAGTCGCCGCCATATAATTCAGTGGTGTAAAATCCCATTTCGCCCACAGTTCTTGGCTTTGCAGAGGGGTAAGTTCCACTTATATAATTCATAAGCTCATAAACTCCCCAATAAGCGCCGTAGGTTGACCAATGGGAATCTGTGTTGCTGTATATCTTGTAGCCGTCACCGTCGTTTTTGTGAGATTTCATAGTATTAATCGGATATATAACTTTTGCCCCGTTTTCCATTGCAATACTGTTAAACGCTTGATATAAACTCTCTCCCGAGGCAGCCTTGTACTCACTGGGCACTGTTTCGGGATAAACTGCCGCCGAAGACGGTACTACCAAATATATAACCTCGGCACCTTCATTTTTAGCGTACTTAACAGTTTCACCTATATTGTAATTAGCAAATTCACGCATATCATCAGTTACAATATTTGAAAGACTGTAGCTCAAAAGTGCGCTATAAAAATGTATTTGACTGTTATAACCAAAAATTGGTTTATAGTCATTGCTCATCTGCAAATTTTGTTGATACTTATTGTAAAATGCCTGTTTGGCCATCTTCGAGGACAGCTCTTTGCCGCTTTGCTTACACTGAATTTCAAGCGTTGCTGTTGCTGAAATTTTAACCTCGCCTATAAAATAGCTGTTGGTCTTACCCTTTGCAGGTACGATTTTTGTTTCGGTTACATTCGTGCCACCTACACGGATATACTCGGTATCAACAGGGCATACACCGCCTACAGCATAAACTCCACGCTGTACGGGTGTGCATATTGTAACTTTAAAATCAAAATTTTCCTCTTGTGTATCAACCTTTGAAAAGGTACTTTGTGAAGATATGTTTGAACTGTTATCGGACTGAGTTTGCTCATCCGACTGAGTTTGTTCACTTGAAGTATTAGATACAACACTATTATTTACCGAGCTGTTTTGTGATTCAATGTTGTCAGTATCAGAATTACTGCTTGATATATCCTCGGTATCAAGGCCTATGTACTCGGTTGTGTGCTGAATTTTTATTTCACCTGACGACATATCGCCTGTGACCTTGCTACAAGCGCAAAGAGTGAAAATAAGTGTAAAGGTTAAAATCATTGATACTACACGAGTTAAGCTTTTCATATTAAATCTCCTTAAAACCTAAAGTATAAAAACGGATTATACGAAGAATCCACAAGATACGCCGTACATAGTAAAATCAATATTGGTAGCAGCACACACAGTACAATTTTAAATGTTGCCTTATCATAAAGTCGGCTGTAAATTTTATACGGCAATTTTGTAGAACCTACCGCAAGTATTAACAAAAGAATAAGCGAACGTACGGTATCGTACAAAACATTCCCTGCCACTATGGGCGAATTAAATAAGGCCTGCAAATAGTCGGTAGGATTTTGAAGGTCACACCATATAAAGATAAACCAACCAAACAAAATCAAGATTATAGCGTAAATATGTGATATTATGCTTGGAAGTTTCTCAAGCCATTTTCCAAGAAGTGCTTTTTCTATAATTAAAATCACTGCAAAATACAAACCCCACAGCACAAAATTCCAACTCGCGCCGTGCCAAAGTCCTGTCAAAAACCATACTATTATCAAATTAACAAAGGTTCTTACCTTTCCCTTACGGTTTCCGCCAAGCGGTATGTATACATATTCACGAAACCAAGTTGAAAGAGTAATATGCCATCGGCGCCAAAAGTCAGTAATGCTTTTTGATATGTACGGGTAATTAAAGTTTTCGGGGAAATCAAATCCCATTATAAGACCTAAACCTATTGCCATATCGGAATAACCCGAAAAATCAAAATAAATTTGAAAAGCAAAGAATACTACACCCATCCATGCGCCCAAAACACTTGGATTTTCAGTGACACCCTCTGCAAAACTTTGGTAAAATGCACCTGCTGTGTTAGCAAGCAACACCTTTTTGCTAAGTCCGCAAACAAAACGCCTTAGTCCACGCGCGGCATTATCCAAGGTATGTTTTCTTTTTCGCAGGGCATTGTCAACATCGCGATAGCGAACAATCGGTCCCGCTATAAGCTGGGGAAACATTGTAACGTAAGCGCCGAAACTTGCCACGTTTTTTTGAACACTTGCTTGACCCAAATAAACGTCAAGCGTATACGACATTGTCTGGAAGGTGTAAAAGGATATGCCCACAGGGAGCGCAACTCCGAGAGGTTTAAGGCTTGAAAACATTGGTATTACCGATAAATTAGTGATTATAAAATCGGCATATTTAAAGAATCCCAATATACTTAAATTTATAACCACACTTGTAATAAGTGCCACCTTCGCCCGCTTTGGTGCTGATTGTTTATATTTACCAACAAGTCTACCACAGGTGTAATCAACAGCAATTGACAATATCATTATCCATATATATGATGGCTCACTCCAGCCGTAAAACAAAAGACTTACTAAAAGCAAGGCAAAATTACGTGTAGCTAAATACCTTGACGGTATTAAAAAGTAGATAAGTAGGACAGTGGGCAGATAAAAAAACATAAATTCAAGCGATGAAAATACCATTTTTATCCCCTCCCTCTTTTACTTGTTACCTATTACTTAATATTCTACCCCCTCCCGAAAAATTTGTCAAGCGAGGAGTTTAAATTGTTACAACACTGTAATTTAAATAATACCCTTTTTGTCTAAAATCGTCGAGACAAAAAGGGTATTTATAATCATTTGTAATTATTTAATTTTTCGCGCTTCGATATAAAAACGCTTATCGTCGGCGTGTCCCATAGAAAATGTTTTTCGAGGTAGTGAGCCGTCGGCATTTACTGCTTCAAAAAGCTCGCTTTTTTGCATACCGTCAAACAAAAATCCTATCGTATTCTCACGTGATGCAAGTTTTTTGAGTGACTCCTCGCCGTGAATATAATCAATTTCCACTGTGTCGTGGCTTTTTACATAATCATCAAGAAATGCTTGTAATGTACCAACCGCTAATTTTGCCGTTGGGTTTACACCTATTTCAAGCAGTTTATCTCCATATACACAGGTGAATTTTTGCTCTCCCTCGCCCACAGCTTTTACAAACTCGTTGATTAATTCCTCGGGATTTACACCAAATACCACACGGTAAATTGGCTCGAATGCGAGCGCAGCATCGTGAATATTGACAATCTCGGTTAGCGCGTAGCGTGAAGACTCGGTTTTGTTAAGATTATAACACTCTTTTGCAGTAGCGAGCGAATGATTACCGTCACCAACGCAGAAAAGAAATCCGTCGTTTTGCTGCTTTAACTCTTCAAGCATAGACATAACAGTATCTTTTGCCTCATCATTTAAAAGATAACCTGTTATGCTACCTGCACTACACATAAGTGTAAAATCGTAAAGTTTTTTAAAAGCCGATTTATTCGCATCAAGATACGAAAAAATTCGGTTTTCAGGCTCGTCAAAAAGCAGCATAACGTGAGGAAGCTCAAGCGGCGCATTTTTGCGAATTTCTACTCTGGGGGGAATTCTTGACAATACTGTTTGTTCGGTAGCGCGAATTTCGGCATCGGTACCCGAGCGGTAGTCATAGCTTTGGAGGTCAATTTTGCCGACTATACCTCGACGGCATTTACCGTCTGACTGAATTCGTTCAACGAATATCAGGCTATCCTTATATTCATTAAAAATATCATTGTCAAGATAACTTTGCATATTCTTATTGATTTTATCAATATATTTTGAATTATCCGCCGACAAATATACCTCGGGCAATACGATGCCCAGCGCCGAGGGTTTATCTCCTGCCGCACATTTCGCCTTTTCCCAATATTCAGGCTCTGAGGTGTATTGATCACAGGCTATTACTGCCCAATTTTCAAAATTGTTTTTTGGCAAAAGAATATCTGCGGGTGAAAAGGAATGATTATATTTCATAGTCTTACCTCTTTAATAACAAGAAAACTCTATAGAATCAATATGGTCCTCGGCTGTGTCAATCCATACCGTAATTCCGCTACGGCGGTCCTTTTCGGTTATAAACCAGTCAAGATAATATTTATTTTCCGAAACGCAGTAAAAATGTGACGGTGAGCCTAAAAACTCAATTACATCGGTTATTGCCGAGACGTTGCTTACACCGTTAACCCAAAACTGACCGTAGGGTGACTCGGCATTTAAAAGACCGTTCTCTTTTATAGTAAACTTAACTATCGGACATTTTTTGAGTGAGATTGATGATTTTTTGTCATTGTAAAAAACAGCCGTTATCTGCTTTTGATAATCATTAACAAATTCTATTTCAAGTGATTTACCCGCTAAAACCTGTGAGTTTTCATTGTACTCATGGGAATATAGTATTTTCCAACCGTCTTCGGTCATATTTTTATAGCTTGATGGCACAGTAAATGCACTACCCACATAGGTAATCTTGTATTCAAAATCTTTGCCCAAATAAATGTCGGCGTAGTTTTCCTCATCATAAAGACTTATGTCAACATAGGTAGGCATAACGCTGTCGTCTGACTTAATTTCGGGTATTTTTATTTCCTCACCCGAGTTATTTTTATCTGTCTTTTGCGGGTTTTCGATTGCAGAAGAAGATTTACCGTAATTATCATCAAAATTTTCACAAGCCGAAAGGCTAAGTATAAAAATTAAGCACAAAAATAAACTTAAAACTTTTTTCATTATTTTACCTCCTATATTGTTAGCCAAGGCATTTAATATCATTTGAAATTGCCTGTTTTAGTTCTTCCAAAGAGCCGAATTTTTGCTCTTCGCGTACAAATTTTATGAGCTCGGTTTTCATAACCTTGCCGTAAATATCACCGCAAAAACCTTTGATATAGGTTTCGCAGCCAACTGACTCTGTCTTAAAGGTGGGTCTGATGCCTATATTTGTTATGGCGTCATAGGTTTTGCCCTGTATAGTCACACGCGATATATAGACGCCGAATTTTGTCTTTACCAATAATTCGGGATACTGTTGATTGGCAGTTGGAAATCCCAATGTCCTACCGCGTTTATCGCCGTGCATCACCTGTGCCGTAAAAGAAAACGTATCAAAAAGCAAACTGTTTGCCTTTTGGATTTGACCACTCTTTATATATTCACGTATAATAGTCGAGGAAATTTCATTTTCACCGTCGCAAAGGGCATCGACACAGCAAAATTCAATATTATTTTTTTTGCAGAATTCAGCCAAAAGCGCTGTATCACCTAAAGCATTTTTTCCAAAACGGTAGTTATAACCGCAAACAATTCTTGTCGGTTTGTACTTTTGATACAAATTTTCAAGATACGCCGCGGCCTCAATATTACGGACATCTTCAAAATTTTGCATATCAACCTGATTTACACCAAGCTTTTTAAGCAACGCTGCTCGTTGTTCGGGCAGCATAAGCAACTGTGACTTACCCAAAATAATATTTTTAGGCGGTATCTTAAATGTAACTGCAACGCTGAAAAAATCGGCTGTTTTTTCAATCACAGCACGGTGACCCGCGTGCAAACCGTCAAAGGTACCAAGCGCTATTGCAGTTTTCATTTTTACACCTGCCTATCTACTAAACATTCTATTTTTAAAATTTGCTTATTCAAATATGCGCGACCTAAACCCAAAAACTTATTTTTAAAATATACACGGTAAATGCCGTTATTCTGGAAACCATCATATTTAATGCGGTCAAGACTTAATTCGCCGCCGTTGGAAAATCTGATTGCCTGTTTTTCACTTACAAAAAGTTTAGGCATATACTCTACCGCTAAATCACAAGGTAAAATATACTCGTGTATATTTTCTGCAGTAAGCTGTTCTAAATCAATACATTTGTCAAGAGTAAAGCCAGCTGTGGCAGTCCTACAAAGCGCGGTAAGAGTAGCTCCGCAACCGAGAGCCTCGCCTATATCGCGGCACAGAGAACGTATATATGTACCCTTTGAAACGGTACAATCAATGTTAAATTCATTCTGCTCATTGACTGATGAGGTTTGACTTAACTTAAAAATCTCTATTTCACGCGCGGGTATTTCTGCTGTTTCGCCACGACGGGCCAATTCATACATACGAACACCGTTTTGCTTTATTGCGCTATACATTGGCGGAATTTGCATTTGTTTGCCTATAAATTTGGGGGAAATTGATTTTAAATCTATATCGCTGTCAACCGAACATTCCGATATTACATTGCCTGTAATATCGCAACTATCAGTTGTAATGCCTAACCTTACTGTAGCGGTATAGGATTTATCGGCATCAAGCAAATACTGTGATAAAACGGTTGCTCTGCCTACTAATATCGGCAAAACACCTGTAGCCATAGGGTCAAGCGTACCGGTATGTCCCACGCGCTTTTCACCCGTTAATCGTTTTATACGCGCGACTGCGCCAAAAGAGGTAATTCCTTGCGGTTTATCTATCAGCAGAAGTCCAAGCATTCTTTTCCTCCATTTGTCGCTTTACCGCTTCAAATATCTGTGCCTTTACTTCGCTTAAATCACCGCTTAGTGTGACACCTGCCGCATTTTTGTGACCTCCGCCGCCAAGGCTCTTGCATATTTCCGACGCATCTAACGGCTCGTAAGTGCGTAGCGACGCTTTATATGTGTTGCTACCTATTTGTTTAATTGTAACACCCGCTATAACACCCTCTACGCAACGCGAAATAGATGCAAGTCCCTCAAGTTCTGTACCACTGCATCCTGTTTTTTCTTGCATAGCCGCGGTAATTGTAATCATCATACATTTATCGTCAAAATGATATTCGGCAGTATCCAGTACCATTCTTTCAAGGGTAAGCAATTTTTTGCTTTTGGTATCAAACATTATCTTGTTGATGCAGTCAGCTTCAATATCATAATTATACAGTTGTGCTGCTATTTTATGTGTTTTTGCGGTAACACAAGAATACTTAAAGCAACCTGTATCGGTAGATATACCCGTATATAAAGCCTTAGCTATTGTATCGTTGAATTTCACCTTTAATGCGCAAAGCAATTCATATATTATTTCACAGGTTGCCGATGCATCAGCATCAAGATAGAGTGCTTTTGCATAACGCACGTTTGATATGTGATGGTCAATGTTAAGGTCGACAAACTCACCAAATTCACTTTGAAGTGAGCCAAGCAAACACTTATCGGCTATGTCAACCGCAATTACAACTGAATTTTCACGACGCACATGATCAGTTTCACATAAAAAATATGCATATTTACTTGGTATTACCTCAGGACAAATAACCTCTACACTTTTTCCCAGCTGTTTAAGCCCGTAATAAAGCGCGTAACCTGCGCCCAATGTATCACCATCGGGCGATGCATGAGTAAGAATTATATAATTGTTATTTTTTTTGAGAAATTTTACAGTATCTTTGAATGTAAAATCAATGCAATTACTCAAAATTTGTCACTTCCTTTCGTGACAGTCTTTGATATATTATTTATCGAAAGACTTTAGTATTTTTGAAATATGTGCGCTGTTTTCGATTGAGTTATCGGCAACAAAACGAAGCTCGGGCACTTTGCGAAGCTTTAATCGGAGGCCTAACTCGCGACGGATATATCCCGCTGCGGACTTATTTAGTGCTTTTACCGATTCTTGTGTCTTCTCGCTTCCCTCAATAGCGCTGACATAAACGGTAGCATAAGACATATCACCCGAAACATCGAGCTTTACAATGCTTAGCATCTTGCTAACTCTTGGATCCTTTACCTCGCGCAAGAGTTCGGAAAGGCAAAGTCTTATGTCACTTGTTACACGATTAATTTTATATCCTGCCATCAGTCTTTATATTCCTCCATAATAAAGGCTTCAAATATGTCGCCCTCTTTAATATCGGCAAACTTTTCAAGACCTATACCGCATTCGTAACCTTGGGCAACTTCCTTAACATCATCCTTAAAGCGACGGAGAGACTTGATAGAGTCTTCGCTAATAACAATACCGTCACGAACAACACGAATTTGACAAGCTCGTGTTACTTTGCCGTTTGTTACATGGCAACCTGCAATTGTACCAACATTTGAAATCTTGTAGGTGTCGCGAACTTCAACTGTGCCGAGTATAACCTCACGGAATTTGGGTGCCAACATACCCTTCATAGCAGCTTCAATTTCCTCGATAGCTTCATAAATTACACGATAGGTACGAACATCTACGCCGTCACGCTCGGCAGTAGCCTTTGCAACTGCATCAGGACGAACGTTAAATCCTACAATAATAGCGCCCGAAGCTTGAGCGAGCATTACGTCCGACTCGTTGATAGCGCCAACGCCGCCGTGAATAACACTAACCTTAACCTCTTCGTTAGAAAGCTTTTGAAGACTGTCTTTAACCGCCTCCACGCTACCCTGTACGTCGGCCTTAACAATAATGTTAAGCTCTTTAAGGTCACCGTCACTAAGCTGACTGAAAAGATTGTCGAGTGTAACCTTTTCTTTAGCGCTAAAGAGTTCGTTTTTAATCTTTTCTTTACGCTGTTCAACAAGCTCACGAGCAAGACGTTCATCAGATACAGCATCAAAACCGTCACCTGCATCAGGTGTTTCGGCAAGACCTATAATTTCAACAGGTACAGAAGGACCTGCGCTCTTTACAACATTGCCGTGTTCATCTGTCATAAGTCTTACACGACCAACCGATGTCCCCGCAACAACAATGTCACCTGCATTAAGTGTACCGTTTTGCACAAGCAATGTAGCAACAGGACCGCGACCTTTATCAAGACGCGCCTCAATTACAACACCCTTAGCACGACGGTCGGGATTTGCCTTGAGTTCAAGCATTTCAGCTACAAGCAATACATTTTCAAGAAGATTATCAATACCAGAATGTGTCTTTGCCGATACAGGCACACATATAATGTCACCACCCCATTTTTCAGGAACGAGTGAGTGTTCGGTAAGCTGCTGAAGAATTCTGTCGGGATTTGCCTCGGGTTTATCCATCTTGTTTATGGCAACGATTATCTGAACCTGAGCAGCCTTTGCGTGATTAATTGCTTCTACAGTCTGTGGCATAATACCGTCGTCAGCGGCAACTACAAGAATTGCAATATCGGTAGCCATTGCGCCGCGCTGACGCATAGCAGTAAACGCTGCGTGTCCTGGGGTGTCAAGGAAGGTAATATCCTGATCTTTACATTTTACACGATAAGCACCGATATGCTGTGTAATACCACCCGCTTCGGTATCGGTAACTGCTGTGTCACGGATTGCGTCAAGAAGTGATGTTTTACCGTGATCAACGTGTCCCATTACAACTACAACCGGACTACGAGGCTTTAGGTCTTCAGCTGCATCCTCGGTAATGTCCATAATTTTTTCTTCTATTGTAACTACCACCTGACGTTCAATCTTTGCTCCCATTTCGGTAACAACAATTTCAGCGGTATCATAGTCGATAACCTGATTAACGGTAGCCATCATACCAAGCTTCATCAGTTGCTTGATTACCTCTGCAGCAGTCTTTTTCATGGCGGCAGCAAGCTCGCCTACTGTGATTTCATCACCAACCGTTACGGTGATAGGTGTTTTCTTTATACGTTCAAGCTGCATACGACGTAGCTTATCTGCCTCAGTTTCACGCTTTACACCCTGTGGGCGACGGTAATCCTGTGATTTTTGCTTAATCTTTTGTTTGCGTGAATAGTTATCGCGCATAGAATTTGCAGGTGCAATATTCTCATATTTTTCGTTATATTTTTCGATATTAACGTTAGAAGTACGCATATCAACATTGCGAAGTTGCGCAGGACCGCGATTTGGAGTCTCGCCAGGTTTCTTCTCTTTTTTAGGAGGTGCCACCAATGGACCGTCATAAGCCTTTGTTTCCTTTTTCTCGGTCTTTTTAGGCTCTTCCTTTTGGGCAGTTTCCTTTTTAGGCTGTTCTTTCTTAGCTGGTTCTTTTTTAGACACGGCTTTTTTGGTTTCAATCTTTTTATCCTGTGACTTGGTAGTCTTTTCCTCTGATTTCTTTTCGGGTTTCTTGCCCTCAGCCGCCGCGGCAGCAGCCTTTAACTGCTCTAATATAGCCATTTGTTCAGCTAGTTTTCTATCTTTTTCATCCTGCTTTTTCTTTGCAGCAGCGGCACGAGTTTCGGCACCTGTTGCAAAGTAAGCGTCAAAACTTTTAACTGCATTTTTTTTGGTAATTGCATCAAACACCAAGGCAATTTCATTTTCTATAAGAACTGCAGAAGATTTCTTCTCCTCACCTGTGAGTGAAGCTACCAAAGCTATAATTTCCTTAGATGGTATGCTAAAATCCTTTGCTAAATCACTGATTTTATATCTGTTTATCATTTAAGTTCCTCCTTGCATTAATGGCTGATAACAAGCCTTGTGAAAACGAAGTATCATTAACCGATATTATTCCGCATTTTTTACCTACCGCGTGCGATATAGTACTTATATCATGGTCATACAGAACAATGACCTGTGTATTGTATTTGTTGGCGAAAAATATTACTTCTTTTTTACTTTTTTGTGATATATCCTTTGCTATCAGCACTAAATTACTCTTACTTTTAGAAAGAGACGTGCATACGGAATCAAATCCGTACGAGAGCTTATTCGCCTTTGCAGCAAAGCCTAACAGAGTAAGTATTTTGTCATTCACTCTCTTCACGACCTTGCATCAGTTTTGAGTATATTTGTTTATTAACCGCCATAGAAAATGTGTGCGACAACGCATTGATTTTTTCGGCTTTTTTTAGACAATCGCCGCTTTTACAAATATATGCGCCGCGACCTGCAAGTTTATTTGTTTTATCTATAACAATTTCACCCGACGGAGTTTTTACAATTCGGTCAAGCTCTGCCTTGGGTTTCATCTCGCGACAGCCTATGCACATTCTTAACGGTACTTTTTTTACAGACAAATTAAAACTCTCCTTTAAATCATCTTTTATATATTATTCACCAAAAAATCCGCTTTCGGGGTGAATGTCAATTTTCCAACCCGTAAGCTTAGCAGCAAGGCGAACATTTTGTCCTTTGTTGCCGATTGCGAGTGACAACTGTGATTCAGGAACACGCGCAACACATATCTTTGGATCGGCACTTTGAATTTCAACAGATACAACCTTAGCAGGAGAGAGTGCCTCACTGATAAATTCTACCGGATCTTCACTGTACTTAACTATATCAATTTTCTCTCCCGAGAGTTCTTCAACAATTTTGTTTACACGAGCGCCGCGCTGACCGATACAAGCACCAATAGCATCAATTTCGGAATTTTCACACCAAACTGCCATTTTTGTACGTGCACCTGCCTGACGTGAAATTGATTTGACTTCGATTGTTCCGTCAAATATTTCGGGAACCTCGGTTTCAAACAAGCGCTTAACAAGACCTGGATGTGTACGGGAAAGCATTATACGTGGGCCGCGGTCGGTTTCCTTAACGTCAACAACGTAAACCTTGATGTGCTGACCTTCAATAATCTCTTCATCCGGTACCTGTTCAGCGCGAGGTAGTACTGCCTCGTTATGACCGATTTCAAGCACTGCATTTCCGCTTTGTGGGTCAACGCGCTTTACGACAGCTGTTATAACCTCACGGTTGTGGCTTTGGAACTCTGCTAGCGCCTGACCGCGTTCAACCTCCTTAACGCCCTGACGGAAGTTGTTTTTTGAGTTTTGTGCTACAATTCTACCAAACTTTTTAGGGTCAAGCTTTATATCAACAAAACCGTTTTCTACCGATTTAGCATCAATAGCGATTGCATCCTCGCGGCTGATTTGTGTGAAAGGATTTTCAACCTCGTCAACAATCTCTTTGCGAACTGTTACAAGGAACACCTCGTTTTCAACGTCGATAACGCAGTTTACAATATCGTTGCCGCCAAAGTCCTTACGGGCAGCCACGGTAATAGCCTCGGCGATTTTATCCGCTATAAACTCGCAGGGAACACCTTTTTCCTGTCCCATAAATCTAATTGCTTCGAAAAGCTCTTTGTTTTCTCTTTTTTCCTTTGCTGTCATTTTTACTCGTGCCATTTTGTAATTACCTCTATCCTTAATTTATTTTATAATTTTTCAAATATATAAGCTTTTGAAAAAGTTCCTTTTTCAAAAGTAATTTCCTTTTGGTCAACCATCAATGTTATGCCGCCATCATAGGATTTAAGCACACCGGTAAATTCCTTTTTACCGTCTATCGCCTTAAAGAGCTTTACGCTAATCTCTTTACCTATAGCGTATTCAAAATGATGAGAACGAGAAAGCTCTCGCTCAATACCAGGTGAGCAAACCTCTAAATAATAAGAGCCGTCGATTAGATCAGCCTCGTCAATTACAGGGTCAATAGCGTGAGAAACATCGGTACAATCGTTGATATTAACACCCTCTGCCTTGTCGATAAAAATACGCAGATAGTGCGACGCGCCCTCTTTTACAAAGCGAACGTCCCAAAGCGTTACGCCACAAGATTCTACCGTGTCTTTTACAAGGTCATAAACCTTATCGGCTATACTTGCCATAAAACTATTTCATCCTTTCCTTCCAAAACAAAAGTGAGCGGTCTCAACCACTCACCTTTCTAAAGATATTCCGTTAAACATATTATAACACAAATTCAAATAAAATCAAGTGTTTTTTTATTTTGTAAGAGCAAAATACAAAATTACCGCAATACCCAAGATTATACGGTATACGCCAAACGCCTTGAAATCATATTTTTTCTTTGTTTATTCTTTTGACAAAACAAGGCCATGTGGTGTATATGGCGATAAATGACTATAGGGACACATATAAATTACCTTATACTTTTCGCCATTCAAATAAAGTTGATATTCATCAACCATTACATCCTCAATTCCACTTATTTTCGAAACATAATGAGATCCAATTCGCCTCCATGTAAAAGCTTTTCCATCCAGTGTTCTCAATCTTTTTAAATACCTATCACTATATAAACCAGATTTTGTCATTATTGGATTTGAAAGACTATAGCCATAATCTTCATCATCAGGTGTTTGGCTATTGAAAAGTGTGTTTTTTTAATTGAATTTATTGCTACCTGTTGTTCAATTCCTGGGATAAACTCAGGATCATTATCAGCATGCATAAGTAAATCCATCATAAATTTTTCCAATTTTGTAGACCTTCTCTTGCTTTTTATAAGGTAATCAACAGTTGCGTAAATAGTAAAACCGAAAACAATGGCAGCCAAAAAAAACCAAATACATTTAGCAACCAAGGAATTTACTAATATTGCTATAACCGTGAAGAAAATTCCAATGCCTATAAAAGTGAACATTATAATACGACTTTCTTTATCCATTTTACTCCTCCTGCATATTATTCGTCACGCAATTATATAGTACGCAAATAGTAAATTTATTTTTTAACCACAAAATATAAAATTACTGCTATACCTAAAATAATTCTATACACACCAAATGCCTTGAAATCGTGCTTTTTGATATATGATACCAAGAATTTAATTGCGATTATTGATACAACAAAGGATACCGCGCAACCGACAAGCAGGATAACAATTTCTTCCGCTGTAAACATAAAACCATCAGCAAAAAACTTAAGTAGCTTTATAGCGCTTGCGCCAAACATTGCGGGGATTCCCAAAAAGAAGGAAAATTCCGCCGCAACCGTTCTTGACGTGCCAAGCAGTGATGCGCCAAGAATTGTCGAGCCGCTTCGCGATGTGCCCGGCACTAACGACAAGCACTGAATAAGACCTATGTAAAGTGCTGTCATATATGGCATTTCGTTAAGCGAGGTAAGTTTTCCTTTTTTCTTTATGCTTTCTATAATTATAAAAAGGACACCGTAAACAATAAGCGCACCCGCCACAACATACGCTCGCATATCGCCCGTTAGCATTTGGTCAATTTGGTCGTCAAAGGCAAGACCTATAATTGCGGCAGGAATACTTGCAATAAGAATTTTTACCCAAAGTAAAATCTTGTCTATATCAACAATTTTCTCACCCTGCGAACGCTCTAACCTAAACGGCCACAACTTACTCCAAAAGAGTATTACCACAGCCAAAATTGCGCCGAGCTGTATTACCACCAAAAAAATATCCATAAATTCGTCGCGAACGTTCAGCTTCATAAACTCGTCAACCAAAATCATGTGACCTGTGCTGCTTATTGGCAGCCACTCGGTAATGCCCTCAACAATGCCGAGTATTACCGTTTTAATTATTTCAAAAATATTGGGCATAAATTATGTACCTCATTAAATTTGTAGGGCGCATAACACGCCCTACAATGCTATTTATTATTTCTTACCAACTAATTCCTTATAAAGACCGATATAAGCACCCGCTGAAGCACCCCAACTGTTGTTGCAGTTCATACCGCGTTTTCGCAATATATCCCAACCCTGCTTGTCACTATAGCCTTGTAGTGCGCGCCAAACGGAGTCAAGCATTTCGTGAGCATTAAAGTTTTTAAATGTAAAGCCGTTACCGTAGCCATCACCGCTATCACGAATGGTATCATTAAGACCTCCTGTTTCACGAACAATCGGTACTGTACCGTAACGAAGCGCAACCATTTGCGCAAGACCGCAAGGCTCACTTTTACTCGGCATCAAGAATATATCAGCACCAGCATAAATGCGGTGAGCAAGTGTTGCATCAAAGCCGATTTTAAGACCAACCTTTTCTGGATATCTTTGCGCCATTTCATCAAAAAATGTCTCAAACTCATATTCACCTGAGCCTAAAATTGCAAACTGTACATCTGCTCCCAAAATTTCTTCAAAAACATGCTTTACAAGGTCAAGACCCTTGTGCTTTACAAGTCGGGTAACTATACCGATAACAGGGGTATCCGCCTTTTCGGGCAGTCCCATTTGCTTTTGAAGCTCGGCTTTGTTTATTGCCTTATCGATGAGCGTATCAACCGTAAAGTTTTTAAATATCATCGGGTCGGTTTCAGGGTTGTAAACGTCATAGTCGATACCGTTTACAATGCCCGTAAGCTTGTAAGTGAACTGCTTTAAGATATTGTCAAGCCCGTGTGAATAATAAGGCTCTAATATCTCGCGGGCATAGGTCGGCGATACTGTTGTAACCTTGTCGGCGCACTGAATTGCACCCTTCATAAGATTTACACAGCCATCATATTCCACAAGACTTTCTCGTCCCGGAAGCAGTCCCAATAAATCATTGTAAAGCTCCATGCCGTATTTACCCTGATATTGAATATTGTGAATTGTAAACACGGTTTTAATATCGCTGTAAAGTGAATTTGCCTTATAAAATTCATTGAGATAAACAGGTACCATTGCGGTCTGCCAGTCATTACAGTGAATTATGTCGGGTTTAAAATCAATATATGGCAATATTTCAAGCACAGCACGTGAGAAAAATGCAAAACGCTCAGCGTCATCATAGTGACCATAAAGCATATCACGCTTGAAGTAGTATTCATTATCCAAAAGATAATAGATCACACCGTCTAAATGTGCCTCGAATATACCGCAATACTGTCTACGCCAAGAAACAGGCACAGTAATACTGCCGACAAAGGTCATTTTTTCTCGAAGCTCGGGTTTTATGGTGCTGTAAAGCGGCATAACCACGCGGCAGCCTACAAGTCGGCGACGAAGTGCCTTTGGCAAAGCACCCGAAACGTCGGCAAGGCCGCCCGACATAGCAAACGGCAAAGCCTCGCTTGTTGCAAATAAAATTTTCATAATTCAAGTTTTCTCCTATAATGTTTGATTCTTTTCTACAAAGAATACCTTATCCTCAGTTCCTTTTAAAACCATACCTTCGCTTACGGTTGCATTTTTGTCTGAAATCACATTATCAAGCTGGACATTTTCATTGACAGTTACACCCTGCATTAAGATGCTGTTTTCAACAACAGCGCCTTTTTCTACCCTTACGCCTCTAAACAGCACAGAATTTTTAACCGTACCCTCAATAACACAACCCTCTGCTACCAATGAATTTGTGACATTCGAATGTGTTCCGTAGCGAGTTGGCATATCATCACGCGTTTTGGTATAAACGGGACGCTCACGGTTAAACAAATCCTTGCGAACTTCGGACTTTAATAACTCGAAATTAGCACGGCGGTAAGCCTTAGGGCAGTCCATAATGGCAGTATATCCCTTATGCTCGTAAGCCATAACCTTTAGTGTTTCAAGGTTTGCCGATATAATATCATCGTTAATGGTGTCGCCACCTGTTTCATAAGAGTTTTTAACAATATCAATAAGCTTTTCTCTGTTAAAGACGTAAATGCCCATACTGCGACAATCGTCAGCTCCTATGGTATCGGGAAATCCCGTAAGAACAACCCTACCATCACTGTTTATGTCAAGAGCCATAGTATTGTCGGAATTAGTGATTTCAAGACCTCTGCGACAAACAATAGTAATATCGGCCTGTGAATTAATGTGAGTCTTAATAACCTCGCGAATATTTATGTTTGCTACTGTGCGGGCATCGTAAACCACAATGTATTTTTCTTTACAGCGCACCATAAAATCCATCGCACCGTAAAGCGCCTCAACATGATTTTGGTAAAGTCGCACCCTACTCACGTTAAAAGGAGGCAATATACGGATACCGCCGCTTTTGCGGTCAAGGTCCCAATGCATACCACTACCAAGATGGTCCATTAAAGAGCGGTATTTTTCCTTGGTGATTATACCAACATTTGAAACTCCTGCATTAACAAGATTTGAAAGGCAAAAGTCTATAAGACGGTATCTACCACCAAATGGTACTGACGCAATAGAACGTTTTTGTGTGAGTTTTGCTATAGTTTCGTCATGGGCATTTGCAAATACAATACCTGCTACACTTGATGAAATCATTATGCTTCCTCCTTTACGTCTTCTGTTATCATTTCCTTAGCGCCTACTGTAGCACCCTTGCCTACGGTAACGCCACTACCAATTACAGTAATGCCAAAGTCATCACGGTTGATTTCAGTTGGGTCTTTACCTACACTCGCGCCCTCTTCTACCACAACGTCCTCGGCAATTATAGAATACTTAACCTTTGCACCCTTTTTAATAACTGCGCCAGGCATTACAAGTGAATATTCAACACTCGCACCCTCTTGTACCGTTACATTTTCAAAAAGAATTGAGTAATCAAGCGCACCAAAAACCTCACAACCGTCGGTTACAAGTGAATGCTCTACCTTTGCGGTATCGGAAATATACTGTGGCGGAAGCGCTACAGTACGCGAATAGATACGCCAATCCTTATCCGAAAGGTTAAGGTCAATATTGGGATTAAGTAGGTCAAGGTTGGCTTCCCACAGCGAATCAACCGTACCAACGTCCTTCCAATAGTCGCTAAATCGGTAAACCATCATAAGTTCGCCATTATTTAACATTAGCGGAATAATGTTTTTACCAAAGTCATTATCAGAATCTGGATTTGCATCATCCTCGGTAAGATACTTTTTGAGTTTTTCCCAAGTAAATACATAAATACCCATTGAAGCGAGCTGGCTTTTCGGATTCTTTGGCTTCTCCTCGAACTCGTAGATACTACCGTCCTTATTGGTATTCATAATACCAAAGCGGGTAGCCTCTTCAAGTGATACCTCCAAAACAGAAATTGTGCAAGCCGCACCTGTGCGTTCGTGCTGCTCTATCATCTTAGAGTAGTCCATTTTATAGATATGGTCACCCGAAAGAATTAAAACATATTCGGGATTGTATCTTTCGATAAATTCAAGGTTTTGATAGATAGCGTTAGCAGTACCCTTGTACCAATCTCCGCCCTTTTGACCTTGGTAAGGTGGCAAAATATGCACACCGCCGTTTAGTCTGTCCAAATCCCAAGGCTTACCCGAGCCTATATAATCATTAAGTTCAAGTGGCTTGTACTGTGTAAGAATGCCAACAGTATCAATACCCGAATTGGTACAGTTAGAAAGTGGAAAGTCGATTATACGGTACTTACCGCCGTAGTGTACTGCAGGTTTTGCAATTTTACCGGTAAGTACACCAAGTCGGCTACCCTGTCCACCTGCAAGAAGCATTGCAACACATTTTTTCTTAATCACAAAAACATCTCCTTTTTATTTGCCCTTGTATTTAATTTTTTGTTTTGGTTTTGGTTTTTCTTTTTTTAGGTACTTTATAATATGTTACAGAAAGCGCGGGTATGTCAAGCGAGATTGAATTTTCATATCCGTGCATGGCAATATGCTCACTCTTGTAACTTTCAGCCACACCGCCTGCGCCTCCGTATTTTTCTTCTGATGAACTAAATACCTTTTTGTAATTACCTGCCACAGGAACGCCTATGCGATAGTTTTGTCTATCAACTGGAACAAAATTGCAAACGCAAATAATTTCATCTCCTACGCGGTTTATTCTACGAAAAGCAATTATACTTTGGGTGTAATCATCGTTAGAAATCCAATCGAAGCCTTCCCAAGAATAATCAATCTCCCAAAACTGACTGTTTTTAAGATAAAACTTATTTAAATCCCTAACATATTCTTGCATCCTGCTATGCGCATCGTAATCGAGCAACAACCAATCAAGCGGTTCGTCATACTTCCACTCAATAAACTGTGCAAATTCCTGCCCCATAAAGAGCAGTTTTTTACCAGGATGCGCCATCATATATGCATAAAATGCGCGTAAATTATCAAATTTTTGACTGTAATCACCAGGCATTTTGTTTATAAGTGAGCATTTTCCGTGTACCACCTCATCGTGAGAGATTGGCAATACAAAATTTTCACTAAATGCATAAAAGAACGAGAATGTAAGGCAATCGTGATTATGCTTTCTAAAGAATGGGTCAAGCGACATATACCGCAACATATCATTCATCCAACCCATATTCCACTTAAAGTTAAATCCAAGACCGCCGTCGCTTGCGGGTTTTGTAACCATAGGCCACGCAGTTGACTCCTCGGCAATCATCATAACGCTGGGGTTTACGCTAAAGGCAGCTGAATTTACTTGACGAAGCAGTTCAATCGCCTCTAAATGCTCACGTCCGCCGTAACTGTTTGGCAACCACTCGCCACCATTTCGACCGTAATCAAGATAAAGCATAGATGCAACCGCATCAACACGCAAACCATCAATATGATATTCTTTAAGCCAAAAGACTGCGCTTGAGATAAGGAAGTTCATAACCTGAACTTTTCCGTAATCAAATACGCAAGTTCCCCATTCCTTATGCTCACCCTTTCGATCGTCCGCATATTCATAACAAGGTGTTCCGTCAAAGCGGTAAAGTCCAAATTCATCTTTTGGAAAATGTGCAGGTACCCAGTCGAGTATAACGCCTATTCCCGCGCCGTGCATAATGTCAACAAACTTTTTAAAGTCACGCGGTGTACCAAATCGTGAGGTGGGCGCAAAATAACCCGTTACCTGATAACCCCAAGAACCCTCGAAAGGATGCTCGGTAAGCGGCATCAACTCTATATGGGTATATCCCATCTTTTTTACATATTTCGAAATCTCCTTTGCGGCGGTTACATAATCGTAGGTATTGCCGTCGGCAAATCGTTGCCAAGAGCCTATATGCACCTCGTATATGTTAACTGGCGAATTCATTATATCTTTTTTGCTTTGCTGGGCTTTCCATTCCCCGTCACACCACTCATATCCATCGTCGGCATAAAGCTTTGACGCGTTAGCGGGTGCTGTTTCAAAATGACGAGCATACGGATCGCTCTTTAGAGTCATCTTACCATTGGAAGAAGTTATTGCATATTTATAGTTAGCAAAGTTCTTTACACCCTCAATTTCAGTTTGCCACACTCCGTCAGCAATGCGGTACATTGGGTTGGCATCGGCATTCCAGTCATTAAAATCACCAACTACACTTATAGCGGTAGCATTCGGCGACCACACACGAAAGGTTGCCTTGTCACCGCTTAAAAATGAGCCTAAATACTCATAAGCATCGTTTTTTATGGAAGAGTTGAAACCATTGTCAAAATCCCTCATTTTTACTTCCTTTCTATAAAATTGCATATTTTCACAGATTTATTATATCAAACAACTTAAAGCTTTTCAATACATTTTGTTAAAAAATGGAGAAAATTTTTATTGGTAATTTGCCTTTTTTGTGTAAAATGTATAAAAATTTACCAATTTTCTGCATAAAACAATATTCATCTATACGATTTATTCTTTTCTTGTAAAAAAATTGGCGGGTCGGTGTTGACCAAAATAGTTTCATTGCCTATTACCTTAATATCGTCCCAAGGAATTACAATATCATCTTCCTTGCCAAACAGTCCAAAAAATTTAAACCGACCAAAAATAATAAGAGCGGTAAGACTGCCGTTTGCGGTATCCAATTCCACATCGGAAACAAACCCCAACACACAACCGTCTTTCACACAAACAACCTGTTTGTTTTTTAGTTCATCAATTCTACAAAGCATAATGTCCCTCCCTATATTATTTGTATGACCGCGCACAAAATATCTTGACTTAATAGTTTTAAATTGGTATAATTGTTTAGCAAATTTGCTTTGCTGGTGTGGCGCAGTCGGTAGCGCAACTGATTCGTAATCAGTAGGTCGACAGTTCAAATCTGTTCACCAGCTCCAAAAACAAAAAAGTCACACGATGTGTGACTTTTTTGTTTTACTGTCTTTTCATCTGCCTCAAAAATAACAACACCGAAATTACGGTTATAATTATTCCATATAACACCACAATGTATAGATGCGGTAAAATTTTGCTAAAATCTCCATCTGTAACCGCATTTTGAATTTTTACCGCGTGAACAAAGGGTAGCATATTAGCCACTTTTTCGAATCCCCCTCCCATAAGCCGAAGGTCAAACCACACTCCCGAAAAACAGGCGGACAAATTTGTAAGCAATGCGCCGCATATACCGCCAACCTGTTTTACATTTAATATATTTCCACATAAAAGACCAAGCGAAATATGAAAAACGCAAGTAGGTAATATCATTAAAAGCGCATATAAAATATTCATTGTAACAGATAGACCAAGGATGATTGCAACAAGATAACAAACCGCAGTTTGTGCTAACGCAATCGGAATAATAGGTAGTATATACCCAAGGATAAAATCAACCGCTTTAAGCGGAGTTGTATATAATCTTTGTAAAAAGGCGCTTTCTTTATCCTTGGCAATAAGCGTTGCTGAAAAAAGTGTCATAAACGACAGCCCAAACACCGATATCCCCGAGATAAGACTTTCAATTTCAAACAAACGCACGGGTATATTTGCCTGAATTGTGTTAAGTAACAGTAATAACACAACAGGAAAGCCCAAACCGAATATTAAATTTACTGGTTCTCGCAAAATTTCCTTTGCGCATCTTTTGGCAAATGTCAGCATTTTCATATATTCTCCCCCTTAACAATCGAAATAAATGCATCCTCGAATTTATCGGTAACGGTTTTTTGCATAAGCTGTTGCGCTGTACCCGCCACGAGCAATTTGCCATTTTTCATAATACCGATTCGGTCTGAGAGCGCTTCGGCCTCCTCCATATAATGCGTTGTAAGTATAACCGTCACCCTGCCTTTAAGACCTCGAATTATATTCCACAATTCACTGCGCGCAATAACGTCAAGTCCCAATGTTGGCTCATCAAGAAATAATATTTTCGGTTCGCTTGTAAGCGCCATGGCAATACTTAATCTGCGTTGCCAACCGCCCGACAGCCTACCCGCTTTTTTTGACAGAATATTTTGCAAATCAAATTGCTTTGACAGCTCAGCAATTTTCTCTTTACTCTTTTTCTTTGAAAGACCGTGAATACCGCACAGCAATTCCAAGTTTTCCTTTACCGACAAATTGGGTGCTATGGCGGTTTCTTGTGGCAATACACCGATAATATTTTTAATACTATACCCGTTATGCATTATGCTGTTACCATACACAAAAGCGTCGCCGTCCGTCTGCTTAGTAAGGCAGCAAAGCATTTTTATAGTGGTTGTTTTACCCGCGCCGTTAACACCTAATAATGAAAACAATTCGCCCTGCTTAATTTTTAAATTAAGCTTATCTACCGCTACCAAATCCTTATATTTTTTTGTAAGGTTTATAGTTTCTATGGCTTGCATAACATTCTCCTTGTATATTCTTTTGTCATCATTATACCGCTCTGTTTCTAAAAAGCATTATTTTCTACCTAATCGGTAGTTTTGAACTCCTATTCGGTATTACATAGCCAAACTTTGCAAATACTAAAAATGAATTGTATATTTTGTTGAATTATGTAAAAAAATGTGATAATATAATCTTGTTAAATTTTAGACCGATAGGAGTCTAACAAAATGATAGTCTTAAAAACCTACAGCGGTCATATCCGCAACCATAAATTACTTTGCGATGAGCTTCAAGTTGACGCTAATTTGCCACGTGAAGAAAAGGAAGAAAAAATAATTATCGCCGCCTACAAAAAATGGGGTGGTGAAATGGCAAATCATATCTACGGTATGTTTAGCCTTGCTTTATACGATACTGATACCGATACCCTGTTTTGTCTTCGCGACCAATTTGGTGCAAAGCCGTTTTATTACTACGTAAGTGATGACGGCAAGTTACTTTACGGCACCACTATTCGTGAGATAATGGAAAACCACGGCTTCAAAAAAGAGTTAAATCAAAAATTGCTTCAAATATACCTTACAATGACCTACACAACAGGTGAGGAAACATTTTTTAAGGGTGTTAAAAAGCTGTTGCCAGGAAGATTCTTAACCTTTAAAAACGGTGAAATTAAAATCACCCGTTATTTTACACCCACCTTTAACCCCGATAATACAAAGTCGCTTGACGATTGGGCAAACGAAATCGACTCTACACTCACGGCAGTTATGAAAGAGGTAAAAACCGACGATGAATATGTTGAGTGCTTCCTCTCGGGCGGCGTGGATTCGTCCTATGTTTTGGCGGTGTCGGATGCGCCCGCTTGCAACAGCTGCGGTTATGACGACAGCAGACTTGACGAATCAGGTCTCGCGCGCGAGACCGCCGATATACTAAACCGTAAATTTAACCGCTGTCTTATAACCCCAAAACAGTATTTCGATATTGTGCCTTACGTTATGTATAATATGGAGCAGCCCTTAGGTGATGCTTCGGCTGTGGCATTTGCGCTTGGTTGCATTGCTACCGCAAGACAAACAAAAATTTGCTATTCGGGCGAGGGCGCTGACGAATTTTTCGGCGGATACAATATGTACCGAAATGCCGAAAGGTATGGCGAAAATCTAAAGACCTTTTACGTTGGTAACACCAACATTATGAAGGAAGACGAAAAGCGAAAAATCCTTAAAAAGTATTACGAAAACTTTGAGCCGATTGATTTGGTAAAAGATATTTACTTGGAAAATGAAGGTCTTGACCCGCTATCAATTATGTCGGACGTTGACATTCAGGTCTGGCTTGAGGGTGACATTTACCTAAATGTTGACAAAATGAGTCGCGCCGCAGGGCTTGAAGTACGTATGCCACTTACCGATATGCGAATTTTTGATATAGCAAGTCGTATGCCCTCTTGCTACAAAGTAAATGACGAGCAAAACAAAGTAGCGCTTCGCACAGCGGCGGCAAAGGTACTGCCACGGGAAATTGCCTTTCGCAAAAAGCTCGGCTTTGTAGTGCCGATTCGTATGTGGATGGCAGATTCGCGTTATAACGGCGATGTGATTAGACTTTTTAACAGTGATATTGCGGACAAGTTCTTTAATGTAAACGAAATCAATGCTATATTCGATGATTATATCTGCGGCAACTCTGACAACTGGCGCAAGGTTTGGACAATATACACATTTCTTGTGTGGTATGAAGAATATTTTGTGAAAAGATAAAAAACAGCGCCCAAACCAAAATCTTGATTTGGGTGCTGCTTTTCTTTTGTTTCTTGTGTTTTTTTATTAAAAATGTTATACTTGTTAAAGTATTTTATTTTGGAGTAACTTTATGAGAAAAAGCGGAATTTTAATGCCTATATTTTCCCTACCCTCACCCTACGGAGTTGGAACGCTGGGTAAGTCAGCGAAAGAATTTGTAGACTTTTTACATAACGGCAAACAATCCTTGTGGCAGATACTACCTATCGGCACTACAACCTTTGGTGATTCGCCGTACCAATCCTTTTCATCCTTTGCGGGCAATCCGTATTTTATTGACCTTGACGCACTTGTTGAAGATAAATTGCTTACCAAAAAAGAGATCGAAAGCTTTGATTTTGGTGACGATATTGAGCGCGTTGATTACGAAAAGCTTTATAACAATCGTTACAAAGTTTTAAAATTGGCGTTTAAGCGCTTTAATACAGATGACGAATATAAAAGCTTTGAAGCCAAAAATTCACGGTGGCTCGAGGACTATGCTCTTTTTATGGCGCTAAAATCGGCAAACGACGGCGCACCTTGGTACAAATGGGACACCCCTTTAAAAGAACGAGACGCAAAAGCTATCCGCATTGCAAAGGCAGAACTTGACGATGATATTGCATTTCACAAATTTTTGCAGTTTATATTTAACAAGCAATGGACCACTCTTAAAAACTACGCCAACAAAAAACAAATACAAATTATCGGTGACATACCGATTTATGTAGCGCTCGATAGTGCTGACGTTTGGAGTGCGCCGCAGCAATTCCAATTAGACAGTGACTATACGCCGCGCGCTGTCGCAGGAGTTCCGCCCGATATTTTTAGCGAAGACGGTCAGGTTTGGGGAAATCCGCTTTACAATTGGGATTATATGAAAACGACAGGCTATTCTTGGTGGAATCAATACCTCGGACACGCGCTCACGCGTTACGACATTGTGCGAATCGACCATTTTCGCGGCTTTGAGTCATATTTTTCTATCCCCTACGGTGATAAAACCGCAAAGGGCGGCAAATGGGTAAAGGGTCCCGACACCGATTTATTTGACAGTTTTAAGGCGGAATTTGGCGATAATCTACCCATAATCGCCGAGGATTTGGGTGTTATTACCCCTGCCGTTTGCAAAATGCTGTCAGCTACGGGCTTCCCCGGTATGAAGGTACTACAATTTGCTTTTGACAGTGACAGCTCTAATACATTTTTACCGCACAACATCACAAAAAACAGCGTAGTTTACACAGGCACTCACGATAATGATACCATTATTGGATGGCTTAAAAATTCGGATGTCGAAATCGTAAAACGGGCTAAGGATTACTTTAATTATCAAAGTGATAACGGTTTTAACTGGGCAATGATAAAGGCGGCTATGAGCAGTGTAGCGGACACCTGCATTATACCTATGGCTGATTTATTGGGTCTTGACTCAAGCGGTAGAATCAACACCCCCTCAACCTTGGGAGATAACTGGTCTTGGCGAATAAAACGCGAATGCATAAACCCGTGGCTTAGTAATATCTTAAAAGAAAATACCGAGCTTTATGGTAGACAAAATAAAAAATAACTTTGCTTATTGCAAAGTTATTTTTTATTTTCTCAATTTTATACCCAAAAGTTTTTGCGCATTTTTATGTGTAATTTTATCCATATCCCCATCCGATAATCCCAATGTATTAAGCAATTTTTTCTCCATATCGGGCGTATGCCACGGCGTATCGGTGCCAAAGAGCATACGGTCGGGTGTGTGAAGCTCTATTATCTTTTCGGCGTAGTATTTTGGCATCATAGAATAACCAAAAGACGTATCAAAATAAACGTCGCGGCCGCAAAGATATTTTATAACGTCTTCTCCGCAGTTTATACCGCCCCAATGCGCCGCAACTACGGGACTCCCGAACCACTCGATTGCCTGCGCCATTTTTTCGGGTGTAGCGCCGTAAGGCGGCGCAAAGCCGTAGTCAAGTCCCGCGTGAAAAACGGTAATTAGTTCCAACTCTGAAATCTTTTTATAAAGTGGTTTTAGCCTGATATCATTAACGTTAAAGCCCTGATAATCGGGATGCAGCTTTACACCACAGAGTCCTAACTCTTTTATGCGTTCAAGCTCTAAAAATGCATCTTCACTAAAGGGGAACACACTGCCAAAGGCAAAAATCTTTTGCCTGTCATTTATGCTTGCGGCAAAGTCATTAACCGCCCTTTGCTGATGCGCGTTTGTAGCGATAGAAAGAATGACCGATACATCCACGCCGCCGCTTTGCATAGAGCCTTTAAGTCCCGACACCGTACCGTCGGTGTAAGGGGTTAGTCCCCCCGAAACGTGCGATAGCTTCGGTATCGCCTTTTCGGCTATTTTATCGGGGAAAGCGTGGGTGTGAAAATCTATAAGCATTTTAAAACCTTCTTTAAATGAGATAATAATATTATCTCACATTTCAATAAACAAATTCGGCGTGGCGCAAAAGGCCACGCCAAAAAATTAAATTAGTGAGCCCTGCGCCACTCGTCTGCCTTTTCGGCTGACATTCTCTTGATGTTTTCCTCAGGGTAAATCGAGTCGGCACCGCCATTTACATAAAGAAAATATTTACCGCTCTCGGTAACATATAGGCTTTCCTCATAACCGTCGGTATCGCCAAACACACCATATGTATGCTTTTTGATAAGCGCTGCGGTTTCGGTATCATATTCTACCTTACAAATAATCTTTTTCATTTACTTTCCTCCTTTAATTTTTGGTATATACTATTATATAGTATTGTTATTTGAATTGCAATAAGAAACTAAAAAGCCGAGAATTTCTCGGCTTTTTAACTAAAATTATTTAACAAACTTAAGAGTTACTATTTCAAAGTTTGATACAGGAATAGTGACTTTATTGCCATCGAAATCGAGTTTTTCTATGTTCTCTTCCATAAGGTCGCAAAGGTATGCCGCCTTAAAGCCGTCGGCTACCGTAACGGTGGCATTTGCGCGGCGGTTAAATGCGTCGTACATACGAACTATCATACCGTCGTCAGCCTCTGCCTTTTTAACGGTCTCAACGATTACATTCTGCTTGTCGCAGGAAACAAGTGAGAAATTATCGGCAAGCGCACCATTGTTTGCCTCTACATTTTTAACTGTTAGAGGTTGGTTAAGAGCATACGCCTCACGAATAAGTCCTGCTTCGCGGAAATCACCCTCATAAGCCATAATAGAGTATGTTAGCTTATGCTCGCCTTGGTCTGCCTCTTCGTTGGGGTACTGGCTACATTTTAGCACGGTAAGCTTCATTGTGCTGCCCTCGGTGTTAAAGCCGTACTTGCAGTCGTTTAGCATACCAACGCCGTAACCGTTTTCGGCAACGGTTATCCACTTGTGACCGCAAACCTCAAATTTTGCCGCATCCCAACTTGTGTTTTGGTGTGTTGGGCGCTCTATGTGACCGAACTGTGTTTCGTAGGTAGCGCTGTTTGCATGAACATCAACAGGGAATGCCACCTTTAGCACCTGATGACGCTCATGCCAGTCAAGCTCAGTGTCAAAGTCGATACGGTTTATATTGGAATAGAGCCAAATGTTTTGTGAGATTTCGGAATCAAGATACTTTTTAACTACCTTAAAGCCTGCGCGAGAGCCGTCGGTAACGGGTGTAATCTCTGCCGCGTCGTCAAGCACCCATTTCTTTTCCTTATAATAATCGGTGATTTCCCAGTTATCATAAAGTCGTGGATAGTCCTCAAATGCTTGGAATTCGTTACCGTATTCTCCACTCTTTAGCACCTGACGGCAAGCGGTTTTGTCAAATAGTTCGACAATTCTACCCGCAGTATCAAGCGTCATTCGGTAGAACTTATTTTCAGCGGTAAGACCGTTAATTTGTACCTTTGCGGTATCGATAAACTGGTTTACAACCTTAAAGCCGAATGGCGCGATAGCATCGGTAAGCTCTACGGTTTTACCGTCAACCGTTGCTATGCCCTTACGCTCAAAGCCTGACGGATTGTAAACAAGCACACCACCGTCGGTGGTGATATTTTTTGCGATAACGTCCATCTTTTCGTTTACAACGCCGTCGGTATAGTCGGCGATTTGCTTGTAGTCAATATCGGTACCGTCATAAACCTCTTTGATAGACGAGCCTGGGATAATATCGTGGAACTGGTTGTGCAATACAAGATTCCAATTGTTATAAAGACCCTTTTGGTCATATTCACTTCCAAGCATTGAACCGATATATGAAATACCCTCTGCTTTACCTAGTGCCATTTCACTTAGTCGGTTGCCGCGCTTGTTCTTTGCCATAGAGGTATATGTACCGCGGTGAAGTTCAAGATACAGCTCACCCACCCATTTTGGTGTGCGTTTAAGATTTTTACAAGCGGTGTCAAATTCCTCGCGCTTTGTATCAAGATGCTCAATGAGTGTAGGCATTTTTGTAACGGGCATACCAGGAATACCCTTTGCCAAACGGCGCTGATTTTCAAGCATTTCCTTGGTAGGACCGCCACCGCCGTCACCAAAGCCGTAGGTTGTAAGCGCATGCTTTGAATACTGCTTTTGACTAAATCTGTTCCAAGCGCCCTTAACCTCCGTAGGATTAAGATGTCCCACATAGGTGGTATATCTTGGTGGATTTATGCCTGTATAAGCTTGCGCTGTAATAAAGTTTGTAAAAATTTCAGTGCCGTCAAGTCCCTGCCACATAAATGTGTCAACAGGCATTGTGTTGGTTTCGTTCCAAGAAATTTTAGAGGTTACAAAGTGACGTATACCGCTCTTTTTAAGTATTTGAGGAAGCGCCGCAGAATAACCGAAAACGTCGGGCAAGAAGAGAATCTTGTTGTCTACGCCAAACTCATCTTTAAAGAATTTTTTGCCTTGGAAAATTTGACGAACAAGACTTTCGCCACTAATAAGGTTACAGTCTGCCTCTACGTACATGGCGCCTTCGGGTTCCCATCTACCCTCGGCAATAAGCTGTTTGAGTTCCTCATATTTTTCGGGCGCTTCTTCCTTGAGGTAACGGTAAAGCTCAGGTTGAGAGAGCATAAACTTGTACTCAGGGTACTTTTTCATAAGCGCCAAAGCGTTTGTAAAGCTGCGCTGAATTTTCTCTCTTGTTTGAGCGCGCGCCCAAAGCCACTCAATGTCGATATGGGTATGCGCAATACAGTCAACAATCGGCTTACCCTCTTCGGTGCAAAGCTTGTCGTAAAATTCTTGCTTAATGAAATCGATTGCCGATTTAACGCTCTTTTTGTACTCTTCGCTTCGCGGTTTGCGGAAATCGATAAGGTTACAGGTTTGCTCGAGCACAGGTATAATTATTTCGTGTGGGTCCTCGTTTTGCTGATGTATCATAAATACGTCATACGGTACACGAATATCGTAATAAAGCTGTTCGCTAAGTTCATCAAGCTCGAACATAGACATATAAAGCGGAACATTGTTTTTAAGAAGTCCCAAATAGAAATAGTTATACATTGTGTATTCGGTATCAGGCTCGAGATACACCTCGGTATGATTGGTGTCAATACCCTGTACCATTTCACCGTTTAAAAAGATAAGTCCCTGAGGATTTGTGCCGTCCCACTCACCCTCATAGCCTGTGGTGCATTTAATAAAGTACGAGGTGTTGTCCTTTTTGGGTGGGGTTTTAAAGGATGCTCTAATCCAATAGTGCGCATCTCTGCCTGTCATACGGGTATCCTTTGTAAAAGGAGCCCAATCTGCATCATCGCTTGGGAAAGTGTTATCAGTTTTGTAATCACACTTTACATACTCTACGTCCTCAAGGTCAAAAAGCTTTGTTTCGGAAAACTGACGTAACTTTTGCCAGCTTATTCTGATTTTTTCATCAACAAATGCCATAAAAAAACCACCTTTTTAAAATTATTGTTTTATGACTTAATTTTATTATATGTAGGGTTGAAAATCAAGTGCCTATGTGATATTATAATTATGGTATTTTGATATTTGGAGATTGCTATGGATATAAAATTACTCACCGAAAAGTATGAATTTGACGAAAAGTTAGAGTGCTTATACCGTTATGTATACAGCGATACCGAGCATTTTAACCTGCACCGCCACCAGTTTTATGAATTTTTTCTTGTGCTCGAAGGCAATGCTCTACACCTTATAAACGGCAAAAAAACAAGACTTA
Source organism: Acutalibacteraceae bacterium (assembly GCA_045604215.1). Lineage (GTDB taxonomy): Bacteria > Bacillota > Clostridia > Oscillospirales > Acutalibacteraceae > UBA737. The sequence continues at coordinate 39,118 of JAZUNP010000038.1, forward strand.
CCAAAGGAAGCCTTGTTTTTATACGACCTGATGACACACATGATTATATTGGAATAAACGCAAAACCATTTTATTTTCTTAATATATCCTTTACCGCAAACACAGCCGAACTGATTTTTAACTTTTTGGGTGACGGTTTTAACAGTAGGCAGCTAAAAAGCGCGGCTATGCCACCCGAGGTTATATTAAACGGCTATGAGCTAAAGCTATTTAATAACCGTTTTGACAGCATAAAGGCTATTGACCCGCAAAACACAGCCGAGCTTAAAACTGCTATGAGAAGCTTTTTGTTTAATACATTTACGCGGTATTTTTCGACTGTCGAACAGACTCACGAAAGTATGCCTGTGTGGCTTGAGCAAATGTGCGACAAAATAAAGCGCGACGGTAATTTTTCTTTAGGATCGGAATACTTTTTTTCGCTATCAAGCAAAAGCCGTGAGCATATATCACGAACACTTAAAAAGCATACGGGTATGACAGTAAGCGAATATATAAATTCACTTAGACTCAATTTTATTGCAAACATGCTTCGTAACTCAAACTACAGCATATCGCAAATAATTTTTGATAGTGGCTTTAATAATATAAGCTGGGCGAGTGAATGCTTTAAACTAAAATATGGCATGACAATGCGCGAGTATAGAAATAGTGATAAAATAAATTAAAAGAGCACACCATAAAGGTATGCTCCTTTTCTTGTCAAGACACCACAAAAAGATATTTTGTCCAACTATGCTGACGGATTTGAACCCACGTAATTTCTTGTATATTTGAGTTTTATTTTTCAGACATTAAAGTTTGATATTGAAATTTATCTGTCGGCATGTTATTATATAAAAGATAAATAACTTAAACTGCCACCGGGTAGTTGATGCATAAAGCATTCGTTTGCATATCGTTAGGTCTTAGAAGATATGCATACGGATGTTTATTTTTTAGGAGGGTTTTAATTGAAAAACTATTTTTCAAAAATAGATATTATTTTATGGGGTTCTTCGGTATTGTTAATCAGTGGTTCTTTTTGCATATTCGACAGGGAAAATTATTTAACCTTGTTTGCATCAGTTATAGGTGTTACCTCACTCATTTTTAATGCAAAGGGTAATCCATTTGGACAACTATTAATGGTATGTTTCAGTTTGCTATACGGAATAATTTCATTCAGCTTTGCTTATTATGGCGAAATGGTTACCTATCTTGGTATGACAATGCCAATGGCAGTGTTTGCTTTGATATCGTGGCTTCGAAATCCGTATAAAGAAAACAAGGCGGAAGTTAAGGTAAATGCGATTAGTAAAAAAGAAACTTTATTTATGTGGATTGGTGCAGTGGCAATAACAGCTTTGTTCTATTTCGTATTAGAGTATTTCCATACTGCAAACATTATCCCAAGCACTATATCAGTTACAACAAGTTTTGTTGCCGTATATCTTACATTTAGAAGAAGTCCATTATTTGCATTGGCATATGCATCTAATGATATTGTACTAATAATTCTATGGGTAATGGCAAGTGTGTATAATATTCGATATATTTCTGTCGTGGTGTGCTTCATTGCATTTTTAATTAATGATATATACGGGTATATAAGTTGGCAAAAAATGAAGATTAGACAAAGTCAAAGCTAATATTCCAAATCAACGCACCTGACAGAACTGCTGAATAAAACAATTAAAAAATTAGTCCACATCTTAAAATAAAAAAGCAACCTCGAAAAGCCGCTTAAATAAAGAGTTTAAAGGTAAGACACCATTGGCGTCCAAACCCAAGGGGTTCAGATTTCAATGGTGTCTTCATCTGGAAAGGCAGCACAAATTCGAACCCTTTTGAATTTTTGACCTATGTGTTCGAACCCCAACATATTTTTAATTGAATGAAATGTCTCGCATATGCTCGATATGAAATAATCCTTATGGATTATGAAATTTGATGCTTACGCATCAAGTGAAATAAAATTCGCCTCTTAACATTTGCGAAGCAAATATTTCATACGCGTAGCGTATTTCATAACGAAGTTATTTTACTCTCCGTAAGGCCAATTTCATTGAAAAAGCGACTTGTCGAAACAAGTCGCTTTTTCTGGCTGTTACGAACCATTATGATGCCGCTTTGTTTTATTTTATTTATCTTCCTCTATATTCTTGTTTTAAGACCTCTGCCATTTCTTCGGGAGATTCCTGACAACCACCTGCAAGCCACAATTTTATAATGGCATTTAGACCGTTTCTGAAAAATTCAATATGATACTTGATGTTGCTATCAATATGTTCCTTTTCGGCTCGCTCGGTATCATAAATTGAGATAAGATGCTTTTCATCATAACACAGCTTGAAATACGTTTTGTAGAAAATTTGGTTTTCTTTAATATGTTTGAACATCTTTAGAGCGCCTGTCCGCTCATTGAAATAATCGTAATCTGCAAACAGATCGCTGAACTCATTTTCGAGTTTTTCTCTCGTTTTATCGGCAAGATCGAATATATCAAGATAGTTTGCATAGAAGGTACTGCGGTTCAATTCTGTCATTTTAATGAGATCTGAAACAGTAATATCCTTAATTTCACGGGTTTGCAGTAGCTCTATAAACGCCTTTTCGATCTTCTCTTGTGACTCTCTGCGCCGCTTGTTGTTCTTTACATTCATAACAATTTCCCATTATTCCAACACTTGTCGTTTAATTGTTGATTGTTTTGCTTTGGCAAAAATATTATACTATAAATGCAATAAAAACACAAGTGTTGGTTTAATGAAAGGAGATTGCAAAATGAAAAAGAGTAGTTTTGTTGCACTCATTATGGGAACTGTAAGTGGGGTGCTTTTCGCACTCGGTATGTGTATGGCACTTCTGCCTGTATGGGACGCCTTCACAGAAGGCACCATTTTCGGTGCTATCGGTATTGTGCTTAGCATTATCACGGCACTTATCTGGTGCAAGATGGAAAACAAAAAGCTGCCGAAGATGAATGGAAAAAATGTGCTTCGTACCATTTATGCTATTATTGCAGTATTGGTGCTTGGCGTAGGTATGTGTATGTGTCTTGTGCGGCAACAAATCGTTTGGGGAACACTCGTCGGGTTGCTTGGTATCATCATGCTGATTGCTCTCATACCGATGATTAAAGGTATCAAATGAAAGCATTAAATCTTGTAAGAAGTCCTTATACAAGTCTTGCGTTTAACATTGCTTATGCGCTCGGCAACTGTATTATAGGTTTTCTTAACCCTTCGTGGTGGTTTATTACTGTAGGTGCGTATTATACCGTACTTGCAATTACAAGATTTTCTGTGTTGCAGGTTAAACGAAAAGCAAGTGGCGATTATGACACTGAGCTTTTTGCAAGACGCATTACGGGGATTTTATTGGTTGTGCTTTCTTTCTGCATAGTAGGTGTGAACATAATGTCTGCTGTTAAAGATAGAGGCACCGCCTTTCACGAAATCGTAATGATTACCATTGCCACATACACATTCACTAAAATTACCATTGCAATTATCGGTATGGTAAAAGCAAAGCATTCCGCTTCGCCGGTATTAAAGACACTCCGTAATATATCGCTCGCTGATGCGTGTGCTTCTATCTACACAATGCAACGATCAATGCTCGTGTCTTTTCCGAGTATGGAAGCGGCAGAAATCTTATTACTAAACATATTTACGGGAACAGCAGTTTGGATTGTCGTGCTGCTGCTCGGAATCAATCTGATCGGAGGAAAATATACAGATATGGCTAAATCAAAAATTGTAAAGACAAATGAAAAAATCGCCGAGGCAGTAACCGGCGGTTACAAGAAAATTGAGCAAGGTGTTGTTAGTGGTTACACTAAAATCGAAGATAAGTTTGTAGAAGCTTACCTCACTAAAGACGGCGAAACCGTAGAAGAAGCAAAGGCAAGATTGAAAGAAAAAAATAAATAAAAAATAGGGCGGACTTGGCAAAATAAAATTGCTAAATCTGCCCATTATTCTTACTTCGGTGGTTCGAATCCACCTTGTAGGTCGTTGGCATCTATGAAATTGCAACGCAAGTTGCGTATGGAATCATTTCGAAGAAATGTATGTAATCAAGCCGAAGGAAAGGAGAATACAGCCTTGCGGCTGATGCCATACGGTTCGCAAAGCGAACTGATTACATTCCGCTAACGTGGATTACATACCAAGCCTTCGGCTTGGATAAACAAAAAAGACTTACCGTAGCAAGTCTTTTTTGTTTGGTGGGAGATGGTGGATTCGAACCACCGAAGGCTTAGCCAGCAGATTTACAGTCTGTCCCCTTTGGCCACTCGGGAAATCTCCCATATTCTATTTAATGCACCGTGGAGCTGGTGGACGGACTCGAACCCCCGACCTGCTGATTACAAATCAGCTGCTCTACCAACTGAGCTACACCAGCATTTTTAAGTGCCAAAATAATATACCACACTTGCGACACAATGTCAAGAAAAATTTTCAAAAAATTTAATAAAGTTATTATTGACAATTGATTTTGTTTGTGTTAAAATGGCTCTTGCACACGGAGAGGTATCGAAGCGGACATAACGAGGCGGTCTTGAAAACCGTTTGGCGCAAGCCACAAGGGTTCGAATCCCTTCCTCTCCGCCATTTTTTATTTAATAAGGTTTTTTAGCCGTTCAGCATTTGGAGTAGTACTCAAGTGGTGACGAGGCGCCCCTGCTAAGGGCGTAGGTCGGGTAACCGGCGCGAGAGTTCAAGTCTCTCCTACTCCGCCAAAAAGAAAAGTCGCATTTTTGTGCGACTTTTTCTTTTTGTTCTTTTATCTATTATCTCTTCTCTCTTATCTATTCTCTAAATATTTTCTCGACTTTTCCAGATAAAAGATAATAGATAAAAGTTTCGGTGTCGTCTTTGCCGACGGATTACAAATAATATGTATAAGTTCAAATGTATACCTTAAAAATTTGGACAGCATCTATTTTGCTTTTGTTTGACATACAAACTATAAATTGTTATAATCTTGAAAGACTAATGAATAAGGTTTTTATATATAAGGAGAAATAAAATGCTGTCTATAAAAAGTGTGAACGCTCAAAGAGTTTTTTATTATTTCCAAGAGTTATCCCAAATCCCTCGCGGCTCGGGTAATATGGATGCTATCGCACAGTATTGTGTCGATTTTGCAAAGCAATATAATCTTAAATATATGCGCGACGATGCCAATAACGTCGTAATTTTTAAAGACGGTACTAAAGGCTACCAGCAAAGCGCGCCTATAATACTGCAAGGTCATCTTGATATGGTGTGCCAAAAAATACCCGACTGTGATACCGACTTCCTAAAAGACGGCTTGGATTTATATATTGACGGCGATTTTATCAAGGCGCACGGCACAACACTTGGTGCCGATAACGGAATTGCTGTGGCTATGGTTCTTGCAATACTTGAAAGCGACCGCTTTGCTCACCCACCCATTGAAGCGATTTTCACCACCGATGAAGAGATTGGTATGATTGGTGCACGCGAACTTGACATGAGCGTTTTAGAGGCTAAGCGTATGATAAACCTCGACTCTGAAACCGACGGTTTGGTGACTGTGTCTTGCGCAGGCGGTAGTGATTTTAAGGTTAGTATTCCTCTTGAAACAACCGAAAGAAATGGTGAAAAAATAATCCTCGCAATCAGTGGGTTACAGGGCGGTCATTCGGGTGTTGAAATCAACAAGGGCAGAGTAAATGCCGACACACTCGGCGGTAGAATTTTAAACCATCTAAAAACCCATGTTGATTTTAACATTATATCGGTAAACGGCGGCGACAAATCAAACGCTATCCCAAACAGTTTTACAGCCGAGCTTTGCGTAGCTGATAGCGCCGATTTTTGCTGCCAGGCACAAGAATACATTGCCATTGTAAAAAAAGAGATTTGTGACCGCGAAAAAGATTTTACAGCCGATATTACCGTATGTGACAGCGGCGAATATACCGTTTTGAACGAGGATATTAAAAATAAAATTATTTATACCCTGCTTTGCGTACCGAACGGTGTTTGCGAAATGAGCACAACAATCGACGGTCTTGTTGAAACCTCGCTAAATTTAGGAATTTTGCAAACGGGCGATTATTATATTCTATTACAATTTGCCTTGCGCAGTAACAAGCAGTCAGCACTTATCTCTTTAGAGGATAAATTAGCAGCATTCTTTGAAAATCAAAATTTGTCGTTTGAAACCTCAGGTCACTATCCACCTTGGGAATACCGCGAGAATTCACCCATCAGAGAGCTTTATTGCGACACATATCATCAAATGTTTGGCGCTAATGCTACGGTAAAAGCTATTCACGCAGGTCTTGAATGTGGTGTGTTCGCAGGTAATATAGAAGACTTTGACTGTATTTCTATCGGTCCCGAGATGCACGACGTTCATACACCACGTGAAAGACTAAGTATTTCCTCTACCGAAAAAACCTTTGACCTTATTATAAAAATATTGGAAAAAATGAAATAGAGTGTATTTTTTGTTGCCTTTTACGCTTTAATGTGGTAAAATACCTTGACTTTAAAAACACAAGGAGTTTTTTATGGATAATAAAAATGAATTTAAACCTTATGTCCCTGCCGAAAAAGTGACGACAGAGCTTACCGTAACCTCGGTAATTATGGGTGTAATTTTAGCGGTTGTTTTCGGCGCGGCAAACGCATATCTGGGCCTTCGAGTTGGTATGACCGTGTCAGCATCAATTCCTGCGGCGGTTATCGCCATGGGTGTAATCCGCATCCTCTTGCGCCGCAACTCTATCTTAGAAAGCAATGTTGTGCAAACAATAGGCTCGGCTGGCGAGTCTTTGGCGGCGGGCGCTATTTTCACCCTACCTGCGCTCTTTTTGTGGGCAGCTGAGGGCAAAATGGAGAATCCAAGCCTTATTGAAATTACACTTATCGCGCTTATCGGCGGTTTGCTCGGCGTATTTTTTATGATTCCGCTTCGTAATGCGCTTATAGTAAAAGAGCACGGCATACTCCCCTATCCCGAAGGTACGGCATGCGCCGAGGTTATGCTTGCGGGTGAAAAAGGCGGCAGTAGTGCCTCGACCGTTTTTTCAGGTCTTGGCTTTGCGGCGGCATTCAAGTTTATAATTGACGGCTTAAAGGCAGTATCTGGCGAGGTTAATCTTAAAATAAAGGGCTTTGTCGGTGAAATAGGCACACAAATCTACCCTGCGGTAATGAGTGTTGGCTATATTTGCGGCGCGCGTATTTCGTCATTTATGTTCGCAGGCGGTGTGCTTAGTTGGTTGGTTATTATTCCTCTTATTGTTCTTTTCGGTGGCCAACAGGTGCTTTATCCTGCGAGCGTATCGGTAAGTGAGCTTTATGAAAGCGGTGGAGCCAGCGCTATCTGGAGTAGCTATATTCGTTATATTGGCGCGGGCGCTTTGGCAGCAGGAGGTATAATCAGCCTTATTAAATCAATGCCCCTTATTGTAAAAACCTTTGGCGGCGCTATGAAGAGTATGAAGGGCGTAGGCAGCGCATCGGGCGAGCGCACCTCAAGAGAAATAAATCTCAAGTTTGTTATTGCCGCAATTTTAGTGCTTACAATACTTATTTGGTTAATTCCTGCAATCCCTGTATCACTTTTGGGCGCATTCATAATCGTTGTTTTTGGCTTTTTCTTTGCAACGGTTTCTTCCCGTATGGTAGGACTTGTAGGTAGCAGTAACAACCCCGTCTCAGGTATGGCAATAGCAACCCTGCTTATCGCTACCGTTATCTTAAAGCTTACAGGTGCTGATGGCATTGTTGGTATGAGCAGCGCTATCGCTATCGGCTCTATTATATGTATTGTATCCGCTATTGCGGGTGACACCTCGCAAGACCTTAAAACTGGTTATATATTGGGCGCTACTCCCCGCAAACAGCAAATAGGTGAAATTATCGGTGTTGTGGCATCCGCGCTTGCAATCGGCGGTACACTTTATTTGCTTGACAGAGCGTGGGGATTTGGCTCGGATGAACTCGGCGCACCACAGGCTACACTTATGAAGCTTATTGTTGAGGGTGTTATGGGTGGTGATTTGCCGTGGACACTTGTGTTTATAGGCGCGTTTATCGCTATAGTTGTAGAAATTATTGGTATTCCCGTATTGCCGTTTGCAATAGGTGTATATTTACCTGTTCAGCTTAACGCTTGTATTATGGTGGGTGGTCTTATTCGCTTGGCGCTTGACAAATTAAAGCGTGACGATAAGGACGCCGTTGTAAACGACGGTATACTCTTCTGCTCGGGTATGATAGCAGGCGAAGGTTTAGTAGGTATATTGCTCGCGTTACTCGCTGTATTCGGCGCAGACAAGGTGTTTGACCTATCTACAAAGCTTGGTATACCAAGCGCTGTATCCGACATTGGCGGTATAGTTTTATTTGGTCTTATTATTCTAACGGTGCTTAAATTTACTGTTTGGAAAAGACGTGACAAAGCGTAATGAAAAGAAAAATTTTACAAAACTATCTTGAAAAAATTCCTGTGGAGAGGAAAGAAATTACTTGGAAGCAGGATGAAAACAATATAGTAATTCTTGAGATAGAAAATCGTGGCGTGGCTAACCGCATCGCACAAAGACTTTTGAAAAAGCCAAAAATCAGTTATATACATCTTGATGAGTTTGGAAGCTTTGTATGGCTGCAAATTGACGGAAAGCGCGATATAATTGCCATTGGCCAAAATGTACGTGAGCATTTTGGCGAAAAGGCAGAGCCGCTGTACGAGCGCTTGGCTCAATATTTTAAAACGCTTGAAAATTACAAATTTATATCCTTTTACAATTAAAAAAACGGTGAAAAATTATGTATGACGAATTAACCCCTGTTGATATAAAAAAGATGCAGGACGAGCTTGATTATCGCATTACGGTGGTGCGCCCAAAGATACTTGAAGAGGTTAAATTTACCCGTAGCTTTGGTGATTTGTCCGAAAATTTTGAGTACCACGCGGCAAAGCGCGAACGCGGTAAAAACGAAAGCCGTATACGCTATCTTCGTAATATGATAAAAACTGCGATAATAATCGACACAAAAAGCGACGACAATGCGGTCGGTCTTTTTGATACCGTTACCTATTACGTAGAGGAGGACGACTGCGAAGAAACCGTGCGTATTGCAACCTCGCTGCGCCGCGACCCGTTTCAAAGCATTATCAGCAAGGAGTCACCATTAGGCTCGGCTTTAATGGGCAGAAGGGTTGGCGAACGCGTAGAAATAAAGGTAAACCCCGATTACAGTTATTTTGTTGTCATACGTAAAATAGAAAAAGGCTCTGATGATGAGAGCCTTGAGATAAGAAAGTATTAAAACGACATCCAAACCAACATTGGTTTGGATGTCGTAATTTTACTTAAGATGTATTTTTCTTTATAATCTCTACAAACTCATCTACGGTTGTGTACGCTATAAATTCTTTTCTTTTTCACAAATTATTTCCCTGTTTCGATTTTTATGTCACCCGTATCGGTACTGATTTCGCACCTACCGCCCTCGGTTGATTTCGGCACATTAACACGACCCGTATCGGTTTCACAAATAAACACCTTACTGGTAAGCAAGCTACCCTTAATATCACCTGTGTCGGTCTCAATAAAAAGCTTGTCAGCGTCACATTTTTCAAGCTTTATATCACCCGTACTTCTTTCAATATTAAAGTCTTTTGTTGCTATAACATTTGTAAGCGCCATATCACCTGTGTCACCGTTCGAAACAAAGTTTTCACAGTTTACATTGGTTAAATAGCATTTTCCTGTAGTCACGTTTACTTTAAATTCTCCGCTACAATCCACCGACCTTATGTTTATACCACCCGTTGAGGTAGTGAAATTTATATTTCCTGCAGTAATATCCTCGGCATTGATATGACCTGTAGACAGCTTTATTTTTAAGTCGTTTACGGTTGAAGCTTTGCAGTTTACATTACCTGTTGAGGCTTTGATATCAATACTATCAAATGTAAAATTGTTTGGTATTTCAATTTCACCTGTGCTTGAATTTATGACAAGGGACGCGTACTTATCATAAGGTAGGTAAACCGTAATTTTTGGGGTATCAAATGAGAAAAAGCTTATATGGTCATACCATTTTCGCATATCGGTTATATCAATATTAAGCTTGTTTTGCTCAATAAAAACCGTATGCCTCGCCTTTTGCGGCTCAAGGCACTCCACCCTGCAAGTTTCGTCATTTGATTTTAAAAATGAAATATCAGCTGTATCGGTTTTTATTGTTATGCCTTCAAATTGGTCTTCAATATCATACGTGTTAGTTTCATATTTAGTAGTATTTATACCTTTAAAATCCCATTTTAACATATTCATAGCACCCGCAAAAATTATACCCCCGGCGAAAATAAGAGAAACGGCTGTAATTATCCATATCTTCGTTTTCATTATGCCCTCTCCTTTCTTAAAAAGCAGAATTTAATACAAAGCGTTATCTTTTTTGTAAACCACACCATACCCTTTGTTGACAGCCTACATACAAAAAAGAAAAGTATACTAATTCCAACAAGCAACAATGCTGCCGCAATCATCACAATACCTGCATATATGTTTTGTCCTGTCGTGAAAAAAATTACAGCTGATGCCGTGCCGCCTATAACACAACCTAAAAATGCCGTCTCGCACGCCCAAAGAGCGACAACAACCGACCACAACGACACATAAACCGAGAATACCACAGCTACAACCGCTATAAGTAGCGACAACCATAACGGTGAGCCGAGCACCAATAATACTATTTCTCCTGCGCTCATACGACGCTTGGGCTTAATTTTTTGCTTAACTAATTTGGTTATTGAAGTATCCATTAAAATTTGCTTTGCAATTTCCTGTGGATCACCTGTAAGAGACACAGCCTCGTCCTCCGAAAGACCGTCTTCTACGCGGTCGTCAATCATTTCGCTATAAAAATCAAGTGATTTTTGTATATCCTCTTGTGGTAAACCATAAAGCGCACTTTCAAGCGCCTTTAAAAGTTCCGCTTTGTTCATTTTTCTGCCTCCCTTGTAATAAAGTTATAGATACCAATTATTTCGTTCCATTCTTGTTTAAAAGCCTCTATGCGCCCTAATCCTAAATCGGTAATATGATAGTATTTACGAAGTCGCCCATTATGCTCGGCGTTTCTAACCGTTAGTAAATCAGCCGCTTCAAGTCGGCGCAAAATAGGATATAGCGTTGATTCTGATATTTCCACATACGGCTTCATATCCTTTATTATTTGGTAGCCGTATGAGTCCTCATCCTTTATGGCGGCAAGAGCACACACATCTAAAAGTCCGCGTTTGAGCTGAATATCCATAACATACCTCCTTTTACATAATACTATACCACACATAGTATGTTTCGTCAAGAGACATTTTTTATTAAATTAAAAAACGGGAGGCGGAATGCCTCCCTTACAAGTAAATTATTTTTTATTTTTCTTTTTAAATATTTGCGCTCTAAAGAGGATTATATTCATTACAATAAAGAATACTATAAGAATACCTAGGGTTAGCAGCTCATTTCCCGGCGCAAAGGTCGCGATAAGCATTATTGGAAAGCCGAATGCAATCGCGGGGAAATTTTGATAAACGAGGTTATCAGCCGCAGGTGTTTTAAAGTCGCCATCAATTTCACGAAGCAAAATAACACCTGTGCTTGCCGTGCCTGTGAGCATACCGTACATTGCCAAAAACTGCTCTTCGGCATAATCTTTAAAGAGTGTCTTTGCAACAACACGGTTGTAAATATATGTAACAATAAGACCTGCCACGCCCAAGATAAGCATAATACCCCAATATTTTTCCAAAGTATCAAGTCTTATTGCGGCAATACCCGCAACCACCATTATATCAAAGAAAAAGTTACTTGTGCGGGTAAGCAAAAAGTTATTTGTATAATCTTTTTTCTGGGTAGAAATCTTTTTAAAAAATTTCATAATAGCCTTTACAAGCGTTGCCGACAGCACGCCCAAAAGGAAGTTGAATCCGTATATTGTAGACTTCATACCAGGTAGCAATCGACCAAGCAAATTCATAAACACATAGGTCAACACGTATGACATAAAGATAAGCGCGACCTGAATGGTAAGCTTATCTATGCTTTCCTGCATAGGAATTTCGTTTTCGCTTTCAACTATCTCATTATTTAATTTATCTTTTTTATCAGAAAGCTTTAGTGTGCCGCGTTTTTTCATTATATTAAGATGAATTACACCGCCAAAGCTTGCACTTAAAAAGCCTAATGCCGCTATTGTAAGTCCAAAACTTTTACCACCGTCAAAGCCGTAATCCTGCTCATAAATATTGCCGTAGTTCATCGCCTGACCTGTACCCTGACCATAGCCGAAGGGTAGCAAAATACCCGCCGCCTTGAAAAATCCGTTTATAGCAAGCGCTGCAACAAGCGTAATAGCAAGACCTATTATAGCTTGTAAAAGATATGTTGATACAGTCGTAACGCCCGTATTAAAAATCTCGTTAGTGCGCTGCTTGGTTAGCTTTCCCTCGGAGGTTTTAAGTGTTGATGCAATAAAGCCGAGCGCCAAAGCGTGATATGTAATCATCTCAAGTGTTGCGGTTCCATTACCTCCAAAGATGGCGGTATCAAACATTACATTGCCCGTTATCCACTTATAGATTGCCGCAATTATAATAAGTATAGCGCCGCCTATAACCGAGGTAGGAATAAGCGAATTACTCATAAAGGGTATTGATTTTTTAACAATATTACCCGCAAGCAAACTTCCAAGAAGCACCGAAACCAAAAGGATAGTACTCCAAATACTATAATCCCAAAAATTGTTCATCTTTTTCTCCTTTTGTTACATTTTTGTAACGGTAATAAATATGTACATATTTAAGTGCATTAAAGCGTTTATCACCCTTTAGCTGATAAACCTTGTCGCTGTAATATATGTTTGCTTTGTTACGCCCAAGCACTGAAAGGGCCGAAATATTACAAAAATCGAGTCTTAACTCGTTTTTCTCACCCTCATCAAAAACAATTTTATCACCGTAAAGAGAAATTTTTGCACTGTTTTTTAAGGGTACTTTCTTTTTATTTATTATCACCTCAAAAACCGATGCTTCATCAAAATATATCGGTGCTTTTACATATTCCATTACATCAAGCTTGTTGATATAATCCTTTTGATAATCGTACCAATCAGCAACAAAGTTAAATGGAAATTCGCAATTTACACCTTTGATTTGCTTGTCTGGCTGATACTCAATTTTTGCGCCGCAATTTTTGCACTCACAAAATTCATTTTCACTGTACCACCTTGAAAGTCCGCAAAGCGGACATACATACATTGCTCTTTCGAGATATTCAGCACGTTTTTTGTGATGAAATTCGCAATCAGCCACCGCCTCATTTACAAAAAGACCTTTTTCTATAATTTCAAAAAGTTCTTCATTAGACATTTTTTTGTAATCCTCAGGCTCAATAACCTGTGATACGTAGCAGCGCATTTTACCTTTACGCACCACGTCGCTCCAACGCGGCTCGGCGCCGTAGCCACCCTCTATACGATAAAGCGCTATAGGCAATTTTAACATTTTTGCAAGTGAAGCGATTGAGTCACTCATATACTCGGTCCTACCGCTATATGTGCGGTTGCCCTCGGGTGCTATGCAAATTGTACCGCCCTCTCGTGCTACGCGAATGCATTGCTTTACAGCCTTTACATCACTTGTTTGCTTTTTGATGGGAATAGGTGCCACCAAATACCTGATTACAGCCGATAAAAAGCCCTTTGAAAAAATATCCTCAGTAGCAAGATAGTATATAGGGCCTTTAAATGACATACCGACAAAAAACTGGTCAAACGGGGTTTGATGGTTAAGTAAGATAAGATACGGGGTCTTTTTTTGCTCTTTGAATTTTTCAATTTTTATACGATATTTAATAAGAGAATACGGATAAATAAATATATACAAGAGATTTCGTACTATACGATGACGGAATTTAATCCATTTTTTCGTGTTTTTCTCTTTTTTCATTTTATGACCCCCATCCATAAAAACTATTTATATAAATTATATCACAAATAATTTTAAAAAGAAAGTATAAGTTACCAATATAATTTATATAGCAAAAAAATGCCCGAAAACCATTGCAACACAAGGCTTTCAGGCGTTATTCATTGAGATTAGGTAACCCAAAATATTCTTTAAATGGCACTTTCTCTCATTTTTCAGAGTACGTGCAGAGTGCTCTGGCAGTATGAGAACTAATTGGGAATTGCGAGATTTTATCTTTTTCCTTTTTATTGCCACAGTATTGGCAAAACTCGCTATCATCAGGTAATTTATGATTACATTTATTACAAATCATTTTTTCTTTATCCTTTAATTAGTAAATGCTACTGAACCTTCATAATATTCTTTATCTACACTGATAGTCAAACCGAGAGTGATCTTGCGACCATTGCTTTCCCATTGAATATTGTATATACCTTCGGTATTGTCAGTAATCTTTTTAATCATCTCGTCAAACGATATATCCGTAACACCCATTTTGTCGTAGTATGTGGATGTATATGTAGAACTAACTGACGTGTCGTACTTTTCTGCCAATTTGGAATGAATGTACTTTATCCTATCGACAGCATTTCCTTCGTCTAACAAGAACTTATAACTTACAAGTCCAATATATTCTTCATCACTGCCCTTGCTAAACTCAATGGCGGTATATCCTTTTTCTATACCCATATATTCAAACTGGGGATATAAGGTGTATTGTGAAAAACCAGGAAAAGCCTCTGGTGAATAGGTTTCTTCGTTATAATCGTCACCTTTCTTCAATCCCTTAATGTAGTATTCTGGTTTTTTATTGAAAGCATTATTTTCGCCTAAAAATCCGCAAGGATCAAGTTCGGTACCATCGAAATGAAGCGAGGTGTATTGACTGTTAGGCGTGATTATATATCGAACAACAATCTCTTTTTCACCATCATCGAAAGCATACTCAAAAACATCAATGGTCGTCTTTAGACCAGACCAAGTAGAATAGATAGTTCCTATTTCAGTAGGTTCGCCGTAAATCTTTTTATACAAAGATACGATATTTTTTTAACTCATAATCGTCCAGCGAGAAGTTGAAAATCACACTATCTATGTGTTTTTTATCAAAGCCAACATAGACAGCGGATATCTTTCTTCCAAAGAGGTAAAAAACTTCTTCGTCAATGATGATGTGCGAACTTTTCATAAAGTCGTGTACTTCAAACATAGTAGAGCCTTCTATTCCATTGATTGCGTTATGCTTCAATTTAATAAGACTGCTCGCTTCATCCGCTGTCATTCCAAACTCGATGTTATAGAACTCTGGGCAACCGTTTATTGTGTTAATATCCTACTCTATAACTCGTGTTTTCCAAAGGTATAGATCACCCAAAGTAACGGCGGCAACCAAAATCAAACTTAAAGCAGAGATTAAAATGAATTTCCCTAATCGCTTGCGTTTCTTATTTTTAGACGGAACATCTTGAACACTTACAGGGGCAAAGGTTTAATACACGTCTGATATTGCTGGTGCAGGAACTCTTGTGCCACACTTCTCGCAAAAGACAGTGTCAGGGAGAAGTTTGTTGCCACATTTTGTACAGAATGCTATGGGCACAGAATTTATTTTGTTTTGGTTTCATTGTTACTCATTGCCTTTCTGTTCACCGCAAATATGGCAAATGTCGGTATCGTTAGTAATGTCGGCACCACATTTTTTGCAGAGTTCAGTATTTTCTTGTTCTACTATCGTAATGGCGGGTTCTTCAACTATTTCAGTACCACATTTTCGACAGAACTGACTGTTGTCAATAAGTTTTTCGCCGCATTTTCTGCAAAAACGAACCTTATCGGTTTCGGTAGGGATTTCTTCGTTTAAATAGACATACTGTTTTGCATACCGTCCACATTTCGGACAAGCATTAAAGAAGTTTTTATCTCTGTAACCACAAGATTTACATTCGGTTATTCGGTTTGGGTATTCTTCCAAGTATTCGATTTCGGTTTTTTTAGAAAGACATAAGGTTATTATCATTGTGATTAAAGGAGAGATAAGAAAACTTAAAAAATAATAACCCCAAAAGTTTCTACCTTTCTTATTGGCAATAAAACCAGGTATCAAAGCCCATAATGCTATTCCTATAAGTGTTGGCATAATTCTTTACTCCTCCGTTATAATTTGAGTTCCACACTGTCTACAAAATTCACTGCCATCAAGTAATTGAGTTCCACATTTGCGACAAAATTTAATAGTATCATCATTATCTACTACAACAATTCCTCGCAAAGTGTTCATTTCAAAAACACTGGTGTATAAAACTATACCAACCGTTAGTAAAATGAAAAGGATACCACTAATATCATAAAAATAGAAGTT
>JAZUNP010000039.1:0-1715 GCA_045604215.1 Acutalibacteraceae bacterium
TTGTTCAAGAAAACATTTTCGTTTGCAGATATAATTGTGTTGTAGAAATCGATTTTTACAATCAATCTGAACACAGGAGAATGTATTATGGAGAACACAGAACTCATATTCAAAGCCGTTGAATTTGCAAAACAAAATGCATCCGACAACGAAATATCCGTTGAAGATGTTGCCGCAAACACAGGCTTTTCCATTGATTATTTCAATCGCATATTTCTCACTCACACGGGATTTACCGTGACAGCGTATATGAATTATGTCCGTTTAAAAAATGCAACAAAATTGCTTCGTACCTCAGACAAATCCGTTTTGGAAATTGCTCTTGAAATCGGTTATGATTCTCATGAAGGTTTTACAAAAGCATTCAAGAAAAAATACGGAGTTACTCCGAGCGAGTATCGTTCCAAAACAAAAAATCAGATAATGTATCTTGGTGAGATAACAGACAAAACTGTTGCGGCCCGTTTCACTCACAGTAATCCTGATTTTCAACTTGTTGATTCCGACATCGTTATTGATTATCTTCTTGAAAAAGACACAAAGCGATATGGTTACTTTTGCACAACAATAAAATATTGCGGTCTTGAAATCGCCGCACCGAATGGTAATTTCGAAAACGGTTTTATCGGAATCGGTGACAGCGGAAACGGTAAAAGTTATCTTGAAATTATGACGGATGATTTTAAACTTTTATCGGAATGGATAAAACGATTTCCTCAAAGAAAAACATTTTATTCAACAAAAGATGAAACAGAAATTTATAAAATTCTGAAGTCTTACGGAGTTGAAGAAAAACTGAAAGTTACACCGCAAGCATTGTATTTTGGTGAACCGATTGAAGCAAAACTGCCCGATGGAATTGTTATCCGTTTGCTGAATCCTTCCGATAAAAAATCAATTCTCAAATGGGCAAATGATAAGAAAGACGGTTATATAAATCACCTGCTCAATGAAAAAGATTATCTCGACGAAAATAATCTTGAATACGGAGTTTTTGAAAACGGAGAATTGATTGCTGTTGCCGGATGCGGCGTTGATGAAGTTCACGGAATGCGGCTCAGCTACTGCTGTGCAATCCGTTTTGCCGACGGCAAAGAAAACGAAATTTTGTATCGCACAATATTCGCTTTCGTAACCAATGATATATTGAACAAAGGTGCGTTGCCCTTTGATGATATTCAGCACGGCGAATATGCAAAAACTCACGGAAATTTCACTTCTGTTGATTACGGATATGAAATTGTAAACAGAAGATATGACATAATTTAATTATATAAACAGTTTCAGCCTGCGGACTTTTACAATTCTGCAGGCTGATTTTTATATAAATTTTTATTAATAAACACCTTGTTTTGCTACTTGCTCACTTTTGGGCAAGCAGTGCAAACCTACGTAACATTTGTATTCCTTGCTTTGCCAATTGCACATATTTACACCTGCCACTAAATTGGCAAGCAAGGCAAATGTGGATACAACCTTGCCAAAACCAGCTTGCAAATCGTTCCTGTTTCACCGCTCACTATCTTTGCAAGCAGGGCAAGTGTGTATACACTCTCGCAAATCCCGCTCGCAAAACCGTTCCCGTTTTCACCGTTCACTATCTTTGCAAGCAGGGCGAGTGGGTACCCACTTTTGCAAAAACCAAGTCGGAGGCCAAGCGGTCTTAGGAAGACAAATTGGCAACTCAACTCCTTGGCTCACAGAACGACATGGCT
>JAZUNP010000040.1:0-8236 GCA_045604215.1 Acutalibacteraceae bacterium
CTATATTGCTGTATAAAAATGTTGATGATACGGTTAATATTACCAAAGACTGGGCTAAGGAATTCAATAATTCAGTTGATCAAATATCAAATGAAAATGAAGATTTACCCAGGAACTATGCAGTATTATCTAAGTATATACATGAGAAAAAAACAAATTTTTATCATTATGTTTGTGCATCAATTAGAAATAGAATTTCAGATAATTGTTTGATAATGCTCAAAGGCTGGAGTTCTTCCACTCCATTAATTAACAGTCCCAATTTTCGAAACCAAAAATTTGGTGGTGGCTTTTACATTCGTTATAATGGGTTGGGAATCGTTGTTGACCCTGGATGTAATTTTGTGGAGAATATGCATGAACATGGGATATACATAAGTGATATTGATTATGTTATTATAACACATTCGCACATAGATCACTATAATGATATGGAAACTTTAGCAACAATGAATTATGAATACAATAAAATTATTAAGGATAGAAGTTTTCCAAAATTTAAAAATTTGCAGCCGCATAAGATTAATTGGCTTGTTGATGGAATTACTTATGATAGATTCAAAGACGAAAACATATATCCACCAGCAGAGCATATTTTTAAAAAAGTGAATTTACGCAAAAATATAAGTATTCCTAAAACGATAGGCAGCATAGATGCTATTACCTTGGAGGAAGAAATAAAAGATACAAAAATAAAAATAAGTTATTTCCATACAATACATAATTGTCCAAGTTCTTTTGGCTTTAAACTAGAATTGTCAGAAATGCGAAATAAACAAAATAATGTTGTTATAGGCTATACTTCTGATACTGCTTTTTTTGATAAGTTAAGCAATAATCTAGAAAAATGTGATATTTTAATTTCAAATATCAGTGAATTGTGCGAAAATGATCTGTTGAAAAAAACTGTAGAATCTGATTTTCACCTTAGGCTTCAAGGTTGCATTAATCTTGTAGAAAAAATGGACGCTATCCCAAAACTATACATAATATCTGAATTTTGGGGTGGTAAAGAAGATATTAGGTTATTTATTGTAAATACATTAATTGATAGGTTTAATAACACTGTGTTTAAATCAAAGAAAACATATAACCCAAAAGTTCTTGCTGGTGATGTTGGATTAACTATAAATTTAGAAAATTTGGATACGAAGTGTTCTTTTTGCAAGGATTATTCACGCACGGATATGATTAATACTGTACTAACTGGACCTTACGAAAGATTGAAATATGTATGTGATAATTGCTACTCTTCTTTAAAATCATAAAATATTAAGATGAATAAAAAGCACTTTTGGTTACTGAATTCCAAAAGTGCTTTTTATTTCAATAACATGGAAACATCAAAATAGATATATCTTGCTTACAAAATACGAAAAATAGAATGAATTTCATAATAAGAAAACAATAAATCCGAACGCATCACCTATCACGGTAATGAAGTTCGGATTTATCGCACTTGGCAGGGGTAGAAGGACTCGAACCCTCACAAACGGTTTTGGAGACCGGTGTGCTACCATTGACACCATACCCCTGTGTAAATTGAAAATTAACAATCAAATTTTTAAAGAGGAACTAAATTTTATTGCATAAAAAGAAATGGTGGACCAACAGGGACTCGAACCCCGGACCAACCGGTTATGAGCCGGTTGCTCTAACCAACTGAGCTATTGGTCCACATACAGCCGTCAAGTGACAGCAAAAAACATTATACATTTATTTATTTGTTTTGTCAATACAAATTTTAAATATTTTTAGATAAAAATTATTGTGTGATTATCAATTTTTAACAAGACATCATAAGACAATAAAATTCCTTGTTTAATCGAAAAAATGTGTTGAAAATACGGTTTTTAATTTTTATAATTAAAATAAAGGAAGTGAATTTATGATTAAAATACTTTTTGTGTGCCACGGCAATATTTGTAGAAGTCCACTTGCGGAGTTTTTGATGAAAGAATTGGTGCGTGAGCGTGGACTCGAAAACGACTTTTATATCGAGTCGGCGGCAACCTCTACCGAGGAAATAGGAAATGGCGTTTATCCACCCGTAAAGCGTATATTAAACTCAAGAGGAATAGAATGTAGCGGTAAACATGCTCGTCAAATGACACGCGCCGATTACCAAAAATTTGATTACATAGTTTGTATGGACTCAGAAAATTTACGAAACATGGGTTATATTGCAACAGATACCGACGGTAAATACAGCCGTTTGCTTGATTATTCCTCTAACCCACACGACGTTGATGACCCATGGTATAGCGGTGATTTTGCAACTACAGAGCAAGATGTCGAATTAGGTTGCGAAGCGCTGCTTAGGCATATACTTGATAAATAAAAAAACGGAACGGAACCCGTTCCCTACACATGTAATATGGTATAAACGTAGGGCGTGGATTAATCCACGCCGTTTTATTGCTTTTCAAACCCAACAAGTACTCCGCCTTTTTCGGCATAAAAGCTGCAAAGTCCTCGGCAAGGGTAAATTTCAATATCTATTTTACCGAATTCCTCTATAAGACATTTTTTAATATTCTCGGCAACCTGTGAGTTTTGGCAATGAGCAATTCGCACCTTACCGCCCCAAAATCCGTTTTTACGCATACGGTTTATTATGGTGGAGATTGTTTTTTGTTCACCGCGAATTTTGTCAAGTGGTTGTAGGTCTCCCTTGTCACTCGCTTTGCCTACAACCCGAATACCCAAAAGCCCTGCCGCCTTGGCAGAAATAAGACTAACTCTGCCATTATTGGCAAGGTTTTTCATAGACTCAAGCATAAAAATAAGACCTGTTTTACTAGTGTATAAATCTATTTGCTTACAAATGGTTTCATAAGATTCACTGCTTAAAATAAGCTCTTTAATTTTTTCTATAATAAGCTTCATTTCGGGACCAGTGGATAGCGAGTTGATAACAAAAACTTTTCTGTCGGGATATTGCTCTTCGTATATTTGTTTAGCGGCACACGCGGCATTGTAGCTGCCTGAAAGGGTGCCTGTTATGGTTATACAAAAAATATGTTTCGCATTGCCAAATGCAGTTAGCCATTCGTTTGTATTTGGGCAAGAGGTTGAAGATTTGCCCTTATAACTGAATAGGTCATTTACCATAGCATCAACATTAAGGTGTTTATTGTCAATATATTCATGTGTATTGGTTACAATTTTAAGCGATGCTACCTCAAATGGCACACCGTCAAGGCTTAACATATCCGATGATGAATCGGATATAATTTTAAATTTCATAGTAAATTCTCCTTTTATGTTTGCTGTGACAATTATATGTAAATGTATATAAAATTGGCAACCTACTGCAAGTTTTGACAATTCTACTGTTAAAAATTCGTATCCTACTCACAATAGAGTACATACAACACAATAAAATTATTGCCTTTATTTGTAAAATGAGTTATACTAATATGAGAATCTATGTAAGGCAGTGAGAAGTGTTATGAATATAAATGTAGGTGACGTAGTGCAAATGAAAAAAAGTCATCCGTGCGGCTGCAATACCTTCACAATAAAGCGAATTGGTATGGATTTTAAAATTTGCTGTAACGGCTGTGGTCACGAGGTAATGCTTCCGCGAAAGAGCGCCGAAAAAAATATTAAAAAAATTTTAGTTTCTAACGGAGACGAAGCCCATGTTTGAAAAACTTTCTGCGGTTGAAAACCGCTACGAACAAATTGGTGTCGAGCTTACTCACCCAGAGGTTGCAAGTGACAATGTCACATTTACGCGACTTATGAAAGAACATAGTGAACTTACCCCTATTGTAGAAAAATACCGTGAGTACTGCGCGGCGGTAAAAGCCGAAAAAGAGGCGCTCGAAATGCTCGAAGCGGGCGGTCTTGACAAGGATTTTAAAGAACTTGTTGAAGAGGAATTGAGTGAGGCAAAAGAAAAGATTGCTACCAGTGCAGATGAACTGAAAATACTATTACTGCCAAAAGATCCCAACGACGATAAAAACGTTATTGTTGAAATTCGCGGCGGTGCAGGCGGCGAAGAGGCGGCGCTTTTTGCAGCTTCGCTTTTTAGAATGTATTCAATGTATGCTGAAAGCAAACGTTGGCATATTGATATTACAAATTCCAACGAAACCGAGCTTGGCGGTTATAAGGAAATAAGCTTTATGATTGAGGGCGCAGGCGCATACTCACGCTTTAAGTACGAAAGCGGTGTTCACCGTGTTCAGCGTGTACCCGATACTGAAACACAGGGTAGAATTCACACCTCTACCGTAACGGTGGCAGTGCTTCCCGAAGCGGACGAGGTAGAATTTAACCTTAACCCTGCCGACCTTAAAATTGACACATTTCGTTCATCTGGTGCGGGTGGTCAGCACATTAACAAAACCTCCTCGGCAATCCGTGTAACACATTTACCTACGGGAGTGGTTGTTGAATGTCAGGACGAACGCAGTCAGTTTAAAAACAAAGAAAAGGCGCTAAAAGTTCTTCGCGCCCGTCTTTACGACGCCGAAAAGGAAAAGGCTGATGCGGCAATAGCCTCTGACCGCAAGGCACAGGTTGGTACAGGTGACCGCAGTGAGCGAATTCGCACATACAACTACCCACAAGGTCGAGTTACCGACCATAGAATTGGTCTTACACTTTACAAAATTGATAGCATTTTAAACGGTGATATTGATGAAATCGTAGACGGACTTACAACATACTATCGTGCTGAGGCTTTAAAGGCACAGGAGAACTCATAAAATGGAAACTTTAAAATTAGATGCTAAAAAAAATTACGATTTTGCCGTAAAAACTGCATCTGAAATATTAGTGGGCGGTGGAATAGTTGCTGTTCCTACCGAAACGGTTTACGGACTTGCGGCTTCCGCATACAGTGATGATGCCATAAAGGCGGTATTTGCAGCCAAAGGCAGACCTCAGGATAATCCGCTTATTGTTCATATATCAAGCCTTGATATGTTAAGCGAAATCGCTCACGATATACCCGAAAAGGCTTATGAATGCGCTAAAGCTTTTTGGCCTGGTCCATTTACAATGGTTTTGCCAAAGGGCGAAAAAATAGCGTGCAGTGTGTCGGGCGGACTTGATACTGTGGCAATTAGATTTCCAAGTGAAAAAACGATATGTGATATAATTGAAAAGAGCGGTTTACCCCTTGCCGCGCCAAGCGCTAATACATCGGGCAAGCCCAGCCCTACAACCGCAAACCACGTAATAGGCGACCTTGACGGAAAAATCGACGCTGTGGTTATTGGTGGCGATTGCACAGTCGGTGTTGAGTCAACCGTTATATCACTAGTTGGCAAATATCCGCGTCTTTTACGCCCAGGTGTCGTAACACCAGAGCAACTACGCAAGGTTTTACCCGACCTTGTAATTGATGATGCGGTGCTTGAACGGTTAAAAGATGGACATACGGCAGCTTCGCCTGGTATGAAATACAAGCACTATGCACCCAAAACTGATGCTTTTTTAGTTGAGGGATGCGGTAATAGCTTTGTGCGTTTTGTAAATTCAAAAGAAAATGCAGCCGCGATTTGTTTTGAGGAAGAATATTACAATATAAACGTACCTAAAATTTCTTACGGCTCAAAGCATAATGAGAATATTTTGGCGCAAAATGTGTTTTCTGTTTTGCGAGATATTGATAATTTGGGTGTAAAAGAGGTTTATATCCACGCACCAAACAAAGATGGCGTAGGTCTTGCAGTTTATAATAGGCTTATTCGTGCTTGTGGATTTAAGGTTGTAACGCTTTAATTAAAGGGTGGAGATTAAATGAGTTTTGTGGTTGGTCTTACAGGTCCTACGGGATCGGGGAAGAGCAGTGTTGCCTCTGTGGCTCAGGATTTGGGCTTTAAGGTTGTTGACTGCGACAAATTGGCTCGTGTTGCTGTGGAAAGAGGAAGCGATGGTCTTTCGGCTGTGGTGGCTGCATTCGGCGATGATATTTTAAATGCGGATGGTACGTTAAATCGCGCGGCATTGGCGAAAAAAGCATTTTCTACAACCAAAAATACCGAGCTTTTAAACGCCACACTTTTGCCACATATCAATGAGCTTGTAAAGAATGAAATTACAACAGAAAAGGTATTGCTTGATGCACCAACACTTTTTGAAAGCGGTGCTGACTGTCTTTGCAATGAGGTTATTGCTGTTATATCTGACGAAAAATTACGTAAATATAGAATTATGGCACGTGATGGCATTGATGAGTCGGAGGCAATGCTACGTATAAAAGCGGGAAAGCCTGACGAATTTTATATGGAAAAGACAAATAATATAGTGTATAATGATTGTGAACTGTCGGTTTTCAATTTGAAAATACAAAAACTTTTAAGTAAACTATTGGAGGAATATGATAATGTCTGATGTAGTAAAGGAACTAAAGGAGAAGCTTTTTTATGAAAAAAAGAACGGTATTTTAAAGGCTGATGAAAGCACACTTGACAGTATACAAAAATATTGCGAGGGTTATAAGGTATATCTTGACAAAGCTAAAACCGAGCGTGAGGCAGTGATTGCTGCTATTTCTTTGGCAGAGGAAAAAGGTTTTGTTCCCTTTGAAATAGGTAAAAAGTATAATGTGGGCGATAAGGTTTATTTTAACAACCGCGGCAAAACCATTGCTTTTGCGGTAATAGGTAAGCAGTCGGCTGACAAGGGTATAAATATTACAGCGGCTCACGTTGACTCACCTCGACTTGACCTTAAACCTAATCCGCTTTATGAAGAGCTTGAATTAGCACTCTTTAAAACCCACTACTACGGCGGTATCAAAAAATATCAGTGGACAGCTTTACCACTTGCACTTCACGGCGTATTTGCTAAAAAAGACGGTAGCGTAATTGAGGTTAATATTGGCGAGGATGACAATGACCCCAAGTTTGTAATCAATGATTTGTTACCCCATTTAGCAAGAGAGCAAAATAAGCGTACGCTTTCTGATGGTATTCGCGGTGAAGAGCTTAACGTTCTTATCGGCAGTATGCCATTTAAGAGTGACGAGGGTAGTGAACTTGTAAAGCTTAACATTCTTAAAATCTTGAACGAAAAATACGGTATTACCGAAGAAGATTTCCTTTCGGCTGAACTTGAACTTGTTCCTGCGGCAAAGGCTTGTGATATTGGCTTTGACCGTTCACTTATTGGCGCTTACGGTCAGGATGACCGTGTTTGCGCTTACCCCGCGCTTACCGCTGTTTTAGAGATTGAAGCGCCCGAAAAGACCGCTATTGCAATCCTTACCGATAAGGAAGAAATCGGTTCTATGGGTAACACAGGCTTGCAATCAGACTTTTTGCCACATGTGGTACACGATATTTGTGTAATGCAAGGTTGTGATGAAACGATAGCACTCCGCAATTCAAAGTGTTTGTCGGCTGACGTTAACGCAGGTACCGACCCAACATTTCAGGATGTTATGGAGCGTAGAAACGCAAGTTTTCTCAACTACGGCGTTGTTGTTACAAAATACACGGGTGGCGGCGGAAAGGGTAGCACATCTGACGCTTCGGCTGAATATGTAGCCGAAATTCGCGCAATGCTTGACAGTGCAGGTATTATTTGGCAGACAGGCGAACTCGGTAAGGTTGACGCAGGCGGTGGCGGTACTGTTGCTATGTATGTTGCAAATCTTGGCGTTGATGTAATCGACCTTGGCGTACCTGTACTTTCGATGCACGCTCCTTATGAGACAACTTCAAAGCTTGACGTATATATGTGTTATCGCGCTATGTACGAATTTATGAAATAAGTTATTATGGCAGAAATAAAATTAGGTAGATATCGCCATTTTAAAGGCAATGAATACGAAGTTATTGGCATAGCCAAACATTCCGAAACCTTGGAAGATATGGTAATATACCGCGCACTTTACGGCGAAAAGGAGTTATGGGTAAGGAATGCCCAAAACTTCTTTGGAAATGTTACCCGTGACGGAAAAACATTTCCAAGGTTTACATATTTAGAATAATAATAAACAAATCACCTGCTGTTTAGCAGGTGATTTGTTTTATGTTATATTATATTTTCATTTATACCATTGTTTTCAAATGAATAAAAAAATTGACAAGTCTGAGCTTGTGGATTTTTTGGCACGCTGAAAGGAATTTTCCGGCGCACTGCGCCTATCGCGCCGCAAGCGGCTTGCCCACGTCGGCGAAAACAGTACACCGTACTGTTTTCTTCCGCTTTGCTCCCTCCTTGTTCGAATCCCTTTCTCCATATAAGAAAATCAAAAAAGGAACCA
>JAZUNP010000041.1:0-2387 GCA_045604215.1 Acutalibacteraceae bacterium
TTTTTCTTTCCCTCACATCGTCTTGCGCAGGACACTGTCTGTCCACTTGCTTATATCTAAACCCGATCACGAACCGATCCAACGGCATTCAAGCGCAAAAAGCAAGCGTTAGACCGGTAAAAAAGCTGTGTAGAATTTTTCTACACAGCTTTTAATTTTGTACTACACCACGATCGTAAACTATATATCATTTTCTGATCGTCAGGAGAAGTTGAAATTCTTTACCAAACAAATGCCCCCCGTTCGGTAAATCATAATTTATTTGTTTGTCACGATTTTTCGTACGGTACTTGCATAGTCTTCTGCGCGATTTATGGAAAATTCCCCATGATACATTTGGGGGAGGACCTGCAATAAACTCCCCTGTAGTTTTTCGTGAATTATTTTTGCTGATTTTCGCATTGCTCTGTTTTCTTTCCCGCCAACAAACACATAGGGCTTTGCAGAGCAGTCAGCAGCAGATGGCTTTATGCTGTACAAAGCATTCGCTTCTAAAAAAGCAATCATATTCGATTTAGTAATACCGCATGTATCTCGAAAATAATCCTCAAAAAGTTCTTGCTTTATTTTTAGTGATTTGAATTGCAACATAGAGAACCATCGGTGTTTTATCAAGCCATAGCAACTTCCAAATGCAGGCTTAATCATAGCGTATGTAAATTTTGACGGAACAACCAATGCACTCTCAATCAATGCATACTGACAAATATTCTTTTTCTGCGATAGAATTTCAAGCACTATTTGTCCTCCGAGCGATAAACCGCCAATCAACAGGACTGAACCGCCAAACTGCTCATCAATAAATTTAATTATTCTTGCTGCATTTTCTTCAATGCTTGTGAAATCGCAGTTGCTTTTTGCATGACCGTCCAATATTGGAAGAATTACACGATAATCAGACGAAAGGTTTTCTGCTACTTCCCGATAATTCCACCAAGACAAACCGCCTCCGTGCAGTAGAACGATTACCTCATTATGCTCTTTTCCGTATTCTATGTAATTCAACCGATTTCACCTCGCTTATAAATTGGAATTTATTTATTAGAAAATCCCCTTATTATACTTAATCATCGCATAGAAACTTAAACCAAGTCCTACGATAAGTCCGATAACCAAAATAACACTTCCAATAATTATGAATATATTATTTGTCAATGTGTTAGCCAAGAAGGTAAAACCACCAAAAATAATTAAAGAAACACCAATAATCAACATACCAAGACCAACTTTTTTACCAAAAGGAATTCTATCCTCTTCGGAAACCCGCTTTCTGTGGTATGAATGAAGAGTTGATATATCTCCCCTTGCATTAAAAATGCCAATCACTATACAAATTATCCCTAAAATTACCGGACCAAGAGTAGAACCCATAAAAGCACCCCATAAATTCTTATTTATTTTCTTTATCTTGTTTGGAAACCAGAATGATTGAACCAACGAGTAAAGCAACGCCAAGAGTAAAGAACACACATCCTACAACCGTATTCAACTGATTTGCAAAGAAACCAATCATTCCACTGCCTGCCGCACAACAAATCACATGAAATGCCTTTTTCATAGCATCGTTCCTCCAAACTCTTATTTATCAAACTAATTATATCATAAATAACTGAGAATTTCCACCATCTATTCAATCGGACCATTCTTTGTTTAATGCAATGCAAAATTTGAGGGTGGCTCGTGTGAGCCACCCTCTTTTAAAATTTATTTCCAACGCTTAAAGATAACGATTTCGGGGTCAGAACCGCCGGTTCCATATTCACAAACCAATAAATACTTTTCATTGGCTGTTAAAGTATAGCATTTTGTCAAAATTAAAATTTATATATTTAACATAGATTTTTTATCAATATCTGTATATAATAAGATTTTTTGATTTTCATGATAATACTCGTTACTTATGATTGCTTCATTGACTATCAATAGATCATCAACTTTCCAACTGCCTTTTTGCAAATCATATTGTATTAGTACATCATCAATATGTGATTTGACCCACTCTACTCTGCGTTTATGCTTTGAAATATAGCAGAGTTTATCACCATTATCACAGAAAATGCGTAAATATTCTTGGTGCATTTCATAAGGTGTTTTACTAAATCCAAAATTTTTAACCTCAATAACAAGTATTTTTTTCTTTTTTTGATTAATTACTAAAACACCTATATCGCCCAATGTATTATTATCTGATGAATTAATATGTTTACCGTTAATCTTCTTAACCTTTGGATCAACTATAAACAAGCCTAATGAATTAATTTTCTTAGCAACAGTATCATTGAAATTATTTCCACTATAATTTGATATTTTGCTCATTAAAACTTTTAGTTTACCTTTTTCATTAACGGGTAATTTGTCATCTCGTATTAAATCGATAGTATACAACA
>JAZUNP010000042.1:0-1806 GCA_045604215.1 Acutalibacteraceae bacterium
GTATGAGTTTGTAGAAACTATAAATACTCTTATGAATGACTGCGAAGATGATAATATTTGTTTCGAACTTAGCAAACGTGGCGGTACACCTACATATAAATATAGTTATTACATCGATGATTTTGCTCAATTGGTTGAAGCATATTTAATTCAAAAACCTGGATCAGCCCGTAGTTCCAAAGGTGCACTTATTAGCGTCAAGGATAATATATTTCTGCGAGACGATATTTTTAAAAATATCCAAAACGAAAAAGAAATAAATAAATTTTATTCTCCCGTTAATTATGCATACGAACTAAACAAATCTTATAATATCATAAAAAAAGATATCTCCATTCCAGTATCTTATCGTGACATCATATATAAATACGGAAATATGTATTGTATCGCAAGTGTAATCTATTGTATAAACAACAAAAATGTTGACGATTTCTCTTTATTTAGTTATATCGATTTAAATAATAACACACGTATAATCCAAAAATTTGTTGACTGTTTCGAAGAATTTCTTATTGAATTAAATCCTGAAACTTTGGATTCCAACGACTTCAAGAAAGAAGAGTTATACAAAAAATTTAAAGAAAGTAAGCATATAGAGAAGTTATTTGAATATATTAAAAGCATTAAAAACTTACAATAATTAGTTTTCATCTTCAAAAAACTTGACTCTTACCTTAACTTTATCGCTACGGCGGATGTGACACGAATTATTATGTATTTAAGAGAGTGTGATAAAACATTAGACCCGAGAAGATTTAAACTTCTCGGGTCTGATTTTTTGATAATTTCCAAATTGAACATACTACCCAACACACACCAATAACGCTTTCAAAAAGTCTGCATCGTTTTGGTCGGTGCGCTTTTTCGGACCTTTTGTTCTGTTGCCTTGCATACGCTCCTTTTTACCTATAAAACGGGTGAAAAGGAGATTTTCTATATTGCTGTCGGTGTAAATTAGTCCGTTCTGATTAAGAGCTTTTGCGCCCTTTCCAAGCACAAGTGCCGCAAGACCGTAGTCCTGAGTGATAATCACATCACCCTTTTCGGTAAGATTCGCAATACAGCAGTCGGCAGAATCTGCCCCCTTATCAACAACAATAGTTTTTGCTCCATCTTTTTCAATTGTGTGGGTGTTGTCGCAGACAATGATACACGGGAGCCCTCGCTCTTTAGCCACATTGACGGTAATATCAACAACGGGACACGCATCAGCATCAATTATTATTTTCATAGCATACCTCAAATTAAAATGCCATCACAATGGTCGATTTCGTGTTGGATTATTTGTGCGGTCCAGCCGGTGAAAGTTTTGATTCGGGTCTGGAATTCTGCTGTTTGCCACTGCACTTTTATACTCTTATATCGCTTACACGGACGAGGACCACCAAGCAGAGAAAGGCATCCCTCTTCTGTTTGATATGGGTCTGATTTCTTAATAATTTCAGGGTTGAACATAGTCATATATGTACCGTCATTATCAAAACAGATAATGCGCTTATGCACACCAATCATATTGGCAGCCATACCAACGCAACCATCAGCATTAGCGGTAAGCGTGTCCAACAAATCCTCAGCCACCTGCAAATCTTCAATTGTAGCCTTCTCCGACTTTACACCCAACAAAATCGGGGCGTGTATTACTTCTTTAATCATATTTTTCACCTTAGTTCCGCAATCAATTGAGTTAATTATACCACCCTCACAAACAAAAAAGCAACAGTGAAAAAATACATTCAACACTGTTGCTCTTGTTCGTTAAATTGGAATTTATCTTTTTGTTAGTTTTTTGCACCAAGTCCATTTTCC
>JAZUNP010000043.1:0-33416 GCA_045604215.1 Acutalibacteraceae bacterium
ATCTTCGCCAATTCATCCATAAGATTTTTCTTATTATGAAGTCTTCCTGCGGTATCACATATTATAACATCGGCTGAATGTGCTTTGGCAGAAGCAATTGTATCAAAAACAACGGATGCAGGGTCTGTACCCTCAACACTCCTGACCATAGTAACACCTGCACGCTGTGCCCAAACACCGAGCTGGTCGATTGCTGCAGCACGAAATGTATCAGCCGCACCCAAAACAACAATTTTGCCCTCATTTTTAAGCTGTGCGGAAATTTTACCGATTGATGTAGTTTTACCTACACCGTTTACACCTATAACCAAAATTACCGACGGTTTTGTATCGAGCTTTAGAGGAGTGTCGTTACCCAACATTTCGACAATAATGTCGTGCATTATACGCTTTATTTGATTGGGATCGGTTATACCGTCGCGCTTTACTCTAACGCGTAATTCCTCACAAATTTTTACCGATGTTTCTACACCAATATCAGACATAACAAGAATTTCTTCAAGCTCTTCAAAAAACTCCTCATCAATTTTTGTAAAACTATTTATTATACTTGTTATACCGTCGGAAATACTCGCCTTTGTCTTTTGCAGACCTGCTTTAATTTTGCCAAATAAACCCATTTTATGCTCCCTGATTTTCAAGTAATTTCTTTTCAAGCTCGGCAACATTTAGCTCAAGCAACTTTGTAACACCCTTTTCCTGCATTGTAACACCGTAAAGCATATCGGCGGATTCCATAGTGCCGCGACGGTGAGTAACACAGATAAACTGAGTATTAAAGTCAGAACGTTTCATATAATCTGCAAAACGGTCAACGTTAATATCATCAAGCGCTGTATCAACCTCATCCAAAAAACAGAACGGTGGTGCGTTAACCTTCATAATTGCAAAGTAAATTGAAAGTGCAACAAGCGCCTTTTCACCACCGGAAAGGCCGTTAAGACTTGGTACATTTTTACCCGGTAAACGAGCCTCAATGTCGATGCCACTCTCAAGAACATTATCAGGATCGGTAAGTTTTAGCTCGGCACTACCGCCGCCGAAAAGTTCTTTAAATGTTTTGGTAAAGTTTTCATTAATTTTTGCAAAACCTTCTACGAACATTTCCTGCATTTGAGCGGTAAGCTGATTAATAAGCTTACGAAGCTCTGTACGCGCTTTTTCTACGTCTTCAAGTTGCACATTCATAAAGTCGTAACGCTCTTTAACCTCTTTATATTCTTCAATAGCCGATACATTAACATTACCGAGCGCACGAATTTTTGACTTGGTTTCGGCAAGCTGTCGTTTAGCCTCAGCAGGTTTTTCAATTTTAATCGCAACATTTTCGGCTTCGCTTTTGGTAAGCTGGTATTCATCAAAAAGTTGACGTATAACATCGTCATACTCTTTCATCATTACCTCTTTTCGTTCGCTAAGACGAGCAAGCTCACCACCGATTTTTTCACGCTCCAAAGTACGTTCGCGCTCGCTTAAACGAAGCTGAGCGCCCGATTTTTCAACCTCGTTACGCTCGTTCATAAGACTTTCAATCTCATTGTTATAATCGGTTATCTTTTGCTTAATATTATCAATTTCATCAATATGGGCTGAAATATCCGACTTTAGCTGTGTAATCTTGTAGCTTACAGCAGCAATTTCGGCATCAATTTCACTCGAACGCGCAGCACGATTGGAAATTGTATTTTCAATATCAAGCGCCGATAAGTTAAGGGAATCTGCATCCTTTTGATTTTCGATTAATTGAAGTTTAATATCGGTTATTTGATTTGTTAGCTCTTCGCGGTTTTGAGAAAGTGTATCCCTGCCGCCTGTCATTTGGTCAATTTGTGCCTGAAATAAAGATTTTTGAGCCTCAAGCTCGGCAATTTGTTTTGCCGCAGCGTTTGACTTATCACTTAAAATTTTAACCTTTTCGTCACTGCCGTCGCGCTCTTCAGTTAAAGAAGTGATAGTAGCGTTGATATTGTTAAGTAGCTCATCAATACGTTTTAGCTCAGCTAATGCACGTATCTTATCTTCATTTGCGTTTGTTAAATCTGCCCTAACCGCAACAATATCGGCATTTACCTGTGCAACCGCCGAAACTGCATCATCAAGCAAATTTTTTGTTTTGTTTTCTTTTTCAGTCAGCTTTTCTATTTCGTCTTCGATACGTTTAATATCGGCGGCGCGGCTTAACATACCCGCCTGTTTTACAAGTGAACCACCTGTATATGTACCACCGGAATTTATAACCTGACCGTCAAGTGATACAACCTTAACTCTGTAATTATATTTTTTAACAAGGGTTGTAGCGCTATCAATATCCTCTGTAACTACCGTTCCTGCAAGTAGATGACGAACTATATCTTTATATTTATCATCAACTTTTACAAGATCAGAAGCAATTCCCACAAATCCGTAAATATCATCAAATCCGTTTTCCTTAAATTCACGGGCAACTGTCGACGATATAGGCATAAAGGTTGCTCGTCCTGCATTGTTGGTTTTTAGATAATTTATAGCGCGTTTCGCATCCGCCTCAGTATCAACAACAACATTTTGAATTGCATTACCAAGCGCTGTTTCAATAGCAACAGAATACTTCTTGTCAACCGAAATAAGCTTTGACAAAGGACCGTGGATGCCGCGTAAAATCCCCTTTTCAGCTTCGCTTACTACCTTTTTAACTGCATGAG
Organism: Acutalibacteraceae bacterium; assembly: GCA_045604215.1. Lineage (GTDB taxonomy): Bacteria > Bacillota > Clostridia > Oscillospirales > Acutalibacteraceae > UBA737. The sequence goes on from JAZUNP010000043.1 coordinate 2,682, forward strand.
AAAATCCCTCCATACTGTTTTCAAGCTCGGTAAGGATTTGTACTCTACGACGTTTCGCCTCGATATCGAGGTGTAATTCGTTGCTCTTTTCAGTAAGGTCTTTAAGCTCGTTATTGCGATTTTCAAGACGTAATTCATAACCCTTAATTGAATTTTGCAATGACAAAATAGTATCCTCAGTCTTATCTAAAAGCTCCTTTGTTTCATCAAAATCCTTTGTTAATAATTCCTTTTCAATACTATTTTGTTTAAGCAAGTCATCAATGATACCCTTACGTGAATTTATTTCGTCAATCGAGGTATTTGAGGTTGTCATTTCAACCCGCAAATCCGAACTTTTAACCGATAATAAGTTAAGGGTTTTAATTTGGTCTTCAATCTTTCGCGAAATGCTTTCACTATCACTCAAAAGATTGTTCAAATTATTTTCAAGCTGTGATAGCTTATTATTTAATTGTTCAATAAGTTGCTGTTTTTCGAGCGCAAGATTACGTTTGTTTTCAATTTCCTGCTTTGCAGTGCTATCGGATTCCTCAAGAGCAAGTTTTTCGGCATCAAGACGTTCTATTTTTTCGTTATTATGTAAAATATCATTTTTTAAAACCGAAATTTCACCCTCAAATTTTACTGTTTCTTCATTTGAAAAAGCAATTCTTTGACGAATATTTTCAATTTGTGAAGTGATAAATGTAAACTGCGCTGTGTTTTGTTCTGATTTTGTGTCAAATTCATTAAGTGCTTCTTCAATTTCTTTGTATTGCATTTGAGCGGTAGCAATTTTACTTTCTTGCGCGCGCAACGCATCTTTAGAGTTATTTAATGTGTAAAGCCAAAGGCCTATTTCAAGTTGTTTTTTATCCTCGGCAAGTGCCAAAAACTTTTCAGCCTTCCTACTTTGCTCTTCCAACGGACCGACACGCGCTTCAAGCTCGTCCAAAATATCTTTAAGACGCAACAAATTATCCTCGGCAGCGGTAAGTTTGCGCTCTGCCTCGGTTTTGCGGTAACGGTATTTCGATATACCTGATGCTTCTTCAAAAATGTCACGGCGTTCATCAGACTTTGTACTGATAATATTATCGATTTTACCCTGTCCTATCATTGAGTATCCATCACGTCCAAGACCTGTATCCATAAATAATTCATGAACGTCTTTGAGTCGAACAGACACATTATTTATAAGATATTCACTCTCGTGAGAACGGTAAAATCTACGGGTTATAGATACAAAATCGTTATCAAAGTTAAGGGTTCTGTCGGCATTATCTATGTTTAGTGTTACTTCACAAAAGCCGTGTGGGCGGCGAGTATCAGTACCACCGAATATAACGTCTTCCATTGACTGACCGCGAAGACTTTTGGTTGATTGCTCACCCAAAACCCAACGCACTGCATCGGAAATATTACTTTTGCCGCTACCATTAGGTCCCACAACCGCAGTAATACCACGACCGAATTTAAGAACGGTTTTGTCAGCAAAGGACTTAAACCCTTGGATTTGAATTGAACTTAAAAGCATTTTTTTCTCCTTTCGGCTTTGATTTCATAAAGAGCTACTGTATCGTCAGACTTTACAATGCAATCAAACCCGAGTTTTTTTAGACTAGTTAAATTTTTCTTTTTCTGGCCTATCATTTTTGATACCGATGACGGATTAACATATAGTATGTAGCTACCTTTTTCGGTAAGTCGAGACAGAGCATTTTCTAAAAAAATATTTGAATAACAAAGTTCGCTGAATGCAGGATGCCAAGGTCCTGCTATGTAACTGTCATCTTCAATAGAGTGAAGTCCCAAACGGATTACCTTGATATTGGTTTTATTAAACATTAAAAGCAATCTGGAACAAAGTTCTACAGCTTGTTCGAGTGTTTGAGGCTTATATCTGTTATCAATATAAAGCGCCGCCAAATCAGTGTTTTTTAGAACAATGGTAGGATAAATTCTTACCGTATCAGGATTTAGCTCAATTATTTCCTTTGCTGTTTCAATAGCAAATTTATCACAGTCACCGTAAAGTCCTGTCATCATTTGAAGACCTAAAGAAAAACTGTGTTTTTTAATAAGATTTGCCGCTTTTTTTACATCCTGTGCAGTATGTCCGCGATTGTTCATTTTTAGCACATTATCATTAAGACTTTGTGCGCCCAGTTCTATAGAAGTAACACCGTACTCTTTTAAAAGTAATAAAATTTCATCATTAACCGCATCCGGTCGGGTTGAAATGCGAATACCACAAACCATACCGTTTTTAACAAATTGATATGCCGCTTTTAACAAATCCAGCATATAATTTCGGTTAATCGCTGTAAAGCTACCGCCAAAAAAAGCTATCTCGGTCATCTTTGGGTTATATTTTGGTGAGGACACCGCAATATTTACCGCATCAATTACATCCTGAATTTTTGGTGCGGTGTGAGTGCCTGTTATATACCTTTGATTACAAAAGCTACACATATTTGTGCAGCCAATATGCGGAACAAAAATAGAAATATTCGAATGTACGGTACTCATACATTTTCACCCATAAGTTTGAGTGCCTGTCGCGCCGCCATTTGTTCTGCCTGTTTTTTACTTTTGCCGGTTCCTGTACCGATAACATTTGAATTTAGCTTTACTGCAACAGTAAACTGTTTATTATGGTCGGGACCGATTTCACCTATAAGGGTATATGAAACACTTTCCTCGGGATTGCGCTGTATAATCTCTTGCAAGGTGGTTTTGTAATCCTTGAATGCATCCTCTTCCGAATGATTTTTTAAGTCACGTAAAACCGTATTTAAAACATGGTTTTTTGCCTCTTCCATACCACCGTCAAGATATATAGCCGCCAAAACCGACTCAAAAGCATCCGCAAGAATAGAATCCCGTTCTCTACCACCGTTTTTGTCCTCGCCGCGTCCAAGTAAAAGGTATTCACCAAGACCTAATTCACGAGAAAAAACGCATAATGACTTTTCACAAACAAGCGAGGCTCTAAGACGTGTCAGCTCTCCCTCAGGCATTTGCGGAAAATTGTTAAAAATATGTTCAGCAACAATTACCGATAAAACCGAATCGCCCAAAAATTCGAGTCTTTCGTTTGAGTGAGTATTTTTACGAACCTCATTTGCATAAGATGAATGTACAAGCGCGTTTTTTAAAAGCTCAATATTTTTAAATTTATATTTTAATTTGGCTTCAAGCGATTGCATTTTAAATTACTCCGATTTTACTAAATTTTCACTAATAGTGCTAATAACATTCTTTTCGGTAAAAACAATTGCCTGACGGATAGCATTTTTTATGGCTTTAGCATCCGAACTACCATGAGCTTTTATAACAGGTTTACTAACACCTAAAAGCGGTGCGCCACCAACCTCAGAACTATCCATCATCGATTTTAATTCGTATAAATCTTTTTTCAAAATCAAAGCGGCAATTTTGTTTAAAAGATTTTTATAAAGTGCGTTTTTAACCATTTTAAACAGTGTAATTGAAGTACCTTCAATTAGTTTAAGGGCAATATTTCCTGTGTATCCGTCGGCAATAACAGCATCACAAATTCCCTTTGGCATTTCGCGTGATTCAATATTACCAACAAAATTAATTGGAGCATCTTTTAATAATTTATATGCCTCTAAGCGAAGCTCGTCACCCTTTGTATCCTCAACACCGATATTAAGCAAACCGATTTTTGGTTTTTCAATTCCTTCAACTTTTTCAAGATATACACTTGCCATAATACCGAATTGAGAAAGCATTTCAGGTCTGCATTCAGCATTTGCACCCATATCCATAAGCATATAATGACCGTTAGGTGACGGAATAAGTCCGCCAAGAGCAGGTCGTTTAACGCCTTTTATTCTTTTGACAATTAGCGTGCCGCCAACTACAATTGCGCCTGTAGAACCTGCCGATACAAATGCATCCGCACGACTTTCGCACAATTCCTTAAACGCCAAAGCCATTGAAGAATTTGAACGAGCTTTAAGAATTAAAGTAGGATCATCATGCATTGAAATAACATCATCGGTATCAACGATAATTAATTCACCATAAAATTCCAACTTATTATCAGCAATAATTTCCTCTATATTTTCTTTGTTACCCGTAAGAGTAATTTCGGTTTTAAACTGTAAAGAAGCTTGTGAGGCACCCTTAACAATTTCGATTGGAGCGTTATCGCCACCAAAAGCATCAACAACTACTCGCATAAATTTCACTCCCCTATGGTTTTAAAATATTCCAAAGACCTGTCGGCTAATGCCGCATATCTTTCTTTTTTGTCTTTGATATGTGTATCAAGCGCAGGTAAAATTCCAAAATTTGCGCCCATTGGCTGAAAATTTGTAACCGTTTCGTCGCTAATATAATTAAGTAAAGCGCCTATCATAGTAAATTTAGGTAAGGTTAACGGCGGTTTGTTTTGTAAATAGTTAACAGCGTTATTTGCCGCAACAATACCCGATGCGGCTGATTCCATATAACCTTCCACACCAGAAAGTTGACCTGCAACAAAAATATTCTCTGCTTTTTTTAACGAAAGGTTTTTTCCTAAAACCTTTGGCGAATTTATAAATGAGTTTCGATGCATTACACCAAAACGCATAAATTCAGCATTTTTTAGTGCGGGTATCATAGAAAATACTCTTTTTTGTTCACCAAATTTGAGATTTGTTTGAAAACCAACCAAATTATAAAGCGTACCCTCACGGTTTTCCTTTCGTAGTTGAACAACCGCCCATGGTCTATGCCCTGTTCGTGGATCACGAAGACCTACAGGTTTTAACGGACCAAATCTAATTGAGTCGGCACCTCGACGTGCTAAAACCTCAATTGGCATACATCCCTCGTATACCTTTAGTTGCTTATCTAATTCATGCAAAGGCGCGCCCTCAGCATTAATCAATTCGGTATGAAAAGCCTCATATTCTTCCTTATTCATAGGACAATTTATATAATCACCATCGCCTGTTTCGTCACGGTCATAACGCGAAGCAAAAAAGGCAGAAGAAAAATCAATGCTTTCGGCTGTCACGATCGGCGCTGCCGCATCATAAAAGTTAAGATTATTCTTACCTGTAAATCGTTCGAGTTCATTTATTAACGCACCGTCGGTCAAGGGACCTGTAGCAACTATACAAACACTGTCTGTTGGCAGTTTTTCAGCAATTATGTTTTTTACATTTATGTTTTTGCAAGTTTTAATTTTTTCGGTAATATATCCAGAAAAAGCATCACGGTCAACCGCCAAAGCGCCACCTGCAGGCACCTGTGAAAAATCAGCAGCTTCAAGACATAAAGAGCCTAAAATGCGCATTTCTTGTTTAAGAAGTCCTGCTGCAGAATCAATACGGTTTGCCTTTAGAGAATTAGAACACACTAATTCGGCAAAATTATCGGTTTTATGAGCAGGAGTTTTTTTAAGAGGTTTCATTTCTATTAAATCAACCTTAACACCCATGCGAGCGGCGGTATATGCCGCTTCGCAACCGGCAAGTCCTGCACCAATTACGGTAATTTTTTTCATTATTATTTTTCCTTTTTAACAGCCTTTTGTCGCGACGGACATTCAGAATTCATACAGTATTTTTTGCCTCTGATTCCGCTTATTATATATCCACCGCATTCAGTACATTTTTCACCTGTTGGAACACCCGGAGAGGCAAAATCGCATTGAGGATAATTTGAACAGCCATAAAACTTTTTGCCCTTTTTGGAAATCTTTTTAAGTAGCGGTGAACCGCATTTTGGACAAGGCTGCTTTATTTCATCCTCGGGCATAGGTTTTGTGTTTTTGCATTCAGGATAACCGGGACACGCCAAAAACTTGCCAAAGCGACCGCTTTTTTCAACCATTTTTCTGCCACACTTTTCACATACGACATCGGTTTCAACAACAGGTACCTTAACTCGTTTCCCATCAAGTGACTGTTCTGCCTTTTTATAATGACTGTCAAAATCATCATAAAAATCAGCAATTGTTTTAACCCAATCAAGCTCGCCTGCACCAATTTTGTCCAGCTTCTTTTCAAGACCTGCGGTAAACTTGGTTTCGAAAATTCGAGCAAAATATTCATTCATAAGGTCACATACGGCAATGCCTAATTGTGTGGGTTTAAATGTCTTTTTTTCTTTTTCGACATAACTTCTATTAGAAATAACAGCAATAATTGAAGCAAATGTAGATGGACGTCCAATACCATTTTCCTCTAAGGTTTTAGTAAGTGTAGGCTCAGTATAACGTGGTGGAGGTTGTGTAAAGTGCTGATTAGGAGTAAGGGATTTTAATTTCAAGTTGTCTCCTGTTTCCATCTCGGGCAATTGAGATTCATCGGCATAGTTTTCATCTTTACCCTCTTCATAAAGCTCGGTAAATCCCTTAAATTCAACCGAATAACCACTGGCTTTAAAGAGATAATTATTAGCCGTAATATCGATAGCTACTGTTTTTTGAACACAAGCAGCCATTAAGGATGCTACAAATCTTTCCCAAATCAATTTATAAAGATTGTATTGTTCAGCAGTAAGTGCATTTTTAATTTTATCTGGTGTTAAGAATACGTCGGTTGGTCTGATGGCTTCATGTGCATCTTGAGCACCATTTTTAGATTTAAAATAACGAGGCTTTGATGGTAAATATTTTTTACCGTATTTCCCGTCGATATATTTGGTTGCGGCGGTACGTGCCTCTTCAGATATACGGAGTGAATCAGTACGCATATAGGTTATAAGACCTGTAGCGCCGTGACCTGGTATGTCAACACCCTCATAAAGTTGTTGTGCTATACGCATTGTGCGCTGACCAGTATAATTTAACTTTCTTGACGCTTCTTGCTGTAAAGTAGAGGTAATAAACGGAGGCGCAGGTTGTTTGTTTCTTGTGCCACGTTTTATATCACTAACGATGTAAGCGGCACCATCAAGCTCTGTCACAATTTTTTGCGCGATTTGAGCATCAGAAATTATATCTAATTTATTTCCGTCCGCAGTTCCGTAAAGTTTTGCTTCGAAGCTTTTTCTTTCAGCCTTTAATTTAGCAACAATTGTCCAATATTCTTCGCTAACAAACGCCTCAATTTCACGTTCACGCTCAACTATCAAACGAAGCACAGCAGTTTGAACGCGTCCAGCCGATAAACCGCTTTTTACCTTACGCCACAAAAAAGGACTTAACTTATAACCCACGATCCTGTCGAGTACACGACGGGCTTGTTGTGCATCCACAAGGTCAAGATTAATTTTATGTGGATTATTTATTCCCGCGTCTACTCCTGTTTGTGTAATTTCGTTAAAGCAAACACGGTTTTTATCGTTTAAATCAAGACCCAAAATATGCGCTAAATGCCAAGAAATAGCCTCGCCCTCGCGGTCAGGGTCAGTTGCAAGAAGAACTTGTTCGCTGTTAGCAGCAGCATCCTTTAACTGCTTTATAACATCCTTTTTATCGGGCATATTTATATATTGCGGTTTGAAATCCTTTTCTATATCAACACCAAGCTTAGATTTCGGTAGGTCACGAACATGACCAACCGATGCCATAACATTATATCCGCTGCCAAGATATTTTTTGACACTTTTAATTTTTGTTGGAGACTCAACAATAACAAGTTTTGACATCTTTTACTCCTTTAATTGTTATTAGTTTCGTATATACCGCCGGGTAAGGATTTAATCAATCCTTCCATTTCAAGCTCGGTAAGAGCCGAAAGCAGTTGATCATCACCTAAATCCAAATAAATTAAATCGTCTACGGTAAATTTTTGTTTATTCAAATTATTATACACTATTTTTGCTTCATTTGAAAGACCTAAGTTTAAAAAATTTTTCTTTTTTTGTACTTCGGGCACAATTTCTTCGGCAAAAGCCATTTGAACATCAATAAATTCTGGGAACTGCGCTAAATACTGATTAAATATATCATTAGCGCTCAAAAGAGGAATAGCACCGTCACGCAACAAAGCGTTTGAGCCCTTGTAATTTTCGTGGGTTGGATTACCGGGTATTACAAAAACATCTCTTCCCTGTTCATTTGCGAGGCGTGCTGTAATAAGTGAGCCGCTTTTTAAAGAAGCCTCTATTACCACTGTGCCTAAAGATAGACCTGAAATAATACGATTTCTTACAGGAAAACTATATTTAGTCGCAGGCGCATAAGGCGGATGCTCACTTACAAGACAACCGTTTTTGCTGATGTTTTCACGCAAAACGCGATTTTCCGCCAAATAATCATAACAAATTCCGCATCCAAGAACAGCAATGGTTTTACTGTTTGTAGCAAGAGCTCCTTTGTGCGCAAAGGTATCTGCGCCCAAAGCCGCACCACTTACAACAAGCATACCCGCTTTTGATACACGTTTTGCAAGTGAAAATGCCGCCTTTTTACCAAATTCGGAAATTTTTCGCGGTCCTACAACCGAGATTACTGGCAATTTATCAATATCAGGTAAATCACCTTTGATATATAATACAAGCGGCATATCACAAATATTACGTAATCTTTCGGGGTAGTTATTATCTTCGGGCGTTACTATAAAAATATCTTTTTTAATACAATCGTTAATTATTGTGTTTACTGTTGTTTGTGAAATGTTTAATATTTTATTAGCATCTTTAAGATCAACAAATGAACTTAAAATATCCTTTTGTAATGATACCGATAATAAATTATTTTCTTTTAATACACCGTATATTTTTACCGCCTTTAAACTGCCCACTCCAAAGGCTTGTTGCAGTTTTATTAGGTTTATAAGTGTAATATTATCCTTTGATAAATTCATTTATTTCATCATTTCCCACATAGCAATCGAAGCTGCAACCGCGGCATTGAGCGATTCTGCCATACCGTTCATAGGTATTGTAATCAAACCATCACAATTCTCTTTTGCATAATCAGTAAGTCCGTTAGCCTCATTACCAATAAGCAGCACAGCACCGTTTTCAAAGTTTAAATCAGTAATTTTTTGTGCATCATTATCAACAACACACCCGAACGAACGCAACGAGTTTTGCTTAACAAAATCTATTATATTTTCGGTAATAAAAACAGGCAGTCTCAGAAGTGTACCCATTGATGCGCGCAACGATTTTGGCGAATACGGGTCGCATCCGTTTGCTGTAGTAATTATACCTGATACGCCCAATGCTTCAGCAGTACGCGCAATTGCGCCAAAATTAGACGGGTCCGAAACATTCTCTAATGCAATATATTTGCCAAGTTTTGATACTTCTATTATTTTTTGTGGGATTTTAGCCACTGCAATTATGCCTTGCGGCGTATTTGTATCACTGATTTTTTTAAATAAATCATCCCGAAGAATATAACAACCTTCACTTATTGTTTCAAATTTTGCTATATACTCGCTATACTTTCGATAAGCATCTCTTGTGACAATCAGTTTATCAAATTTGATATTATTTTCATATGCATCGGTACAAATACGTAAACCTTCCAACACAAAAAGTCCGTTGGTTCTTCTTTGCTTTGCTGAGCTTTGAAGTCCACTAACAAACTTGATAAGCGGGTTCTCTTTTGAGGTGATTTCGGTAAATTTTTGCATAATTTTCTCCCAAAATAAAAGCAAAATTCGCCCGAGATGCTTTTCTCGGGCGAGGTAAAATTATTTATCTAAAGCCTTTTGAGCTGTCTTTACAAGGTTTGCAAAACCAGCTTCGTCATTAACTGCAATATCAGCAAGCATTTTACGGTTAATCTGAACGCCAGCCTTGTTAAGACCGTTCATAAATGTTGAATAGTTCATTCCGTTCATTTTTGCTGCTGCAGAAATACGGGTAATCCAAAGACGACGGAAGTCACGCTTTTTAAGACGACGACCGATGTATGCGTAGTTACCTGATTTCATTACCGCTTCTTTCGCGGTTTTAAAGAGTTTAGATTTTGCACCAAAATAACCTTTGGCAAGTTTAAGAACCATTTTTCTTCTTTTGCGTGTTGCTAACGCACCTTTTATACGAGCCATTTCAAGTTTCCTCCAATTTAAATTTTCCGATTATTTATACGGAATAAGCTTCTTTACTGTTGCAACATTTGTTACATCAGCACATACGACCTTACGCAAGTTTCTCTTACGCTTTGTAGTCTTCTTGTTAAGAATGTGAGACTTGAAAGCATGAGCGCGTTTTACCTTGCCGTTCTTTGTGAGTTTGAAACGCTTTTTAGCGCCGCTGTGTGTTTTAATCTTAGGCATTGTTATATCCTCCTATAAATTTTTACTTACTTGATTTGGGTGCCAAGAACATAAGCATATTTCTACCTTCCATTTTGGCAGCCTTTTCAACTGTGCAATAATCAGCACAATACTCAGCAAATTTTTTCATCAAATCAAAACCTATTTCAGGATGACCAAGTTCGCGACCTCTGAAACGAATTGCAACCTTAACCTTGTTACCGTCCTTTAAAAAACGGATAGCATGATTGCCCTTAGTGTCAAAGTCGTGCTTTTCAATACCTGTGCCGATAATACGAATTTCTTTAATCTCGATTACCTTTTGGTTTTTCTTTGCTTCCTTTTCACGTTTCATTTGCTCAAACCTGTACTTACCGTAGTCCAAAATTTTACAAACGGGTGGCTCTGCAGTTGGAGAGACACATACGAGGTCTAAGTCCTGTGCATACGCGGCATCAATTGCCTTTGCTACGGGTATAACACCGAGTTGTAAGCCATTGGAGTCGATAACGCGAACTTCCTTAAATTTTATTGCTTCGTTAATTGCTAAATCTTTACTGCTGATTGTAAAGCACCTCCGTAAACGGTATAAAATAATAACAAAGACGTGAGCATAAAATACCCACGTCAAAATAAAACAAAATCACAAAAATCTTATCTTATTAACCCGACGATAACACACATCAAGGTGAGAAACATAGGTATGCTCTTCTTCATTGTCCTTAACATTATATCACACAAATTTAATTTGTCAAGTGTTTTTATTCATTTATTGCAAGTTCTTTTATTGAGCGCAACTGATAATTAACATTCTTTAAAAGTTCAGGTTTGCGTAACGCTACTGCCGCACCGCGAACAACGCTGTGGATTGGATCCTCAAGTGTGTGTACAGCAGTACCTGTATATTCGGCAATCAATCTATCCATACCGTTAATAAGTGAACCTCCACCTGTAAGATACAAACCGTCAGCATTTATATCAGCAACAAGCTCAGGGTCGGTTTTTGAAAGTACCGAACGAATTGCGTTGCAAATAGAATCAGCGGTTTCCTTAATTGCTTCATAAACTTCACCAGACGTAATTTCAAAACTTTCAGGCAGACCTGTAAACACATTTCGGCCTTTTGCAACCATAGCGATTTCAATTGGGCGCTCAATTACAGTTCCAATTTGGGTTTTAATTGATTCTGCCATCAAATTACCAATTTGGATATTATACTCCTTACGAACATAACGCACTATCTGTGCATCAAAATCAAATGATGCAATTTTAAATGACTCACAAACCGAAATACCGCCCATTGAAACCACCGCAATATCGGTAGTTCCAGCGCCGATATCAACAATAAGATAGCCGTGCGGTTTTGAAAAATCGAGTCCCAAACCAAAGGCTATTGCCAAGGGACTTTCTATTACCGAAATGTTCCTTCCACCTGCTGATTCTACAACATTGGACATTGAGTGGTGTTGAAGCTCAGTAAGTCCTACGGGTAATGTGGCCATAATTTTTGGTCTTACAATTTTATTGCCAAAGACATTACTCATATATTCCTTTAACATTGCCTCGGCAATATCGTATTCGGCAATGATTCCGTTTTGTATTGGGAAAACACATTCAAGCGAATCGGGCGTTCTACCCATTGTTTGCTTCGCTTTTTCGCCAAAATATATTGGCTCCCATGTTTCAGAATCAACCGTTACCACACTCGGAAGCTCAAGAACTACCTTTGAACTTGTAAAAATAACTGTTTTTGAAGAGCCGATATCTATACCAATTTCCATAGCCATTATTATCACCACCATTATTATATCTTATATTAAACAAATTTTCAATTTACTTTTTTAAATATTTTAATCCAAGTGCTGTAACACAATAAACGCTATCAGCCCCCGCATATAGAAGCATTTTTGAACATTCATCCAAAGTAGCGCCTGTTGTTCTTATGTCGTCAACAAGTAAAACAATTTTTCCACTTATTTTATACCTATAATTATATTTACCTTCAACATTTATCAAACGTTCTTTTATTGTTGACTTATGCTGTAATTTGGAATGCTTACAGCAAAATAAAACATCACTAAAATACGGTATATTCAAACTATTTGACATATACTCGGCAATATATCTACTATGGTCATAATGAGTGTTGTTAAAAATATTTTTGCTGGATGGCACACTGCATATCAAGTCAAATTTAACATTACAGTATATCTGCCTTACACCGCACGTCATTACTTGGGCAAAAAACTTTGAATAGTGTTGTTTTTTGTTAAATTTATACCTGTAATATGCTCTTTGTGCCACACCCTCATTTTTAAAAATCGAAATTAGCTTATCAAAACGGTAAACATTATGATTGCAAATACATTTGTCCTTTTCACAACCACAGCTTGTACAAAAGTTTGACAAGTCATTACACTCTAGTTTTCTGCTACAGCAATCGCACATAAGACCGTTTTCACCGATTATTTCTCCACAACCAATACATTTATTGGGATACACAGCGCTAATTAAACTTTTAAATAATTTGCTCATTTTCTATTAAAAATTCCTCGAGCATTGTGTATCTTAAAGTTTTTCGATCATTTTCAGCCATTTTATAGAAAATATTTTCACTACCCACAACTATAAGCATTTTTTTTGCGCGGGTAACAGCCGTATATAACAAATTACGATAAAGAAGTTGAGGCGGTGTATCAATTAAGGGCAAAATAACACAGTCAAATTCACTACCCTGACTTTTATGAACGGTAACGGCGTACGCAAGTTCCAGCTCGCCAATATTTTCAACAAAATATGTTACTGTACGGTCATCGAATTTTACAATTACAATACCACCTTTTATATCAATATGAATTATATATCCAACATCCCCGTTAAAGACTCCAAATCCCGTTTCGCCGTCATTACGTTGCCACTGCAAATCATAATTATTTTTAATTTGCATAACCTTATCACCGACGCGGTAATAAACACCCTTGTAACTTAATTGCGGTTCGTGTTCCTTGTATGGATTTAAGGTTGACTGTAAAAGATTATTTAGATTTACAGTCCCTGCCTCACACTTGCGAGAAGGACAAAGAATTTGTATGTCCGAAAGCTTATTAAACCCATAAGCATTTGGCAAACGGCTGTCGCACAATTCCAAAACTGTATTACAAACATCATAAGGTGAATTTTTATGCAGCATAAAAAAATCACTGTTTTTATTGCTTAAATCACATTGGGTGCCGTTAATTATGGCGTGAGCATTTGTTATTATTTTACTGCTCATTGCTTGTCTAAAAACCTTTTTTAAACAAACGGCAGAATACATTTGCGATGATAAAATATCATTTAAAACATTACCAGCTGAAACGCTTGGTAACTGGTCAGTATCACCTACCATGATTATTTTACAAGAAATTTTCAAGGCGCGTAAAAGACTTTCAAACAGTAGCGAATCAATCATTGAAGCCTCGTCTATAATTACAACATCACACTCTAGTGGATTGCGTTCATTACGCGCAAACTTTTGATTATCCTCGCTTGTCCATTCAACCTCTAGTAAGCGATGAATAGTTTTCGCTTCCCTACCTGTAAGTTCAGTCATACGCTTAGCAGCTCTTCCCGTAGGTGCGGCAAGTTGAATATTAACATCCCTTTGTTCGAACAACTCAATAATAGCGTTAAGTGTGGTGGTTTTTCCCGTACCCGGTCCACCGGTAAGCACAAAAACACCACCGTTCATTGCCTCTTTAATAGCATCGCGTTGGAGTTGTTCAAATTTTATACCAAGTTTGTTTTCTACATAGTCAATTTCAAGTTCATCGATATGCAATCCTGAATTATTATATCTTTTTGCAGCCAATAATCTTGCCGCAATATACTCTTCAGCATTATAATATTGAGGTAGCATCAAAAAATCGGAATGGTCAATCGTTTTGGTATAGATAGCTAAATTTTCGATCATTTTGTCGCATATTTTTTCAATGCGTATTTCATCGATTTCCAACAGATTTGCGGCAACCGGAACAAGTTTTTTCCTCGGCAAACAGGTGTGACCGTTAAGTAAATTTTTTCTCAAAACATATTCAATACCAGAACTAAGACGTAATCCGTTATCTGGCGAAATTCCAAAATCATATGCAATTTTTTCTACCTTTTCAAATGAAAAATCAAAATCGTCTTTACAAAGAACATACGGGTTATCCTTAATTATTTCACTTGATTTTGTACCTAATTTTTGAAAAATACGAACACAAATTTCCATCGAAACCTGATAAGGCGCCAACAGTAGCATCAGGTCGCGAATACCGTATTGCTTTTTATATTCTTCAGATATACTTAATGCTTTTTCTTTTGAAATTCCTCTTATAAGCGCTAAATCCTGTGGAGTATTTTGGATTATCTCTAATGCGTCAGCGCCAAATTTTTCAACGATACGTTCGGCTGTCGCAGGGCCGACACCTTTAATAATACCCGACGAAAGATAACGCAGAATTGCCGCAATTGTCTTTGGAGCTACCGTTTCATACATCTGGGCTGAAAACTGTTTTCCGTATAACTGATGAACGGTGTATGAACCTGTAAATCTAACATTATCTCCAATCGAAATAAATGGTAAAATACCTACAACGGTTATATGTTCACGACCGACCTTTACGGTGCAAACTGTATAACCGTTTTGTTTATTACAATATGTTATCTTTTCGACCAAACCACTAATTTCAATAGCATCGCTATATTCAGTATTTGTCACAAAACAAATCTCCTTGCAAATCTAAATACTGCAACAATTCTTGCTTTTTGCACAAAATTATATTTTTATTTCTTATGTAACGTTGGCAATTAAGCAACTCTTTTTCTTGAATATTATCTGTAATTGCTATAATTCCATTTGAATAACCTTCGCCATTCCAAAGTATTTTTTGCCAAAAATATACAAGCTGCCGCATAGCGTATCCACCATATAATTCCATGAATGTATAGGTTTTAAATCTTTTCCCGGGAAAGTAAAATAATATTTTAATTAAAAATACAAATTCACACAATCCCGCAACCGCAAATACCAGCAGCAAAAGTAATAAAATTGTTTTAACCACAAATACCACCTCATCACATACTATGCAATAAAGGCGGTATTTGATATATTTATATTAGACTATTAACTAAGTGTTATAGAGGTGCTGTAGGTACCAACCTGCCAAACATTTTTATATAAATCAGATTTTATTACAACCTCAACTGTATGATCGCCTACAGATTTATCAGTTAAATCAACAACGGCATAAAAATCCGATGCTTTTAATTTTTCAATAACATCTTTTGGGCCGCAGATTTTTACATTACGTATTCTTGTGTCGGTTTTTGCCTTCAAGCCATCCTCAAGACCTGTACAGCGAATGTTTTTAATATCGAAAACAACTTCGGCATAATCCTTTACATCAATATTTACTTTAAAATACTCAATACTGTCAAGCAATTTAACACCGTCGGGTAAATTTGGTGACACTTTAAACTCACTGCTTTCGGTGGATACCTTTCTAAAATCAATCGCAGAAAGTGATATGCTGTCTATTTTATCAACAACCTCAGGTGTTCCGATAACAGCAACCTTACTATTATTTATTTTATAAGAAATGTCATCGGCGGTAATACCTTCAGGTAGGTTATTAAACACTGCCTTACAAGGAAGTGTTGCCAATTTGGAAATAGGTTGAACCACCTTGACATTCAGGAAGGATAATGTCAAAAATGAATTTGTGATAAGATTATCATTAGCATCATATACAAGACCTTCGCTTGTAAAACGGTATAAAATTTTATCGTTGCTATCGTATAAAACAATATCACTGTTATAGGTTTGTGTAGTATCCAATTTTTTATTCACATCTGCAATACTTCCAACCGTAGCAATCTTATCCATAGTAGTACGCGGTCCACGAACAGTTATGGTATTTTGCTGAGAATCGGATACAAAGGGAGTTTCAGCCACCAAGCCTTCCGCAGCACTAACACCAATCAGCTTTGGTACCAAAGTAAATTCCTTGGTGTCAATATAGTCAACAGTTACATCAATAGTAGACGGAGAAATTGAGGTAAATGTATACCCCGTATTATTACTGTTACTTGTACCGATAATATCTAACGTATAGGTGCCGGCAGCGTTAATATCAACTACCGAAGCCGAAATAACAAAATCCTCCTGCTTTAAAGCGCTTACAACATAATTAGGACCGCTTACCGTAACGTTAAATTTTTGTGATGCGACATCAGATACTATACCCAATCCCATCTCAGCGGCAGCAGTACCCTCAATAGAAATTGCTGCTGTAACATCGGTAAAGGTCTGTGTTCTGACAGGATTTTTTGTCATTGTAATGCCAAGCCACAAAGCAAATGCAATAATAACCGAAAGAATTGCGGTAAAACGCTTATTGTATATTAAATTACCAAGCCGTAGGTGCTGAGAAAATTTAATCTTCATTATTTTCTTCCTCCTTTACAGCATTGATATTTTCAGCCTTTTTAGAGTTAAAAAGATTTTTAACGAAAGATTTAAGCGCATTTTCGCGTTTTTCTTCATAAATGTCTACAAGCTTACACTTGATTTCATCATAAGCGGTTGCAACCGAATATTCGCGGGTTATTGAGCCGTTAAAGGCAATAGAAATTGTACCAGTTTCCTCGGAAACCACTAAAACAATTGCGTCAGAATTTTCAGTCATACCAATAGCCGCGCGGTGACGTGTTCCAAGCTGAGAAGAAAGCTCGGTGTTTGGGGTAAGTGGTAAAATACAAGCAGCCGCATAAATTCTTCCATCGCGAATGACCACAGCACCGTCATGCAACGGTGATTTGGGATAAAAAATATTATTCACCATCGCTGTGCTAACCTGCGCATCAATCACAGTTCCGGTATTGATAATTTCACCAAGCTGGGTTTTGCGTTCAAAAACAATAAGCGCACCCGTTTTGTTTTTTTGCATTTGACCTACTGCTTTGCAAATGCTGTCAATAGCATTAATTACAACCTCACGCTCATCACCGGCAGAACCCGTATAACCAAGTTTTGTTTGACCTACACGTTCAAGAAGTCGACGCAATTCAGGCTGAAAAATAATGGCAATCGCAACGATGGCAGAGCCAAACACAGCCGATAGCACCCAACGCAAAACTGCAAGCTTAAAAACAATTGCAAAGGCATAAAGCGCCAAAAGAAACACAATACCCTTTACCAATTGACCCGCTCTTGTTTCACGCAAAAAGCCGACCGCTTTGTAGATAATAAAAGCAATTATTACAATGTCAAGAATGTCGAAAAATCTTACATTTGAAATAGTGTAAACAAATTGATTCCAAAATGCGTAAATTGCATCAAATATAGCATCCAAATTACCGTTACCTCACCAACACATAATTTTACATGTTCATTTTAACATATTATTTTAGTACAATCAATAGTATTTTAAGCAAAAATTTAAATTTTTTCTAAGTTTTTTAGCAATAAACCAACCTGTTTTTCGTTATTAAAAATTGACGGTGAAAATCTTACTGCACCCTCACCGATTGTACCGATTTTTTTGTGAGCTGTAGGCGCACAATGGAGTCCTGCCCTTAAAGCAAAGCCGTTTCTGTCTAAAAAAGCTGCTATTTCATCTGAGGTATTCCCTTTAATGTTGAATGGCAACACCGGTGCATAAAAATACATTTTGGGTATTGTATAAACAACAGCTTTTTTTATTTTCTTTAATCCGTAATACAAATAATTTACTAATTTCATCTCATGAATATATATTTTATTTTTGTGTCTATTAACAAACTGTACCCCTGCTCTAATTCCTGTAATAGCAGGCAAATTAACCGTTCCGCTTTCCAACATTTCGGGCATAATATCAGGCTGTGTAAAATTTATTGAATCAGTGCCCGTGCCACCTTCAATGAGTGTTCTTTTTAACGGTTTGCGCGCAATTAGCACACCTACACCCATAGGCGCATAAAGACCCTTATGAGGTGCAATACATAAAAAATCAATATTCATTTCACGCATATTTATTGGTATCACGCCTGCACCCTGTGCTGCGTCGACGCCGAATGAAATGTTGTATCTTTTACACAATTCACCTATTTTTTTCAGTGGTAAAATCTTTCCGGTAACATTGGAAGCTGCCGTGCAAAAAATCATTTTTGTATTACTTCTTATAGCCTTTTCAAAATTATTAACCGTTTCGTTTTCATCAATCGCCGAGGTTTGAGCAACAGTATATTGTGTTTTTTCCATTTTTTTGAGCGGTCTCATCACAGCGTTATGCTCTAAGTCCGATATAATTACGTGTTCTCCTTCACTAAGCATACCTTTTAAAACAAAATTTATACCCGCCGTGCAATTTGCTGTAAATGCAACATTTTCAGCACCGTCAGCACCAAAAAATTGCGACAATACCTCTCGAGTTTTATAAACCTCAAATGCCGCCTGTTGTGATATTTTATGACCGCTTCTTCCCGGATTTGCAGAAAAATTCTTTAACGAATAATTCACGGCATTCAAAACCTCAATCGGCTTTTGACCGGTAGTTGCCGCGTTATCAAAATATATCATAATTTCACCTTTTTGTAATTTTCTATAAAAGCAGCCTATTAGCAATAGGCTGCTTTTTAAATGTGTATTTATTTACCCGTGCTATTTTAAATACTGCTAAATTCTAGTATTTTAATTTTTGAATTATTAAGCGCTCTTACAATTTCATTTTTATTACCAGTTGCAACAATTACATAACCGCATCCAACACTACCGTTAGCGTTTGTTTTTCGCTCTATATAAGCATTTATTCCTATTTTTCGCAGTAAATCTCTTCCTTTTATAGCATAGGTCACACTGTTTACCGAAATATAATGACGTTGCAATCTTAACACCTCGATTTAATGTGACATTATATAACCTACACTAATATAATATGCCAATACTTAACCTATGGTACATTTACTTAAGCGAATTTATTTCGGTAGAAGGTGAAAATAACAATAAAGGCTACAGGGAAAGAAATTACACCAAAAACTCCTAAAATTTTTAACCCTAAAAACATTGTTATTAGTGTTAGTAACGGATTTATCCCCATTTGTTCACCTATAATTTTAGGTTCCAAAAAATTACGTACGGTACAAATGATAATATACAATACTATTATTCCTACCCCCATTTTAAAATTGCTTTGCAAGAATGAAATCACAGCCCACGGCAACAAGATTGTTCCTGTGCCGATAATCGGCAGTAGATCAATCACTGAAATCAATAATGCAAGTATCAAATAGTGGTCAACACCTAATACCAAAAGGCCGATTAGTAATTCAATAAAGGTAATAATCATAATTTTCGCATAACCAATCAAAAGCTTTACTACGCTGTTTAAAAATATATCTTTAATCATCAATATGTTTTTGAAAATATTGTCACTCATAATTCCTTTAAAAAATTTAATAAATTTGTCGAAATCTTTTGCAAAAAAACAGCTTGAGACAATTGTTATAATTGTTGTAAGAAAAATTATGGGCAAATTTTTAATTATTTTGGTAACACCCGAAGATAAAAGGTTTATTGCTTTGGTTGTAAAGCTACCTATATATCCATCTATTGCCTGTTCAAATACCGATTGAAAATTTCCGCCAAATTTACTGCATAACTTATTTATAAACTGATTGGTTTTTGCTAAAAAATTTTCAAAAGAATTACTTAAGCTCGTTATATATCCAATAAATCTATTGGTATTTATTACTAAACACCAAATAAAAGCAAATAAAATCAATGCTATAAAAATATAGGTTAAAACGGATAATATAGCAGCAATAGTTTGCTTTTTAAATCGCGATTTTCGCGCAAGATATTGCGCAGGTTTTTGAACAATATATGCTATTATAAAACCGATTATAAAAGGAAACAAATACAGAATTAAAAATTTCAGCAAAACAAAAATTATTACTAAAATTGTTAAAATATATACAAATTTTATAATAAAATTTTTCTTTTCCACCAAATTCAATTCAAAATTCACCGCCTTTAACAATAATATTACCAATTTTTCTGTACACATATAAATAATTATTGATTTTTAAAGAATGTTGTAGTATAATTCTACAATGTTAATTTACAAGGATGAGGAGGTTTAAAATGATTTATGTAGCAATTATGGGACATGGTGTAGTAGGCTCAGGTGTTGCTGAAATCTTAATTAATCAAGACGCTTTGATTAGCAAACGAATTAAAGATGAAATTCAAGTAAAGTATATTCTAGATTTACGCGATTTTGACGATTTGCCATACTCCAATAAATTTATAAAAGATTTTGAACTTATTGCAAATGATACCGATATAAAAATTGTTGTGGAAGTAATGGGTGGAGTAAATCCAGCATACGATTTTGTAAAACGCTGTCTACTCTCGGGCAAAAGTGTTGTTACCTCAAACAAAGAATTGGTTGCAGCAAAGGGCGCTGAGCTTTTAAAGATTGCAAACGAAAATAATGTTAATTTCCTTTTTGAAGCGAGTGTTGGTGGCGGTATACCGATACTTCGCCCTATTGCTCAATGCCTTGCAGCAAACGAAATCACCGAAGTAAAGGGCATATTAAACGGAACTACAAACTACATTTTAAATAAAATGATAGTAGATAATATGGATTTTGATTCAGCACTATCACTCGCTCAGGAAATGGGATTTGCTGAAAAGGATCCTACTGCCGATATTGAAGGACACGATGCATGCCGCAAGATATGTATTTTAGCAGCTCTCGCCTTTGGTAAGCATGTATATCCTAATCAAGTTGCTACCGACGGTATTACAAATATTACCCTTACCGATGTTGAATATGCCGATTCATTCGACTGTGCTATAAAGCTTATCGGTAGTGCAAAAAAACTTGATGACGGCAAGATATCTGCAAAGGTTCAGCCAATGCTTGTAAGCAGAAGTCATATACTATCTGATGTTGATGGCGTGTTTAATGCGATTATGGTTACAGGTGATGCTGTAGGCGACGTGATGTTTTACGGAAAGGGTGCAGGTAAAATGCCGACTGCAAGTGCGGTTGTTGCCGATGTTATTGATTGCGCAAAACATCTGCGCACACGTAAATATCTTGATTGGACCGACGGCTCAACCGATTATGTAGTTAAACCTGACCAAAAAACTCGTCTTTATGTATATATTCAATCAAGTAATTACGATATGCTATGTGAGCAGTTCTCTACCCTGTTTTCTGATAACACATGGCATATTAAAAACGATTTCAAAAAAGAAATAGCTTTTATTACCAACGAAGATTTTGAAAGTACATTAATGGAAAAAATTAATTCCATTACGTGCGATAATCTTAAGGTAATGCACACCTTGTTTTAGGAGGTTTTGACAAATGTCACTTATAGTTAAAAAATTTGGCGGCTCTTCTGTAAAAGATGCCGAGCATGTATTTAATGTTGCCGAGATAGTTGTTGAAGATTATAAAAAAGGTAACGATGTCATTGTTGTTGTATCGGCACAGGGCGACACTACCGACGATTTGATAGAAAAAGCTCAACAAATCAATCCTACAACACCGCTTAAACGTGAGATGGATATGTTGCTTACAGCGGGTGAGCAAATTTCCATTGCACTTCTTGCTATGGCTATTGATAAGTTAGGCTGCCCTGTTATTTCACTTCTCGGTTGGCAGGCAGGTTTTAATACCGACTCTCACCATACAAAAGCAAGAATTAAAAAAATTAATACTGAGCGTATGAAGACCGAGCTTTCAAAGGGTAATATAATTATTGTTGCCGGTTTCCAAGGCCTTAATAAATACGATGACCTTACCACCCTCGGTCGCGGCGGTTCTGACACAAGCGCTGTTGCAATTGCTGCGGCTATGAGCGCAGATAGATGCCAGATTTATACAGATGTTGACGGTGTTTATACAGCCGACCCACGCAAGGTTAAAAATGCTGTTAAAATGGATGAAGTACAGTACGATGAAATGCTTGAAATGGCAACGCTTGGTGCACAAGTGCTTAATAATCGTTCGGTTGAAATGGCTAAAAAATATAATGTTGAGCTTGAGGTGCTTTCAAGTCTTGAAAGAAAACCCGGTACTATTGTAAAGGAGCATGTTAAAATGGAAAAAACTTTAATTCGCGGTGTAGCAAAAGATACAAGTGTTACAACAATCGCAGTTGTAGGTCTTAAAGACCAACCTGGTGTTGCATTTAAACTTTTCAACAAACTTTCACAGTACAAGGTTAATGTTGACATTATCCTGCAGTCAGTTGGTCGCGACGGTACAAAGGACATCACCTTTACCGTATCACACGAGCAACAGGATGATGCAATTAAAGCAATGGAATCAATGAAAAACATATTTGATTATCAGGATTTAAAGGTAAACAATACCCTTTCAAAAATTTCAATTGTTGGAGCAGGTATGGAAAGCAATCCAGGTGTTGCATCAAAAATGTTTGAGGCACTCTATGATGCCGACATCAATATTCACATGATTTCTACCAGCGAAACAAAAATTTCTGTTTTAATTGATACCGAGCTTGCTGACAAAGCTGTTCAAGCTGTTCACGATGCATTTATAGGTTAATTAAGTGACAAAAACCGCCACTTAAAAAAAGTGGCGGTTTTTAAATAAAATTATTAAAAATGTCTTGACAAATCACGTTATTATGATATAATAGTTTTCGTTACGGTGGTTGTAGCTTAGTTGGTTAAAGCGCCAGTTTGTGGCACTGGAGACCGTGGGTGCGAATCTCATCTACCACCCCACAAGTTAGCCTCGGTATATATAACACTACCGAGGTTGCTTTTTTAAAAAATTTAATATTGGGGTGTCGTCAAGCGGTAAGACACAGCACTTTGACTGCTGCATTCGTAGGTTCGTCGAAGTAGTTGGAAAGCCGCGTAGGCTTTCCAATCTATGAAGTCTCGAGCAGTGAATTTTTTTCGGTAACACTCGCAGTGTTCGAAAAAAATTACAGCGCAGAGTACCCTGCCGCGTGGCAGGATTTAAAAAACAATTTAATATTGGGGTGTCGTCAAGCGGTAAGACACAGCACTTTGACTGCTGCATTCGTAGGTTCGAATCCTGCCACCCCAGCCAAAAGTTCAAATTTAACCATTACGGTTGAGTTTGAACTTTTTTGTTGGTAGGATGAGAACCGTAGGTCCGTCGAATAAAATTATCATTTACCAAAACAGCAATTACTCTTTCAATAATTTGTGTTTCCTTTTCGCTGTTGCCTTGCTGTGCAATAGCTGTAACATTTGTAAAACCTGCATTTTTAAATAATGCTTCAATCTCGGTATAATGTTTTCCCTCACAGTCATAACTATCACAGGGCAAGGCAATATTTTCACAGTTTCAAAACTTTCCATACCTTGTGATGACTCTTTTGTTTCGCTACAGTGACTGATAATATTGTAATTCAAACCGCCGCAACCTAACAGTAATAAGGTTAACACCAAAAATACCGATATAATTTTACTTAAACTTTTCCCCTTAAATTACATATTTAGTATTCCTCAATAAAACTATGTTTTTCCCCACTGTCACTATCACGCCAACCTGGAATTGTTGCCAAGTTTACATTATGTAAGGAACGGAATATATTATCATCCGCATCAGGATTTTTAAGGCGTAATTGTTTTACAAGCTCTTTCATTTCCTGTCGTTTTGAAAGCATTTCATCCTCGGCGCTGTCGGCTGTAAATTTACAAGCGCAACGCAAAAAATGCAACTCATTGTAGGCGCCCCAAGAAATTATATCGCGTTCCTTAACCTTATATAATGGTCTGATAAGCTCCATACCCTCAAAATTCGTGCTATGTAATTTGGGTAGCATTGTTTTAATTTCCGACGAATAAATCATACTCATTAGTGTCGTTTCAATAGCATCGTCTAAATGATGTCCTAAAGCGATTTTGTTACAACCAAGTGATTGCGCCTTACCGTATAGCGCTCCGCGTCGCATACGCGCACATAAATAGCACGGAGAGCCGCCTGCTGTATAAGCAACGTCAAAAATATCACTTTCAAATATTTCAGCATCAATACCAAGTATTTTTAAATTTTCTTCAATTAGCCTGCGGTTAGGCTCTGCATAACCGGGGTCCATAACAATATATTTTATTGTAAAAGGAATTTCACTATGACGCTGCAAAAGCTCCATACACTTTGCCAAAATCATAGAGTCCTTACCGCCCGAAATACAAACAGCAATTGAGTCGTTTTCTTTTATGAGTTCATATTCCTGTACCGCGCCAACAAAAGCGTTCCATATAGATTTACGGTATTTTTTAATTATACTGCGCTCAATTAGTTGAGCCTTTTCAAGTTGTCTTGCCAAAATATCACCTAAAAAATAAAGTCGTTACCTATACATTATACAGGTTACGACTTTTAATTTCAATAATAATTATTATGCCTTGTTTTTAGTAGCAATTTTAATTGCAGACAAGGTTGCGATCATAAGTACAATAGCGATTGGTAAAACAATCATCCAATTGCTTACAAAACCTGCAATTATATATGCAACAAAAGAAACTGCCGCAACAGTAATTGCGTATGGCAACTGTGTTGATACGTGGTTAATGTGGTTGCACTGCGCACCAGCAGAAGCCATAATGGTTGTATCAGAGATTGGTGAGCAATGATCACCGCAAACCGCACCTGCAAGACAAGCAGACATACCGACAATACCAATTTCGCTGCCAACAGGGAAAATTGAAAGAACAATAGGTATAAGAATACCAAACGTACCCCAAGAAGTACCTGTAGAAAAAGCAATAAGACAAGCAACGATGAAAATAATTGCTGGCAAAAAGCCTTGCAAGGATTCTGCATTGCTTAAAAGATTTTGAACAAATGTGTCTGAATCAAGCATACTTGTAGTATTTTTCAAGGTAGTTGCCATTGTAAGAATAAGGATTGCTGGTACCATTGCAATAAAGCCCTTTGGAATACAAGCCATTGTTTCCTTAACACTCATAAGGCGGCGAGCAACGAAGTAAATAATAATACCAATAAGAGCTACAAGACCGCCCCAAGGTAGACCAACGGTTGCATCGGTGTTAGAAAATGCATCAATAAAGCTAAGAGATGGGTCGTAATTAGCATAATTAAACACCCACTCCTCGCCCATGCATCTACCAACGTAGAAGAGCGAGAACACACATACACCAATAAGGAAAACGATTGGAAGAATAAGGTCGATTACTCTACCCTTGTTGGTTGCCGGCAATTCCTCCTCTTCGGCAATATCATCACTACCGCTTGTGAATAAATCACCGTTTTCAGCGTTGATTTCGTGCAATTTCATTGCGCCGTAATCAAAATTTAAAATGCCGATAGCAATAATAAATACAAATGTCAAAAGTGAATAGAAGTTGTAAGGTATCGCCTTACAGAACAATGCAATACCCTGTCCTTCGGGTGCATAAGATGAAACCGCAGCCGCCCAAGAAGAAATAGGCGCTATCATACAAACCGGTGCCGCAGTAGCATCAATTATATAAGCAAGCTTTGAACGTGAAATTTTTGCCTTGTCGGTTACAGGACGCATTACTGCGCCAACGGTAAGGCAGTTAAAATAGTCGTCGATAAAGATAAGTACGCCAAACAAGAAGGTAACAATAATAGTGCCAAACTTACCTTTAACATGCGCTGCAGCCCAACGGCCGAATGCCTGTGAACCTCCTGCTTTGTTAAGAAGCGCTACAATGATGCCAAGTATTACCAAGAAAATAAAAATACCGGCACTACCCGAAACAGCCGAAATAAAGCCATCGTTAACAACCGCACCGACTGTATGTATGGGATTAAACTTAGTAGCGAGCAAACCGCCAGCAACAATACCGATAAAGAGGGATGAATAAACCTCTTTTGTAAGTAGAGCCAAGCCAATTGCAACTACAGGTGGAAAGAGTGACCATAGCGTTCCAACGGGATTTGTGATGTCACCTGTAAATGCGCAAAGGACACCAAAAGCCACTATGAAAGCCAAAATCAGTGCCTTGGGGATAATCTTTTTTGCTGTCATAAAAAAATTCCTTTCAAAAATAAATTTTAAAATTAAAAACACGGTAGCGTAGAGCCACCGTGAAAATTTACATTTCTAATAGCACTCCACAAACAAAATTTGTGACAGTATATTACATATTTTGCAATATACCAACCGTATCTCGCGGAAACAGAGTTACGATTTCGGCAACCTCCCCTTTTATATCGCGGTTTTTCCGAACCAAAATGCAATATAATATTGTCAGTCGCGCCTCTATCAAATATTAAGTTTTAAATATGTTAACACATTATAAACATTTTGTCAACAAAATATTACTCTATTCGCCAAAACACGCTTTACAAGGCATATATCCCAAATTTTCAAGCTCCTCACGCGTTTTGTCACTCGTTCTTTTGTTTTGCGGCTTCATATCCTTTACCGAAGCGCAATCGGGCAGATGAAACTTTTTGCTGTTTTTATTTATTATATAGGTAGTGGACTTTTCTTCCTTTGGTTCTTCCTCGACATTGTCATTTTCAAGGCGACTCTCACCAGTTGCATAGTCAATAAAAATATCTGGTTGAGCGTTGTACGCGAAAACATTAAAGCAAATTTCGGCGCCGTTATCCTCAACCGAGTAGCCCTCCATCTGCACACCCGTTGCCAATAGATTATTACCCTCAAAAATCGGTGTTACACGGTATAAAACATGATTATCCGTCTCCTTTACATAATCGGCAATTAAATTTTCAAACGGCAGCATACCCTCAATATTTAGGTATCGAGTTCCTGTTATGAGATTATTTCGGTTTGCATTTTCTCCCGTCAATTGAAAACCGATTAAATGACAACGGTTATATAAATATTTGCCGTCAACGTTGTCATATTTTACAGTGTGCCACCCTGTCGGCTTTACCATACCGATTTCGCCACGTTCCTTCGTTGGCATAATCTCGGTGCTGACACATGCCATAACGTAACCGCAGCGACCAAGCGAGTCAAGCTCGGAATAAAATTCATACGCCTTGTCCGATAGCATATCCTCTGTAAAATAGGGTTTATTATCGTTTAAAATTACATACGGCTCATCACTAAATTCGGGTACATCTTCGAGTGTATCAACGCGGGTATCGGTAACACCGATAAACAACGCATTTTGACCGCCAATATCATTTGTAAACCAAACACCACAACCCGATAGGAATATAACAAGTGTTAATAATAAAGATAAAATTTTAATATTGTTTTTCATAACAATCACCATAAAAAATATAACATAACAAATATCAAATTATATATGCTCATGCTTTAATGTTGTTCTTAAATATCTACACCGTGACAATTTCAACTAACTGGAGGTATATCAATGCATCGCCTGTTTTGCGTTGGGTTAAGAAATGCGCCAAATTCAGCTTTGCTTATAGATATGCCGCAGGGGCATTTGTAAGCTCAATCAAGCGTTTAATAAGCTCTAATACAAATGTAAATTTGCGCCATTTTATAGAGCCATCCGCTGTTTGTGAAAAAAGCATTTTAAAATCCTTATCATAGTCAACAGCGCCGTTGAAACCAATTGTAAAATCAAGATATTCGTTATAATGACTTGGATATCCCCTACCGGTTACTACGCCAAACAGGTTGCCCTTTTCTCTAAATTTACTAATTGCAGCAAGATTTTCTTCGCTTACATTACCGCCACACTTAAGGGTACCATCATAATATGTAGCTAAGATAAATCTCATTTAACCTTGACTCCAATATATAAAAATTATATCAAAAGTTTGTAACCAAAGATTTTTAATGATATTTTCGCCTAAAAAAGTATTACATATTATCAATACAATCCCTCTTATGTGCATTTTATGCTTGTGTCAAGTTAGGGACAAATCTACATCTCGGCTCCCTCTGATGAGGGAGCTGTCAGCGAAGCTGACTGAGGGAGAGAATTTTTAACAGTCAAGTCTATATATTCACATACACCGTTAAAATTTCGGTCAATATCCAAATTACAAATCCTTAAAATTGTTAAATTCATACCCTCTAACTCTTTCGTTCTAACTTTGTCTTTTTCTATTTGCTCTGGGGTATAATGACCGCCACCGTCAAGTTCAACAACAAGTCTTGCTTTTGCACAATAGAAATCTGCTATATAATTTCCAATAGCTTTTTGTCTTTGAAACCTTACAGGGTAATATCTTAAAAACTCATACCAAAGTTTTCGTTCCCAAGGTGTCATGTTTTTTCTTAAAGTTTTTGCAAGAGGGATATTTGCTTTATTATACTCTTTCATTCTCTCCCTCCGTCAAAACTCCGTTTTGCCACCTCCCTCGTCAGAGGGAGGCTTGGTTATCAGCAAACACCTTAACTTGTGAAAATCATTTCTACAAGTTAAAAATTCCGCATAACAACAAGCATTTTCTTAAACTTAATATAACATTTTTTACTGTTATTTTCAAGTTATATATGCAAATAGAGTTATCCCGAAACCACGAGATAACTCTATTTTTGATGGTATGACAAAAATCATACTGACACACCCAAAATCATACAAAAGAAAATGTAGTTGAAAACTTTGTTTTTAAGCAGTAAATTGCCGAAAGTATGATGGTTATTCCTGCCTTGCCTTACGAATTTAACAAAGTTGCTGCTAAAACACAGATAATAATAGATTTACTATTAGGACAATAACACCGTATTTCACATTTTTTAAATGTAGGTTGATAGCTTACTTAATTATATGCATCACAAATTTCCCATTATCATTTTCTACTATAAAAGCATCAACACCGTCATCACTTATGGAAGTGTCATATTTTTTTATATTTTTTCCCTGTTGATCTTTAAGAAGTAATCTCACGTATGTTGGACCAAAGGACCATTGGGGCTCACCGAGTTGCTGAAAAGTCAATGTATAGCCATTTTCTTCATAACTTACAATATCACGAACATCAAATTTATTAAAAGCACCATTCCACCACAACACGAAAGTTCCTATGAATGCTATAACTATAACGAATAATGTTGATAAAATGATTAAAACAATTTTATTTTTCTCATATACTGCTCCCTAAAACGATTGCAATATTGCGAATATCTTTGCAACAAGTAAAAACAATATCGGCAAAGTGGTTATACTTGTTAGAATATCAATTACTATCCCTTTGGGTTTTGGGTTCTTTTTTCTTACTCGGATATAAAATATAATTGCCGTTATAAACGCAACAAGTGACAACAAACCGACAAAAATACTACACGGATAGGCAATAGGATGCATTGACATTTCGAGAAACGCAACGATGCTATACCAAATAAAAAAGCACGAAAGTCCCGATGCGCCAAAGAACGATATTATCAAAGAGAGTGCAGTGGTCTTTAATCTGCAATTATTGGTAACAGTTCTTTTGAAGACAAGGCAAAACCCACCGCATAAGAACAATGTTAGTCCTAAAATTAAAGCGAATAGCAAATGTCCATCAGAATATCTCAATAAAAACAATAGTGTGGATGCATCTGCACCGCCAATTACTCCAACACTTCCGTTTTGTGCAGTGTAATTACTTAATTTTATAATCGGCACCAACACAGATGTTAATGCAAGAAGCAATCCTGAAATCAAGACAATAGAACTATATATTTTGAATTTCTTCATTTACACCCTTCTTATTTATAATACTTTTAAATATGTTTCTAATTAACTCAAAAACCCAAAAAACAATTAAACATAAAAAACTGATTGACATTGGGAAGAAGATGTATCCTAAGATGTTATAGAAAGCTACATTTGTAAGTAGATATACGGTAGCTATTATAAAAGATGCTACAAAGGCAGTTAAATAAAAACTTTTTCTCGTTAATTTGATTCTATTTTTTAATATAAAACAAGATAGTGGTATTAAAACCACAGAAAAAATAAACGGTTTTCGAATGGTGTTAATTATTGCCATATAAAATGTTTTATCGTTTAAAAGCAATCTTAAGTAATGAATACCACCGACAAATGCAGTATCACTTCCAGCTACAAATGGCGATGGTAAATACACCACGAAAAACAAAGCAAAAGACAGCACAAACAAAACCAATAGCAGTAATATTTCTTTTATTTTCCTCATCTTATATCTTCACCCCAAACATCTATCTCAAATGTTTTTGCAACGTCAAAGGCATTATCATAATCAAAATCATTTGCTTTTTGCAAAATCAATAACTTCCCACATTCGAAATATTTGAGCATAATAGTCCGTTCTTGCGGTTCAGTGTAAATAAAGTTCCAAATACCGTTCTTTTGTTTGATGTCACTCGCTGTTTTAGCCGCACCACCTTTATAATCCTCAAATTCCAAGTGATTCATATTGACTACACTCATAGATATAGACCAATCCAATTTATCATCAATACCATCTTTATAAATACAGATACTAGGATCGTCATCAGATGATACGGCATTGCAACCATAAGGATAGTTATAACTAACAGTAAAGCCTAACTGGGAATATGTATGTTCTGCCTTTTGCCACTCGGAGTTACTGTTACAGGAAGTTAGTAAAAACAAAGTGCAAAT
>JAZUNP010000044.1:0-20999 GCA_045604215.1 Acutalibacteraceae bacterium
CCTATTACCTTATATAAAAAGTCCCCGACTATTGTCGGGGAGTTTTTATATATTAAAGGGGTATAATCGGTAATCTTAAAGATAGTAAATTACTACCGCCGAAAAGCAGGATATCCTATCGTTCACCCCTGCTTTATTCTATGCCAAATTATTGTATTGGTGACTTGCGAACAAACAATACACCTAATGTATTTGCGCCGCAGTGTGATGATACGGTACAACCCGCACGGGTAAGGAATATTTCCTTAAAAATACCTTTTGATTTAACCTGTTCGACAACTGCATTAACAATTTCCTCGTCACAGCCTGCGTGGGTTACAAATACGCGGCTTGTATCAATGTCCTCCACGTTTTGAAGTCGCTCATCAACATACTCGGTAAGCACGCGACCGTAAACACCGCGATACTTTTTGCCAACACCCATACTGCCGTTTTTAACCTCAATGCAAGGTTTAAGCTTTAGCAAATTGGCGCCCATCATAGCAAGGGCTGAACATCTACCGCCTTTGTGTAAATATTCAAGGCTGTCAATAACGAATGATGCATCAACGCACGGTCTTAGATTTTCTATTTGTGCTACTATGTCGGCAGCTTCCATTCCTTCTTTAGCCATTTCAGCAGCAGCCACAACCAGAAGTCCGCCACCTGTAGAAAGGTTTGCAGAGTCTACCACATAAACATTTTCAAACTCCGCCGCAGCAAGACAGGTGTTGCTGTATGTAGACGACATTGTAGCGCTGATTGTAAAGTGAATTACTGCGTCACCGTCTTTAGTAAGGTCGGTAAAGTAATCAATGCACTCCCCAACGTTCGATGCGGTGGTTTTAGGTAACTCGCCTGTTTTTGCATGATGAGCGTAAATATCATCAGGTGTAATATCAATGCCGTCACGGTAAACCTCAGTTCCTAAAGTAATGCCAAGCGGTATAATTTTTACACCGTATCTTTCTTTAAGCTCCGCGCTTAAATCACAGGTGCTGTCGCTTGATATAATTATTTTAGCCATATATTCATCCTCCGAAAATTTTAAATTACAAACAAATTATAACATCAAGTTAAAAACAAAGCAATATTTCATAAAAATTTTTAACTGTTGCTGTTTTCTTTTTTTATCGCCTTGACATCTGATTTCGTATATAAAAAAGATGACAACAGCATCATAATTATACATGAAATTATCAGCAAATTAGAAAACATAGACGGTATATTATACCATACTATATGTACGAACATTGTAACATATATTAGCACCGTATTTAACTTTCCGTGCCATACTGCCGCTACTACAAACCCTGCTTTCTCGAGTGTTATCATATTCATAATAGCAGCAAGAGCCTCTTTAATTATAAGTATTATCAACGGTATCAGCATAAGCGGAAAGCGCGTTACCAAACAAAACAGCATTGATATTTGCGTCAACTTGTCAGCGACAGGGTCGAAAGCTTTGCCGAAATCGCTTATCATATCAAACTTTCTTGCGATAAATCCGTCAACAATATCGGTTATTCCTGAAAGTATAAAAATTATAATAGTCCATAAATAATTTTCTTGAAAGCAATATAGCCAAACTATTAAAGGAATTAAACAAAGTCTAAAAAAAGACAGTATGTTTGGTATGGTAATGATTTTATTTTTATATGTATTTGTATTTTTAGTAACCGTAAAATTCATCCCCTATTTAAGCGGTACAATAAATGCACCCTCACCGTAAGCAAACTCAAGTTTTAAATTACCGCTTTCATCAAGTGTTAAAATCTCTGGAGTGCCGCTATAGTCCTCGCCACCGTAAATTGCAATAGCCCCACAATCTTTAAAAGTAGCGGTTACTGTGTTTGCTTTTTCGGTATTTGCGCCAAAATTTACAAACATATATGCTTCGCCGTATTTTTCGCTGTCAAACCGGCTTACAACCAAATCCTGAGTACCGGTTGCATCAACGTAATTCTTACAACCATCTAATTTAATAATGTTAAAATCGTCATCACGTTCTATTGCTACTACTCTATATGTTTGCTCTTCGGTACCAGAAATACCTACCGACTGTTGCCAATCATACGCAAGTATAGCACTTGCAAAGCTTTGAATTTCGGCATTAACCTCTTTTACATGATAATAAACTTCACTTGGTGTTTTTTGATCTCTCTCAAGCATACAGTGATTGTATGGAATGCCTTCAGGTACTGAATAGCAATAATATTGCAAATTGTCCGCACCGAAAGCAAGTGCAAGATAAGCCTGCAAGCGCACATCCGCCTCGCTGATACTCTCCCAGAATTCATTACCTGTACTAGATTGCAAAATAAAGGTGGTTTCAGCGTTATATTTTTTTGCAGTATTTGCAATTTGATTGTAGTTATTAAGAATATTTAGGCCTACCAAATTGTAATTTGAGCACAGATAGCAATCTACACAAATATATGGATTTTCAAACTTACTCATAATATCATTGCCGTAATGCTTAAGCATTTCGGGGTAGTCTACATAATCACGGCTTGTAATAGCAGTTTCAGGAATAAGGTTTATCATATATTTTGTGTCGGGATAAACCTTTTTAAAGTCTTCTATAAGTGCATCGCTTGAAAGCACGGTCATTACTTCTTTATTAGGCTCGTCACTTATGTGAACACCCTTGATTATATCCTTGTATTCACCGTAAAGGTCGTATGTACTAAAAGGCTTATTATCAAAGTACTCGTCGCCCTCGTTAGCACGGTTAAACCATGACGCGCCGTAGGCAATATATACGTCTATACCAACTTTTTTACAAATATCAAGCGCTTCTTGAGTTCGTTTTGAACCTATGTAATACTGATTTTCACTAGTTCTTGGCAACTCGTCGTGATTGGTAAAGGAAACAACATTAAATCCCGCATCCTTATATTGTTTGAATGCCTCTTCGGTCATTTGACGAGGCGCCCAAAGGCCACAAATTTCAAACTCTTGAGCTTCATACTTAGCTAAATCCTTTTCGGTATACTTTTTCTCACAGCCAGAAAAACCACAGATCATCACAAACACCAACCATATTGAAAATATTTTTAACATTATTTTCTCCTTTTTATCATGGTTTGACGTTTGACGAAAAACCGCTAACCTATTGAATATCTGTATTAGGAAAGAGGTGTTACAAACACACCCTCGCCATACTCAAGCTCGATTGTGAGCATTCCGTCCTCGGTAAGCTCTACGATTTTTGGAGTACCTTCAAAGCCTACTCCACCATAGATTGCAACAGATGAGCAATCTTTAAAAGTAGCGGTTACAGTGTTGCTATCGTCACGGTCTGCCCAATTAAGGAACATATAAGCCTCAC
The DNA here is from genome assembly GCA_045604215.1 of Acutalibacteraceae bacterium. Lineage (GTDB taxonomy): Bacteria > Bacillota > Clostridia > Oscillospirales > Acutalibacteraceae > UBA737. Next base: position 3,314 of record JAZUNP010000044.1, read on the forward strand.
CGTAATCCTTGCTGGTGAAATGACTTATAACCGTATCGTGAGTACTTTCCGCCTCCACATAATTTTTGGGGTCATCAAATACTATCGGTTCCAAATTATCGTCATACTGCATATCAACAATTCTATAGGTTGACATTTCAGTGCCCGAAATTCCGATTGTTTTTTGCCAATCATAAGACAGTATTACATTTGCGTAGGACTGAATTTCCTTATGTATCTTTTGTAAACTGTAATAAACCTCGCTCGGTGTTCCATCGTGATTCAAGATACAGTTGTCATACATATAATCAACAATATTACCGTCCGAGTCATAAGTTGCAGGAACAGCATAACAGTAATACTGTAATGTATCGGCGCCAAAGAGAAGCGCGTTGTTTACCTCCCAACGCAAATCACTCTCACTGAGACGCATTTCAAATTCTTTTGTAACCTCTTCATCGGACGGCTGTACAATTACGGTACCGCCAACGCTTGACTGAAGAATATATGCCGGTTTTACACCGTACTTTTTAGCCGAATCTGCTATGTAACGATAGTTTTTAAGTAAGGTAGTATCATCGACTGTCATACCTTCGTGGAAAGGATAAACGTCTACCGAAACGTACGGATTGTCAAACGGCTCCATAAAAGTCTTCTCGAAAAGGTCCATCATTTCCTCGTATGTGGTAAAACCGCGTAAATGGAGCGCCATGAGCGGGATAAGGTTAACCATAAATTTAGCATTTGGATACACCTTTTTAAAATCCTCAACCAAGGTTTTGTTACCGTATATTTCGAAATGGTTACTACCGTCGGCTGTCTTAATATACGGCTCGTCGCAAATATGAACGCCTGTAATTATATCCTTGTATTCACCGTAAAGGTCATATTTGCTAAAAGGTGTATCACCGTTATAATCGGGGTCACCTTCTGACCATGTAGCAATCCAATCGTTGTAGTTAAGGATAGCATTAAGCCCTACTTTTCTGCAAAGCTCAAGCGCTTTCATTGTACGGTCAGAACCCAAATAAAACTGATTTTCGCTTGTTTTAGAAAGAGAGTGATTTCCCATTGAAAATGCAGTAAAGCCAACATCCTTATACTGCTTGAATGCCTCTTCAGTCATTTCATAAGGAGCCCACAAGCCCGAAATCTCAAATTGCTTTTCGGCATACTGCGGTAGCTTTGCCCCGACTTTACAACCGATAAGACCTATTGCCATAATTAATGCTACGGATAATGCCAAAATTCTTTTTAACATAACTTTTTCTCTTCTTAATCCAATGAGTATTTTTTCTCGTATTCGCCGTATTCCTCAACAAAATTACCTACTGCGGCAGTTTTAACCTTTCTTAAATACTTGTGGGTATCAAGCTTTGGTGAATCCTGCTGAATTGTATATACCGCAATATTTGAGCAATGGTCGGAAACACGCTCTATATTTGTAAGCAGGTCAGAGAACACAAAGCCCATCTGAACTGTGCATTCGCCCTTCTGAAGTCGTTCAATATGGCGTGATTTAAGCTGGTCTTTCAGCTTGTCTATTACCTGCTCAATAGGTTCAACATGCGAAGCGGCTTCATAATCATCATTTATGAAGGAATCGACTGTAATATTCATAATTTCCTTCAAAGCCTCTATCATAACACTGATTTCGCGTTTCGCATCACTTGAGAATATAATTTCTTTTTCCTTAATTTCCAGCGCCGTGCCACAAATATTAAGCGCGTGGTCACTTATACGCTCTAAATCGCTTAAAGAATGTAACATTCTTGATACTGCGTGCGAATCATCCTCCGACAAATTGTTACTGCTAAGACGAACAAGATATGTACCCAGCTTGTCCTCATATTTGTCTGTAAGGGTTTCGGTATCGCGTATAAATTGAGCTTTCTGTTCGTCATAATTCCACACAAGCTCGAGTGAAGACATTATTGCTGTACGCGTATGCTCTGCCATTTCATTTGAAAGTCGGCGGCATTCGCTGATGGCAAGTGGTGTATTGTTAAATAAACGCTCGTCCAAAAATACGGTATGCTGTTTTTCGTCCTTTCCATCGGGAACAATTTTTGCACAGAAATTTATAAGCACCTTTTTTACGGGGAATAGGACAATTGTTGTAATAACATTAAATAGCGTGTGTATTACGGCAACACCTACCATGGCTATTTCCATACCAAGCAGTTCTACACCGAAAGCCCTCATAATGTACATAATAATCATACAAAGTCCCGAGCCGAATACATTTACAAAGAAATGCATTATTACAACGCGCTTTGCATTTTTGTTTGTACCCACGCTTGAAATAAGCGCTGTAACACAAGTACCGATATTTGCGCCAAGCACCAATGGTATTGCCATCTGCCATGTAATACCACCCGAAAGCGCCAATGCTTGAACAATACCGATTGTTGCGGCCGATGACTGAATAATACCTGTAAACACTGTAGAAACCAACAACGCAATTATGGGACTTGAAAGACTTGCCAAAAACTTATCAAAGCCAGGTATTTCACGGACAGACACCATTGAAGCGCTCATAAGCTCCATGCCGAACATCAGCACTGCAAAACCGATAAATATAAGACCGAGATTGTTCTTCTTTTCGGATTTGGTAAACATTCGGATTACTATGCCGATAAATGCAAGTATTGGCGCAAAGGTCATAGGCTGTAAAAGCGTCATTACAAAGCTGTCTTTGCTGATACCTGCAAGGCTTAAAATCCATGCAGTAAGTGTTGTACCTACGTTTGATCCCATTATCATACCAAAGGTATTAGAAAACTGCACAATGCCTGAGTTTACAAGACCTACAAGCATTACAGTAAATGCCGAAGAGGACTGAATAGCAACGGTTATGCCTGCGCCCAAGAAAAAGCCTAAAAAGTCGTTTGCGGTAACCTTTTTCATCGTGCGCTCAAGTCCGCCGCCCGCCATAGTTTCAAGACCGTTTGACATTACGTTCATACCGTACATAAAAAATGCCAAACCGCCAACCAACATTGCAAACATTATAAGTATTTGTGTCGCGCCGCTGGATTCTATTAATATCTCCATATTATAACCATCCTCCAATATTTTCTCAAACGAGGTACTGCAAATTAAAATTTAATTTTTTCAGCGATATATGATTTAAGCTCGGCAATCGGGATGCGAACCTGCTCCATATTGTCGCGCTCACGAACGGTTACGCAACCGTCGTTTTCGCTTTCAAAGTCGTACGTAATGCAGAATGGTGTACCGATTTCATCCTCACGGCGATAACGCTTACCGATTGAACCTGCATCGTCAAAGTCAACCATAAATTCTTTTGCCAAGTCGTTCTTGATTTCCATTGCTTTGCCAGAAAGCTTTTTAGAAAGCGGAAGCACAGCTGCCTTAAATGGTGCAAGCGCAGGATGAAGTCTTAAAACTACGCGCTTGTCACCCTTTTCGTCAACCTCTTCATCATAAGCGTTGCAAAGGAATGCAAGTGTTACACGGTCGGCGCCCAAGGATGGTTCAATAACATAAGGCACATATTTTTCATTGGTTTCAGGGTCAAAATATTCCATCGGCTCACCCGAATGCTCTGCGTGCTGAGAAAGGTCATAATCGGTACGGTCGGCAACCCCCCAAAGCTCACCCCAACCAAACGGGAATAGAAACTCAAAGTCTGTTGTAGCCTTTGAGTAGAAGCAAAGCTCATCTTTATCGTGGTCGCGAAGACGAAGAGCGTTTTCATCCATACCAAGATTTATAAGCCAATCACGGCAGAAGCTACGCCAATAATCAAACCATTCAAGGTCGGTACCCGGTTTGCAGAAGAACTCAAGCTCCATCTGTTCAAACTCACGGATACGGAATATAAAGTTACCCGGTGTAATTTCGTTACGGAACGATTTACCAATCTGACCTACACCAAAAGGCAGCTTACGGCGTGTTGTACGCTGAATGTTTTTAAAGTTTACAAAAATACCCTGTGCGGTTTCAGGACGAAGATATAGTGTTGAAGAGCTATCCTCGGTAACGCCCTGAAATGTTTTAAACATAAGGTTGAATTTACGAATATCGGTAAAATCGTGTGAGCCGCAATCAGGACAAGCAATACCCTTTTCACGTATGTATTCCATCATCTCGGCGTCGCTCATAGCGGCAGGATTATCCGAAAGACCATTTTCTGCTACATAGTCTTCGATTAACTTGTCGGCACGATGACGAGTTTTACACTGACGGCAGTCCATAAGAGGATCAGAGAAACCACCCAAGTGACCCGAGGCCACCCAAGTTTCAGGATTCATGATAATAGCACTGTCAAGACCAACATTGTACGGATTTTCCTGTACAAACTTTTTCCACCAAGCGCGTTTTATATTGTTCTTAAGCTCAACGCCAAGTGGACCGTAATCCCAAGCGTTTGCAAGACCGCCATAAATTTCACTACCCGGATATACAAAACCTCTGCCTTTGGCAAGGTTAACTATTGTTTCCATTGTTTTTTGCGAATTGTCCATTTTTTACATCCTTTCGGAAAACTATATTTTTACAAATATAATAGTAATAAAAACATTACCAAAAGTCAACAATTTTGTGAATTTTATGTTCTTGACATATTTATATGTATGTTATATAATTTTATAGCAATATTTAAACTTTTGATTTGGGAGATACAGTTATGGTAGAAACAAACTTTTTAACCTATAAAGGCAAACCACTCGTAAGAAAGAATAATGAAATTTACTATGGCAATATGAGCGAAAAATACGTAGTAAAATTCCAGATACTTTCTTCAAAAAAAGACGGTAAGCTTGAAATTGCCGACAAGGTGTCGGTTCAATTGCTTGACAGCAACACAGATAAGCCTATGAAAGACCGCGTTAAAAAAGACAGCACAAAGGATAATTTGTTCTCGGCTCTTGACCTTGGCTTTACTTGGCTTGAACGCGCTTTAAAAGAATAATTTTCTTACGTACCCAAGTTGTTTTTTACAGCTTGGGTATTGTTGCTTTTAAAAAAGTTCAATTTTTTTCGTTAAACCCCTTTTCAAAAAGAAAAAAATGTGTTATTATATATATTGATACAATTTTAACAATCTATTTGTTATATCTTGTTGAAATTTGTAAGGAGGATAAATTTATGAAAAAGAAAATCAGCAAACTTCCCTTCAAAGGCACTGCCGAACAGGAAGCACAGCTCAAAGCGGTTATTGCTGAAAACTGCCACGACAAAAGCAATGTTATGGTAGTTATGCAAAAGGCACAGGACATCTACGGATATTTGCCGCTTGAGGTGCAGGAAATGATTGCTGAAGGTATGGGCGTATCACTTGAAAAGGTATACGGCGTTGCTACCTTCTATGCACAGTTCTCACTCTCTCCTAAGGGTAAGTACAACATCTCGGTTTGTCTTGGTACTGCTTGCTACGTTGTAGGCTCGGGTGACATTTTTGATAAACTCAGTGAAAAGCTTGGTATCGGCGCTGACGAATGCACCGAAGACGGTAAATTCTCACTTACCGCTTGCCGTTGTATTGGCGCTTGCGGTTTGGCACCTGTTCTTACCGTTAACGAAGATGTTTTCGGTCGTCTCACCGTTGATGACGTAGACGATATTCTTGCTAAATACGCTGACTAAAGGATAGATACTTATGAAAATAAGTCAAATGCAGGAATTGCTTGAAGCAAGGGTCTTGTGCTGTGAGGAAAACATAGACAAACACGTATATTCTGCGTGTGGCTGTGACCTTATGAGCGATGTTTTAGCCTTTGTAAAAGACCAAGCTGTTCTTCTTACAGGACTTGTAAATCCTCAGGTTATTCGTACAGCCGAAATGATGGATATGATTTGTGTTGTTTTTGTCCGTTCTAAAGTTCCTACCCAGGAAATGATTGATCTCGCTAAGGATAGCGGTATAGTGTTGATGGTTTCCGACAAAAGATTATACGAGGCATGCGGTTTGCTTTACCAAAACGGTCTTGTAGGAAACAAGGTTAAAAAATGAGCGAAATACTCAATTTCCATTTTCTAGTAGATGGAGACGATTTTACTTCTGCCGGTCAGGCATCAATACAAATCAAAAAAAATTTAAGACGTTTGGGGATTGACCCTGAAATCATTAGGCGAGTATCCATTGCTATGTACGAAGGCGAAATCAATATGGTCATTCACGCGCACGGCGGCGAAGCCGATGTTAATATTCACGAGGACCATATTGAAATCATTTTAAAGGATTCAGGTCCCGGAATTAAAAATATTGAACAAGCAATGCAAGAGGGCTTTTCTACCGCTCACGACCAAATTCGTTCATTGGGCTTCGGCGCAGGTATGGGACTTCCCAATATGAAACGTTACACCGATGATATGGTAATTGAGTCAGAGGTAGGAGTAGGTACCACGGTTACAATGCGAGTAAATATTTAACAGGAGCACATTATGCAAACATATGAACACTCGGTATTATTAGATACTTCTAAATGCACCGGCTGTACCACCTGTTTGCGTCACTGTCCTACCGAAGCAATTCGCATAAAGGACGGTCACGCTTTTATAAATAGCGATAGGTGTATCGATTGCGGCGAGTGTATTCGCGTGTGTCCGCACAAGGCAAAAAAAGCTGTGTGCAGTAGCCTAAGCAGTATGGACCGATTTAAATGGAAAATTGCTCTCCCAGCACCTACGTTGTACGGCCAGTTTGATAATCTTGATGATATCGACTATGTACTTGGCGGACTTTTGAATATTGGCTTTGACGATGTTTTTGAGGTTTCCAAGGCGGCGGAGCTTGTTTCTGCTTACACACGTCTTTATCTTAAAACCGACGGTATAAAAAAGCCTGCCATCAGTTCGGCATGTCCTGTGGTTATGCGACTGATAGCGCTTAGGTATCCGTCGCTAAACGACAACATTATTCATATGCTACCTCCTATGGAGGTTGCCGCGCGACTTGCTCGCGAAAAAGCACTTAAAAAACATCCTGAACTAAAACCCTCGGATATAGGCGTTTGTTTTATATCTCCCTGCCCTGCAAAAGCCAGTTATGTCAAAAACGGTTTTGCAGGATATAAAAGTCAGGTTGATGAGGTTGTTTCAATAAGTGATATTTACTTCTTGCTCATAAACGCAATGAAGAGGGAATCACCTGTTGAAACCCTTTCCGAATCAGGAATGATTGGCATTGGTTGGGCTCGTTCAGGCGGCGAAGCCACAGCAATTTTTAATGAAAATTACTTGGCGGCTGACGGCATTGAAAATGTTAACCGTGTTCTTGACCAAATAGAAAACGGAAATATTCCACAACTTGAATTTGTAGAGCTTAATGCATGTACTGGCGGTTGCGTTGGCGGTGTGCTTACTATGCAAAACCCGTTCATCGCAAAAGCAAGACTGCAAACGCTACGTAGATATTTGCCCGTTTCACAAAATTTTTTAAACGGTGACCACTCTAAATACATTCCTGATTACTATCTCTTTAACGAACTACCCGAATATCAACCTATCTCAAGGCTAAGCGATAGTATGGCAGAGTCAATGCGAATGATGGCTGACATTCAAAAGTTACGTGAAGAACTGCCCGGTATTGATTGTGGCTCTTGTGGAGCTCCAAGTTGTCGCGCGTTTGCTGAAGACGTAGTAAAGGGTAATGCAAAAATAGAGGATTGCCTTATAAATTTACACAAAAAGGGAGATTAAAATGACGGTACAACAACTTGCAAATACATGTCAATTTAATACCCTGTGTTTGCCCGAGCCCAACCGCAAGATAAATGGTGTCTACATAGGTGACTTACTTAGTTGGGTTATGGGCCGAGCCCAATGTGATAATGTTTGGATTACCATTATGTCCAATATAAATGTTGTCGCTGTGGCTTCCCTTTCCGATGTTTCCTGTATTCTTTTGGCAGAAGACGTTACACTCCAAGATGACGTTCTTAATACTGCCAAAGAAAAGGGTATAAACATTCTTTCAACTCCCCTTGCGGCGTATGAAGCTGCAATCAAAGTGTCGGGTACCTTATAATGAATAGGTATTATTACGACCTGCACATTCATTCCTGCCTCTCCCCTTGCGGTGATGACGATAACACCCCCAATAATATTGCGGGTATGGCATCACTTTGTGGGCTTAACATCGTAGCGCTCACCGACCATAACACCACCGACAACTGCCCCGCTTTTTTTGAGGCGGCGCGTCGTTACGGTATTATACCCATTGCGGGTATGGAGCTTACGACGAGTGAAGATATACACATTGTGTGTCTTTTCGAAACACTCCAAGGCGCTATAGCATTTGGTGAGAAAGTAAAGAGTTTAAGAATACCTGTGAAAAACCGTCCCGATATTTTCGGACGTCAACTAATACTTGACGGACAGGATAACATAATCGGCGAGGAAGAAAATTTGCTTATAAATGCAACCCTTATTTCTGTAAATGAGGTGCCCGATTTGGTGGCTGACTTTGGTGGCATTTGCTACCCCGCTCACATTGACCGCCAATCAAACGGTATTATTTCAATACTCGGTACTTTTCCAAGCAGTCCGCACTTTAAATGTGTCGAACTGCACGACGGAGAAAAGCGTGACGAGTATGTACAAAAATACAGCTTGCAGGATAAAAAAATTATTGTAAGTTCAGATGCACACAGGTTAAACGATATGCGTGATAAAGAAAACTATTTTGAACTTGATGACGAGCCTTATAGCAGTAATCTCGTTCGAAAGCGACTTTTCGAACTTTTAAGAAAATAATTTGAGGTAATGTTATGAAAGAATTATCACTTAATATTCTTGATATTACCGAAAATTCGGTAAAAGCAGGCGCTACTTTAACCGAAATCTCAATCATTGAAAGCTGTGACACCCTCACCCTTACGATAAAAGACGACGGTTGTGGTATGAACGATGAAATACTAAAAACGGTTGAAAATCCTTTTTATACCACACGCACCACCCGAAAAGTAGGTCTTGGTATTCCGCTGCTTAAAATGGCAGCCGAAATGACCGGCGGTAAGTTGCAAATAGTTTCAAGCATAGATCACATAAATCATGGTACTACCGTGACGGCTAACTTTTATAAAAATCATTTGGACTTTACACCGCTCGGTGATATAAAAGAAACGGTTGTAACCTTAATACAAGGTCATCCCAATACCGATTTTCTTTTTGTTCACCAAACCGAAAACGGCGAGGTTAGACTTGACACCCGTCAGCTTCGCGCGATACTTGATGGTGTCCCACTTGACACATACGAGGTTATCGTATGGATAAAAGAGTATCTTAACGAGCAGTACGGACTGCTTGTTAACATATAAACTAATAAATTATTTCCAAGAAAGGAAGTTATAAAAATGAAATCTTTGGCTGAGCTTCAAGCAATCAAAGACAAAATGAAAGACAAGGTTGTAATCCGCGAAGGCGTAAGCTCAACACGTGTTGTTGTTGGTATGGCTACCTGCGGTATTGCAGCAGGCGCACGTCCCGTTCTTAGCGCTTTTGTTGAGGCAGTAAACGAAGGGGGACTGGCACAAACTGTTACAGTATCACAAACAGGCTGTGTAGGTCTTTGCCAGTATGAACCAATCGTAGAGGTTTATGAGGCAGGTAAAGACAAGGTTACCTATGTTAAAATGACTGCTGAAAAGGCAAAAGAAGTTGTCCTAAAGCATCTTAAAGGTGGCAAGGTTGTAACTGAATACACCGTTGCTAACTGTGAATAATTGGGAGGTAAAGTTATGATTCGTGCACATGTACTTATTTGTGGCGGTACTGGCTGTACCTCGTCAGGTAGTAGATCAATTCAGGAAGCATTTGAGCAGAACATTGCTGATGCAGGTCTTGGCGAAGAGGTAAAACTCGTTCAAACAGGCTGCTTTGGTCTTTGCGCATTGGGTCCTGTTGTTATCGTTTATCCTGACGGTACTTTCTATAGCCGTGTTACCACAGACGACGTAAAAGAAATTGTTGAAGAGCATCTTCTAAAAGGACGTCCTGTTGAACGTTTAATTTACAACGATACAGGCGCTGAAGAGATTGTAGACGCAGCAAGTGTATCACTTAACGATACAGCATTCTACAAATCACAAAACCGTGTTGTTCTTCGTAACTGCGGTGTTATCGACCCAGAAAACATAGACGAATATATCGCTATGGACGGTTACGCAGCGCTTGGTAAGGTTCTTACCGAAATGAAACCTGAAGAAGTTATCCAAACTGTTTTGGATTCAGGTCTTCGTGGTCGTGGCGGCGGCGGCTTCCCGACAGGTCTTAAGTGGAAGTTCTGCGCTCCTAATAAGGCAGCTCAAAAATATGTAGTATGTAACGCCGACGAAGGTGACCCAGGCGCATTTATGGACCGTTCTGTTCTTGAGGGTGACCCACACTGTATCATCGAAGCTATGGCAATCGCAGGTTACGCAGTAGGCGCTACAAAGGGTTACGTTTACGTTCGTGCTGAATACCCAATCGCTGTTGCTCGTTTGCAAAAAGCTATTGACCAGGCGAATGAATACGGTCTACTTGGTAAAGATATCTTTGGTTCAGGCTTTGACTTTGATCTTCAAATTCGTCTTGGTGCGGGCGCATTCGTTTGCGGTGAAGAAACTGCTCTTATGACATCTATCGAAGGTAACCGTGGCGAACCTCGTCCACGTCCTCCGTTCCCTGCTGTTAAAGGTCTTTACAACTCACCAACAGTTGAAAACAACGTTGAAACCTTTGCTAACATCCCTCAAATCATCCTTAGAGGTGCTGACTGGTTTAAATCAATGGGTACTGAAAAATCGGCTGGTACAAAGGTATTTGCACTCGGCGGTAAGATTGAGCATACAGGTCTTGTAGAAATTCCAATGGGTACTACACTTCGTCACATTATTGAAGACATCGGTGGTGGTATTCCTAACGGCAAGAAGTTTAAGGCTGCCCAAACAGGTGGTCCTTCGGGCGGTTGTATTCCTGAGTCACTTATCGATACCGAGGTTGACTTTGACAACCTTACAGCTATCGGTTGTATGATGGGTTCAGGCGGTCTTATCGTTATGGACGAAGACAACTGTATGGTTGATATGGCTAAATTCTTCCTTGAATTTACCGTTGACGAATCTTGCGGTAAATGTACTCCTTGCCGTGTTGGTACAAAGCGTCTTCTTGAAATGCTTGACAAGATTACCTCAGGTAAGGCAAATCTTGAAGATATTGACAAATTAGAAGAGCTTTGCTACTACATTAAGCAAAACTCACTTTGCGGTCTTGGTCAGACAGCACCAAACCCTGTTCTTGCAACACTCAAATTCTTCCGTGACGAGTATATTTCTCACGTTGTTGACAAAAAGTGTCCTGCAGGCGTATGTAAAGACCTTCTTACATTCAAGGTTGACCTTGATAAGTGTATCGGTTGCGGTATGTGTGCAAGAAATTGCCCTGTTAGCGCAATCAGTAAGACCGATTACATAGCAGAAGGTCACAAGCTTCCTTCTTACGAAATCGATGCTGAAAAGTGCATTAAGTGCGGCGTATGTATCGGTAACTGTAAGTTTAAGGCAATAAGCAAGGTTTAAGAAAGGAGCCAATAGTAATGGATATGATTAATGTAAAAATTAACGGTATTGCTGTAAGCGTACCAAAGGGCTCCACTGTTTTAGAGGCTGCCCGTGTAGCAGGTGTAGAAATTCCTACACTTTGCTTTATGAAAGAACGCAACGAAATTGGTGCTTGCCGTATTTGTATGGTAGAGGTTAACGAGGGTCGAGGTTTCCGCCTTGTAACTGCTTGCGTTTATCCTTGTACCGACGGTATGGAGGTTATCACCAATTCCGAAAAGGTTCAAAAGTCACGTAAGACTACACTTGAACTTATTCTTTCAACACATAATAAAAAGTGCCTTTCTTGCGCACGTTCTACAAATTGCGAACTCCAGAAACTTTGCCGTGACTACGGCGTAGATGAAGACGCATTTGATGGCTTTAAGCCTGTGTACGAGCTTGACTACAGCACACCTCACCTTGTACGCGACAACAATAAGTGTATTCTTTGCCGTCGTTGCGTAGCAGTTTGTGAAGAGCAGTATGTAAGCGTTATCGGCGCTAACGACCGTGGTATTGACACTAATATCGGTCAAGCATTCGAGCTTTCTCTTAACAACACGCCTTGTATCTCTTGCGGTCAGTGTACTGCAGTTTGTCCCACAGGCGCACTCACCGAGAAGGATGATACCGACAAGATTTGGGAAGCTTTGGCTGACCCCAGCAAAACAGTTGTTGTTCAAACAGCTCCTTCGATCCGCGCAACCTTGGGCGAATGCTTCGGTATGCCAATCGGCTCTAACGTTGAGGGTAAAATGGTTGCAGCTCTCCGTCGCCTTGGCTTCCACAAAGTATTCGACACTGACTTTGCTGCTGACCTTACAATCGTTGAAGAGGCAAATGAGCTTCTTGATCGCGTTAAGAATGGCGGCGTACTCCCGATGATTACATCTTGCTCACCGGGTTGGGTTAAGTTCTGCGAATTTTATTATCCTGATATGATAAATCATCTTTCTACCTGCAAATCACCACAACAGATGGCAGGCGCAGTTATTAAGACATATTGGGCAGAAAAAGAAGGCATCGACGCTAAAGATATCGTTAGCGTATCGGTTATGCCTTGTACTGCTAAGAAGTTTGAAATCGGTCGTGAAGATCAGTCTGCAGCAGGTGTTCCCGATGTTGATATTGCTATCACCACACGTGAACTTGGCAGAATGATTGAGCGCGCAGGTCTTAACTTTGCAAATCTTCCTGACGAAGAATTTGACAATCCACTTGGCGAAGATACAGGTGCAGCTGTTATCTTTGGTGCTACAGGCGGAGTTATGGAAGCAGCTTTGCGTACCGCAAACGACTGGATTAGCGGCAAGGACAACGCTGACGTTGACTACACAGCAGTTCGTGGTACAATGGGTCTTAAACAGGCTACCGCTAAACTTGGCGATATGGAAGTTAAGGTAGCTGTAGCTTCTGGCGCTGCTGCTGCAAAGGTTGTTATGGATAAAATGAAGGCTGGCAACCCAGACGGTTGGACCTTTGTTGAAATTATGGGATGCCCTGGCGGTTGTGTAAACGGCGGCGGTCAGCCGATTCAACCTCAGTCAGTACGCGATACTGTTGACCTTAAGGCAATTCGTGCAAAGGCTCTTTATGACCAAGATGCTGCTATGGCTATACGCAAGTCACACGAGTCACCCGTTGTAAAGGCACTTTACAGCGAATGGTATGACGGTTTTGGCGGCCACAAGGCTCACCACGACCTCCACACCAGCTATGTAGCTCGTAAGAAGTACAACGCTGACTAATTCACAATTAAACTAAAATTTAAGCACTTGCTATAGTGATATAGCAAGTGCTTTCTTATTAATTTCGTTCTTTTGTCAGCTTTTTGAGTAGCTTTGCATTATCTCCACTTAAATCATTTTCACTCATCCGCCAGGTCCAGTTGTCGCCTATAGTACCAGGTGTGTTCATACGAGCGCTACTGTCAAGGCATAATATATCCTGCATAGGAAAAATCGAGAGCATTGAATTTGATTTTGAAAGCGCGCGTATCATATCGTGCGCCACACAGCCTGTATTATTTCGTATCAGGGTGTTAAAAATTACCCTTTCTTTAGTTGATGCCCTATTGTACCAGCCAAGCGCGGTATCGTTATCGTGTGTACCTGTATAACACACGCAGTTATATGGATAATTTTGCGGCAAATAAATATTTTGCATATCACCGCCAAACCCAAACTGCAAAATCTTCATATTGGGAAAATCAGTATGCTTTAACAAATCTATTACAAGCGGGTCATCTTCGCCACCTAAATCCTCGGCAATTATATTCACGTCGCCCAACGTTTGCCTTATATCATCCCAAAATGCCGTACCCTCGCCGTTTACCCATTCGCCGTCCATGGCAGTTTTACCGTAAGGTATTTGATAAAACTCGGCAAAAGCGCGAAAGTGGTCAATTCGCACCACATCGTACATATCGCGGCAAAAGCTGAGCCTTGATTTCCAGAATCGGTAGCCGTTTTCTCGCATGTTTTGCCAGTTATATATTGGATTACCCCACAACTGTCCTCTTTCCGAAAAAACATCAGGCGGAACCCCTGCCACCATAGTAGGTCTAAAGCTACGGTCGAGCAAAAAATCATCGGGATTGCCCCACACATCAGCGCTGTCAGGCGCTACATAAAAGGGTATGTCGCCTATAATCTTTACTCCATTTTGATTGGCATATCTCTTTAAATCATAATACTGACAAAAGAAAAAATACTGTGTTATTTTGTAAAAGTCGATTTGTTCCTTGTGATTTTTTCTAAACTCATTAAGAAAAAATGGTATTTTGTGTCTTATTCCATCAGGTAATTCACTTAATTTGTCGGTATTATAAACTTGAAGCGCCGCCTCAAAAAGCGCATAATCCTCGAGCCAAAACTCGTTTTCACTCAAAAAATCCTTAAAATTTTTGTGTGTCACATCAAAACGTGTTACCGCTTTTTTTAGCAAAGGTATTTTAAATTCCCTTACCGCACGATAATCTACATTCTGTGGGAATTTATGAGCTCGTAGTTCACCCTCACTCAAAAGTCCCTCTTTTACCAAAAAATCAATATCTATATAAAGAATTTCACCCGCAAAGCTACTCGATGATTTATAGGGCGAATTCCCCTCACCCAACGGACACAGCGGTAGCATTTGCCAAAAGCGCTGATGACTGTGCGTCAAAAAGTCAATGAATTTATAGCCTTCAATTCCTAAACCGCCTATCCCATAAGGTGACGGCAAGGATGATATTGCCATTAACACTCCGCTGTATCTTTTACCCAGTTTATCCCTTGACTGCACCTGCCGCTACTCCCTTTATAATATATTTTTGACAAGTCAAATAAAAAATTATCACAGGTACGATAGCGAGTACGAGCATCGCCATCATAGCTCCCATATCAACCGAGCCATAACCGCCCTTTAGATACTGAACTGCAATCGGTATGGTTTTGTAGTCGCTTCCTATTACCAAGTAAGGCAACAAATAGTCGTTCCACACCCACATTGTATTAAGAATTGCAACGGTTATCGCGGTGGGCTTTAAAATTGGGAATACAACGTGCCAAAAGGTTTGTAATGTATTACAGCCGTCTATGATTGCCGCTTCTTCGAGACTTATGGGAATTGATTTTACAAAGCCCGAAAAGATAAACACCGAAAGTCCCGCACCAAAACCAAGATATATAAATATTAGTCCAAAGGGATTGTCAAGTCGCAGTATGTTTGCGATTTTTGACATTGTGAACATAACCATCTGAAAAGGTACAATCATAGAAAAAACCAAAGCGTAATAAAGCATGGAATTAAATCTGCTTTTAACTCTTATGATGTACCAAGCGGTCATAGAAGTGAAGATTACAATCACCGCAACCGAAGTTACCGTAATAAAAAGTGACCATAAAAAAGCCGATAAAAAGCCTGTGTTGGAAATGCCTTGGGCGAAGTTTGAAATTCCCGCAAAAGTATTGCTGTCAGGCAAGGTAAAGGGAGAAGAGGCAATGGAAAATTTTTGTTTAAAAGAATTAATTAAAACAATAAAAACAGGAAATATAAAAACCGCAGAAAAACCTAAAAGCAGTATAAAAAACAAGCGGTCAAGCATTTTGGTTTTCAATTATGCTTCCTCCTCCCGAGACCGTGTAAGGCGCAACTGTAAAAGCGCTATTATTGCTACAATTATGAAAAATATTACCGCTTTTGCCTGACCTACCCCCTCATATCCTATGCGCGAATAAAAGGTGTTGTAAATATCAAGCGCCACCATTTGCGTGCGTTCACCGGGGGCGCCGGCGGTAAGGGCTAAGTTCTGGTCAAAAAGTTTAAATGAATTGGTTATGGTTAAAAACAGACATATCGTAACAGAAGGCATAACCGACGGTATTATTATTTTAAAAAGGGTGGTAACGGGACCTGCCCCGTCAACCTTGGCGGCTTCGTTAATATCAGTAGGAATGTTCTGTATTCCTGCAATATATATTATCATCATATAACCAATCATCTGCCAATTCATAAGGATAACCATTCCCCAGAAGCCAAAATTGGCATTTGAAGTAATAGAATACCCGAAACGGTAAAGCACACCGTTTATTATTACTTGCCAGATATAACCTAACACAATTCCGCCTATTAAATTCGGCATAAAGAATACCGTTCTGAAAAGTTTTGTTGCGGGAACGGTGCGGGTAAGCATTAGAGCCAGAGTAAACGCAATAACGTTTATGCTTATAACCGATACTACCGCGAATTTTACTGTGAACCATAAGGCAGGTAAAAAGGTGCTGTCCTCACTGAAAGCGCGTATATAATTTGAAATTCCAACAAATTGGGCATCGCTTACGGTGCGGAATTCTGTAAAGGACAGAAAAAGTCCCAATAAAAACGGAATTACAAATGCAATTAAAAACGCTATGAGGGTTGGCATTACAAAAATGGGAAACCAGCGTTTAACGGGATTCTTCATTAACTTCGTTCACTCTTCCATTTTTTAGTGATATTATCCTTTATTTCGTCCCACTTTTTTGTTCCTTGCGCGTAATCAAGCAATGCGTTGCCCACTTCCTTTTTGAACGCGTCACTCGGGAAAGCACTGAATGCCCAAGGAATATTTTTGTATGAATCATCTTTCATATAGCGTGAAATTTCTTTAGCAAGAGGGTCATTAGGCAATTCGTTTTCGCTGAAAGTGTTAAAGGGGGTGATAAATCCAAGTTCTTCTGTCACGTATTTTTTACCGGTTTTGCTTGAAAACAACCATTCAAGGAATTTAAGTGATTCTTGCTGCTGTTCTTCGGTTGCATTTTTGTTTATGGCAAGATAATTTTCTGTGCCAATGCATATACCCTGTCCCTTTTCACCTTCAATACCTGTGAAAATGGGAAGCATTTTAATGTTTTCTTCTTTTACGGTATTGCCTTCAACACCGGAAATCTGGGACCAAGCCCAGTTGCCGTTTTGCACCATTGCGGCCTGACCTAATGCAAATTCTGCCATAGAATCCGCAACTGATTTTGAGCCTAAAAGGGTTTTTTGGGTTACGGAATTATTAAGATAAAGGTCAAAAATCTTAGAAAAATTATCGGAATATTTATATACGATTTCGTCCGCATCAAGCATACTTAAAGAAATGTCCGTATCTTCGCCCATTTCCAAAAATTCGTAATAAAGCGGAATGTTTAAAAGATGTGTCTGCCAGCGCCAGTCTTCACCGCTTGAGAGCGACGTAGAAGCAAAAACGCCTTTAATACCCAATTTTTCTTTATTGGCGGTCATATCTTCAACAACGGTTTTAAGTTTTTCGAAACTGTCTATTTCGGCAGCAGATTTAAGATTACTTTTCTTATTAGGCAAAGCAAAGTATTTTTTCATAATAGCGTCATTATAAATAATGCCGTAACCTTCAACTACGTAGGGAATGGCATATACCCCGCCGTCTTCTTTAATTGCCATATCCTTATCGGAAAGGTAGGAGTAAAGTTTACTGTCTCGAATGTCGAGGCAGTAATCGTCCCAAGCGTCGTATCCTACAGGGCCGTTAACCTGAAATATTGTGGGCGCATCGGATTTGGCAATTTCAGATTTAAGGGTTTGTTCATAATTGTTTGCCGCTGCGGTTACAACCTTAACTTTAACACCGGTTTCTTCTTCATATTTTCTTGCTATTTCTTCATAAG
>JAZUNP010000045.1:0-2202 GCA_045604215.1 Acutalibacteraceae bacterium
GGGTCATCTGCCCGATGTGTGGCGTGAGGCCTTGGGCGAGAGGGTTGCATCGGTCACTACCGAACTGCGTCTTGAAAACCATGTCTTGTATGCCCGCCTCTCGTCAAGTGTCATCCGTCAGGAGATTTTCTACCGCCGCGAGGAGGTTGCCGCCGAACTGAATCGCCGTCTTGGCCTTCGACTTGTCAATGTGCTGATTGTCAAGTAAAAACTTTTCGGAAAATCTGTTTATTTCAATCGCCGTCATCTGCATAAAGGTAGCCCAGTGGGCACAAAAAAAGCAGACCGAAGTCACACATTTTATAGTTATTTATAGCCTCCCTTATCAAAGGGAGGTTTGGAGGGATTGTCGATATCGTTGCCCAAAGGGCACAAAAAAAGAGCAGTAAAAAAACAGCTCTTTTAACGGGTACAAAGGCATTTGTTGTGAAGTAACAAATAAAGATTTATAGCCTCCCTTATCAAAGGGAGGTTTGGAGGGATTGTCGATATAGTTGCCCAACGGGCACAAAAAAAAGAGCAGTAAAAACTGCTCTTTTTTTGTGCCCAGAATAGGACTCGAACCTACATGCCGCGAAGCACTCGCACCTGAAACGAGCGTGTCTACCATTTCACCATCTGGGCATCGTTTCGTGACGCAAAGGTACTACTTTTTTTTATTTCGCAACTATTTTCCGCAATTTTTTTCATTCTAACCCTTATCTCTTGCCTAAAATCGCACTAACTTTGGAAGAACTTGTAGTGAAAAATCAGCAAATAGACCACCGCAACCGAGATGTACGCATCGGCGAGATTGAATATAGCTCCAAAGAAATAGTTGTTGCCATCCACGAGGAACGACAGCCACGAAGGTATATTATTCCATTGAAACAGAGGGAAATAGAACATATCTACCACCTTACCCATCAGGAAGGTGCTGTATCCCTCACCCAGTGTCGCTACGGTCATCGGTGTCGATTGGGTGAAAATCATGCCGTAGAACATCGAATCCACGAGGTTGCCGATTGCTCCGGCGAGAATCAGTGCCAGGCCAATCACCACTCCGCGAGGTGTCCCCTTTTCACGCTTTACAAGGTGGTTGATGTAGTATCCCAGCAGGCCAATCATCACAACACGGAAGAGACTCAACAGGAGCTTGCCCCAGTCGAAGCCGCCCGCATTTGAGAGCTGCATACCGAATGCGGCTCCGTTGTTCTCCACAAAGTGAAGATGAAACCAGGGGAGAATCTCAATATCCTCGTAGAGGTGCATATTGGTCTTGATCCATATCTTCAAAATCTGGTCCAGCAGCAGAAGCACCACAACCAATATGGTAATATTTCTAATCTTCATAAGAATTTTCGTTTGTGCAAAGATAGTCAAAAATCGCAATAAACTCTATTTTGGCGGTAAAAAGGTGGTGTGAAGGGCGTTTTCCGGCCCCTATTATATATTATATATAGGTATAAACCCCATTTTTCAAATAATTATAAAAAAAATAAAAAAAATGTTCGAAAAAGTTTGCACGAAAGAAAATAATGCATACCTTTGCATCCGCAAATGAGAAATATTGATCTTCTAAAAGATACCTGGCGGCAATCAAGCTGCCTTTTTTAAGGGTCAAAAATGAGGAAAAATAAAAAAGTTTGCAAAAAGTTCTTGAAAAATTTGGTGGATTGAAAATCTTGCATTATCTTTGCACCACTTTCCGCCTCTAAAATGAGGAGGATTTTTCAAACGGTTCTTTGATTTACTGGTTTTAGTTAATAGAGAGAAATGTAGTATTTATCTGTCAATTCCTTTTGAACAAGGAAAGAAGTAGTCAGGACTCTAACAATACATTATAATTTTTTACAATGGAGAGTTTGATCCTGGCTCAGGATGAACGCTAGCGGCAGGCCTAACACATGCAAGTCGAGGGGCAGCACGATTGAAGCTTGCTTCAATTGGTGGCGACCGGCGCACGGGTGCGTAACGCGTATGTAACCTACCTTATACAGGGGCATAACACTGAGAAATTGGTACTAATTCCCCATAACACTTTAAGAGGCATCTTTTGAAGTTAAAAGTTCCGGCGGTATAAGATGGACATGCGTTGTATTAGCTAGTTGGTGAGGTAACGGCTCACCAAGGCGACGATACATAGGGGGACTGAGAGGTTAACCCCCCACATTGGTACTGAGACACGGACCAAACTCCTACGGGAGGCAGCAGTGAGGAATA
>JAZUNP010000046.1:0-1866 GCA_045604215.1 Acutalibacteraceae bacterium
GGTGCCCCAAGGAGTTGAGTTGCCAATTTGTCTTCCTAAGACCGCTTGGCCTCCGACTTGGCACCTGTAAGCACGATTGGCAACTTGGGTTGATAAGCTGCGCGCGCTTGTTGCAAAGCACTTTTTTTCATTAAACTATTGCGATTATAAGTTAAAAATATATATGTCAAATCAATAAGGGAATTTCTCAAAGTTCCCCAAACAACAAATTTGTTGCAAATTTCGCAAAAAATAATCATTTATACAACATTTTTTGCGAAACAGTTTTGCTAATGTTATGAAGATTCCAAACCGAAGTGCGACACCAGCGGTGAAAATATCATGAAAAACACCGCGGGTTTGCCCAGCGGTTGGGGCGCGTAGCCCCAAAGAGCGAATCTCAGAAAAAAGATTTAATTAGCAAAATAAAAAAAGGAGACCGAAGTCTCCCAAAGATTAATTAATTTTGTTTTGCTATGTATAATCAACTAACCTCGCAACAAAGGTCGCAAATTTTCGCCTTATTGCAAAGTAAAACACCTATTAAAGTAATCGCCCAAATAGTTGGGCGCAGTAAATCAACGATTTATCGTGAGATTAAACGGAATTCCACCGATAAAGGGAACTATCTGTGGGACAAAGCCCATGAAAAGGCGTTGGCGCGTAGGAAGCGAACCACCACAAACAGGGCGTTGGATCAAATGTTGGTGTGGCGTATCAAGCAGATGATTGTGGAGCATCAATGGTCGCCAGAACAGATTAGTGGTATTCTGAGGAGAGAGGGTGTGGCAGTCTCCATTCAAAGCATTTACAACATCATAAATGCAGACGCAAGCGGAGAGCTTAGGAAGCATCGCCGACACCCTAACTTCAAACGCAAAGCCAGTGGGAGCCGGAAAGTCACTAAAGCGACAAACATCCCTGACCGGACGAGCATACACGAGCGTCCGGTTGAAGCCGATGGAAGGCGGTTTGGCGATTTCGAGATGGACTTGATCGTTGACGCATTCGGTCATGCCATTTTGGTGTTATTGGAGAGAATGACGGGATTTGTGATGATGGAAAGACTCGAACACGGCAAAAAAGCCAAGTATGTGGCCAAAGCTGTGGTGCGATTGCTGTTCGCTTATCGTAAACATCTGAAAACTATAACTACCGACAACGGAAGTGAATTTGCAGCTCACATGGATATCTCGTTGGGGCTTAGTGTTAATGGTTTGGACGAAATCAAAGTGTATTTCGCTGACAGTTACTGCTCTTGGCAAAAAGGTGCAGTCGAAAATATCAACAAACTAATCAGACAATACATCCCGAAAAAGTCCAATTTCAAGGACTTCTCCGACAAGTACATTAAAAATGTGGCAAAAAAATTAAACAATAGACCTCGTAAAAAATTAAATTTTTCAACCCCTAAAACGGAATTCTTCAAACAAATTGCTATTTTTGCACTTGCTAGTTGAATCTGCAGTTATTAATCATAAGTAATAGAAAAATCAAAATAATTTTATTGATTTTTGAGAATAATTTTTACCTTTGCATATTACTCTTTATTGAATATTAATCATTAAGTCTAAATATATGAAAAAGTCTTTACTTCTTTCTCTTTCGGCTGCGGCATTATCTCTGATGCCAATGGTCGCTAATGCCGGTAGATACACAAAGACTATCGACATTCAAGGTGTTGAATATACTCTCGACACGGTATTTCATGCTAAAGTGGGTCCAGGTACTACACAGACTCAATTACAACTCAATGGACCTTCATCAAGTCTGCAAGTTTTCTATCTCACCGTTGACAAAACCACTCCCGGAGTGTCGATGCGTGCTGTGTGCGCAACCGACAAAGTTGCAGGCACTTCAACAACTTCCAATATGGCTAAAAGCCAT
>JAZUNP010000047.1:0-42911 GCA_045604215.1 Acutalibacteraceae bacterium
ATTTTGTTTTTAATAATATTTTTGTTAACTAAAAACAAAATAAAAATACATATTGCAGAAATGATTGTAAAAACGCCTTTATACCAAAACATTGAATCAAAAAGTTGATTTGTTTTTACTGATTTAAAATAAGTAAAAAATATAGTGATTGATGTTGATATCAAAAATATAGAAAAACAAATGATATTTTTTATTCGATTAAAATTAATCTTTTCAAATCGTTTATATAAGATATGTCCACATATGAAATATCCAAGATAATATGCCGAATTAATTAGTGGAACTGGGTAGCTGACAGTAATGTGATAGTTTGTTATTTTGTATGCAAGTGGTATCAAAATAACGGTAAAACCCGAAAATATTCCCCAAAGAATTAAAAATAAATTTTCCTGTTGTGTATTTAAATTTTTACACATATTTTGTATAAAAGGAAAAGCGATATAAATTCCAATAATAGCATACATATACCATAGGTGTCGCGATGTCATATTTGCGTTAAATATCGAATTGAGCACTACAATGCTTATATCTTTAAAATTAAAACCGTTCTTTTGTATGTAATAGATAATACTCCAAATAAATAAAACTAAAATAAATTTTAATACTCTAAAAATGTATTTTTTATTGGTATACTCTTTTTGAATTGCGAAAGCGCCACTTATCATAAAAAATAGTGGAACACAAATTCTTGAAAATGAGTTGAAAATTACTGAAGTAAGAAAATAATTATTTGATATATTACTAAAATTATAAATATATACATTCGATATATGTATCACGATTGTCATTATTATTGAAAAAACACGTATAAATTCAATGTTTAATTTTTTATCACACATTCCACAAACCTCCGCAATTTTTTATATCATAACATAAGAAGTTAAGCAAATCAATAAATTTTAGTATTGTCATAAATTTGATATAGTTTACATAGTATTTATCAGTTAAAAATTTTAAATGTAAAAGTTTCGGAGGAATATTTATGGCAAACAAAAGTATATATGAAGATATCGCTTTAAGAACGGGCGGGGATATTTATTTAGGTATAGTAGGTCCCGTACGAACGGGTAAATCTACCTTTATAAAGCAGTTTATGGATAAACTTGTTATGCCGAATATTTCCGAAGAATATGAAAAAGAACGCGCGAAAGATGAGTTGCCACAGTCATCCTCGGGTAGAACCATTATGACTACCGAACCAAAATTTATACCTGAAAAAGCGGTTAATATAAACATTGATAACGCAGCTAATATGAATGTGCGATTGATTGACTGCGTTGGATATATTGTACCGAGCTCGCTTGGCTATATCGAAAACGACCAACCGCGTATGGTGAATACACCTTGGTATAATGAGCCGATACCTTTTAATATGGCTGCTGAAATGGGCACACATAAGGTTATTGAAGAACATTCAACAATTGGTGTGGTTATTTCTACCGACGGCAGTATAAGCGATATACCGCGTGAGGAATATGAACAGGCAGAAAGCAGGGTAATACAGGAGTTAATCGCTATAAATAAACCGTTTATTGTGTTGCTTAATTGTTTGGATCCAACCGTAGAAAGCGCTGTTGATACCGCAGAACAAATTTCAAAAAAACATAATGTTCCTGTAATTCCAATAAATTGTCTTGACCTTACTCAAAATGATATTAAACAAATTTTATCAAGAATTCTTTATGAATTTCCTGTAAAAGAGATAAATATAAATTTCCCCAAGTGGATAAACAGTTTGCCGCTTGAACATTGGTTACGTGCTGATTTGATAAATTCATTGCGCAGTACATCTAACATTAAACATATTCGTGATGTAAATTTATTTGGTGAAGAACTACTAAAAAGTAATAACACCTCTGGGTGTAAAGTTAATAACATAGATTTAGGTTCTGGAAAAGCTGATGTTACAATTGAAGTAAAGCCTGAATTGTTCTACAAGGTATTGGCTGAAATTACTGGACTTATTATAAATGATGAGCAGGAACTGATGGAGTCAATTGCTGAACTTGCCACACTTAAAAAAGAATATATGCGTGTAAAGGATGCATTAGACGAGGTTGAGGCAACAGGTTATGGAATTGTTATGCCTTCAATAGAGGAATTAAGCCTTGAAGAGCCTGAAATTGTAAAGCAGGGCGGCAGATACGGCGTAAGGCTTCGTGCTTCGGCGCCGTCAATACACTTGATGAAAGCAAATATAACTACCGAGGTAAGTCCTATTGTGGGCAGTGAAAAGCAATCTGAAGATTTAATTATGTATTTGCTTAATGAGTTCGAAGAAAATCCTGTAAAGATTTGGGATTCAAATATATTCGGTAAATCCTTGCACGAGCTTGTAAATGAAGGTTTGCATACAAAACTTGCACGTATGCCGATTGATGCACGTATGCGTGTACAAGAGACCATTGAACGTGTTATAAACGACGGTTGCAACGGTCTTGTATGTATAATATTGTAATAAATATATATAATTTTTCTTGCAAAAGCCGACATAATATGTTATTATATAAAAAATGTTTGCTTTTGTGAGGGTTGTTATGAAATCAAATTTACTTACAAAACTTTTAATAGCGGTTTGCCTTTGCTTAGTTACCGCTCTTACTTTTACAGCGTGTAAGGATAGGGAAATTTTTGCTGATACGTCTGATTTTGAATCATATCCTGATTTTTGGAACGATTTTAATGACGATACTAACAGTAATATATATGTATCTGATCCCGACACCAACCTTGATGACGATAATTCATCTGTGACCGAAAATCCATCCTTTGACATCGAGGACTCATCTTCGGATAGTGACGATTCGACTGCAAGCTTTGAATATTACGATGAAACCGAAAGCAGTAATACCTCAAGCAAGGTTGACACTGACAATGACGGTGTGCCCGACAATAAGGACACTGACGATGATGACGACGATATTCCTGATGACAAGGACCCCGATGATGACAATGACGGTATTAAGGACGAGGATGAGTCTAACTACGGTAATCAGGGACCGTTTATGCCTTTCAATTAAATAAAAATTTTAGAAGTCATAACCGCATAGGTTATGACTTCTTTTTTACGTTTGATAATGGATTTGAGTCTATAGCATTTTTAATTTGTTTATCTGAAATATGAGTGTATATTTGCGTGGTGCCAAGGTTTGAATGACCTAAAATATCCTTTAAAACTCGTATATCAACGTCACCGTGCTGATACATAAGAGTCGCGGCTGTATGGCGCAATTTATGAGTTGAATACCCCTTGCCACCAAGACCTGCCTTTTCAAGATAGGTTTTTACTATGTGCTGAACAGTTTTATTGCTAATGCGTTTTTTGTTGCGGCTAATAAAAAGTGCGTTACGGTCATTCCAGTCAACACTGTCATTAGGTCGCACGGCAAGATATGCTTTGATTGCCGCATCACAGGCATCGTTTATGTATACGATACGCTCTTTATTACCTTTACCAAGCAATCGCATTGTACCGTCAGAGTGAATATCGCTTAAGTTTAATCCGCAAAGCTCGGATAAACGCATACCGCAATTTAAAAATAGCGTAAGGATACAGTAATCACGCTCTTTGTTTGGCCCATCAACACTCGAGAGCAGCTCAAGCGAGTCTTCAAGGCTTAAATGCTTTGGTAATGGATTTTTTACCTTTGGTGACTCAAGCATTTCGGCGGGGTTGCTTTCAAGCAGGTGAATTTGTGAAGTAAGATACTTAAAGAAAATCCTAAGCGTCGAGGTTTTCCTAGCTCGTGTTGCTGCATTATTGCCGCGGTCGTCCTTGCAAAAGACTATAAATGCATATAAATCTGAAATTGTAACGGTGCGTATAAGCTCGGTATCAACACAGTTTATTTCGATTTGCTCAAACGGTGTTTTTGAGTCAACCTTACCTCTAACCATTAATAAATATCTAAAGAAGGTTTGCAAATCAAGATAGTATTCGTCAACCGATTTTGAGGATTTACCTTTAATAACCTCATTGTATGTTAAAAAGTCCCTAATAATAGGTGGGCAGGATAATAAAATTTCGTGTTTCATATTGTAACGCCACCTTTAAAATGGTATAATCAGTAAATACATTTTAACATTTACCGATAAAAATTGCAATATTAAAGATTTCTTAATAATTTAATGTCTTTTATCTTAAAAATTTTTCTTTTATAATATTAGCGGAGGGTGAGGAATATGTATAATATTTTAGTTTGTGATGATGAACGCGATATTGTGTCTGCCTTACAGATTTATCTTGAGTCAGATGGATATAAGGTTTTTACAGCATACAACGGAGTAGAGGCAATACAGCAGTTTGAAATGAATGAAATTCATTTGATACTTATGGATATTATGATGCCTCAAATGGACGGAATTACCGCTATGGTAAAGTTACGTGAAAACAGCAATGTTCCTGTAATATTACTAACCGCTAAAAGTGAAGATACCGACAAGATTTTGGGACTTAATGTCGGTGCCGACGACTATATCACCAAGCCCTTTAACCCTGTGGAAATGCTTGCACGCGTGCGTTCGCAAATACGGCGCTATACTAAGCTTGGCGGTAATTTAGTTAACACTGATGAAGCGGTAATTATAATAGGCGGAATTTCTCTTAACGATACTTCCAAAACGGTTACAGTTGACGGGGAAGCAGTAAATCTTACACCTACGGAATATGAGATTTTAAAATTACTTATGCAAAATAAGGGTAGGGTAATGTCACAAAAGGAGATATATGAAAGTGTGCGCAAAGAAATGGCATTTGGCGCCGAAAACACTATTGCGGTACATATTCGTCACCTGCGTGAAAAGATTGAGATAAATCCGTCAGAGCCAAGATACTTGAAAGTAGTTTGGGCACACGGATATAAGTTTGAAGGATGATTTTATGAAAAAATTTATAGGTAATACAGCGCTTAAAATTTTAGCGGTATGCTTATCGTTTGTTGTGTTTTTTACGATGATAATTTCTGTTGTTGGTAGTGCTGTTATGCTTTTTGGCGATTTTTATACCCGCGACCTTGAAACGCTTGAAAAAAATATTATGAAAAATATGGCGCAAAAGGAAATGTACAACCTTGTATCAATGTATGAAAGCGGTGCAAAATATGTTGAAGAATATTATGAAGATAAAAATATTCTGTATGAAATCGAAAACCAACAAACAGGAGAAATAGTATCAAATTTTGGAAATAACGATTATATCGTCGCATATTCCACAAGCGAATATGTAACCAGATTTGTAAGCGGAGAAAACGGCGATTTGTGGTATAGCTGGGATGAGGTAAACTATAACCCGACAACCAATCAATACTATTTTTATGCTGAAAACAATATAGTGTACGAAACCAATAACAGAGCAGAATTTACTATATATATTCCCAGTGATATGCAATTTACCGATAGATTCTTTTTAGTGGATAAGCTAATAGTTAAAGGTTACCAATACCGTTATTCAACAATTTTTTTGGCACTCATTTCGCTTGCACTGTCAATCGTTGTTTTTAGTTATCTATTTATTTCGATAGGTCACCGCAATGATTGTGGCGGGGTCAAGGTGGCAATTTTCAATAATATCCCCGCAGATATTTTAAGCGCAATTATTTTAATAATATACGTATGTGGTATTTGTATTTTTACCGAGCTTAATACGCTTGTAACGGCGATAGCTTTGGGCGCTGTTATTTTAACAACAATTTATTTTGCTACACTCTGGTATTTGCTAAGTGTAGTTGTTCAGGCAAAGGCAAAAACCCTGTTTAAGCACACTATTATATATTGGCTGTTTAAACAAACGTTAAAATTGGGCAGAACACTTAAACATATCTATAAAAATCTTCATACAGTTTATAAGGTGGCAATGGTAATAGGGGCATTCTCGGCATTTGAACTGATTTTTATGGGACTTAATGCCTACGAGAGTGATAATCTAATTATTTGCTGGATTGTTATTAGTTTAATTGTTTCAGCTATACTTTTACTTTGCGCTATCGCTTTTCAGCGTGTAAAGCAAGGTGGTGAGAGAATAGTCAACGGTGACCTTGATAATAAAATTGATACAAGTTATATGTTCGGAGATATAAAGGATTTTGCCGACAGTCTAAATAATATTAATCAGGGCTTACAGACGGCAATTGACGACAAAATGAAGAGCGAACGTTTTAAAACCGAGCTTATAACAAATGTATCCCACGATATAAAAACGCCGCTTACTTCGATTGTAAATTATGTTGACCTCATCAAAAAGGAAGAGTGTGAAAACCCAAAGATAAATGAATATATCGGGGTTTTGGACCGACAGTCAAGCCGACTTAAAAAGCTGATTGAGGATTTGGTAGAGGCCTCAAAAGCATCAACAGGCAATCTTAATGTAGAGCTTACAAAATGTAATCTTTCTTTACTTATAAATCAGGCTGTGGGTGAGTTTAGCGAAAAATTAGAGCGAAAAAATCTACAGGTTGTACAATCAGTTGATATTGAGGATATTTACATTATGGCTGATGGAAGACGACTTTGGAGAGTTTTTGATAATCTACTTAATAACATTTGTAAATACGCTATGGGCGGTACAAGAGTATATATAGATTTGCTGTCAAGCGATGGGAAAGCTGTTATCACATTTAGAAATATTTCCGAGTTGCCTATAAATGTTTCAGCAAACGAGCTTACTGAGCGCTTTGTGCGAGGTGATCGTTCGCGTAATACCGAGGGCAGCGGTTTGGGACTTTCAATTGCAAAAAGTCTTACAGAACTTCAAAACGGTAGTTTTGACATCAGTACCGACGGTGACCTATTCAAAGTAAAACTCACTTTTGATACCATAAATTAGGGTTTATTATGAAAAATTTTGAAATGTCTAACCTTGAACGTCTTAATCTAAAGCGCAAAATTAAAAAGAAAAAGCGTATAAGAGCCTTTGTAATATTTGTGTTAGTAATTGTTTTTATTGTTGCTGGTGTGTTAGCTGTTAAAATGTATAAAAATGGTGGAAAATTACCTCAAAAGCAGTTAAATGTAAAAACCCTCCAAGCACCCGAATATGTTGATGCCCAATTTATAAATATTGGTTTTGCTCGTACTGGTGTAAAGCTTATTGAAATTAACAATGTAGTAATTCATTACGTGGGCAATCCAAACTCTACTGCGCAAAACAACCGCGATTATTTCAATAAACTTGATACCGATGTTTGTTCTCACTTTGTTATCGGTCTTGACGGTGAGATAATACAGTGTGTACCGCTTAATGAAAAATCAAATGCCAGCAACAACCGAAATCTTGATACTATTTCGATCGAAGTTTGTCATCCCGATTCAACTGGCAAATTTAACGAGGTTACATACAACTCTCTTGTAAAACTTACTGCTTGGTTGTGCGATAATTCCAGTTTAAAGTCAACTGATGTTATCCGTCATTATGATATAACAGGTAAAGAATGTCCAAAATATTTTGTCGATAATGAGATAGAATGGGAAAATTTTTTACAGAACGTAAAACAAGAGCTTAGAAATTACTAATAATTTGTATTGTAATGAATAATAATTTTACGCTTTAAAGTGTTGATTTTTAAATAGTACTATGTTATAATACATTTTATTAAAATTTGGTAGGTGTATTTTATGACAGGTTATGATTGGGTAATACTTGTTACCATCGGTGTTTATATGGTTATGATGGTGGCGATTGGTATTGCTGTATCGGGTAAAAACAAAACATCCGATGATTTTTATTTAGGTGGTAGAAAATTAGGACCGCTTGTTACCGCTATGAGTGCCGAGGCATCGGATATGAGTGGCTGGTTGCTTATGGGACTTCCTGCAGTTGCTATGATGGGCGGCTTGGCAGAGGCAAGCTGGACGGCTATCGGTCTAGCTATTGGTACATATTTAAACTGGTTGTTTGTTGCAAAACGACTTCGTGTTTACAGTAGCCGCATCGGTGCTTTTACTTTACCCGATTTCTTTACAAAGCGTTTTGATGACAAAACTAAAACCCTGACAACTGTTGCGGCATTGTTTATTATTGTTTTCTTTGTTCCTTATACCGCGTCGGGCTTTGCTGCTTGCGGTAAGCTCTTTGGTTCACTTTTTGGTATGGATTATCATTTGGCAATGATTTTAAGCGCAATTGTTATTATTGTTTACTGTACCTTGGGCGGATTTTTTGCAGCATCTACAACCGACTTTATCCAAAGTATTGTTATGACAATTGCTTTGGTTGTGGTTGTTGGCTTTGGTGAGAGTATTGCCGGTGGATTTGACAACATTTTTAATAATGTTGAAAGTCTTGACGGTTATCTTGATTTGTTTAAGGGCTTTAGCGTTGCTGCAGGCGAAACAGGTAGCTATGGCGCTTTACCTGTTATCTCAACACTTGCTTGGGGTCTTGGATACTTTGGTATGCCTCATATTTTACTTCGCTTTATGGCGATAGAAGATAAAAAGAAACTTAAACTTTCACGTCGTGTCGCATCGGTTTGGGTTGTAATTTCTATGGGCGTTGCTGTTCTCATTGGTGTGGTTGGTTACACACTTATGCAAAAAGGTGTTTTACCTAACTATGCTGATGCATCAGCTGCAGAAACAATTATTGTTGATATTTCAAAGTTTTTAAGCAAATACGGATATGTTGCTTCACTTGCAGCCGGTATTATACTTGCAGGTATTTTGGCGTCAACAATGTCAACTGCCGATTCACAGCTTTTGGCAGCTGCATCAAGTGTTTCGCAAAACATTTTGCAAGAAACATTTGGTATAAGAATGTCTGCAAAAACATCTATGTGGGTGGCAAGAATTTCGGTAATTGTTATTTCGATTATTGCTATTTTCTTAGCATGGAATCCAAACAGCTCAGTATTTGGTATAGTTTCATTTGCTTGGGCTGGTTTTGGCGGTGCGTTTGGTCCTATAATGCTTTGTGCGCTCTTCTGGAAACGTACCACAAAGCAAGGCGCTATTGCAGGTATGATTTCAGGCGGCGCGTTTGTGTTTATTTATAAATGGTTGCGCGACGGTTTTACCTTTGGCAATAAGCTGACAGGTGCTTTTATAGACGGTACAGTACTTGATGTTTACGAACTGTTACCCGCATTTGTTATTGGTGTTGCTGTTATTATTACAGTAAGTCTGCTTACCCAAAAACCCGAATACAATATTACAGAATTATTCGATGAAGTAAAAGCACTTTGCAAAGAAAAATAATTTTAAAAATAATTTTACGGTCTGTTTGTTTAAAACAGACCGCTTTTTTGTAACAATTATTAAATTTTGGATTATTATGTAATAACGGGGGGATGAAAATGCGAAGAAAATGCAATAACACAAACAAAGGTGTAATAGGAATTGTTTTTGCATTAGGATTGCTTATCAGTTGTTTTTGTCCGCCAAAATTTTTAGTAGGAATACTTGCTGTTTGGGTAATAATACTCGGGGTTTCCTGCTGCAAGCACTAAACGGAGGTATCTGTATGAAAGTGGTATTGGTAAAAAGTCCTAGAGTTTTAAGTGGGATTTTAAGAATGATTTTTGGAATTAAAAAGCAAACAACATAAATACATAAAAAGCCGACTGAAAAGTCGGCTTTTTTACTCTTTCTATTTAAAAATAAAATAGAATTTATTTGCCGAAAATTTTAGTAATATGTCAATTCTTTTTATTTTTAAAATATAGTAGTCGAAATAGCAGTTTTTTCATTGTTTAATGCGGTGAAAAGTGGCTTAAATAAAGGCAGAAATCGTTGTTTTTTAAGGAAAATTATGGTAACATTTTGGCATAATATTTTGAAAGGAGTAGTTTTAGATGACAAAACCACTTAACGTAATTATTGCTGACGAATCAGCAGAATTTGGACAAAAATGTGCCAGAATTTTAAAAGGATATGGAATGGAGGTAGAGCTGTGCGAAAAGGACGGATATAAGATTATAAATACACTACAAAAGCAAAAAGCAGATGTCGTTGTAGCCGATGTTTTTATGTCGGGACTTGATATTTTAGGTGTACTTAATAATTTAAAGGAAATAGAACCGCAAGAAAAACCAATGGTTATGGCAATGTCAAGTTTTGATAATCCAAAACTTGAAAAGCAAACTTTAGAGGCGGGTGCATCATATTACTTTTTGCGTCCTTTTGATATAAACACAATGGCACAGCGTATAATTCAACTTACGGATTGGAAAAACGATTGTTCACCACTTACAGTTAAAGGCGATAATGTTATAACCGATATCCAACTTGAATTAATTATAACAGAAATGATACACGAAATCGGTATTCCTGCACATATAAAAGGCTATCAGTACATAAGATATTCCATATTACTTGCAGTAAAGGATGAAAGTATAATCAATTCAATTACAAAAACACTCTATCCAACTGTAGCAAAAAAGCATAAGACAACCTCTTCTCGTGTGGAGCGGGCAATCCGCCACGCTATTGAGGTAGCATGGGACCGTGGTGACATTGATACCCTTAATTCATATTTCGGTTATACGGTACAAAATAATAAGGGTAAGCCTACAAATTCGGAATTTATTGCAATGATTAGTGACAAAATTCGTTTGCAACTAAAAGCAAGTTAATTTAAAAACACCAAGTTACTAAAATAAATTAAGTGCTTGGTGTTTTTTTTACTTTTTATTTATTTCGTGTTGACAAAACATATATATAGATAGTAGAATTATAATGATATTCTTAAGTTTGAAAGAGGGTGTGAATATGGTATTTTCTAGTCTTTTTTTTCTGTATTTATTTTTACCGCTTAATTTGATTACATATTTTTTTGCTAAAACAACAAAAACACGAAATATTATAATGCTAATATTCTCACTCATTTTCTATGCTTGGGGTGAGCCGATTTATGTGTTACTACTGATTTTTATGACGGCAAGTGATTGGTTTATTTCTCTTTACATCGAAAAGCATCCGCCTCACAGTTTTAAAGCAAAGCTAGGTATTGTTATGATGGTCGTTGTAAATCTTGGTTTGCTTGGCTTTTTTAAATATGGCTCATTTGTGCTTGAAAATATAGGTTATATTGTTGGTAAGAATTTAGGCACAATAGATATTATCTTACCAATCGGTATTTCTTTTTACACCTTCCAATTGGTATCGTACGTGGTGGATGTCTATCGCGGAGATGTTCCCGCCCAGAAAAATTTTGCAACATTGTTGTTATATGTCAGTCTTTTCCATCAATGTATTGCGGGGCCAATTGTAAGGTATAAGGATATATGCGCTGAACTTTACGAGCGTCGCGCCACTATGCAGGACATAGCTGACGGTATTTGGCGTTTTACATTTGGCCTTGCTAAAAAAGCAATTTTGGCAAATGCTATGGGTAATGTTGCCGATAGTTTGCTACCAAACGGTGAAGCTCTAAACAGCAGTAGTGTTTTATCACTTTGGGTTGGAGTTTTGGCGTACAGTCTGCAAATTTATCTTGATTTTTCGGCATATTCCGATATGGCAATTGGTATGGGTAGAATGATTGGAATACATTATCGCGAAAACTTTGACTATCCGTATACTTCCCGTTCTGTTACAGAATTTTGGCGCAGATGGCATATATCACTCGGCAGTTTTTTCCGCGATTATGTTTACATACCGCTTGGCGGAAACCGAAAGGGAAGATGGCGCACATATTTAAACCTGTTTATAGTATGGTTTGCTACTGGACTTTGGCATGGTGCTTCGTGGAACTTTGTGCTGTGGGGATTGTATTTCTTTGTATTTATACTGTTTGAAAAACTGTTCATACAGCGTTTGCTTTCAAAGGATAGGATAATATCACACATTTATTTGATTTTAATAGTTTATTTTGGTTGGATACTTTTCCGCTTTGAAAATATGAACGATATGCTGAATATTTTGCGCGGTATGTTTGGCTTAAACGGTAATGTGTTTACAAATTTTGAAACTAATACACTCGTAAGTTCTAATATTTTTATTTTATTATTCTGTTCGATTGTGTCAACGCCGATTGTTCGTAAAATCGGTAGTATTGTAAGGTACACATATATGGACAAACGACCGATAGCTGTTATATATACTGTTGGTAGAATCGTAATTCCGCTTATACTTTTGTTGTTATCGACAGCAGCATTAGTAGGAGATAGTTATAATCCGTTTTTATATTTCCAATTCTAAAAAATTTAATTTAAACAGAAAGGAGGATATTTCCGTATGCAGCTTAAAGATAAATATATTGCAATAAAAAGTGAAGAAGAGCAAAAACTCGACGATAATATGAAACTGTTAAAAAGTTTTCGTTCACAGCATATTGTAGATATAAATATGGTTCGTGTAGTTTTAATTATTTGGATTGCTGCAACCGTTTTATCTATCCTTCCTATGTTTCGTGAAAGTTATTCGGAGATTGAAAAACGTGAACTTAAAAAATTTCCCCAATTTTCTTGGGGCTCATTTGCTAACGGCGATTATTTTAACGAAATCAGTCTTTGGTTTTCTGACACATTTCCGCTTCGCGACGGTTTTGTATCACTAAACACAAAACTTACAAATTTTTTTGGTATAAATACCGTTCAGGTACACGGAGATGTGCAGACAGGTGATGCAATTCCTGATATTTCTTCGGTGCAAGAAAGTACCGTTACCGACTCTTCACAGGTAGAATCTTCACAACAAGCGCAGTCTGAATCTCAACCGCAAATACCTGCAGTTGAGCAATTAGGCGCTATGCTGATTATTGATAATTCGGCTTATGAATATTATCATTTTAATCAATCGGTAGCTGACAGTTATGCTTCTTCAGTAAATCGAGCAGCACAAATACTTTCGGGTAAAGCAAAGGTTTACGATATGATAATACCTACTAGCATGGCTATTACTTTACCCGAAAGTTATAGTGGCAGTACCAATTCATCCGATCAAAAAAAAGCTATAGATTATATGCATTCGTTAATGTCACCCAATGTTAGTAAAATCGATGTTTACAGCACACTTTTGTCGCACAAGGATGAATATATCTATTTTAGGACAGACCACCATTGGACCGCTTTGGGCGCATATTATGCATACTGTGATTTAATGTCGGCAAAGGGTGTAGCGCCTACCGAGCTTAGCGATTTTAAGGAGTATAAATTCGAAGGGTTTTTAGGTTCGTTTTATGCTGAATCAGGGCAAAAAGTAAGTCTTGGCAATACACCTGATTATGTTGTTGCCTACGAGCCGACACAGCTGCAAAAAATACATACCTATACCCAGTCGGGTGAAATCAATTACAGCATCGTATCTAACGGTGATGATTTAAGCGCAGCAAATAAATACTTAACTTTTGTTTGCGGAGACCATCCATACGGTGTTATGACCAATCCCGAAATTACTGATGGTTCTTCCTGTTTAGTTATTAAGGAATCGTTTGGTAATGCTATGGTGGCATACCTTACACAAAATTATCAAACCGTTCACGTTGTTGATTACCGTTATATTAATCAGGTATACGGCGGAACTTTAAATCAGTTTGTAGATGAACGCGGAATTCAGGATGTAATTTTCCTGAATAATATATCTGCAACACGCAGCGAAGCGCTTGTAAATGCTATCAGCATGTTTATAGGGGAATATTGAAGAATTCAACCTGAATAAACTTTAATTTCAAAATGCTTGACAATCAAAAATAAATTAAATATAATATATAGGTCGCGAATTTTGTGACCTATATATGGAGAGTTATCGAAGTGGTCATAACGGGGCTGACTCGAAATCAGTTGTCCGGCTTATACCGGACCAAGGGTTCGAATCCCTTACTCTCCGCCAAAACAAAAATCCCATCGATTAAAATCGATAGGATTTTTGTTTTGTATTATTCATTATTTATTTATTTTTTGTATAATTTTTACTTGTTTTTATAATATGACTGTGTTATACTTACCCTCGTACGATTTTTTAAAAATTAAAAGAGGGGATTTTTGTGCAAATTTTATTAACGCTTTCTGTTGCAATTTTTGCTGGTTTGATGCTATCTCGTTTAGCTAAAAAGTTGAAGTTACCAGCCGTGACAGCATATCTTGTAGCAGGTGTACTTATCGGTCCTTTTGCTTTAGGCGCGTTTGGCGTTGAGGGTTTGGGGTTTACAAGTCATGAAAATGTAAAATCATACAGTCTTTTAAGTGATATTGCTTTGGGATTTATTGCTTTTTCCATTGGTAATGAGTTTCGTTTGGCACAACTTAAAAAAATTGGTAAACAAGCAACTATTATCGGTGTTTTTCAGGCTGTATTTACCACAATTTTGGTTGATGCCGTGCTTATAAGTTTGCACTTTATAATTCCCAATAAATTTCCATTAGAAGCAGCTATAGTTTTAGGCGCGGTTGCAGCTGCGACTGCACCTGCCGCTACACTTATGGTTGTTAGGCAATATAAGGCAAAAGGACCAGTTACCGACGTTCTCTTGCCTGTGGTAGCGCTTGACGACGCTGTTGGTCTTGTGCTTTTTGCAATATCCTTTGGTATGTCAAAAGCAATAAGTATGGGTAAGGTTAATTTGCTTTCGATAATTGTTGAACCAATTGCCGAGGTAGCAATGTCGCTGTTGTTAGGCTTTGTTATGGGCGCAATATTTACCTATTGTGAAAGATTTTTCCATTCTCGTTCAAAGCGACTTGCTATGTCGGTAGCATTTGTTTTGGCTACAGTGGGTCTTTCAAAAATGAACTTCAATATAGGCGGTGTGCATATTGCGTTTTCATCACTTTTAGTTTGTATGATGCTCGGTACAATATTTTGCAATATGTGTGATTTTTCTGAAAACCTTATGGACCGTCTTGACCGTTGGACAGCGCCATTATTTATACTTTTCTTTGTGATTTCGGGAGCCGAGCTTGACCTTTCAATTTTTAGAGACATAGCAGTAGTTCTCATTGGCGTGGTTTATATTTTTGCTCGTTGTGTTGGTAAATATTACGGTGCGCTAATTAGTTCAAAATGGACAAAAAGCGACCCCAATATTGTAAAATATCTTGGTATAACACTTTTTCCGCAGGCTGGCGTCGCGCTTGGTATGGCAATAAAAGCCGAAGAGCTTGGAGAGGTTGGCGTAATAATTGCAAACATAACATTGTTTGCGGTACTTATTTATGAAATCGTTGGCCCTGCACTCACAAAAATATCGCTTCTTAAAGCAGGCGAAATCGACCCCGAAGGTGCAGTCAGCGCCCGTCAAAAAGAAAAATAGTAATTTATTTAAAACTAATTAAAATAAAAAAGTAAACAGCACTCATCAAATCACAATGACGAGTGCTGTTTTTATCATTTATTCACTTCTAAGTGCGGTTACGGGGTCTTTTTTCGCGGCGCTTTTAGATGGAATTATTCCTGAAATAAGTGTTAAACCAATACTTATTATAACAAGCGCTATTGCTGCTTCCATAGGCAATATAGCTCTTAAATTATTTATGCCTGTAATTGCTTTTAATATCGCATTAATTGGAATACATAATAGGTAAGTTATTACAACGCCAAGTATACCCGATGATAAGCCAATAATTACAGTTTCGGCATTAAACAGGCTTGATACATTCTTTTTTGAAGCGCCAATAGCGCGTAAAATACCAATTTCTTTTGTTCTTTCCTGAACAGATATAAGTGTTATTACACCAATCATAATTGAGGATACTATAAGCGAAATAGCAACAAAAGCTATCAAAACATAAGTAATAGCGTTAATTATTGTTGTAATAGAAGACATCATAATTCCCAGATAATCGGTATACTTAATTTTTTTTAGTTCTTCAACATCGTTATTGTATTCTTCAATAGCCGCTGTGATAACATCTTTGTTTTCAAAGCTTGATGCGTATATGTTTATTGTTGCAGGGGAGTCGAGTGAAACATACCCCATATCAAGCAAATTTTGTTCATAACTACTGTCGGAGAATACCATTATTTTATCGTAATATGTGGCGCACTGCTCAATTGTGTAGTTTGGTAGGGCAGAATTAAATGCAAAAAGTAATTGTTGTGTACTCATAGTCGACATTTGAGCTTTAATCTTTTCGGCATATTGAGTTTTAATTTGCTCGCGCAGCATATTAGTGAACATCTCATTAAATTCTTGCATATCCATTTTTGATAAATAATCGGTAATTTCATCATTAGAAACGCTAACCTGTTGACTGATACCACCTAGTAACATTTTTTCCATGTCAGCACGAGACATTTGAGCCATAGTAGTATCAACTTGCTGTTTTACAAACTGCTCGTCTGGGATGCTGTTTATGTCTATATATGCGGCTGCCTTTGATGCATCATCAAGTGACGCAATATATTGGCGGAAGGCGGTTTCTTTTTCAATATCTGTCAAGGTTCCTGTAGTTGTATCAAAGGGTAATCCTGTTAAAATATCGGTATTAGGGGAGCCGAGCTGTGCTTTTACAACGTCGCTGTCATCGGCTTTTTCTATTAATCGCTTGGTTAAAGCGTTTGTATAACCAATACTTCCTGTCAGCATTGTTGTATCGGTATCGGGACTGGGCTTAATTATTCCGGATACCTTTAATGACATTGCATTATCATACAAATAACGCAGTCCTGTATCGGTTTTGCGCAAATCACTATAGTGGTTTGTATTTTCGTCAAAGCGGTAACAATCTGCGTTTAAAATCGCTTTATATTCGGTGTCGCAAATTTCTTTGTACGACCACTTGCGAGTTTCTTTTTCGTCGAGTTTTGTGCCGTCTATTGCAGCGCTTGAAAGCTTATCAATTTCATCAGCAGAGACAAGACCTAACGCATACAATGCCAAATCGTCAATTTCGTTATTTTCATCAAGAATAAGCACAATTTCGTTGTAATCATTTGGCCAAGAGCCGTAAACAACGTCATATTGTTCGTGTATCAATTTATTAATCGGTGAGCCATCCTCTGCTGGCAACAATTCTTGCCACAAGGTAGAGCCCATTGATGACATCGAAGACATTGTAGATGTGGGTGACATTTGTTGTAGATTTGACATTGCAGTCATATCAATACCGATATACTTTTGCATAAGTTCTGCAAGTATTTTTTCAAGGTCGGATTGTATGATATCCCCGTCAATATTTTCGGTATATATCTGCATATCAAGGTCATAAGTATATTGTACGCCGTTTACTGCTGCCGAAAGATTGGATTTATCATCTTTTAATTCTTTTTCAAGATGTGTTTTAAATGTTTTTAAATCATTTTTGTTTTCTTCAATGCTGTTTATAGCATTAATCATATCATAAAGCGCGGGCTTTTCATAAACCGCATCGTTTTCATGTTTGACTTTATCAGATTCTACATTCATAAAGGCATCGATAAGAGTTGATATATCAACAGTAGTTGCTTCAAGAGTAAGGGGATATACCGAAAGCGTACTTTCTTGAACAGCGCTTATATAAGCAGTCATACCTTGTGAAATTGCTAAAATTAAAGCAATGCCGATAATTCCTATCGAACCTGCAAAGGAGGTTAATATCGTTCTTCCTTTTTTTGTTATGAGATTTTTAAGCGATAGCATAAAAGACGTAGCAAATGACATTGAAGTTTTTTTATTGTTAGGTTCTATTTTGCTATTTTGCTCGTTAATTTCTAATTCATTGCGCAACTCATCATCACTTAGCGGCATCGAATCTTTGGTTACAACGCCATCAAGCATATTTATAATTCGAGATGAATATTTTTGTGCGAGCTCAGGATTGTGCGTTACCATAATTATTAGGCGTTCTTTTGAAATTTCCTTTAATATTTCCATAACCTGCACACTTGTTTCGGTATCAAGAGCGCCTGTAGGCTCATCTGCTAAAATTATATCAGGATTGTTTACAAGAGCGCGGGCAATTGCTACTCGTTGCATTTGTCCGCCTGACATTTCGCTTGGCTTTTTATTTAGTTGATCGCCAAGACCAACATCTTCCAGTGCTTTTTTAGCGCGTTTTTTACGTTCTGCTTTCGATACACCCGAGAGAGTTAATGCGAGTTCT
This sequence comes from Acutalibacteraceae bacterium, assembly GCA_045604215.1. GTDB lineage: Bacteria > Bacillota > Clostridia > Oscillospirales > Acutalibacteraceae > UBA737. Next base: position 17,952 of record JAZUNP010000047.1, read on the forward strand.
ACATTTTGCAATACTGTCTGATGGGGAATAAGGTTATAGCTTTGAAAAACAAAGCCAATTGTATGATTTCGGTAGGTATCCCAATCAGAATCATTATATTCCTTTGTGGAACGACCCGAAATTATAAGGTCTCCGCTTGTATATCGGTCAAGTCCACCGATTATATTGAGTAGGGTTGTTTTTCCGCAACCAGATTGACCTAAAATTGATACAAATTCATTGCTGCGAAATTCAATATCAATACCTTTTAAAGCTTCTACGGTATTGTCACCCATATTATAATTTTTGGTTATGTTAACAAGTTTAAGCACAATAAAACTCCTTCCATACATAAAACTACTATTTTAGTATAAGCAGTAAATTTTGCCAAATTATGAATATCTTGAAAAAAATATATATTTTATTGTTAATTATTTTAAAAAGTGTTATACTTATTGATAACTAAAAGGAGGTATATTATGGAAAAAGCATTTAAATATATGTGTATTATTCTGTCAGCTATTATTTTGCTTTCTTCTTTTAGTATGGTTTTTGCTGTAGCGTTTGTAAAGGAAGCGAATTATGATTTTTTAGGTTGTAATGAAATTGTAAGTAATATTAAAAATTATGAAATGAATATGACTTCTATTATTTATGTGCGAAACAGCGAAAATGAATGGGAGGAATATCAACGTATTCACGGTACCGAAAACAGAATATGGGTTGATATTGAGGAAATACCTCAACAATTGATTGATGCATTTATTGCAATTGAGGACCAAAGATTTTATAATCACAGCGGTATTGACTGGAAGCGTACCGCTGGTGCTGTTGTAAACTATCTGCCATTTATTGATATATATTCATCAAACCAAGGCGGTTCAACAATTACACAACAGTTAATTAAAAATATTACCTCCGATAATGATAAAAGCGCAATAAGAAAAGTGCGCGAGATTGCCCGTGCTTTTCTTATTGAAAAAATGCTTGATAAAACCACTATTTTAGAGGCGTATTTAAACACCATTTCACTTGGCAACGGTATTTGTGGTGTACAGGTAGCATCCAATTATTATTTTAATAAGGATGTCAAAGATTTAACCTTGGCAGAGTGCGCTTCACTTGCGGCTATCACAAAAAACCCAAGTGCATACAATCCAGACACAAAACCCGAAGGAAATAAAAAAAGACGTGATGATGTTCTTTTTAAAATGTATGAACTTAATAAAATTTCTAGTAAAGAATACGACAATGCATTAGTTAAAGAAGTTGTGGTTGATAACACTCAACAAAATAGTTTTGAAATACCTGTTAACAATTATTTTGTTGATACGCTCATAAGTGATATCATTGAAGATTTAAGTGTAAAATACAATTGCAGCACCGATACCGCTTCCGCTATGCTGTATAACGGTGGATATAAAATTTATGCTACGGTTGATACCGAAATTCAGGAAATAATGGAAGCTGTGTACTTAAAGCAAAAAAGTTATTTTTCGCAAAAAGCAACCGATAAAATCACTAAAAAAACGACACATGTACAATCTTCAATGACAATTATGGATTACACGGGCAATATTGTTGGTATTGTCGGCGGTGTTGGTGAAAAGACTGTAAACCGCGGTCTTAATCGAGCGATTGATTCACCGCGTCAACCCGGTTCAACTATGAAACCACTTGGTGTATATTCTCAAGCTGTTGATAACGGTTATATTTCTTACTCAACTATGATTGAGGATAAGCCAATTGATAAATATTACAAGGACGGTACAAAAGGACCAAAAGAGTGGTACGGTTATTATGATGGTAATATGACTGTAAAGGAAGCTCTTGAGCGTTCGGCAAATACAATACCTTGTTGGATATTAAAAGATCATATAGGTATTGATAACTCATATAATTTTTTAACGCAAAAATTAGGATTTAAGCATCTTAATAGTATTGATAAAAACCTTTCTTCGTTAGCACTTGGTGGCTGTCAGTATGGTATTACTACAACTGAGTCGGCTGCCGCGTATGCAATTTTCGGCAACGGCGGTAGGTACTATCAGCCAACGACATATACAAAAGTATTGGATATAAATGACAATATCGTTCTTGAACCAAAGGCTGGTCAGCAGGTCATTAAGGAAACTACTGCTACCATTATGAACAAACTACTTCAAAATGTTGTTTATGGATCTCAAGGTACAGGTAGGGGTATTGCAGGCTACAACAAAATGAAGGTTTATGCAAAAACAGGTACATCAAGCGAATCAAAGGACTTGTGGATGGTTGCAGGTACGCCTTATTATGTCGGTAGCGTTTGGTATGGTTTTGACCAACCCGAAAACATACACAATCAAAGCGCTGCAGCAACCGTTTGGCGTGAAATTATGTCAAAAGTCCATAAAAATCTTGACCAAAAGGATTTTACATTAAGCGATGAGGTAATTGAAGCAAAATACTGCGAGAAAACAGGTTTGTTGGCCGTTCCATCTTGCCACAGTACATCAATTGGATATTATATTTCCGGTGTAGAAATCGAAAACTGCACAGGCGGTCATCCAGAACCAGAACCGGAAGAGGGAGAAGAATCATCAAGCGAAACCACCTCGGAAGATGCTTCGAGTGAAACCGGTTCAAGTGAAACATCATCTGTAAATAGTGAGGATATTACTTCGTCCACCGAAAACGAAACATCTTCGGTAGAATCTACGTCATCGGAAGATGTTTCAAACGAAAGTTCAGACATCAGTAATGTCGAAAGCGACAATGAAGATATAAGCGACGCAACAAATGATAACAAGGAACAAAATTCATCCGACAGTGATAATGTTTCCATCGAAAACAATATGGTTAATAACAATTAGAAAAATAATAGGTATTCGATATGGATACCTATTATTTTTTTAAAAAATTATTGCCCAAACGATTAGATTGTGCTATAATGATTTAAATATTGGGTTGTTATATCCTTTTTATACTTTTGAGGTGAATTTTATGCGTATTTTAGGTATTGATCCAGGTTATGCAACCATAGGATACGGTATAATTGATTATGATAATTTTCGCTTTAAAACAATCGCTTACGGTGCTGTTACAACCACACCAAATAAAGCATTTTCCGACCGATTGTGTGATATTTATAGCGATATGACTACATTACTTGATATGTATAAACCCGATTGCTTGTCAATAGAAAAATTATACTTTAACACAAATACCACTACAGCGATTGATGTAGCTCAAGCAAGAGGTGTAATATTACTTACTGCTAAAAAAAGCGGAATAGATATTTTTGAATATACACCTTTACAGGTTAAGCAGTCCATAACTGGTTATGGAAGGGCGGGAAAGCATCAGGTTATGGAAATGGTGAAAAATCTTTTACAGCTAAAATCAGTACCTAAACCTGATGATACAGCCGATGCATTGGCACTTGCAATTTGTCACGGACATTGTTCGGGAAGTATTTATAACAAATTAAAAGGAGTTTAATAAATGATTGCAACTCTTAACGGAAAACTGATAATCAAGGAATTAAATTATGTCGTTGTTGAATGTAGCGGCATAGGTTTTAAGTGCTTTGTAACACAAAATACACATGCTGCAATCGGCAATATCGGTGACAATGTTTTTTTGTACACATATCTCGCTGTGCGTGAGGATGCTCTTGATTTATACGGTTTTTCAGATAACAGTGAATTAGAGGTATTTAAGCTCATTACTTCTGTAAGCGGAGTGGGTTCAAAAATTGGGCTTGCAATACTTTCCGAGTTTACACCGGATAAAATAATGCTATACATTGCAAGCTCTGATGCAAAGTCACTTACAGCCGCTTCAGGTGTTGGCATCAAATTAGCTCAAAGAATTGTTTTGGAGCTTAAAGATAAGGTAGGTAGTATCTCTGTAGGCGATATGTCATTAGATGTCAAATCTATCGGCAATGCCACGGCAAACACATCTACCAAAGAGGCAATTGAGGCATTGGTTTCATTGGGATATTCACAAAGTGAGGCTTCATTAGTTGTAGGTAGGCTTGATTCAACACTTGATACTAACGAGCTTATAAAACAAGCACTTAAGGCGCTTGCAAGGGGGATTTAAAATATGATTGAACAAGAAATGGATTTTGAAAACCGTATTGTTTCTCCTGAATACAGTGTGAGTGACGATGAAACCGAGTTGTCACTACGACCTAAAACCCTTGACGATTATATCGGCCAGGATAAAGCAAAGGATAATCTAAGTATTTATATAAAAGCTGCACGTCAACGAAAAGAATCTCTTGACCATGTGCTTTTATACGGACCCCCAGGACTTGGTAAAACAACCCTTTCGGGAATTATTGCACGCGAAATGGGTGTTAATTTACGTGTGACTTCTGGTCCTGCAATTGAAAAACAGGGGGATTTGGTAGCAATTTTAACCTCTCTTAATGAGGGTGACGTATTGTTTATTGATGAAATTCATCGATTATCCCGAAATGTTGAGGAAATTTTATATCCTGCTATGGAGGATTTTTCACTTGATATTATTTTGGGTAAAGGTCCGTCAGCGCGTTCTATAAGACTTGATGTTCCACATTTCACCCTTGTGGGTGCTACAACCCGTTCGGGACAGCTTACAGCGCCTCTTCGCGACCGTTTTGGTGTTTTGCTTCGTCTAGAACTTTACACACCTGAACAGTTAGGACAAATTGTAAAACGCTCGGCCGGTATTTTAGGTATAGCCATCGACAATGAAGGTGCGTTGGAAATTGCATCGCGCTCACGCGGTACACCGCGTATTGCAAACCGACTATTAAAGCGCGTTCGAGATATTGCTCAGATTGAATTTGACGGCACAATTGATATAAAAGTGGCACAATCGGCACTTTCTCGATTTGAAATTGATGAATTAGGCCTTGATGATTTTGACCGAAAAATGCTAACGGCTATTATAAGTCATTACGGTGGCGGTCCGGTAGGTCTCGACACCTTAGCAGCAGCAGTTGGTGAGGAGGCAATTACCATTGAGGACGTATATGAGCCATATCTTATGCAGATTGGTTTTTTAACGCGCACACCTCGCGGTCGTTGTGTTACACAAGCAGCTTACGAGCATTTGGGAATAAAAAATAACAATTCACAACAATCACTTTTATAAAAGGAATTTTAAATGAGAACTTTTGATAATTTTAATGATTATGAGTTAATAGATGCTGATAACGGTGAACGTCTTGAACGTTGGGGTGATATTATACTCATTCGCCCCGATCCGCAAATTATATGGAACGAGGGACATCGCGATGCGCGATGGAATAATGCACACGCAGTATATCATCGTTCAAACAGCGGTGGTGGTTATTGGGAAGCACTTAAAAATGTACCTGATGTTTGGAGTATTAAATATGATAACCTTACATTTCGCTTAAAACCAATGGGTTTCAAGCATACAGGTCTTTTTCCTGAACAGGCTGCCAATTGGTCATTAGCACAAAAGTTAATCAAGCAAGCAAATAGGGAAGTATCCGTACTAAACTTATTTGCATACACAGGTGGCGCTACAATAGCGTGTCTTAATGCAGGAGCTCGTGTCACACATGTTGATGCATCAAAAGGTATGGTTTCTTGGGCAAAGGAGAATGCCGTTGCATCCTGTCTTTCTGACCGACCTGTAAGATGGTTGGTTGATGACTGTATGAAGTTTGTCAAACGTGAAATACGACGTGGCAATAAATATGATGCTATAATTATGGATCCACCGTCTTACGGTAGAGGTCCAAACGGTGAGGTTTGGAAGTTAGAGCAACAACTTTCGGAATTACTTACCGATGTTGGTAAAATATTAAGTGATAAACCACTGTTTTTTTTCCTAAATTCATATACCGGCGGTCTTTCACCGACAATACTAAATTATATGGTTAAAAGCTGTATAGCACCTAAAAATGAAGGTGCTGTTTTCACCGAGGAAATCGGAATTAAAGTAACAAAACGCGATGTAGTCCTTCCTTGCGGAAACACTACAATTTGGATGAAGTAAATGAATAATATTATTGAAGTAAAAAATGTTACATTTGAATATGAAGACGGTGGCCAAAAGGAAATTGTATTAAACGATTTTTCGCTAAACATTAAGCGTGGTAGTTTTACCGTAATATTGGGTCATAACGGTTCAGGTAAATCTACACTAGCTAAACTGCTAAACGGTTTATATAAACCAACAAACGGCAAGGTGCTTGTTGACGGAATTTCAACAGCCAATGAGCAAAATGAAATCGAAATCAAGCGTCGAGTTGGCTTGGTGTTTCAAAATCCCGATAATCAGCTTGTAGCATCAATTGTCGAAGAGGATGTTGCCTTCGGTCCCGAAAACTTAGGTCACTCACCCGACTTGATACGACAAGAGGTTGATGAGGCGTTAAAGGCAGTTGATATGTATGAATTTCGCAAATCAACTCCGCACCGACTTTCAGGCGGTCAAAAACAAAGAATTGCTATAGCGGGTATTATTGCAATGAAACCCGACTGTATTGTTCTTGACGAGCCTACGGCAATGCTTGATCCAAAGGGTAGAGCTGAAATTATTTCTACAATTAAAAAGTTAAATAAACAGCAAGGTATAACAATTGTTTTAATTACTCATTTTATGGAGGAAGCAGTTGATGCCGACCGTGTTATTGTTATGGATAGCGGTAATATTGTTGCTGACTCTACACCTAAAGATATTTTCAGTGATATTAAACTTTTAAAAGATGTGGGACTTGATGTACCGCAGACCACAGAACTGCTTTATCGCTTAAAGCAGGGTGGTATGAATGTTTCAACGGATGTTATTTCTATTGAAGAATCAGCGCAAAGAATTTATGATGCGATTCATTTGGAGGAAATTTAATTGTCTATACTTGAAGTTAAAAATTTAACCCATACCTACGATGATGATACACCGTTTATGCACGATGCCGTAAAAAATGTGAGCTTCACAATAGAAAAAGGTGAAATTATTGGTATTATTGGTCATACAGGTTCGGGTAAATCTACGCTTGTACAACATTTAAACGGACTTTTAAAATCGACTAACGGAAAAGTTCTTTTAAAAGGTGTAGATATTTGGGAAAATCCTAAAAAAATGAGAGAAATTCGTTCTAAAATTGGTCTTGTTTTTCAGTATCCGGAATATCAATTATTTGAAGATACTGTTTATAAGGATATTGCCTTTGGACCTAAAAATATGGGGCTTGACGATGAAGAAATTGCGCGTCGAATTTACGAAATATGTGATTTAGTAGGTATTAAACGAGATTATTTCGATAAATCACCTTTTGATTTATCGGGCGGTGAAAAACGTCGAGTTGCTATCGCAGGCGTTTTGGCAATGCAACCTGAAGTTATTATTTTTGACGAGCCGGTAGCCGGTCTTGATCCCAAAGGGCGTAATGACATTATAAATTTGATATCGGGATATAGTCATAAATATAATGCAACTACACTTATTATTTCACATAATATGGAGGATATGGCACTAATTTCTGACAAACTTATTGTTATGAATAAGGGTGAATTGGCGCTTTTTGACACTACTGATAATGTTTTTCGTAAACACGATTTTTTGCAAAGCATTGGACTAAATGTACCTATGGTTACTCAAGTAATGCTTAAACTAAAGGAAATGGGAATTAAAATACCCGACGATATTTTCACAGTTGAAAAGGCTGTTGATTATCTTTTGACTTTAGGAGGTAATCATAATGCTTAAAGATATTACTTTCGGCCAGTATTTTGATAATAACTCACTTATCCATAAACTTGATCCGAGAACAAAAATGTTATTGCTTGTTACAGTAATAGTATTTATCTTCGTTTCACAAAATGCTTTTGCACTTTCATTGATAGCTTTGCTTATATTTTTAAGTATGGCTTCGTCAAAAGTACCGATTAAAATGTATCTTAAAAATCTAAAAGCTGTTTTACCGATAATCATTTTCACTATGATTATAAATTTGTTTTACAATGCTTCTGGTGAGGTTCTGTTATCTTTTTGGAGGTTAACAATTACAAGTGGCTCTTTATATCGAGCTATATATATGTCGGTTAGAATTTTACTTCTTATTTTGGCGAGTGCTGAACTAACATATACCACAACACCAAATGACCTTACCGACGCTATTGAAAATTTACTTTCGCCATTGCGGTTTATCGGATTAAAAAATGCCGTTCATACCCTTGCAATGATGATGACTATTGCTTTAAGATTTATTCCAACTCTTATCGAGGAAACACAAAAAATTATGAATGCGCAAAAAGCGCGCGGCGCCGACCTTGAAAGTGGAAGTTTAATTGAGCGTATAAAAGCGCTTGTGCCAATTTTAATACCGTTGCTTATTTCTTCGGTGCGCCGTGCTTACGAGCTTGCTGAGGCAATGGAGTGTCGTTGTTATAACGGTGGCGAGGGTAGACAAAGAATGAAGCAGTTAAAATACGGTACAAACGATTTTACCGCATTTTTATTTGTAATTTTGATTTGTATTGGCGTTGTTGCTATAAATATATTATTTTAGGAGATTTTTATGAAAAGGATGCTGCTGACAATTTCATATGACGGTACAGCCTATCACGGTTGGCAGGTACAGCCAAACGGAATTACTGTGCAGCAAACTTTACAGGATGCTCTGGAAACACTCATGGGAAAAAGGGTTGCTGTTACGGGCTGTAGCCGTACAGATGCGGGAGTCCACGCACGCGAGTTTTTTTGTCATATTGATTGTGAAGACTGCTTTCCTAAAAACGCATTTTTAAATGGACTGAATTCAATATTACCGGATGACATTGTAATTACTGCCTGTCGAGAAGTCAGCTTTGATTTTCATGCACGGTATAGCGCCAAAGGAAAAACCTATATATACTCAATGTACACAGGAACGCCAAGTCCGTTTGAGTCAAGATATAAATTGCATATAAAAAAAGCACCTAACATTAATTTGATGAATAAATTTTGTCGGGGAATAATCGGTACTCACGATTTTGCGCCGTTTTCTTCATCAAAAAGAACTGTCGTAGATACGATAAGAACTGTGACTGACTGTGAAGTGTTTTCAAACGGTAACAGCATTTCTTTTCGTGTAACTGCTGATGGATTTTTATATAATATGGTACGTATTCTTGCAGGTACTGCATTAGCAGTAGGCTATGGACAATTAAAACCTGATTGCTATGTAGAAATTTTTGAAAAATGTGACCGTAGTAAAGCAGGTAATACGCTACAACCTCACGGTTTGTATTTGGATAAAGTATATTACTGATAAAGGTGGTGTAACAGTGCCCGACTACAAAAGAAAAAAATTTAAAAAAGGATTAAAAGCAAAACGCGAACGAACAAGCAAAAGTAACGACATTATTATGAGTAGTTCAAAACAAAAAAAGGTTGTTCCTGAAAATGATATAAAGGTTGTTCGCGGAACAAAACTCAAACAAAAACGCAGGACAAAAATTTTATTAACCACAGCAGTTGTATTTAGTGCGATTTGTATTTTGTTATCAGTTTTGCTTCCTGTATCTTTGTATGAAAATATCGTTAATACCGTAGCAATATTGGGACATGGTAGTTATCCCGCAAATGTTTCTGGCTCTTCGGTAATAAGCTGTGTATCGAACAAATCGTATTATTATGTGCTGTGCGACACAAATATTACTGCATATTCCAATAATGGTAAAAAGATTTTTTCAGAATTGCACGGATTTTCAAACCCTATAATTTCGGTGTCAAGCACCCGAGCAATTGTTTTTGATCAAGGCGGTAAAAATTTATATGTTTATAATTTAAGCGGTCAAATAAATACTATTACCACAAAACATCAAATAATTACTGCTAACATTTCACGTTCGGGCAATATTGCAGTTGCTACACATTCTGACAGTTATACCTCTACCGTAAGTGTATATGACAAAAACTGTAAGCAAATTTACACATGGAATTCGGCAAAAGATATTGTTAACAATATTTTACTTAATTCAAAAGGTAATAAACTTGCCGTTTCAACATTGAACGCTACATCAGGACAATATACTTCCAATGTTTTAATTCTTGATTTTAAATCAGCAGATGCGCTTTTTACACTCAATCTTGATACCTCAGTTGTTCTATCACTGCAAAATACCGGTAAAGGTATTTCGGTTATCACAAACGAAAAATATAAATTTATCAATTGGTCTAAATTTACCACTAATGAAATTACGGCTTCAGGTGAAATCAATATTTGCAGAAATGATAAAAACGGTACGCTGCTTGTTTTCAACCGAGCAAATGACCGTAGTGATAATACCGTTCTAATAGTAACAAACAAGGGTGAAAAGGTATCGGAATTTAAGCTTAGCGGTATTATAACCGACATAGCATACGAGAGAAACCGAATTTATTATATTAGTGATAATAATGTAAATATTATTGATAAAAACGGTCAGTTGTTGCGTAGTGGTCTGTGTGATTACGGTGCAGTTAAATTATCAGTAATCGGTGCAAATTCATTGGCGATTGTAACCGATCAACAAATTTTAAAAACAGATATAAATAAAGAGGAGTAACCTATATGTCTTATGTACTTGACGGTATTTTAATTTTAATTATTGCGGTAACAGTTTTTTTGTCTGCAAGAAAAGGATTTATACGAACTTTGATTGAAGCCGTAGGTTTCGTTGCGGCGATAGTTATTGCTTTGACTATAAGTTCACCGATTTCTAACGGTATTTATAATTCAATGGTAGAGCCTGTAGTTGTAAAAACTGTTCAAAATGTTGCAACAGATACTGTAAACAGCGCAAATGATGCCGTTGATGCCGTTTGGGAAAAAATGCCAACTTTCATCGTTGAAAGTAGCTTTTTAGGTGTTACAAAAGAAAGTATTACCGAAGAGGTAGCAAATGAGACGGCAAATGGAGTTACTGCAATTTCAGATTCGGTATCACAAACTTTTGTTAAACCGATTGTAACAAAATTGCTTTCTGTATTAATTTCGGTTGTTTTGGTTGTAGTGCTTATTTTTGTTGTTAAAATTCTTGCAAAGGTAATTAACAAGTTATTTACCTTTAGCGTTGTGGGTGACATTAATAAAACATTGGGCGGTATTTTGGGACTTTTAAAAGGAAGTGCCCTTGCAATAATATTTTGTATGATTATTACTTTAATTATTTCATTCACCAAAAACGGATTTTTTATTTTTACATACGATGCTATCAATTCTTCGTATTTGTTTAAATTTTTAGCATCTTTATCACCATTTATTTAATTTTTAGCATTCCAAGGAGTTTAAACAAAATGAAATTGTGTTCAAAATGCAAAAAAAGACCAGCCGTGGTTTTTATGTCAAATCCGCTTAACCCAAGTGGCGAAACCGAGGGATTATGCCTTTCTTGTGCAAAGGAATTGGGTATAAAGCCTGTTGATGATATGCTCAAAAGTATGAATATTTCTGATGAAGACATTGAAATGATGAGCAATCAGTTTATTGAAGCGATGTCAGTTGAGGATATGGACATTGACGACGAAGCGTTAAATGACGGTACTTTTGATTTAGGTACGGCACCTGCCATACCTTTTTTGAAAAATCTTTTTGGCGGTACTAAAGAAAGCAATACTGAAAATATTGAAAAACAGAATGCTTCGAAAGACTCAAAGCAATCAAAAAAGAAGAAGCGTCGCTTTGTTGAGCAATATTGCAATAATTTAACACTTAGAGCAAAGGAGGGAAAACTTGATGCCGTTATAGGCCGAGACCGTGAGCTTGACAGAATGCTACAAATTCTTTCCCGACGTTCAAAAAATAACCCTTGCCTTATCGGTGAGCCGGGTGTTGGTAAAACTGCAATCGTTGAAGGCCTTGCCATAAAAATCGTAAACGGTACGGCACCTGCGCGTTTGCTTGATAAAGAAATTCTTTTACTCGACCTTACAAGCCTTGTTGCAGGCACACAATTCCGCGGTCAGTTCGAAAGCAGGGTAAAAGGACTTATAGAAGAGGTTAAGGATGCAGGAAATATTATTCTGTTTATTGATGAAATTCATAACCTCGTTGGTGCCGGTGACTCTGCCGAAGGTTCAATGAACGCCGCAAATATTTTAAAACCTGCGCTTTCTCGTGGAGAAATTCAGGTCATAGGCGCTACAACCTTTAAAGAATATCGTAAATATATCGAAAAAGATGCCGCGCTTGAACGCCGTTTTCAGCCTATTACAGTAGAAGAGCCATCTATCAAAGAGGCTGTCAATGTTATGATTGGGGTAAAGCCATATTATGAGGGTTATCACACCGTAACAATATCTGACAGTATCGTGGAAAAGGCCGTATATCTTTCAGAAAGATATGTTACCGACAGATTTTTGCCCGACAAGGCAATAGATTTGCTTGATGAAGCATGCGCATGTGCAAGTCTTGAAAATAAAGCTATTGACGAATTATATGTGGCTAATAAAAAAGTGGCTGAATTTTCAAAACAGTTAGATGAGCTTACTGCTGAGGTTGAAAATCCTGATTATGAAAAACAGGCAATGGTTAAATCATGCCTTGAAAAATACAAAACTCAAGCCGATGAATTATGTGAAGCTGCTGCAAACAATACTGTTACCGAACGGCATCTTGCAAAGGTTATTGAAATGTGGACAGGTATTCCTGCTTCTAAAATTGAGGAAAATGAGCTTTCCAAACTTGCAAGATTGGAAGATGCTCTAAATGAGCGTATTATTGGTCAGATTGATGCTACCAAGCTTGTTGCAAACGCCGTTAAACGCTCTCGTGTAAAAACAAGTTATTTGCGCCGACCTGCATCATTTATTTTTGTTGGTCCTACAGGCGTTGGTAAAACAGCACTTGTAAAAGCTCTTTCAGAGCAGCTTTTTGATACACCAGAAACATTTATACGACTTGATATGTCTGAGTTTATGGAAAAGCACTCTGTATCTCGACTTATCGGTGCGCCTCCTGGATATGTCGGCTATGATGAGGCAGGTCAGCTTACCGAAAAAGTACGTCGTAAACCTTATTCGGTAATCTTGGTTGATGAAATCGAAAAAGCTCATCCCGACGTATTAAATATTTTATTGCAAATACTTGACGAGGGCAGAGTTACCGATGCACACGGAAGAAATGTTAACTTTGAAAATACAATTATTGTTATGACCTCTAACGCTGGTAGTGAGCGCAGTGATAATCTTTTAGGATTTGGTAAAACAGTTGCTGACGCTTCAAAAGAAAAGGTAATTAAAGCACTTCGTGATTTTTTACGACCCGAATTTATTGCCCGTATTGATGAAATTGTTGTTTTTAATCCGCTGTCTACCGATTCATTACAAAAAATTGCTGAAATTATGCTTAAAGAATTGTGTAGTGCATTAAAAGAGCGTAATATTGATTTTACATTTGACGGCAAAGTAACAAAATACATTGCACAAAAATGCGATGGGACAAAAACAGGTGCGCGCGAGCTTCGCAACATTATACGCCGAGAAATTGAGACACCTATTGTAGATATGATTATTTCTAATACTACCGTACAAAAAATATCTGCTACCACTCAAAATGACAGTTTATTATTAAAAATAGGAAGATTGTAATGGTTTATGAAGTATAAATACCAAACACACACTCATACAACGCCTTGCAGTAGTTGTGCACCAATGACTCATGAAGAATTAATAGAAAGTCTTGTTAGCGGTGGATATAAAGGCTGTGTGCTTACAAATCATTTTTTTGGCGGTAATACTGGAATAAACAAAAATTTGCTGTGGAATGATTTTGTGTCGCAATACGAAAAAGATTATATCGAATGCAAGAAAGCTGCTCAAAAGCACGATTTAAATGTTATTTTTTGTATTGAAGAGCATCTTTTTGACGGTCTTGAAATTCTTTGCTACGGTATCACGCCCCAATTTTTATATGAGCATCCTGAGCTACAAAATGACCATACCATAGAAACTTGGTCAAAAGTGTTGCACAATTTTGGTGCATTGTGTATACAGGCACATCCTTTTAGGGATAGAGCTTATATAAAAAATCCGCGTCTTTTACCAAACGAATTCATTGATGGTATTGAGGTTTTTAATGCTTGTAATGATTCCAAAGCTAATGAACAGGCAGCCAAATCTGCATCACAGCATCCAGAATGGATATTAACTGCAGGCGGTGACACTCATTTACCAAATTCTGTTTGTTGGTCCGGTATACAAACTTCAACACAAATTACAGATGAAAAAACACTTGTTAGTATATTAAAATCTGGAAATTACGAGCTGATAAAATGAATTATTATAAATGGCTTTATAAAAACACAACTTCTTTAAAAGGAAAAACAGTTGTAATTTCAGGTGCTACGGGTGGCATTGGTCAGGAACTTTGCAATTATTTAGCATATCTTGGTGCAAATATTATATGTCTTGACCGAAATTCAGATAAATCAAATAGTCTCATTAGCGCCTTAAAAATTAAATATCCCAATTTGTCAGCGCGGCATATAACCGTTGATCTTGAAGATTTTAATAGGGTAAAAGATATAACCAAAAAATTAAAACATATACAGATTAATTATCTTATTTTAAATGCAGGTGCATATAAAATACCGCGACATAAATGCTCAACGGGTTATGATAATGTTTTTCAAATCAATTTTTTGTCACCTTATTATATTGCACGCGAATTAGCGCCACAAATACAACAAAACGGCGGCAGGGTAGTAGCAGTTAGTAGCATAGCTCATAACTATTCTAAAATTGATATAAATGATATTGATTTTTCAAAACATACCGCCGCAAGCAAAGTTTACGGTAATGCAAAACGCTTTTTAACCTTTTCTCTTTTTGACCTTTTTAGAAATGATGAAACACTATCAATTGTTCATCCCGGTATAACATTCACCAACATAACAAATCATTACCCAAAAATCATTTTTACGCTTATTAAACATCCAATGAAGATTATCTTTATGAAACCTAAAAAAGCCGCTTTGTGCCTAATTTACGGCATTTTTCACGGTTGCAAAAACAGCGAGTGGATTGGTCCGCGTATATTTAATATTTGGGGATTACCTAAAAAACAAAATTTAAACACCTGTAAACAAGATGAAGTCAAACAAATATGTAAAATAGCAGAAAATATTTTTAAAACAAAAAGACACGACTGAGTCGTTTCTTTTTGTTTTAGTTTTTATTGTCAAATCTATTATCGTTTTTATTGTTATTGTTGTTCTGTTCGTTTTTATTCTGATTATTTTTATTATTCTTATTTTGATTGTTGTTTTGACTGTTTCTGTTTTTGTTGTCGTTCATTAAAATCACCCCGCTTTCAGTATTATTATTTACTGTTACAGGGTGATTATTCTTTATTTTATATTGAATAAAATTTTAGCGTTTTTAGCAGTTAATTCTAAAATGTTTTGTGTGGTTGTACCGCGTATTTCGGCAATTTTTTGTGCAGTATATTTTATTAACCCCGAATGACATAACTTGCCACGATATGGCACAGGCGCAAGATAAGGGCAATCGGTTTCGACAACTAATAATTCGTCTGGAACAACACGTACCACGTCCGGTAGTTTTTTTGCATTGTTAAAAGTAATAACGCCGCCGACTCCAATATACATTCCTAACTTAATAATTTCTTCTGCCATTTCAACGCTACCCGAATAGCAATGAACAACACCTTTAGGTTTATACTTTTTTAAGATTTCGAGTGTATCTCCGTGTGCATCTCGATCGTGTACAATTATTGGTAAACTTAATTCACGTGCCAGTAAAATTTGTTTTTCAAAAATTTCAATTTGCTCATTTTTGTTATCATTTACCCAATAATAATCAAGACCGATTTCACCGATTGCAACACATTTTTTGTGTGTAGCAAGGTCGCGAATTTGTTCAACGGTTGTACCCGAATCAATACTTCCTGGGTGAATACCTACTGCAGCATATACAAAATCATATTTTTCCGCCATTTTCAGCGCTGCCTTTGATGAAGTATCTTCACAGCCACAAGTCACTATACCACAAACACCGTTTTGATGCATATCGCGGAACAACTCGTCGCGGATTTCATCAAAGCGCTCATCCTCATAATGAGAATGTGTATCAAAAATAGGGTAGGAATTTTTTAAATCTTCACTATACATTATCTGATTTTGCATCCCGCGGGAATATCGTCTACAAATATTACCTTAACATCGTCGTTAGGACAGTCAGCCGCCAAAATCATCCCATTAGATTCAACACCGCAAAGTGTGACAGGCTTAAGGTTAGATACCACAATTACATTACGACCGATAAGCTCGTCTGGGGTGTAGTATTTAGCAATACCCGAAGCTACTGTGCGTGGTTTATCGCTACCGTCATTGAGGGTAAGTTTAAGTAGCTTTTTAGCCTTTGGAATAGGCATACAATCAACTATTTTTGCTGTTGTAAGCTCTACCTTTGCAAAGTCTTCAATGTCAATTTGAGTAAGCTTTACGGTATTTTCTGCCTTGGTTAATTCTTCTGCCTTTTTAGCCTGTTCTGCTACAATTTCCTCTAAAACTTTTGGCATATCTATACGAGCAAAAAGCGGTGTTGCTTCGCCTACGGTAAATTCGCACACCTTGCTAAATGCAAGTTCTTTGTTGTCGTTGTTGATTTGTGTAGCAATACTTTTACAGCTTGATGGAATAACGGGAGTGAGCATAATTCCAAGAAGTCTTATACATTCGAGTAAGTTGTAAAGTACAGCGTTAAGACGGGCTATAGATGCCTCATCCTTTGCAAGTACCCAAGGTGTAGTTTCATCAATGTATTTATTACAACGTTTTGCAAAGTTAATAATGCACTCACAAGCATCAGCATTGCGGTATGAGTCCATAAGAGAATAGTATTTTTCTATAGTTTCATTTGCACACGCAATAAGCTCATTATCAAGAACTTCGAAAGTTTCAGGTGCCGTTACCTTGCCACCAAAATATTTATTTGTCATAGCAACGGTACGGTTTACAAGGTTGCCGAGTGTGTTAGCAAGGTCGGAGTTAAACTTGGTTATAAAGCTTTCATACGTGATTGTACCGTCATTGGTAAATGGAATTTCAGAAAGCAAGTAGTAACGCACAGCATCGATACCAAAACGAGCAGCTAATTCGTCGGCATATATAACATTACCCTTTGATTTTGACATTTTATCTTCGCCTACAAGCACCCATGGATGACCAAGTACCTGTTTTGGTAATGGCTCACCAAGTGCCATAAGGATAATTGGCCAGTAAATAGTATGGAATCGTACTATATCTTTACCGATAACATGCAAATCTGCAGGCCACAATTTTTTGTACTGCTCACTGCTACCATCAGGATTGTAACCTACACCTGTTATATAGTTTGAAAGTGCATCAATCCAAACGTAAATGACGTGTTTATCATCAAAACTTACTGGAACACCCCATTTAAATGAAGAACGTGACACACAAAGGTCTTGTAAACCTGGTTTAATGAAGTTATTAAGCATTTCATTTTTACGAGATTCAGGTTTAATAAAATCTGGATTTTGTTCAAAATACTCAATTAAACGGTCTTGATATTTTGAAAGGCGCAAGAAATACGCCTCTTCTTTAGAGTCAATAACCTCACGACCACAGTCGGGACATTTACCATCTATAAGCTGGCTTTCGGTATAGAAGGACTCACAGGGAACACAATATTTACCTTCATAGGTACTTTTATAAATATCATCTTGATCGTAAAGTTTTTTAAATATTTTTTGAACAGCATCTTCGTGATATTCATCTGTAGTACGGATGAATTTATCATAGGAAGTATCAAGCGAATCCCAAACCGTCTTAATGTTAGCAGCAGCGTTATCTACAAATTCTTTTGGTGAAATGCCATCAGCCTTTGCATATTCCTCAATTTTTTGACCATGCTCATCTGATCCTGTCATCAAATAAACATCAAAGCCGATCATTTTTTTGTAACGGGCAATCATATCGGCAAGTACAATATCATAAGCATTACCAATATGTGGCTTTCGAGATGCATAAGCTATTGCAGTTGTGATATAAAATTTCTTGTTATCGTTCATAATATATTCCTCCTACGGTTTTCGAATGAGAAAACCGATTATTGATAAAACTGTAGCTAGAAGTTCGTAAGCTAAAACCGTTGTGGACGTTGGTATTGATAAAGAACCAGAAAAAGAAACGTATATGAAATACGAAATACCCAAAATTGCAAATATACTGTACAATACAGTCAGTATTAGGTTAGATTTTTTTATATTAGAAGAACAGTTTATAAGTGTTATAAAATTTAAAGCAGAGCCACGGAAAGCAGCAGGCGCGGAAAAACTTTTTGTGGGAGGTGTTGCATTTTTGTGCATATAAACTCCAGCATTTGTCATTATTTTTACCGAATCCTTATATAAACCAAAATAATCACATATCATTTCCTCGTTGATGTTTGGATCACAGTTGTCGATAAGTAAAGTTACGCCAAGTTCGGTTGTTATGCGCAACTCTTTTGCAATATCGCGTCGTACATCATATTGAATTACTATTAGGGCACATGCGGTATTTTCGGTTGCAACATAAACAGGGAAATAGCCACGGCGTAAAATCTTTTTATCAATTTCTACACTTGGTATCTGTATACCGTGTGCTTCCATAAGCGAACGGTTGCCAATAAACAACAGTTCATTATCAACCCAACCTGAAATACCAAGTCTTTTTTCGTACTTTACTGTATCAGAGTCGGGGATAGAGTAAGAAGAGTTTGTGCCTGCTATATGCTTAAAAATAGACTCAAGAGGACTACCAACTGCTGCAGTAAGTGAAGCCGCTTTAAGTATAGTTTCATCAATATTATTGTCAGACAATACCTTCATACTATACATTGAAACGGTACCTTCCGGGAATATGTCTTTAATAGATACAACGGCCGCATTGGCATTTTCAATTTTTTCCGCACCATGCAAACCGGCAATCATAGCACCATTTTTATTAAGTTTTTTTGTAGCACTTGATAATGGAAAAGCATCAACTAAAAATAAAGTGGGAATTGCCGCTATACATGAAATTGTTGCCGCACAGTAAAAAGCACTGAATAAGTCATAATAAAAATTTGCCGCAGTCGCACTGAGAATGGCAAGAGCTACAGTTATATAAAATACAACCGAATGTTTACCAATTTCAGTAATAGAAAATTCCCAATGTTTTAAATAATCCTCTATGAAATCGGTTTTTTTATGTGAGCAAACAAGAACATCGCCATCTATCGTATTTTTTGCCATAGCAAAGGTGGTAGCGGTATCACTTATAAGTGTAACTGCATTTTTTTGACCATCGTGTAAAATTTGTTTTAAATTACTATGCTTTGCAGAAATTAGTTTGAAATTTGCTATTGAACGGAATAAAAGGATAATTGAACACAGCAAAATGATATAATATGCATCATCTGCATTAGAGCTTGTAATAGCCGAGTAAAGTGATAAACTTAGCGTAAATAAGGTTGCTATGCTTGCGAAAACATCGGCAGAAAATTTATTTTTTAAAAGTTTTTTAAACTCGAAAATCATTGTAAAGTTTGCGAGTGCCGATACAAGCAAAACACACCCGCAAAAAAACATAGCGCTTTTGGGATTTTTTATAATAAAATTAAAAACAGGTTGTATCAAAAACACTAATAATAGTGAAACCGTAATAACTGAGACAATAAGACTTAAAAACGAAGAACGTTTTTCGATAGCAAGTTTACGAAGAATTTTTTTACCAGTAGTTATATCAGTGACTTCAGTTTTCGGCTCAAACTTTTCAAAATCTGATTTTTCTAAGGTTGTGTTAACGGCAGATTCGTTGGTTGGTACCATTTCACCTAAATCAATATGTTTTGTTATACTGCTTATTGTTATATGGTCGGTATTACCTTTATGGTCCTTTATAGGTGTAAAGCGAATAGTTGCTGTATCGGCAGTATTTTTTTTAGACTCTAAACCATATTCGTGAGTATCAATATCCGAAATATCGGGTATATCTACAATGGGTTGAGGAAGTTTATTTTCAGTTTCAAAAAGGCTATTATACAACTGTTTTTCTTTGTGTTTTTCTGACTCATTTACCATTTCTTTAAAGGTTGAGGTTTGTTGGCTTTCTAATTTGTCTTGTTGTTCTTCCAGTTGTTTTTCTTTATTAATTTGGGTTTTGCCCAAATCATCGACAAAAATATCATACTTTTTCGAGAGATTTTCTATTGTTTTTTGTCCCTCTTTTTTAAGAATTTCAGCAACACTTTCGAGTCTATATAATGGCTCTTTTGTCTGTGAAAGGTCGTGTCCTTGTTCGTCAATGGTATATGGTTGTAATTTTTCAAGTAAAGATTTTTTAGCAAAATTATCGGTTACCTCAACCATTTGTGTTTTAGTGTCAACATCTTTATTTTCTTTTTGGTCATTTTTTTCTGGAGTATCAGAAACATTCATACGCTTTTTTAGTGAATCAAGCGCACCCGTTTTTGGATATTGTTGCTCTTCATAATTAAGCATCAAAAGTTCAGATACCTCATCTGCCGTTATAGCATGAGGCGCAATGTTTTTATTACCCGATATTTTAACGGTATCATCGGTATTAATAATAAAACCTATATCCTCATCTTTATTTTTTGAGAAAAATCCCATTTTGTTTTCCCACCAATTTTAGATTAATTATTTCTTTTTCGTACAACTTCGTACAAGAGTACACCTGCGGCAACCGAAGCGTTTAAGGAATTGATTTTGCCGCACATTGGAAGTGATACTATATCGTCACACTTTTTAGCAACCAATTTCCCAATTCCCTTGCCCTCGTTACCGATAACAATAGCGCAGGGGATATTATAGTCTGTTTGTGTATACGCCGCACCGTCCATATCGGCGCCGAACACCCAGATACCTTTTTCTTTAAGTTCATCAATGGTGTTGGATATATTTGTAACACGCGCCACTTTCATATACGCAAGCGCACCAGCAGAAGTTTTTTCAACAGTAGCGTTAAGTGAAGCAGAACGGCGTTTTGGAATAATTATTCCGTGCACCCCACAAGCCTCGGCAGTACGAATAATTGCGCCAAGGTTGTGAGGGTCTTCAATTTCATCGCATATTACAATAAAAGGTTTTTCCTGTCTTTCCTCAGCAGTTTTTAAAATATCATCGACTGTAGAATATTCTTGACTTGCAATCATAACTGCAACACCCTGATGATTACCGCATGCACAATAATAATCAAGCTTTTGTGGACTTATTTCTTTAATCAGTATGCCGCGATTTGCACATTTTGCGCGAATAGCAGTTATTGAACCGCCGTTTATACCATGTGCAATAAGTAAACGATCAATTTCGCGGCCAGAACGAAGTGCTTCCATTACAGGATTTCTACCATATATAATATTTCCTTGCTTCCCGTCAAGGTTTTCTTTGTTATTAAATTCCATAAAATCACCCAAATATAAAAATACATAATAAGTATAGCATACATAAACGAAAAAATAAAGGGCAAAATTAAAGAAAATGGAGGTATTTTTATGAAAATTATAAGTGTTCAAGGTTTTGAGGTTTTAGACTCGCGCGGTAATCCAACCGTTGCGGCAAAGGTTATTTGTGAAAATGAAATAGAGGGATTTGCAATAAGTCCATCCGGCGCGTCAACAGGTATGTATGAAGCACATGAATTGAGAGACAACGATAATACCCGTTATTTTGGTAAAGGAGTAAAAAAAGCAGTTGAAAACATAAATGGCGAAATAAATAAGTTGTTGAGTGGTAAATGCATTTTTAATCAAAGAGAAATTGATGAAATTATGATTAATGCGGACGGTACGAACAATAAATCACGACTTGGTGCAAACGCTACCTTGGCAGTATCCCTCGCGGTAGCACATGCTGCTGCTAATTTGCTAAAAATTCCACTTTACAAATATTTAGGCGGTATTAACGCAACAAAATTACCGCAACCTATGATGAATATTTTAAACGGTGGCGCACATGCTGCTAATAATATTGACATTCAAGAGTTTATGATTATTCCTTCGGAAGTGCAAAGCTTTTCTGACGGATTACGTACTTGTGCCGAAATTTATAATAATTTGGGTAAGATTTTAAAAGAAAATAATTTAAGTACAGGTGTGGGTGATGAAGGTGGGTTTGCACCTAATCTTGAAAGCGACGAAGCGGCTATTGAACTTATACTTCAAGCAATAGAAAAAGCAGGGTACAGTGGTAAAATTAAATTGGCGCTTGATGTTGCATCAAGCGAATGGTACAAAGACGGAAAATACACTTTACCAAAGCGTGATAAAACAATGACAACTGAACAGCTTATTGAATATTATAGTGAACTTATTTCAAAATATCCTATAGTTTCAATAGAAGACGGACTTTCCGAAAATGACTGGGACGGTTGGAAAAAACTAACAGAAAAGTTGGGGCAGAAAATTCAACTTGTAGGTGATGATTTATTTGTTACCAACCCTGAAAGATTGCAAAAAGGTTTTGAAAAAATGGTTGGTAATGCTGTGCTGGTAAAACCAAATCAAATTGGAACATTAAGTGAAACTTTAGAGGTTATAAGAATGGCTCAGTCAAAAGGATACGCAGCGGTTATTTCGCACCGCTCGGGCGAGAGCGAGGACACAACCATCGCCGATATTGCGGTAGCAACAAATGCTGGTCAAATAAAAACAGGCGCACCATGTCGCACAGACCGTATTGCTAAATATAATAGACTGTTGATGATTGAAAAGCAAATATATTTTTAAAAATTAAAAAAACGACAAGATCCAACAGACCTTCTTCTTTTTTTTGGAAAGGCACTATAAATTCGCTGTAAGGAGAATTTAATTGAAAAAGACCAAGTAGATTTACTTGGTCTTTTTCTGGTGGAGGCGGCGAGAGTTGAACTCGCGTCCAAAAATCTATTCCTATCGGCATCTCCGAGCGCAGATTATTGTTTAAAATTCCCTCACATAACAGACAAAAATCAAACCGTTATAATCGGTAGTTCCTACTTTATGACAGCAGTTGGAACAAACCACTGTTCACATTTACCGCTAAATGACGCCCTTCCAAAGCCGCGGTACTCTTCGGTCGGACGGCCGCCTAATTAGGCAGCAAGTGCAACTTTATTGTTGTCAGTTAATTTTAAATTGCGGATTTTAAAGCGGTTCCGCACCGCTGCTCGCTTCCAATAGTTCAAAATCCCTGTCGAAACCTTTACGCCCCCATAGTTTAAGTATTAGGTAATAGTGTAAAGTGAAAAAAGTTAACGATTTTGTTCCTTTAGTGCACGGTCAATTGTACGGTTTGCGTCACGCTTTGCAGCTGCTAATCGTTTGTCGTGTAGCTGTTTACCGCGACATAAACCTAAAAGCACCTTAACAAGAGAACCCTTAAAATAAAGGGATAGGGGAATGAGGGTAAGCCCTTGTTGTTTAACTGTGCCAAAAAGACGCATTATCTCGCGCTTATGCATAAGTAGCTTACGGTCACGCTTTGGCTCTTTGTTAAAGATATTGCCATGATCATAAGGACTTATATGCATTTGCTTGATTATAAGTTCACCGTCGTCTACAGTGACCCACGCATCCTTTAAGTTAACACCACCGGCTCTTATCGATTTTACCTCGGTACCCGAAAGTGAGATGCCCGCTTCAAAGGTTTCAAGCACAAAATATTCATGATATGCCTTTTTATTAGTTGCAATTGTTTTTGTGTTTTCCAATTTGACATCTCCTTTCATAAGATTTTAAATGAATTAAAGCGAAAAATCTTCTTTTGTAAATTCGCCCGCAGGTTTAACTTGCTTAGGTATGCGCTTTAACGGGTCATATTTGTAATGGCGACAAGCATCTGCACGGGTGGTAACACCATGTCTTTTACAAAAAATATCTTCGCAATAATCTGATTTTTTACCGTGAATACACCATAGACACGATTTTTGAAGTTTTTTGTTAAAGCCTCTAAGCGCCATATAAATCATCTCCAAATAGGAATTATATCATATCATCGATAATTTTTCTACTATTATTTTTTGAATAGATAAAAATTAATAATACAACCACTAAAACCGCCAAAGCTAATGATACCGAAAGGTTATCATAAACCAATTTTTTCTCACTTAATTGAAGGTTGCTGTAAACCTCATTGGAAATTTTAAAAATTTTAATAAGAATATATGTTATTAAACAACCCATACCACCGTGTAAAATTCTACCCAAAACAAACAGTTTTAAATCAATTTTTGCTTCTTTTGATAACGAAAAAATCTGACACCAAATTGAAAAACCGGAAAATCCCAATAAAAATGAAATAAAGTACAAATTTTTAGTGTAAGAAATTGCCGTTGTTACCTCGGTAAAGTAAAAAATATTTTTTAAAATAGGTATATTATTAAAAAGATAAATTAAATATGCATTTGCCACAGAAAACAAAATCACATAAAAACAAATTGTCATTACACTTTGTGCTGCATCCGCCGTGCTCTTTACAAATATATCCGAAAAATTTGTGGCCTTTTTTTCCAAATGATTATGATTTTTATAGTTTTTTCGCATTCTTTTAGCAGTAAAAAATGCCAAAATAACAGATGATGATATATGAGAAAAAAATAATATAGTACCCATACTTTTGCTCCCCAAAATTCCGTCACCCACAGCAGTTATTATAAATGCAGGACCTGCATTAACACAGTACATTTGCATTATATTTGCCGTTTTTTTATTTAATTTATTTTTTAAATACAATTCATTTATAAGTTTGCAACCAATAGGATAACCGCCAAGCATCGAAAAAAGCATAATCATAAACATTTCAAAATTCTGACCGAAGAAAAAATATATAACCTTTGAAAAAAATCTGTTATTTATGCAAATATTCATATTTATAATGATCAAAACACAAACTAAAAAGGGAAATATAGAGGGGATAATAACATTTGCGCATACAAGTAGCCCTCGTTCAACACCAAATTTGCATATATCGGAATATGCAATTAAAAGAATCATCAGCAT
>JAZUNP010000048.1:0-21339 GCA_045604215.1 Acutalibacteraceae bacterium
GCTTGACTGCGCCATTTTAAGAAGTCCCCATGACCACTGTGAAAAAAGAAACACCATCACCGTTGTGTAAACGCTTGAAACAATAACACAAAGGCGGTCTTTCATTCCTGCGGCATTGCCGATAAGCTCCGACATTGCAACACCTGCAAGAATTGCTAAAAAGGCTGTTATTACAAGATTCTGAGCGTTGAGGCCAACATACAGCACAACTGCCACTATAGCCGCCATTACAACGCCCGAAATTATACGCTTTTTCATAAGTTTCTTCCTTTCAGAAAAGTTAACTGTCCTAAAATATTTATAGAAAACCCGCCAGACACAATTTACACTCCACCAAAGCGGCGGTTTCTTTTATTAAAGTCTTCTATCGCGCGGTCTAAATCCTTTGTGGTGAAATCAGGCCATAGAATATCTGAAAACCAATACTCAGCGTAAGCCGACTGCCAGATAAGATAGTTTGAAAGACGGTATTCACCGCTCGGTCTTATAATAAAATCGGGGTCGGGTTGGTTTGCTGTATAAAGATTATCCGAAATCATTTGCTCGGTGATATCCTCCGCCCTTACACCACTGTTTATTATATTTTTTACAGCGTGAACAATTTCATCACGACCGCCGTAGTTAATGGCGATATTAAGATGCAAACCCGTAGCATCATACGAAGCGTCCTCCGCTTCTTTCATAAGGCGCTGTATATTCTCACTTAGCATACTGCGGTCACCGATAAACTGCACCTTTATATTTTCATCCTTAAAGTTTTTGGCATCCTCTAAATATTCTTTAAAAATTTTCATTATGTTGTCAACCTCTTCTTGAGGTCGCTTCCAGTTTTCAGTAGAAAATGCATAAACAGTAAGATATTTAAGTCCGATTTTGTTGCAGTAACGCGCAATATCCTTAAAATTCTTACTACCTGCCGCGTGACCTGCAGTACGAGGTAATGAGCGGCGCTTTGCCCAACGACCGTTGCCGTCCATAATAATCGCAATATGGGTTGGTAATACTCGCTCGAGTTTTTGTTTTTTCTTAAAAATAGGCATTATTTTACCCTCTTTTATCGACAATTAGAGCGGATTAAAAAATCCGCCCTTTTTATCTTTAGATTTCCATTATCTCTTTTTCTTTGAGTACAGCAAGCTCGTCAATTTCCTTGCAGAACTTATCGGTAAGATTTTGAATCTTCTTCTCTCCGTTTGACTCATCATCTTCTGTTATAGCATTGTTTTTCTTAAGCGCTTTAAGCTTATCAAGCGCGTCACGACGCTGATTGCGAACAGCAACCTTTGCATCCTCACCCTTTTTGCGAATATCCTTAACAATGTCCTTACGTCTTTCTTCAGTAAGCGGTGGGAAGTTAAGG
The DNA here is from genome assembly GCA_045604215.1 of Acutalibacteraceae bacterium. Classification (GTDB taxonomy): domain Bacteria; phylum Bacillota; class Clostridia; order Oscillospirales; family Acutalibacteraceae; genus UBA737. The sequence continues at coordinate 1,361 of JAZUNP010000048.1, forward strand.
CGGATACAAGTGCCATCATTTTGTGGGTTGATACCAATCTCAGAGGTGAGAATAGCCTTTTCAATATCCCTTAGTGTTGATTTATCCCAAGGTGTAATAAGAAGTATACGTGGCTCGGGAACCGAGATTGCAGCCATCTGCTGAATAGGTGTTGGAACACCGTAGTAATCAACATTTACACGGTCAAGCACTGCCGCATTAGCGCGACCTGCTCTTACTGACTTGTATTCACGGTCGAGCGCATCGATTGATTTGCCCATTTTTCCCTCTGTATTTTTAATTAGTTCGTTCATAAATTTTCTCCTTTTGGCTGACAAGAGTCAGTCTAAATTATTTTACCAATGTACCGATTGCTTTACCACATACAGCATCAACAATATTGTGGGGATTATTCAGATTAAATACGAGTATATCAATACCGTTATCCATACAAAGTGATGCGGCAGTAGAGTCCATAACGTGAAGTTCCTGTGCCAAAACGTCGTGATGGGTAAGGGTGTCGTACTTTTTAGCGTTTGGATTGGTTTTGGGATCACTGTCGTAAACGCCGTCAACATTGGTTGCCTTAAATATTACATCAGCACCAATTTCAGCACCGCGAAGAGCAGCAGCCGTATCGGTAGAAAAGAATGGGTTACCTGTACCGCAACCAAAAATCACAACTCTGCCTTTTTCAAGGTGGCGAACTGCTTTGTTGCGAATATATGGCTCAGCCACCTGACGCATTTCGATAGCAGTCTGAACACGGGTTGTAACACCCAACTGCTCGAGTGTGTCACAAAGTGCCAAAGAGTTAATTGTAGTAGCAAGCATTCCCATATGGTCAGCGCGAGTGCGGTCCATTTTACCGCTTGAGCGACCGCGCCAGAAGTTTCCGCCGCCTACAACAATGGCAATTTCAATGCCTAAATCAACGCATTCTTTAATTGACTCGCAAACCTCAGTCACCTTGTCAAAATCAATACCTGTACCTTTGTCGCCTGCTAAAACCTCACCGCTGAGTTTTAGCAAAATACGCTTATAAACGGGTTTCATACATAACTCCCCCAACTGTATATTATATTTATTATTATTTTACAATATTAGGCTATTAAAGTCAATTAAAAAATAAAACCGTCGCAAACGAAATTTGTGACGGTTTTATTTATATTTCCTTTTAAACTTTAATTATAATTTTACTCAAACTTATCTATCTTTTATATATCGTTTTATATACAAACAACACTATTGCGGTTATCGGCACACCCACAGCAAAGCCACTTATAGCCATACCGATATTCCACACATATTTAAAAATCACAAGCGCTATACCTAACGCATATAGTACGAATTTACTACCGAAAAACAATAGAATTTTTTTACTGCTTCGTGTGGCAAAAGCCTTAATAAGTTGTTCTGTAAGACACACCTGACCTGCGCCAAAAATCAATGCCAATATAAACATTTTATCACTCCAAGCTGTCTGCGATTTTGTAAATTAAATTTTTGGTCTTTTCCCATCCAAGACAGGGGTCAGTTATAGACTTGCCGTAAATATGCTCGCCTATTTTTTGCGCGCCGTCCTCGATATAGCTTTCAATCATAATGCCTTTTACAAGGGCGCGTATATCGTGGTTATGGTTTCTGCTGTAAACAATATCCTTTGCAATACGTATTTGTTCTAAATATTTCTTGCCCGAATTTGCGTGGTTTGCATCAATAATAACCGACGGATTTTTAAGTCTGTACTCATTGTAAAGATCACAAAGATGCGCAATATCCTCGTAATGATAGTTAGATATATTTCTGCCCGCAAAATCCATATAACCGCGAAGTATCGCGTGGGCTGTGTCGTTGCCAGAACTTGTAACCTCCCAGCCGCGATATAGATATGTATGACTGGTTTGAGCCGCTTTTATGGAATTCATCATAACGGTAAGGTCGCCGCTTGTTGGGTTTTTCATACCAACAGGAATCGAAATACCGCTTGCAACCAGACGGTGCTGTTGGTTTTCTACCGAGCGCGCACCTATTGCAACATAGCCCAAAACATCCGACAAATAACGGTAATTTTCGGGATAAAGCATTTCGTCGGCACAGGTAAAGCCGTAATCGGCAAGCGCTTTCATATGCAAATCACGAATGGCAATAATACCCTTTAGCATATCGGGCTGCTCTTCAGGATTAGGCTGGTGAAGCATTCCCTTATAGCCCTCGCCCGTAGTACGTGGCTTGTTTGTGTAAACACGAGGAATTACAAGTATCTTATCACTTACCTCGTCTGCCACCTTTTTAAGTCTGCCCATATAATCAAGCACAGCTTCCTCGTTGTCGGCAGAGCAAGGACCGATAATCAGCAAAAACTTATCCGACTCGCCTGTAAAAATTGCCTTTATATCTTTGTCACGCTGTGCTTTTATTTTAGCCAATTCCTCGGTTACGGGATACTGTTCTTTTATTAACTTTGGAATTGGTAATTTCCTTTTAAATTCCATACTCATATCAATTTTTCACCCTCGTTAAATGTCTTTCTACGTGCGCTGGAGAGCCGCATCATATCGCGCATTGCCTCGCGGTCACCCGCTTTAATTGTATCGTAAAGTCTGTCAAAAGCCTCGCGGTAGCCGTCCATTTCTTGCAGCAGCGCCTCGCGGTTAGCCAAAAACAGCTCACTCCACATTTCATCGTTAATATTTGCAATTCTTGTAAGGTCGCGGAAGGAGTCGCCCGTATAACGCACAAGGTTTGGGTCACCGTTTGCGCACATAAGAGATATTGCAATTCCGTGTGTTAACTGTGACAAAAAGGCTATCATTTCGTCGTGCTGACGGACGGTAAGGCTTGATATATCTCGAAAGCCCAACACTCTACCCAAGTCACAGCAAAGTCTTATACCATCGGGTGTGTTACGATTGGTTGGCACCACAATATAGTTTGCTGTATGAAATATGCTGTCGTCAGCATTTCTTACACCGCCAACCTCTCTACCAGCCATCGGGTGCGCCGAAATAAACTCTACTCCTATGGGCAACATATTTTGCACTTTTTCCACAATACAGCCTTTTACACCTGTAACATCAGTAATGACTGTACCCGACTTTATAAGACAGCCGTATTTTTCTATCCATTCGATAAACACGTGAGGGTAAAGCGCAAATATTATAAGCTGTGACTGGGCAATCAAGTCAGCATCAACCTGCGTTGTGCCGCCCGATATAAAGCCCTCACCTTTAGCATAATCAATATCGTCTTGATTAAGTGTAATTGCCTTTACGTCAAAGCCATTTCGGGTTAAAGCCTTGGCGTAACTGCCACCAAGAAGTCCAAGACCTACAATAAGTACATTTTTAATTTCTTCAAGTTTCATTTTCTATCACTATTCCAAGAGATTTTATTTTTTCAAAATAGTCGGGATAGCTTTTTGCTCCCGCCTCGGCTTCATTTATACTGCCACCTGTGAGAGTGCATAAAAGACTTAAAGCCATAACAATTCTATGGTCATTATGACCGCAAAGAGTCTCACGTGGTGTATGTAATCCGTCGCCATAAACCGTAACATCATTGTCACAAACATCTACCCTTATACCAAACTTTTTAAGTTCTTGCTGCATAGCGGCAGCTCGGTCACTTTCTTTTATTTTAAGACGACGAGTCCCTGTAAAATGAGCGCCGCCAAAAACCGACGACAAAGCAAACATAACAGGTGCTAAATCGGGAAAATTTGATAAATCGAATAGCTTTTGTCCGTTTTTTAGTTGCTCATACATTTCCTTGTAAAACTTATCGCCCTGTAGACTGTTTTCGCAAAGACCTGTAACGGTTACATTGCCGCCCAAAAGGTTAAATCCCTCCAAAAACGCCGCATTTGAATAATCGCCCTCAACGGTTATATCTTTTGGTAAATATTTTTGGCCGCCTTTAATTTTATATATGCGATCGCATTTTTGGATTTTTACACCAAAATCATTTAACGTTTTTATTGTCAAGTCTACATACGGCTCACTTTCATATTCGCCCACAATCTCAAGTGTGCTGTCACCCTGTAAAAGAGGCAATGCAAAAATCATTCCTGAAATAAACTGACTTGAAATATTACCTGCAATTTTATAGTCACCGCTTTTAAGTCTTCCGCAAACAGTAAGACTGTTTGCACTTTTCTCAAAAACAATGTTATTTCCATATGCGATTTCCTCATAAACCGAAAGATTGCGTTCAAACAAACGACTACTGCCTGTAATGGTAATTTTTTTGCCAGACAACATACACATCGGTATCAAAAAGCGAAGCGTGCTTCCGCTTTCCCGACAATCAAGTACAGTTTCATTTGACAAAAATGGATTAAGCCCAACAAGATTTACAACTTTTCCGTTTTTTGTCACACTTGCGCCAAGTGACATAAGGCAGTCAAGTGTTGCTAAAATATCGTTTGAATATTCTATGTTGTGAACAACGCTACCGCTCGATAAAGCGGCACAAATAAGAGATCTGTGCGCCATAGATTTTGATGGTGGAGCGGCAACGATACCGCAAGCCTTTGATTTTTTAATATTTACTACCATAATTACTTTCCGTTTTCAATAAGCGTATCAATCGCACGTAAATATCCGTCAAATCCAAGACCTGTAATTGTATTAATACAAGCCGCACGGACAAAGCTTATCTGTCTAAAATCTTCGCGTGTTTCTACTGCCGAAATATGCACCTCAACCGTTGGAATGCCGACTGATTTTATAGCATCTAAAAGCGCTACGCTTGTATGAGTGTACGCTGCAGGATTTATAATAATTCCGTCAAAATACCCATACGCACCCTGAATTTCATCCACAAGCGCACCCTCGTGATTTGACTGAAAAAACTTTATCTCAACGCTTTTTTTAGCGGCATAATCCTCTATTAAGGTACATAAGTCGGTATATGTATTTTTGCCGTAAATATCAGGTTCCCTGATGCCTAACATATTAAGGTTTGGTCCGTTTATTACTAATATTTTCATTTTAAAAAATCTTCCTTTATGCTACTGACAACGGTTTGTAAATCGCCATCGTTAATAAATCTTTTATCAGCGCAACCGCAGTAAATACCGTAACGCTCGTTATACCTTTTTTCAAGGTCAGTCCTATTGCTTGAAAGCGGTCGGTCATCGGTTGTAATTAAAAGCTCAAGCGGTCGGTCTATAAACACAAGCGTTCCGTTACCCTTTAGTAAAATCGCATTTTGCTCGCGCAAAATTGCGCCGCCGCCCGTTGCAATAACCGTGTTTTGCTTTGCCGCTTGTGTCTCAATAATCTTACTCTCTATATCGCGAAAAGCCATCTCACCTTGGGTTGCAAAAATTTGCGGTATAGTCATACCCGCAGTCTTTTCAATTTCGGTATCTATATCCACAAAAGACATCTTAAGCTCCTCGGCAAGTCTTTTACCAATGGTACTCTTACCGCTTGACGGCATACCGATAAGCACTATATTGCGTTTTGATTGAACAATTTTTTTATAAACGTCATAGATTTTAGCATCACCTATTTTACTGTCGGTAAAAAGCTCTGCCGCTACTGCCGCTTGGTGTACAAGCATATAAAGTCCACCTGTGGCTTTAAGTCCTTTTTGTTTCGCCTTTATAACAAGATTTGAGCAAAGCGGATTGTATATAGCGTCAACCACCGCTTCTAATTTATTGAAACGTTGGGCATCAATCGGCTCCCCGACTATTTTGGGGTACATGCCGCAAGGAGTAGTGTTGATTATAACCTCGGTATCGACAAAGTTTTTATACGCGTCTTCATATGTAATGCAGTCTTCTTTTGCTGTGCGTGATACACGCTTTACGCTTTTTGCACCCTGTGACTTTGCTACTTCCACAGCAGTTTTAGATGTTCCGCCGCTACCTAAAATTAAAATCTTTTTGTTAGCAATATCAATATCATTAAGCTTTATTAGCGCTGAAAGTCCCGCAAAATCGGTATTGTAACCGTAAAGTCTGCCATCACGATTTACTATTGTATTTACCGCGCCGATTTTTGTTGCAGTATCACTTATAAAATCAAGAAAAGGTATTACATCCTGCTTGTAAGGGATGGTTACGTTAATCGCCTTAAATTCCTTCTTGCGCATAAATTCGCCGAGCCTATCTCGCGGAATTTCCTGTATTTTATAATCGTAATCAAAAAGCAGGTTATGTATCTCTTTCGAAAAGCTATGTGTAAGCTTTTCTCCTATACAACCGTATTCCATTATTTTGCTAACCAGTCCGTTCCAAATTTACTAGTCAAAATATCAGCTAAAACCAGTGCCGTAACACTTTCAACTACAACTGCCGCGCGGTGAACGATACACGGGTCGTGTCTACCGTGTGCGGTTATCGTAGTGTTTTGCATTGTACTTATATCAACCGTTTTTTGCTCTTTAGATATAGTTGGTGTCGGCTTAATAACCGCGCGAAAAACTATAGGCATACCACTTGTGATGCCGCCTAATACACCACCATTATTGTTGGTGTAGCACTTTACTGTATCACCATCAACATACATTTGGTCGTTAGCTTCGCTTCCCAGTTTGTCGGCAAAATCAAAGCCTAAACCAAACTCAACGCCCTTTACAGCGGGGATTGAAAAAATCGCGTGAGAAAGCATCCCCTCTACCGTATCAAACCAAGGCTCACCCACACCTGCGGGCATACCTAAAACTACGGTTTCAAGCGTTCCGCCTACGCTGTCGCCTTGCGTCCTTGCTTCAAGGATTTTATGCTTCATTTTTTGTTGCTCGGTTTCACCCGCAATACTTAAAACGTTAGTTTTAATAGAAATCCCTTTTTTATTAAGAGCGGGTATCACAAGTGCTCCAGCCGCTACAAGCGCCGCGGTTATTCTACCGCTAAAGTGACCTCCGCCGCGATAATCTTGAAATCCGCCGTAACGACAGTTCGCCGTAAAGTCGGCGTGTGACGGGCGCATCTTATACTGCATTTCGCCGTAATCTTTGGATTTTGTATCCTCGTTTGGTATTGTAATACAAATCGGTGTGCCTGTGGTATGACCTTCAAAAACACCGCTTAAAATACTATACTCGTCCTTTTCCCTACGGGGTGTAGAGGTTTCATCCTTTGGTCTACGACGAGAGAGCTGTGCAGCGATAAATTCATCATTAACCTCTATGCCGCTGGGGCATCCGTCAATTACCGCGCCGATTAACGCGCCGTGACTTTCGCCAAAAAGCGTTACTGTAAGCGCATTTCCTATGGTGTTTTTCATTTTTTATACACCGCCTTTATGCTGTCGGCAAAAGAGCCGAAATCTACTTTTTCTATTTTAAATTCGCCTATATTTTCTACCCATACCACCGAAATGCTATCCCCCGCCATTTTCTTGTCGTGACTCATAGTGTCAATAATTTTTTGTATATCAAGGTAAATTTTTGGAGGTAAATTTAGTTTTTTAAGTACGGGAGTAAGACACTTACGTACACTTTCGCTACACATTGGTAGCATACCAAGTGCTACACATTCACCGTGATAAAGACTTGGTGTGTTGCTTTCAATCGCGTGACCCACTGTATGACCGAAATTAAGCACCTTTCGCAGTCCCGATTCCTTTTCGTCGGCTTCTACAACTGATTTTTTAATTTTGATTGAACGCTCGATTACTGTATCAATATCAAAATTATCACTTTCGAACATAGTAAATAATTCTTTATCGTGTGTAAGCGCCATTTTTACCGCTTCTGCAAGACCGTTTGAAATTTGACGGTCGGGCAAGGTTTTTAGTGTGTCAGGGTCAATAATCACAGCCTTTGGCTGATAAAAAGCGCCAACGATATTTTTGTATCCACCAAAATCAATGGCAGTTTTACCGCCCACTGATGAATCAACCTGAGATAGCACTGTAGTTGGAATATTGTAAAAATCAATACCTCGCATAAAGGTTGCCGCCGCAAAGCCTGCCATATCGCCGACTACTCCGCCACCAACTGCTACAACGCAATCGGTACGGGTGAAGCCACCGCTTACAAGACAGTCAAGTATTGCCTTGTATGTATCAAAATTTTTTGATGCCTCACCCTCAGTAAATGTAAAAGTTTTAGCCTCTTTACACTGTGCGGCTACACATTCTGTATACTCTTTCGGCACACCGCTATCGGTGACGATAAGCACCTTGCGGTCAATATTAAAATATTCGTTTGCGCAATTTATAGCACCGCGTTCTAAATATATGTTGTAATTGCCACTTTCGACATTTACAGGTATTATCATACCCTTATCTCCTTTTCAAAGCTACCAAGAATTTTTAAGTTTAAGCAACATTTTGACAATTCATCAAGCATCTTTTCGCCTTGCTCACTGCCTATATTACCCTCGCCCTCGGCATAGAAATAATAGTCCCAAACAAGCTCTTTTGTAGGACGGCTTTTAAGCGCTTTAAGGTTAAAGCCATATTCACCTATAACCGATACGGCTTTACCCAAAGAGCCCGCCGCATTGTTTACGGTAAATAGCATTATGAAATGATTATCGGTTGGCAATTTTGCCTTTTCGCTACGAGAAAAAACTGCAAATCGAGTGGAGTTTTGATTGCTTTCGTTTATGTGTGATTCAAGCTTTGTAAGTCCAAATTTTTCCGCCGCCTCGGCGCTTGCTATTGCAGCCAAGGTTTTGTCACCTTTTTCAGCAACGGTTTTTGCGGCAATTGCGGTATTAACCGCTTCAATCATTTGGAAACCGTGATTTTCTATATAAGGCGCGCATTGACCGAGCGCTTGCGAATGGCTGATAACAGTCTTTATGTCCTCTATCTTCGCGCCCTTTACGCCAAGCAAGTTTTGAGTGATTTCAGCCTCGTAAACTCCGTTCACGAAAAGTGAGCCGAAAAAGCTTAAATCCATTACCTTGCCTACATCACCGTTAAAGCTGTTTTCGATCGGCAGTACAGCGCAGTCACATTCGCCGTTTACGACTGCATCGTATGCGGCTTTAAAATCCTTATAGCCCACACAGTTAGCATCGGGAAAAATACGCTCGGCAACAATATTTGCAAACGCGCCCTCTACACCGCTGAAGGCAACGCGCATACCCTCAAGTAAGCGGTGCTGTAACAGCTTTGAAAGGTTTATTGCCTCACGCAAAAAGTTAACATAATAGGACTTATAATCCTCGTCCTTTATAAGCGCGGTATTATTTGCAATTATTTGTTCTTCTCGTGCAAAATCGTCTATTTTAAGTCCGTTTTGTTTTTTATATTCGGCAACAATGCGCGCAGCATCCATTCGCTGCTCGAAAAGCTCTGCCAATTGCTTGTCAACGTCATTTATCGTTTGTCTTGCCTTTTGGAGTTCGTTCATAAAAATTATCCTTACTTTTTATATTCTTCAAATAATTTTTTAAATGCGGGGATAGAATTTTCAATAGTATCATACGCTACGCAGTATGAAATTCGCACGTAACCCTTTGCGCCGAAGCTGTCGGCAGGAACGAGCAAAAGCTCGTGCTTTTTAGCCTTTTCACAAAATGCATTTGCATCATCCTCGAGCGCTTTCATAAATAGGTAAAACGCACCCTGTGGTTTTACTGCAGTGTAACCGATTTGGCTCAGCGAATTATAAAGTAACTCGCGATTTTTATTATAGAGTGATACATCAGCTGTCATTCCATCGCACTTGGCAACTACTCGTTGCATCATACTTGGTGCGCAAACATAACCCATACTGCGAGCTGCACCGCAAACTGCCGCAAATAAATCGGCACTGTCGTCGCAATGTGGCGACACAAACACATAACCAATACGCTCGCCTGGGAGTGATAATGACTTACTATAAGAATAACAAACCACAGTATTGTTATAAAAGTTTGGGATATACGGTACGTCATCACCGTATGTAAGCTCGCGATACGGCTCGTCGGCAATAATATAAATTGCGCGACCTAATTCCTGACTCTTTTTATTGAGTAAAGAAGCAAGCTTTATAATATCACTTTCGGGAATTATAGCACCCGTTGGGTTGTTTGGTGAATTTACAATAATCGCCGCTGTGTTTTTGTTGATAGCTCTATCAAGCGCATCAAAATCAAGTGAAAAATTATCACCCAAACCTAGCACTGCAACGGTTTTTGCACCCGCATTGGAGCAAAATACATTGTATTCGGGGAAATATGGCGCTAAAAGTATTACCTCGTCACCGTCGTTTACAACTGCCTTTAATGTAGAGGTAAGCGAAGCCGCCGCGCCACAGGTAATATAAATATTTTTAGCGCTCGCTTGGCAGTCAAAACGCTTTTTTATGTTTTCGGCAATTTGCTCACGCACAGGCATTGCGCCCTGTGCCGAGGTATAGCCGTGAAGCGCTACGCTGTCGCCCGACTCTACAAGCTCCTTAATTGTATCATCAACAATTTTTGGTGTGGGAATGCTTGGATTACCAAGGCTAAAATCATATACATTGTCGGCGCCGATTTCAGACTTTCTTTTAAGCGAATATTCGAAAATTTCTCTGATTACCGACGGTTGATTGCCAAGGTCTGCCATTTTTTTATTAATCATAAAATTCAACTCCTAATTAAAGCAAAAAATCCGCCAACCTGTAAAATGCAATTTTATATGCACAAACGGTTGCGGACTGTCTTTTTTATCTATTAAGTTGCGATTACATCGCTTTCTTAAAAGAGGTAAGACAGTCCTGATTAAAGTAATAAAAGTAATAATTACTGATAAATTTCATAATTTCTGTCTCCTCTCTAAAGTATATGGTTAATTTTACTCCTATTTTTTGCATTTGTCAAGGAAAAATCGGTATTTTATGCGATTTAATGCATAAAATACCGATTGAATTAAAATTTTATAATATTTATAATATCATCTAACTCTACACCATACACAAAAGCAATTTCGTTATACAAAATATCTTCGGCTTTTCGAAGTGTTTGTTCATCATTCATATTAAGCTTTTTGTTGTCCTGACGACGAATATCTCTTTGAGTGTGTATTGTTTTAATTAACGCTATTAACCTTTCGCGATCACCACCGGACAGTATTTTTTTATAAATCTCGCGTTTTTGATTTTCGTCTTGTATATTGATGGTATCTATATCCGCTGCTTTTTTAAGCAGTATTTCTATCTGTGATTTAGTTAAAACGCTTTTCATTTTTGAAGTAAGTACGTCATTATTAATCGGCACAAAAACAGATGTGTTTTCATTAAAAACTGGTTTTAACACATAATAATCCATTACTTGTTTTCCTATTTTTTTAGGCTCAATACAATCAATTCTACAAATTCCCTGTAAGCCATAAATCACCACATCGCCGACTTTAAACAAACCACTCACCCCTTTATATATTGATTATAACATATCGCACTTAAAATTGTAATAGTCATACTTAACAAAACTTTTCCATAATTTATTTGTAAATTTTAACCTAAAATGTCCATTTAATTGACATTTTTACCGTTAAATGATATATTATAAATAAAAAGCTGAGTGAGGTTATAATGAAAATATTAAAACAAATTTTTGCTGCTCTTTTGATTTTTACATTGCTTTGCGGTTTTCCCGCAACTGCAGTAACTGCGCCGACAATAACTGTCTCCAGCGTAAGTGCTATGCCTGGGGATTCGGTAACCATAGATATTAAAATTTCGAATAATCCAGGTATTATGGCAATGGCATTTTGTATTACATACGACAGCGATTCATTTCAATATGTTAAATATTCCAAAGGCTACCTTTCACAATATACTGTTAAGGATCATCCCGACGAAGGACATATTATATTTGTTAATGATGAATCAAGTGACAAGGCAAATAATGGCAAAATGATATCGGTCGAGTTTAAGATAAAGGATATGGCGACACCCGGTAAGCATATCATAACACTTGCCAATAACAACCGTGATAAATACGGCTCAAGACTACACAATAGCTTTTCAAATTCAAAGCTTGAATATATTGTACCAACCGTCGTTCAGGGCGGTATTACAGTTGGTGAAACCTGTGAAAATGCAGGTCACAAATACGGTAAGTGGGAAATAATTACCTCTGCCAACTGCACCAATACAGGCACTCAAAAGCATACCTGTGTAAGATGTCAATTTACCGAAACCAGGGAAATCCCCATCACACACAACTTTGAAGCTGAATGGACCGTTGACAAGGCTGCAACACCTACCGAAGACGGTGTTATGACAAGGCACTGTAAAAACTGTGACGCAGTAACCGACCGAATAATATTCACTTACCAAGAGGTTGAAGGCAGCGAAAATCCCGACAACGCATTGAGCGACGACACCTCAAGCGAAAATGACTCTCAGTCCAATTCCTCTAATACCACTGACGCCACAACGTCAAGCATTGCCTCAAATCCCACAAACAATTCCAATAAAACGTCGATAAACAACACAGTCGGCACTAAAAATCCGCAGTCGGTTGTCGAAAACATAACTGATTATCAAGAAAATATAAAGCCGCAAATTGATAGTGATGCATCCTCCCTGACACAAAACACCCAAAGCGAAACGACAACTGAAAATGAGGCGCCACATCCCGCCACTGATACAGATAAGGTGGATAACAGTACCAATACCCCCCTTGCCAAAGAGGTCCGCGCTTCATCTGTTGAGATAACAATTTATATAATCGGTGGAATAATAAGTATAGTAGTTATTTCGTTGGCAGTTTTGCTTATTGTTCGAAAACATAAATAATCACATATAATCCCCTATGCATATTAAATGCATAGGGGATTAGTTTAAATTTGTTTAGTTATTTCTTCAGCTATTTTTTCAACTAATTCCATACAAAGTGCTTCACTTTCGCACTCTATCATTACACGAATAACTGGCTCGGTTCCGCTTTCTCGCAGCAATACCCTGCCATTGCCGTTAATTTTTTCCTCTACCTTTTTTACTGCCGCCAAAACCTGTGGATTTGTCATAATTGCCTTTTTATCTGCTACCCTTACATTCTTGGTGAACTGCGGATAAAGTGATACCGCATCACAAAGCCTTGATAGGATCATTTTTCGATCGCACAATTCCTCGGTAATCATAATTGCCGTAAGAAGTCCGTCGCCCGTTGTGGCATATTTTTTGAGTATTATATGTCCCGACTGCTCACCGCCAAGGTCATAATCATTTTGTTGCATACACTCGTACACAAAGCGGTCGCCCACAGTGGTCAGTTCGCAGCTTATATCTGCTTTTTTTAAACTGTTCACAAAACCGCTGTTAGACATTATTGTTGCAACCACAGTATTATTTGACAGCATTCCGCGCGATTTAAGTCGGTGCGCTAAAATATACATCATTTTATCACCGTCAACCTCGTTACCCTTTTCATCAACCGCGATACATCGGTCGCTGTCACCGTCAAAGGCAAATCCTATGTCAAGGTGTTTTTCACGTACAAGTCGGCATAAATTTTCAATATGGGTAGAGCCGCAACCCTCGTTAATGTTTATTCCGTCGGGTGTGTCCCCTACGATATAGGTGACAGCACCGAGTGCATCAAAAACTGAACGCGCTATACTCCATGAAGCACCGTTTGCACAATCAATACCAATCTTTAAGTGCTTGTATGAATGAGATGCCAATGATATAAGATAACCTACATACCGATTTCTTCCCGAAACAAAGTCCACAATTGCACCGATTTGTTCCCGTTTAGCGAGTGGTAAATCGTTACCCTCTACTCCTAAAGACAGTAAATCGCCATCAATATATTTTTCTATTAAAGCGGTAGCGTTGTCATCAAATTTTTCGCCGTATCGGTTTATAACCTTAATTCCGTTATCATAAAAAGGATTGTGAGACGCGGTAATCATAATTCCGCAATCAAAGCCCTCGGTACGAACAACATACGATACGCTCGGCGTGGTAGTTACGTGAAGAATATACGCGTCCCCGCCCGACGCGATAATTCCAGAGCAGAGCGCATATTCGAGCATATAGCTTGAACGGCGAGTATCCTTTCCTATAACTATACGTGGTTTACCGCTTGATTTGTCGGTCTTGCATAAGGGGGATGTAAAATACCAGCCCAAAAATCTGCCGATTTTGTAGGCGTGTTCCGCCGTTAAATTTACGTTTACCTCACCGCGAAAGCCGTCGGTGCCAAAATATTTATTTTTCATAAAAAACCCTCTTTCACATAATAGTATGCGAAAAAAAGGTTTATAAATACAAAAAGAGCCAAACACCTTGTTTAGCTCTTTTAAAATTATTCTTTTGTAATTTTTCCGTATAGCGGAATGTCGGTGTCACGCTTCGGCTCGCGTGTCGGTGTGCTTGCCACAGTATTTGATGGCTTACGACCACCGCGAGAATTTTTGCGACGATTATCATCTCGACGTGGCATATTTGGTGTGCCGCCCTCTGGGAAGATAACAACGCGACGATTTTTACCCTCCCCAATTGATGCAGAGCTAACGCCCTCAACCTCTTGAACTGCGGTGTGAATAATACGGCGCTCATAAGCGCTCATTGGCTCAAGCGCGCGGTTGCGCTCGGTACGCTTAACCTGTTCTGCAACGCGGGTTGCCAAACCTTTAAGGGTTTGTTCACGCTTTTCACGGTAATCACCGATATTAAGTGTTACCTTGAAATATCCACCCGAATTATTTGCCGCAAGTGATACAAGGTGCTGCAATGCGTCGAGCGTCTCTCCACGATGACCGATTACAACGCCAAGTCCCTCACCGTCAAGAATAATGGTAGCGCCGTTATCACGAACTGCCGCCTTAACCTCAACGTTTTCGCAACCAAGATTTTTAAGAATTGCATTTAAGTATGCTATTGCCTTGCCTGTGGGAGAAGCCGCATCAATAAGAGCTTGGTCAACAGCCTCAATCTCTGGCTTTTCTACCTTTGGCTCTGCCTTTTTAGACTCTTTTTTTTCTGCTTTTTCTTTCTTTTCGGGTTTTGCCTGCGTCTGTGCCTTTTTCTCAGGCTTGTTGTTCTTTTTAACGGGCTTGTCGGGGCGCACTACATACGCCTTTACCTCGGCGGACGCACCGCCGAAAATACCAAGCACCTTCTTTTTTGGTAATGTAATTATTTCAATTTGTACGTCTTCTTCTATTTTAGCGCCAAGCTTTAAAATAGCGTCTTCCTTTGCTTCGTCAACAGTAGCGCCGAAGCCAATTGCTTCCTTAATCAAGGGAAATCCTCCTTAGTCCTTTATAATAGACTGTGTATTGTCCGTATTCTTAAATTTGTTAAGCTGCTTAGCCTCAAAATCGCACTGTATGGCAAGTTCTTTTGCACGTTCGCGCGCAAGTAATTTCTGCGGACCGTACCAAAGCTGTACACCCGATTGAATAAGTCCGCCGATAAGCGACGAGCATATCCAGTAAAAACCAACGCCTGCAGGCAAACCGAAACCGATAAACAGCGAGATAAGCGGCATGGTAAGCATCATACCCATCATTGACGGTGCATCGGGGTTATTGATTTTATTCACGCGCATTGAAATAAGGCTTGTAAGAATTTGCGCCAAAAATGCGCCAAATGGTATAAGCCATAAAAGTTGTGCATCGTTAAAAATATCAAATGAGAAGTTTGGAGTTTTAGTAAGGTCTAAATTCTCATTTCCAAAAAGGTAAAAGTTAATATGTGTCTTTTCGTCATTATCTAATTCAATAAGTTTTTCAACGTCGGGCTTGATTTCGGCATAAAGCTCTGGTGATAAAACCTCTTCGAAAACATTGCCGTCTGCCCTTAAATTACCGATAATGGCAAGTTCTTTGTTGTTTTCGGTAATCTTATCCCAACCAAGAGCAGCCTTATATTCATCCTTGTATTCTTCAGCTGCTGTAATTTTGTTGTAAATATTGTCGATATTTTTTTCGTTGGCACCTGCCATATAGGTGAAAGGCGACATAATAATCCAATAAATACTCATCATCAAAAGCAAGCGGATAATCATCGGCAAACAGCCGCCAGACATAGAAACGCCCTCTTGACTGTAAAGTTCCTGCTGTGCCATAGCCATTTTTTGACGATCATCACCGTATTTCTTTTTGAGCTCGTCAAGCTTTGGCTTAATACGCATCTGCTGTACGGCAGATTTTTGACTCTTGATACTAAGAGGAATTAAAATAACATTGATAAGAAGCGTAAACACCGCAACCGCTGCTGCAAAATCGTTACTGAAAATACCAGCCAAAAATCGCATAATAAATCCTAGCGGTACGTTTATTATATTAAAAAGTCCTTGCATACTTAATAACCGTCCTATTTAGTGTGTTTTTCTCTTTTTTCGGGGACAGGATCATACCCGCCCTTGCAAAACGGATTACACCTCAAAATCCTTTTTATACTCAAAATTGTTCCCTTAAACGCGCCGTGTACGGTAATTGCCTCTACCGCATAAGCCGAACAGCTGGGTGTAAAACGGCAACAGGGAATTTTGTGAGGTGAAATGTGTTTTTTGTAAGCTTTTATAAGCCATATAAGAAATCGGCTTACGGGATTTTTTATTCTACCCATAGATTTTGTTTTTTTAGATGCCGCTCCATATTTACAGCAACTATATTACTCTTTGTGTTAATTATTCGCGTTCGGGCAACGACAACGAAGTCATACCCTGTGGAGATATGGGACGCGCACTCATCAAAAGCCGCTGTTATAACACGCTTTGCGCGGTTGCGGCTTACGGCAGTGCCGATTTTTTTGCCCGTAGTAATTCCTAACCTTGTTTCACCCTTTTTGCCCTTTACCATATAAAGCACAAATTCGGGTGACACGCACGCGGCACCGCGTTTGTACGCGCGGTGAAATTCCCAATTTTGTTTAAGTTTTGTATAAGCTCTCATATTCTCACCAAATAAAAGTAAAAGCCACATGGAAGTGGCTTTTCTTTAGTAAGATAACTGCTTTCTTCCTTTTGCTCTGCGACGTGCCAAAACCTTACGGCCGTTGGCTGTAGCCATTCTCTTAAGGAAACCATGTTCTTTTTTACGATGTAATTTCTTAGGCTGATAAGTTCTTTTCATTATTACTAACCTCCTTGTCCGAGACATAAATATACATATATCAGTTTTTTGTTGGGCAAAATACCCCTTGTAATTTAGGATTATAACCCAATCATCCCAAAATGTCAATAAAAAAGTGCTTATTTTAGCAAAATTTTATAGCGCACTTGATTTTTGATTGCTTATATGATATTATGCCAATATACTACATATTCACTTTTCACTATTACCTTTTACTTTGAATTTGGGGGCGTAGCTCAGCTGGGAGAGCGCTTGAATGGCATTCAAGAGGTCATGGGTTCGATTCCCACCGTCTCCACCATAACACAAACTCATCCTTTGTGATGGGTTTGTGTTTTCTTTTGTATAAGTTAAGGGGGGATCGAACAAGGAGGGAGCGTAAGCGGAAGAAAACAGTCCGGTGGACTGTTTTTGCCGACGTGGCAACGAGCGCAAGCGAGGCGATAGGCGCGTTGCGCCGGAAAATCCCCACCGTCTCCACCAAAATCGACAAGTCTCGCATGAGACTTGTCAATTTTTAATAAAATTTGCCCGTGGCGAATGAATTTGATTTTTGTGTAATTAGAAGAACTATTGCAAAAATAAGCAAAAAACTATACAAAGATATTTTTACTAAATCTATAACAAATTTGTTGCTTTCAAAATATACAACTTTTCCGTTACCTTTAATATATTCAATTAACGTGTTTTCATAACGGTTGTTTATATAAAAAACAAAAGTATCTTCATCATAATTTATAATAATTTGGTCTTTGTGCATTAAAGTTTGCCACTCAATATTTATCGCATTATCCATATCAAGCAAAGTTTCATCGGTATCTATATTTTTTGAAATCAGTTGTTCAATCACTTTCCTGTTATTGTCATCAATAACAATGGAGCGGCTTCCGTTAGAATTAATAAGAAGAAAAACAAAAATCTGCCACAACATCAATATAAGACATATAACCGCAACCAAAATACTAGCGATTATTAATACGCGTTTTTTCATCTCATCACCAGCTTGAGTGTATTATATGCTTGTGTCAAATTGGGAACAAATCTTAAACTCCACCTGTAAAAACAACCGTTAATACTGCAGATGTCAAATATAATAATAGGTCAATGATAAAAAACATTACATACCAAATCCATTTGAAACCAATTTTTATTTGGTTGTCAGGAACACTTTTTTCAGAAAAATAAAGTATTAGTCCAACAATAAGTGTTATTAAGCCAATAGGATTTATAATCCATCCAAACAACAAAATATTTCCTAAAGAAAAAAAGATATGAATATCAAGATATCGATTAATCGCAAAGCATAATGATGACGAGATACAGAAAAAACAATAAAAAACTTGTAAAATTTCAGATATCTTTAACCATTTAATCGTCTTCATTTTAATTTATCCCTCCAAATAAGGTGATAATAATAAGTATGACAAAAATCATACTTCTACATAAGAAATCATACCATACTTTTCCTTGTTTTACAAGGATACATTATAGTATGGTATGACCGTTATTCCTGCCTTGCTTTACAAATTTGATGAAAAAGGCAAGGATTAATAATTATTTGTCCCTATTGTAGCACAAGCATAGCATAAAAGCGGCAATAAATCAATGCGGAGCATTGTATGGTATTCGCGGCAAAGCCTCACCAAACTTCTTCACTACTCACTATTACTTATTACTTCCAAAAATCCCGTTCGTGAATTATTTAGTAAAAAGTGAAGAGTGAAAAGTGAATAGTGTAAAAGTAAAATCCCGCCCACTTTCGTGAACGGGATTTTTGTCATTCGTGTCCGAAAAAGAACTGGTCAAAAACCGAGGACTCTCTTTGAAATAATAAATTATTTAATATGTTCCCAAGATATATTGGCCTCTCCAATGTTTTCTATTTCAGCAAGCCCCTTGTCAAACTGTTCCTTTGAAATTTCTACCGATTCAGCGGTCCCTTGAATGTTTCCGTTACTGATGTAAGTATGCTGTATATATTTATTTTCTAAAACATCAACATCATTTTTTATAAATACCGAAAAAGTAACAGAACATACAACATCGCCTGTGTAAGAGTAGACAGTATAAGAATAATCAGTATGATTTGGTGCGCCGCCATAATGCGTTTCTAAAGAATTACCATTGCTTAATATCTTAGAATAACTGTTTTCTTCACGCCAAAGTTTAAGTGTTCCATTGGATACCCAAAATGTAGTAACATACAACTCATTATTAATACACAATTCCGGGACAGAATCTCCATTGCGGTCAAATAAGGCATATGTTAACGTGTTCGGCGTTGCCATTTCCGTTAAATAATCAATATTAATGTCTGAACCATCGGCATACACAGCAGTAATTTTTCCACTTAAAAAATCATTATAAATTTTTTCGACCGAATTATCAGAATTGGTATTTATGGTTAGTTCGCTATCTGCTTGTTGAGAATTACCTTTGCAAGCCGAAAAGCTAAACAATAATAGAACTACAAGGATAAAAACAAAAAAATTCTTCATAAAATCACCGCCTTAGGTATATTATAGCATAAAAACGGCAATAAATCAATGCGGAGCATTGTATATCCCTTCGGGGAATGACGGGCTTTGCCCTTATTGCATCAGTTCCGCAGGAATTGCATTTCATCAAAACGAAGTTTTGTATATCATCAAGCCGACAGTTTTTTATGCACACCTACGGGTTTGATTAGATACAACACGGCAATGCCGTGTTGATGATATACAGCCCTTTCGGGCTGATGATATACCAAGCCTGTCGGCTTGGATAAAAAAACACTCGTTCAAAAGAACGAGTGTTTTTTGGAGGCACAACCCAGAATCGAACTGGGGATAAGAGCTTTGCAGGCTCCTGCCTTACCGCTTGGCCATGGTGCCATATTAAGTTTTGGGGTAATTAAAGGGCGCTTAAACTTTAAGCGCCCTTATGGAGCGGATTACGAGGCTCGAACTCGCTACCTCCACCTTGGCAAGGTGGCGCTCTACCAGATGAGCTAAATCCGCATAATAATGGTGCCTCCGGTCGGAATCG
>JAZUNP010000049.1:0-4712 GCA_045604215.1 Acutalibacteraceae bacterium
GGAATAAGACAATCTCTACCCGCCGTAATTTTCGATCTATCGGATATATCACATTTTGAAATCATATTCAACTTTGTAAGAAATTGTAAACAATTATTAATATTTTCAAATGTTTGTATATCACTTTTAAGCTGGGTTTTAATAAATGATTTTTCTCTCGTTTCTTTATCTTGCTCAAGCGGATCTTCATCAATAATTCCATCAGCAAAGACGGCATTACCATTCTCATCCATAACAAGCAATCTATCATTATCTATATCTGGCAAATATGAAATCTCGTTAAGATATTTAAGCTGTTTTTCTTTCTTTTTATCTTCCGACCAATAATTAATATATTCTACTATATTAGCTTCATAGTTATCCGCCATATATTTATAAGTTTCTTCAGCAGTAAGACGTCTTCCAAGTTTTTTTGAATAGGGCATCTTACCGTTAGCAGCTTTAATCTTCCAATAATCCAACGATTTACCGATATATTGACCTGTAAAGTACTGCACTGCCCTTTGAAGCTCACGTAATATATCAACCCTTAAATCATAATTTTTTACATAATTGTACTCTTCCAGCATTTTTTTATTAATAAAAATTTTGGGCTCATTTTTAATTTCGTCTATAATAAATTTTACAGTATCATAATCACTTATAGAATTACGTACAATAACGGTAATATCTTTAATTTCTGGAAATAAATCAAACAGCTCTTTATAATAAATAAAGTCTTGTAATTTTCCAACAATATTACCGTTAACAACTTTTAGCCTGTCAGTTTTTGTGGAACTCTTTGTTATCGCATCACCATTTTTATATATTCCAAATCCCCATGTGCTCAACTCTTTTTTCCATATACCATACGCATCTCTTATAAGTCCGTTCTTTAAATATATTGTAAGCCTACTCTCACCTTGCGCCATCATGGCTTCCGCTTCTTCTATCAGAGCCTCGTTTGTGCATTCAACAAAACAAAACGAAATTCCATCGTCATAATTATAAATATTATTCTGCTGTTCTTTAGCATAAGAAAGCAAACGATTAAGACTATCCTCTAAAAGCGAAAGTTCAAGCGTTGTAAACTTCCAGTTTTTAAGCTTCTTTTTAAGATATGAAATAAAATCAAGCACAAACTGTACTACCACATTGCGTTGCTTTGTACCTACTTCACTTGCTATAGCCGCCATTCCACTGCCGTTTTCGGTAAAGAGCATTTCTCCGACAAAATCAGCTATCATTTCCGCCTCTGCCTTTGGGTCTGCCACGCTGTAAATATCACTGTGCGCCTTTACCACCATCTGCTTGTATTTATATTCAGCAATACTTACATCACTCTCACCGGTCTTTTCGGTAATCCATTTTTGATATGCTTTACTGCGCTTTACTTGCTTTACAAATTCAAAATATCCTTTCGCCTTCTCGGCAAAATGCGTAAGCTCGTGCTTAAATACAAAGCCTAACGGATTTTTTGCATATAAGTTTAAATGTATGACACGGTTTTGGATATATCCGTCAGGTGATATTATCTCTCCCTTATGCAACTTCTCGCGTAAATCCTCAAACACAACCTCGCAACCAAGCTTATTACAAATTTTTTCAATAAAGCCCTGCTCTTTTTCATTAAGAGCTTCATATTCAATGTTGTCAGTATTTGTCGAGTTATCCTTATTGACATTATCTGCGGTTTCGGTTATACTCTTATTAAGAGATACTGTTTCCAGGGCGTAACCCTCATTTGGTTTGGGGCGCCCCACATCGTTAATTCGGTGGGCAGTATCTCTTAATTTTTGTGTAATATCATACAAATGATATGATTTGTCGTTGCTCGCCCTACCAACGTTCAAATATATATTGAAATTTTCTTCATTATATTTAACATTGGCTACATAGTAATAAAAATAATCGAATTTTCTTTCTTTTGTACTTTCCTCTTCGGCAACTAACACAGCTTTTTTTATAATTTCTTTAATTTGCGAAATTTCTGCCGTCTTTTGATATCCAGATTTATTGGCTATATGCAGTGCATCACTCTTATCTACCACAACAATTTTTCCATCACTCAATATGATTTTTTCACCGCTTAAAATATCAAGAATATATTGCTGTATAACCTTATATTTTGCCGCACCGCGTAAATCACCTATACGCTTTGATAGCTCGTTATCCTTCGAAAGCTCAATTACATTATTCTTATCCGCTCTTCCTCTATTACCTATCGGCATAAAAAATAGAGCGCTTTCTCCCAGCTTACCCTCAGGTCGCCTATCATAACCATAATGACGCAATACACTTTCCGGCAGTATATCTGGAAAATATTTATTGACACAATCTAATAATTTGGATATACTAATATTGGAACCAGTAAAGTAGTCTGCTATATCAGCAGCAACGCTTGGGTCGATAAGACCGGCTGGTTCTTTTTTTGCATTTATAGCATATAACACATCTACCGAACTTACTTCATTGGTAAATTTATTCACAATAAAAGATATTATATAAGGCTCATTATTGGTATTTTTTGCAGCACCTATAAGCACATGCGATTTGCTGATATTTTCATCCCTTGTAGATAACTCATTTATTCTAACAGCATTCTTTAATATTTCTCCCGTTTTTAACACAACGGGTGTCAATAATTCAAGTCTTCGGTCAAGTCCATGCCTTAATCCACTTTTACTTAAAATTATTTCGGTATCTATATCTTTTACATAAATAACCGCATTTCCGTTGTCATTCTCTCTTCCAACTAATTTCGCATTTTCTACAGCATTGTCAATTATTTCTTTTCTTGAATCGCTGTTCTTTTCTAAACTCAAATTATCTACTTGAGTTATTTTCATATCTGGTTTACTAATCAATGACTCGTATGAATAATCTATCGACATAGAAAAAGCAGCCTCTTTATTTGAGGTTGCTTTGTTCTTTTCTAATGTATCCTTAATTTCTTGGCTACTTGACTTATCTCCCAATGATAATCCGTTTCCGACATTTTTTTCTTTGCCAACTCTATATATTCCAACACCGCTTGTTCCTTCTGGTCGCTTGTCATAGGGATTAACGAAAGTGCTACTTGCTCCATCATAAAATTCGAATAGTTCCTTTCTTCCAAAATCTCTATTAACTCTATCAAAGAACGAGTAAATTCTTCTTTTGTCATTATCAATATCTCCTTTATTTAATGCGTTCTTTAGTAATGATAATGTATAATAATCATTGTCCTCGACAATTAATCTATATATATCAGTAACAATATAATCATGCTTATCTCTTCCAGTATATTTGCGTTCAGCAATAACTAGTTTACTGCCAACTTCAATATAAACCTCGTTACCAATTTTCGTATTGGCAATATAGCCTTGTTTTGCCAATTTATTATAAAATATCGCCCACTCGCTTTTACTTAACGCATTATAATATTCATTAACAAAATCGCCCTGTTCATTAGCACTACTATTATTATCTTGATTATATACATACTTGTCAATGTTTTTGTTATTTATACTAAACCTAATATCATTTTTAAAGTTTGTTTCTTGAGTTTTAAAAAACTCATTATTGATATTTTCATTCTCACCATATATAATATTATTAGAAGGCAATTCGCTCGAAGTGTTGGGTCGTATCTTCCCGGTGGCACTTCTTGCGGGTTGTCTTCTTATTATTTCAAGCTCATAATTATCTGGATTAGATAGTAATTCTTCTATATAATCAAACGGCATACCGTAACGCTGAGTATCAGGCTCAAAAATCGTAACAACCGTGTGATAATTTACGTCACCAAAATCAGTACCAATAAACTCGTTGTCTATATAACTGTCAAACTCAACAATAGCTACACCCTCGTTACCGTTATTTCCATATTCAACAAATACAGCTACGTTATCCGACAACTCTTCGCCATATTGATTATATCGGTTGGTTTGCAAAATTATTGCAGTTGGATTATCAAGATTATTAGCTATCTCAACTATTTGTTCAGCGCTCATCGCATTCTTTCGCACATTGTTACCATGCTTTTTGTTATTTGAGCCCTTGTTATTTTCTGACATTACCTGTTGTGCCTTACGCACCTGCATTACCAAGGAGCGATTTTCCACCTTTATATCAACCGCATCCAATGTGTCAATAATTGTCTGTGGTGTATTCTTACGTATTGGAATATATGAATTCCACTTATACAAACCCTTTTTGGACTTCTTAAGATATTCAATTGCCTGCTCATTTGTCAAATCGCGAGCATTTTCAATTTTCTCAATACTACCGTCAGTATGCTTAATCCTCAAACTATACTTAACTTCACCTTGCTTTAATTTAACCAATCTCTTACTATCTTTAGAGTTATACACCCTTGCTGCCAATCGCTCAAGATATTTAATATCATTATTAAGGTCATTCGCAAGTGTTCTACCATGCGCCCAGTTACGTAGCTTGTTAGCAATATCTTTTACAAACTGTACTAACTGCCCGAATAAACTCGGTTGCTTTTCTTTCATTTCCATTAGTGCCGCTTCACTAGTAAATTCGTCACCAATATGGCTAAGCGACTCACCGTCAGCATTTTCAAGTGCAGATATTAGCTTACCGCGGTATTTCTCACCTTGGAACAGTATCTGCGCAAAGAAATCTGCAATTATTTCTTCCTGAGCATTTTCCATTGTGAATTTATCACGGTCAGTCTTTGGTATGTCCTTACTATTTTTATACTCGTTGTACTTATACTTGGT
>JAZUNP010000050.1:0-28735 GCA_045604215.1 Acutalibacteraceae bacterium
CAAAGGGAATAAGATTTATTCTTTGAGAAAGATACTCCGACACCTCAGTTTTATCGGTTAAAAATATGTTGGAAATACTGCGACCAAAGCTGTCATTTATAAGTGTAAAATCAATAACTGTCAGTGTATATAATAAAAAAACACATATAATAACGCCTTTTACAAAAAACACACGGTCAAGTTTTATAACTTTAGATTCCAAAAAATCACCGCCAAAGATAACTTTACCTTTAGCGGTGATTAAAGTCAAGAAAATTGTGTCAGGAAATTATTGATTAACCGAAGACAAGGAACCGTCCCCTATCTTTTTGTTCCCTTTCTATTCAAGAGGAAGTATTGCTATTGCACATTGTTCTGGAACTGTATAACTTACGGAAACCTTTCCTTCTTCAATACATATTCTTACACTGTCCCAATCAACCTTTGTTTCGTCTGTGGCTTCTTTTATTTTTGCATCAATAAATTCTTTGCTGTAATTTAATTCTTTACCGTAAAAAGTATCTGTAAAATCGTTTGCATAAACAATATTACCGTCATAACCCACTTTAACCGAAAACTTATCCGAACTAGGATATCCGCCGATATATTTCGTATAAATAAAGTTATATCCTTTGGTTGTTTCTTTATAGGAATACACTTTATAATCATCTATGTCATATTTTGTCGTAGCATATTCTACAGCAATTTTTTGAGCAGAGTTTTTATCGATACTTTTATCATTTTTTTCTGTGACAAACGAATCAATTATAAATTCACAAAGTTTTCCATTTTTTGCATCGAACTTAAAGGTGTCTCCTAAATCATTTTTATAAATTATTTTTTCATGATTTTCCAAAACATTTTCTATTTCCGAAAACGTAAGATGAAACTCTTTTCCATTTACTTTTTCTTTTTTTATGAACTTAAAATCTATATCGGTATCAATATATTTAGCAATCTCTACCTTTACCATTTTATCTTCGTCTGATAAAATTTCCGTTTTTGAGGTTTCTATTGAAAGTGATGTACTGTTTTCTTGTATTATGGTTTCCGTCGAATTATCACTCACTATTTCTTTTGCTATATCATTGTTTGAATTTTCAATTATATCATCTGTCTCATTGCTTGAGATTTCTTCGGTATTATCTAGTGAATGGTCATTCATATTTTCATTCATTATTGTAGGATATGCAGTAAAACCAACCACAGCACATAATAATACAATAATCACTAATAATAAAATTTTTCTTTTTTTCATCAAAATCATCTCCCGCAAATTTAATGCTTTATTACTTGGCCACCATCACCAACCACGCAATAACTATCCAATCCGCAAGTCACCTTTTGAATCAAATCTTCTGCTGGAATATCCCCAGACTCATATTGTTCCATAGTATATCCAGAAGCCGCAAGATTGGCATTGAATGTTATTTCATATGCTTTAGAGGTAGAATAATCCACTGTATACCCTTCGCTCAGTAATCGCGTAAACTCAATCAGCCACTTAAATGAACCTTTTGTAGTTATTGTTTGTAACGTTGATTTATTATAGAAAAACCAAGTTTCTTCCTCAAATCCTACAACAGTTTTAACACCTTTACTATGCAATACATTAACAAAATTAGTTAAATCTGTTTGTCCACCTTGGGCAGTTTCACATGCAGTCGACACAATACAAAGCAATATCGATATTATTTTTCCTTTCTCCAAGTTCTAATGATAAATAGTGTGTTTCATTTAAACTGTACATCGGTATCGCCGTCCTTTCTAAAATTAAAAATAGCAAAAAAGCGACCTGTAAAACCAGATCGCTTAATTTGTACCATATTAACCAAACAGATCACGATCTGCTTTGTGAACTTTTCATCTTAATTATAACATTATTATATTATTGTGTCAAGCAAAATATGTTACAAGCCTTAAACTGTAATCTTGTTAATTATTCACCCTTTGATGAAAGCCGTAAACCTCGGCGGTGAGCGGCGCAAAGCGAAAGCCCATAGCATCAAGACCCTCAATAATTGCGGGCAGCGCCTCGACGGTGGTATCCTTAGCGCCTGTATCGTGCATAAGCACACAAATACTGTTTTTACCCTTGGCGCCGTTTAGCACGTTGCTTACAATGGTGGCGGCGGGAACTCTCGCGGCTGTGGCGTCCCCCGAAGACACATTCCAATCGTAATATGAATAGCCAAGGCTTGGCATACGCTGTGTCAAATCGGTCATAATTCCCGCGCAATACTTTGCGCTGACTGCGTTGCTGCTGCCACCTGGAAAACGCATTATATTGCTACGCACCCCTGTAGCATTGTATACTATGTCAGATATTTGCTGAATATCGGCAAGATAGCTGTTTATATCCTTGTAAATAACGTCGTATTTATGGCTTGTGGAATGCAGTCCAATCGCGTGACCGCGGTTTACAATTTCGGGCATATAGCTTGTTTTTGCCGTACCTATTACAAAAAAGGTTGCCTTTATGCCGTAGGCATCCAATATATCTAAAATTTTGAGTGTGTTATCCGACGGACCGTCATCAAACGTAAGATAGCAGATACCACCCTCGGCGGTATCTGCTTGGTCTACATTTTTAAGGGCTATCGCCTTTTGCAATTCCTCGCGGCGTTTTTGAGCCTTTAACTGTTCAATTTCGGTTTTAAGGCTATTATTTTCCTGTTCTAATTTTGCCTTGGCATCCAGTGCCGCCTGTAGTTGTGCATTAAGCTCGGCCTTTTCCTGCTCGTTTTGGGTGGCTTTTGAATCGTACTCGGCAATTTTTGCCGTTAGCTCATCAATCTTTTTTTGCGCCTGCTCAAGCTCGGTGCTGTTGTCGGAAAGGTTTGCCGATATTTCAACAAAATCGTTATACTTGTCATAGGCAAAATACGAAACGCCCGACAGCGATGCTACAAGCAAAAATATAACAAACAAAAATATAATATTCGTTTTTTGTTTAAAAAATCCCATAATTTTTGTCCCCTTATGTGTTGCAGAAAATTATAACACACTGCGCGACAAATGTCTACAAATTTATACTATTTTTTCGCTTAATTTTTTAGCGCTGTTTTTAACGCACAGATAAACTACTACCCATATCGCAAGATACCCCGCCACAAAGATTGCGGTAAAAATTAAAACAAACGAAAATTCAAACGGTATCCAACTGTTTATAAGGTAGCAACCAACATACGCCACATACAATGTGCCAAGTTGACAAAACAGTCCTTTCATTATTGACCAATGCTCAATTTGATTGAAAACACTGCTACCCGCGTGGACAAATGCCAACAAATAGGTGGACAGTATCGCCGTAAAAGCCTCGGTGCCACCAACGGTAAAGTCGGTTACGGTGTATGACAAAATTAAGTATATAATACCCATTATAATCGGTCCAAATCCGCCAAATATTAACCCACGGTGCAGAAAGCCTCTAATATATATATTCATAATCATAACTTTAACCTTTCCTTAACAGCTTTTATATTGCGGCGCGATACATAATCGGTATATCCGTTTTTAAAAATTACCTTTAGCGTACCGCCGATTGACACATCAAACCTCCCAATTTTGCTGATATTTGCAATACTTGACTGATTTATTTTTATAAAATCGTTACAGAGTGAATGCTCAATGCTGTAAAGCCTTGTTTTAAGAAGATATTTTTCGTCTTCGCATACCGCATACAGCTTTCCGCCGTCAATAGCAAAGCAATAAATATCACCGGAATCAAGCTTTACAATCTGGTCGTTTAAATATCCGTTAAAGGTTTTGGGGTCACCTTTTACAAGGCGCTCTATCTTTTGTGTAATTTCGTTTTTTTCTTTTGCGTATATCAACACCTCTTCCTCGCGGGTTTTGTCCAAAATCAGCGTAAATTTCATCGTAACACCTTCCACCTAAAGTATAGCATTGTGCAATTTTATTTTCAACCACTGAGTCGCATTCGGTAAAAAAATAAAACTATTCGGCATTTTGCTCTTTTAAAATGTCGAAAATTATTGTATAATATATTAAATATTTATAAAAAGGATTGAATTTATGAATTCAGTTAAAATTTTACACTGCGCCGACATTCACATTGGCGCTGCCGAAAGCTCTCTCGGCGCACTTTCCGCAAGTCGACAGGCTGAAACACTTATTACGTTCGAAAAAATCATTAACCTTTCTAAAACAAATAAGGTTAATATTTTACTTATCGCAGGCGACTTATTTAATTCAAACAATATTGATAAGGCATTTTTCGACCGAGTTTTTGAATGCTTTGCTTCAATTCCCAATACAAAGATAGTATTTGCTGCAGGCAATCATGACCCCCTCAATGCCGACTCTCCCTTCAAAAAATATTCTTTGCCCGAAAACCTTTATGTGCTTGACACAAAGGATTGCTTTGTGGAATTTAGTGACCTGGGTACTCGTGTTTACGGCAAATCGTTTAAAGAGGTTTATATGCAAGGTGAGCCTAATTTTTCACTCGAAGCCGATGATAATTTTGTAAATCTTATGTGTATTCACGGCGAACTAAAATCCGACCTTGGCTCTAATTACAACTCAATAACAAGCGAATTTATACAAAACAGCGGTATGGATTACATAGCCCTCGGTCACGTTCATAAGCGTACCGACATTGGCAAAATCGGCAATACATTCTTTGCCTATTGCGGCTGTCCCGAAGGACAAGGCTTTGATGAACTGGGAGAAAAGGGTGTTTACTTAGGTGAGGTTTCAAAAAGTGCTTGTAATCTACAGTTTGTTTCAACCGCCAAAAGAATGCACCTTACCGAAACGGTTGATATAAGCTCACTTGCAAATTCAAATGATATTGCCGACTGCATAATGCAGTTTGTCAAGGAAAAATATCCCGACAATTTTGCCGACAATCTTTACAAAATAATACTTATAGGCAGTCTTAACGACGGCACGGTTATATCGGTTCCCGAAATCACCGCAAGATTAAACGAAACCCTTTACTTTGCAAAGCTACGTGATAAAACCGAAATCAAAATTGATTTTGACTTGCTATCGCGTGAAAACACGCTTAAAGGAATTTTTGTAAAAAATATGCTCACGCGTATTGAAAACGCCGAAAAAGCAGAAGAAAAAGAAAAGCTAAAATCAGCGCTTAACATTGGCATTAAAGCATTTAGCGGCGAGGTAAATTACGATGAAACTTAATAAAATTTATATTTCCGCTTTTGGCGGACTAAAGGATTTTACATTAGAACTTAGCGACGGTCTTAATGTAATTTACGGCAATAATGAAGACGGAAAGAGCACCGTTGCCGCCTTTATAAAGGCTATGTTTTACGGCACAGGCAGAAACACTAAAAATCTTGCCGACAGTGTACGTCTTAAATACACCCCCTGGGACAACAGCACCATGGCTGGTAGGATTTTGTTTGAAAACGACGGCAAAAAGTACTGCCTTGAGCGTGAATTTCGTAAATCCGACTCTACCGACAGGATTACGCTTACCGACCTTGACAGCGGAAAAACCGTTGACACCGCCGAAAATATAGGTCAGCAATTTTTTGGTATGTCGGCTGCAGCCTTTGAGCGAAGCCTTTTTATCGGAAACGGTGATTTTATAAAGGACGATGCCGCCGCGGGTGAAATAAACGGCAAACTGTCAAACATTGCCGTTACGGGCAGCGAGGATATTTCCTACAAAAAAATCCAAAAAAACATTTTTGACACACGCACAAAGCTTATTTCAAAAAGTGGCAGAAGCGGCTCTTATAACGAGGATATGCAGCTGCTTTCACAACTTGAGGCAAGGCTCGAAAAGGCTGATTCAGACGCTAAAGCCAAGGCGCTCCTTAACGAAAAGGCTCAACAAAAACGCGCTGATTATGAAGCGCTTTATAAAAAGTATACCGAGCTTAAAGAAGCGATTGACCGAGAACAAGATTTTAAAAATCGCGAAAGACTTGCCGAATTTTTAGACACAAAAAGCCGCCTTGACGAGTTAAACGCTTCACTTACACTGAGTGACGGTACCGTTATCAATGAAAACTTTACTGCAAAAATAGAATTTGGTATCAGCAAGTACGAACGAACTGCCGAACGCTGTGAACAAATTAAGCAGGATATAGCGCAAATAAACGAGGCTATCTCTCTTCAAAATTCTGCCTCACCCGAAAGCGCCAAGGCTCAAATTGAAACGTTCACCAAAGAAGTTGACAGCCTAACACAGCAAAAAGCACAGCTTGACAAGCAGCAAGATACTTTAAACCAAAACATAGAACAATTAAAGCAAAGGTTAGAAGCCTCACAAAATAAAAAGGCGGCATTTAACCCACCGCTTTTAATTTCGTCAATTATTTTGTCCGCCTTTGGCGCTTCATTTGTATTTTTACAACCCGTTCTTGCGCAAATAATAATCGGTATTGCGGCAGTATTGCTTACCCTATCACTTGTTTTTAAGCCAAAAAATACTGCGGCTATAAATGCTGTTCAAAACGAGCTCAACAATGCAAACCTCGCTCTCGCCGAAAGCAAGGCAAGAAAAAATACCCTACAAGAACAAATAAACAACATAAACGCCAAAATAAACACACTTTGGTCGGTGCTTCAAGCGGATACCGCCGTCAAACAGCAACGTCTTGTTGACCTACAGCAAAAAAAGGATGCCTTACAAAATGAGCAAACCAAGCTTGAAACAGCAAAGGGCGAAGTCTTATCACTTGTATCGGGCTTTGACGGTATAGACAGCATTGAAAAAGCAAAAGAAAAACTCGACGAGTTAACTCAAAAAACAAGTCACCAAAAGGAAATCAAGCTACAGCTTAAAACAGCAAGTCAGTTTTTAGGCAACATTGATTACGATACCGCAGCCGAGAAACTTGCAGCAATGCAAAACGAGGCCTTTGACCAAATCGTTGATTTTGACACTGTAAAACAGGAATTTGAAATTACAGCTGAAGGACTTTCGGGTTTAAAGGAAGAATTAACAGTAGTTGCAACCGAGCTTAAAACCTCATTTAAAACAAGCGAAAATCCCGAGGATTTAAGACGCGAAATCGTAACACTACAAGAAAAAGTTGACTCCAAAAAAGCATTCTGCGATGCAGCTGATTTGGCAATTGAGGTTTTAGAGCAAAGCTTTTACGAGCTTCGCCGTGGCTACGGTAGTGAGCTTGAAAAGGCAACCCACGATATATTTTCTCGTCTTACAAACGGAAAATATAAAAGCGTAAGCGTTACTGACACGCTTGACCTATCGGTAGAAAAAGCGGATGTTTTCGGAACCCGTGAGCTTGAATATCTAAGCCTTGGCACTACGCATCAAGCATATTTAAGCTTGCGTCTTGCAATTGCTTCACTTATAGGCAATAACACATTACCTATTTTCCTTGATGATTCGCTGTCGCAGTATGACGACCGCCGCACCGAAGAAGCAATTAAGTTTTTAAAAGACTTTTGCAAGGACAGTCAGGGAATACTATTTACCTGTCATAACTCAATTTGCGACATAGCAAAAACAATCGGAATTGAAATAAATAAACCATACAATTAACAAAAAACTCGTATTACAAAAAAGTAATACGAGTTTTTTATACAAAATAATATGACATATCCCAACAAGGAAGTGACGGAAAATGACGAAGATAAATTTTATAGTCAGGCCGTAAGTCTAAAACCTTTTTCGGTATTAAAATTAAATCTTCACTGCGGTGGTATGCGGCAATTTGCATTTTGGGTTTAAATTGGCTTATTGTATGCGCGCCACCGTCAATAGCATCACCTTCGGCACCCTCAATATCCATTTTTATATAGGTTGGTATTTGTGTTTTTGCCAAGGAGTCCACCGTAACCGAGGTTATAGTGTCGCTACCCTTACCTATTGTAGAGCCTCGGGATCCGTTCATTTCAAAAGGAATCACGCCGTCAATGTTACTTATACAAGCATTTATATTTGTAATATTAGCAATATTTTCTGTCGCAATACAAAGCTTGTTATATGTTTTTTTGTCGGGTTCAACCGCTATGATTTTATTATATCCGTCTACTACCGACAAAAACTCCTCTACCGTATCACCTCGGTAAGCGCCTAAATCAAGATAGGTTTCACTACTGTCAAACTTTAATATATTTTCGTAAATTTCCGTAGGCGGTGTCTCACATTCAAAGAGATAATCTATTTTACCAGTTAGCTTATACATAACCGCGCATTCAAAAACCTTTTTGGAAGTATAATCAGCAAGACGGTTATAAACCCACTCTAACTGCTTCTTATTATTTCTCACATATTCGGAATTAAAAAGTGTATCACCGTAAACAGGAACGTCGGGCGCGTACAGTTCTTGCTCGGCGGCTATTCGCTTTATGTTAGCAATTACATCGGGTAGACTACTGCCAAAGCACACAAGCACAACTATATTCTCAAAGGTGCCTTTGGCTGTTTTATAATCGGTCACCTTAAACCCGTGAAAGATTTTTTCGTGCACAAAACCGTCGGATGCAAAAACACCCGATATTTCTATGTTGTATCTATTAAGCACCGATATAATCTTATCGGCGCCGTTACCCATGCCGTAAAGCACTATGGGCTTTTGAGTCGTTTTTAAATAATTCCATAAATCCATAGTATAATTATAATCCCAAAGACAAATTTTTACAAGTAAGTTATAGACAAATTAGAAATAATTTGTTATATTTATATGGTAAATACTTTATTGGAGGATTCTTTATGAAAAAAGTTCTCGCTTTTGACTTTGGCGCTTCAAGCGGTCGCGCAATGCTTTCCACACTTGAAGACGGCAAAATCGTAATGAAAGAAATTCACCGTTTTTCAAACGACCCCGTAGTTGTTCGCGGCAATATGTACTGGGACGTACTTCGTCTTTTCTTTGAGATTAAATCGGGAATTACTAAGGCTGTAAACGAGGGCGGTATTGATGCTATCAGTATCGACACTTGGGGCGTTGACTTTGGCCTGCTCGATAAAAACGGTAGACTTCTTGCAAACCCATATCACTACCGTGATAGCCGTACGCATACAATACCCGAAAAAGTATTTGAAATCATTTCAAAGGACGACCTTTACAGCAAAGCAGGTCTACAGTTTATACATTTTAACACCATTTATCAGTTAATGTATCTCAAATTCAATGAGCCCGAAATACTCACGCGCACCGAAAAAATGCTTATGATGCCCGACCTTTTCGGCTATATGCTTACAGGTGAAATGAAGGAGGAGGCAACTATAGCCTCCACCTCTAACCTACTTAATCCATACACAAAGGATTGGGATTTCGAGCTAATCGAGCAATTAGGTTTGCCAAAAAATATTTTCGCTCCTATTACAAAACCAGGTAGCATTTACGGTTATCTTTCCGATGAACTTTGTGAAGAACTTGGTTGTGACAAAGTTCCTGTTATTGCCGTTGCGTCCCACGACACCGCTTCTGCCGTTGCGGCAACACCAAGCGAATGCGACGACTTTGTCTACATAAGCTGTGGCACTTGGAGCCTTTTTGGAATTGAGAGCAAAACACCTATTCTAACCAAAGAAGCTGCAAAGGCTGACTTTACAAACGAAGGCGGTTTTGAGGACACAACACGCTTTCTTAAAAACATTATGGGTCTTTGGCTCATTCAGGAATCACGCCGTCAGTTTCGTCGTGAGGGCGAAGAGGTCGGCTTTGACACACTTGAAAAAGAGGCACTCGCCGCCGAGCCGTTTAAATGCTTTATCAACGTCGACGACCCTGCCTTTGAGCCTGCGGGCAACCTACCCCGCCGAGTAAAAGAATATTGCGAAAAGACAGGTCAATATGTTCCTCAAACTCGCGGCGAGATTATGCGCTGTATTTACCAAAGCCTTGCCATGAAATATAAGTACACCTTTAAAGCGCTTAACAATATGGGTGATAAAAAATATCACAGCATCAATATTTTAGGCGGCGGTATCAAGGATCGACTCCTTTGCCAGATGACAAGTGACGCTTGTAACGTTCCAGTTCTTGCAGGTCCTACCGAAGCTACTGTTATGGGTAACATTGGTGTTGCGTTAAATGCTCTGGGTGAAATCAAGGACTTCGCTGAGCTACGCAAGGTTGTATCAAATTCTACCGAAATTAAGACCTATACACCAAACGAAAATAAGCTTTGGGAAAAGGCTTATGCCGATTACCTAAAGGCTACCGGAGTATAATAAATTCACAAAACAAAAAACCTTTACCACATTTAACATGGTAAAGGTTTTTTAAATAGTGTTTAGTATTTTTTTAGTTCATAACCGCCTACGCTTCTTACAAACAGCGGCACACAAGAATTTTCTCCAAATACTGCTTCGATCATTCGTTTGTAGCTGTCAAACATTTTATTAGGAATATAGCACTGAATTGTTCCCGCAAAGCCACCGCCATGAACGCGGTAAGCACCGCGACCTTTTAAAAACTGCTTTGTAAGAGCAAGGGCTAGTGATATAGACTGTTTCTTTGGGTTTGAGGGTGAATATACATTTTGCAATAAATCGTATGATGACTCACCCGAACGCTTAACTGCGACAAAAAACGTATTAAAATCGCCTCGACGAAGCGCCGATTTTTGAGTAAGTACACGCTTTTCTTCCGCAAAGAAATGCATTGCGCGAAGCACAGCGCGATCACCGCATTTTGCACGTATTTCGGCGATTCTTTTATAAAATTCATCCTCGTTTGCATCGCGTAAAAACTCTACACCTAAGGCGTTACTTACAGCCTTACATTCAAGCGTAATATCAGCATAGTCCCCAGTTAAATTTGCGTGATTGCCACCTGTATCAACAACACATAGTGTATGACCCGATTTAGCTAAATCAAGCTCTATTTTTTCTATTATCGGATTTTGTGGATCATTAAAATCAGCATAGGTAAAGCCACCCACGCTTGATGCCATTTGATCCAAGAGTCCACAAGGTTTTCCAAAATATTCACGCTCGGCAAACTGTGAATACTTTGCGATACTTACAGCGTCAACTTGCGACTCATTGTAAAGTCCGTTTACAATATTCGAAACCAAAACCTCAAACGCCGCCGAGGACGAAAGCCCCGAGCCTTTTAGCACATTTGAGGTAGTATAGGCATCAAAACCGCCTATATTGTAACCACTGTTTTTAAAAGCCGCAAGAACGCCGCGAATTAGAGCCGCCGCGCGACCAGTCTCGTCATCCTTGATGCTTAAATCTACAGTATCAACCTCGTCCATATTATAACCTTTGGATTTAATACGAACAATACCGTCATCATTTGCCGCTACTACCGCAATAGCATCAAGGTTTACGCTACCAGCAAGAACGAGCCCGTGCTGATGGTCGGTATGATTTCCACCAATTTCGGTGCGACCGGGGGCTGAAAAAAGTCGAATATTGTCGCGCTGTCCGTAAAACTTTTCGAACTCTTCTACAGCGCCTATATAACGTTTTTTTGCAATTTCACTCTCACTATAAAGCAAGTAGAACTCGCTATCGAATTCACCGTTTGCTATACAGTTTTTCAAAACTGTTGTATTCATATTATAACGCCTCTACAATAGCTTTTGTATCACGAGCTATTTTAAGTTCCTCGTTTGTGGGAATAATATAAACATTAACCTTACTGTCATCGGTAGAAATCTTGATTTCCTCACCGTGAACGCGGTTTGCCTCTGCATTAAGTTTAACACCTAAATAACCAAGGTTTTCGCAAATATATTCGCGGAGTTCTTCGTCGTTTTCACCGATACCACCTGTAAATACAATAGTATCAACACCGTTCATTGCGGCAACATAAGAGCCAACAAATTTAAGGATTTGATAACGCTGCATATCAATTGCAAGTCCTGCGCGTTCGTTACCCTCTGCTGCTGCAGCGGCAACATCACGGTTGTCGTTTGATACGCCCGAAATACCTAAGACGCCAGATTTTTTGTTCAAAATTGAGTCGATGTCAGCAAAAGTAAGACCCTCTTTTTCAGCAATGTATGTAAGGGTTGAAGGGTCAAGTGTTCCAGAGCGTGTACCCATCATAAAGCCATCAAGCGGAGTGAAACCCATTGAAGTATCAACGCAAACACCGTCTTTGATAGCGCTGATTGAACAGCCGTTACCAAGGTGGCAGGTGATTATCTTGAGGTCTTTTTTATCCTTGCCCTCAAGGTCAGCGGCTCTGTCACTTACAAAGCTGTGTGATGTTCCGTGGAAGCCGTACTTACGAACACGGTATTTTTCATAATATTCATAAGGCAATGCGTAAATATAAGCCTCGGCGGGCATGGTCTGATGGAAAGAGGTATCAAACACGCCAACCTGTGGAATTTTGTCACCAAATGTTTTAGTACATGCCTCAATACCTAAAATATTTGCAGGATTGTGAAGAGGTGCCATAACACTGCACTCGCGTACCTTTGCAATCATTTCATCGGTAATAAGAGCCGATTTGTTAAATTCTTCTGCGCCGTGAACAACGCGATGACCGATAGCGCTAACCTCGTCAAGAGAGTCAATAACCTTAGCTTCTGACTTGGTCATAGCGTAAACTACTGCTTCAAACGCTTCACTGTGGGTAGGCATAGAGGTTTCAGCCTTATAAGTTCTACCATCAGCCGCTTTATGTGTTATAGCGCCTGTAACACCAATACGTTCACAAAGACCCTTTGCAAGAACAACCTCATTGTCCATATCAATAAGCTGATACTTAAGTGAGGAACTACCTGCATTTACTACGAATACTTTCATTTTAACTACTCCTTAAATTAAATATTGAAAGATAAAAATTAATATGGTAAAATATTGCCATAGACCTTATTATTTTACCTTATAAACATATATTTTTCAAGTTTTTTTATAAAAAGAGGTGATTTTTTTGTCGGCTGTGGGTATTATTGCGGAATTTAACCCCCTGCACACAGGTCATAAACGCTTAATCGACCACGCTAAAACCTTAGGTGATACAGTTGTATGCGCTATAAGCGGTAACTTTGTTCAGCGCGGTGACGTTTCAATACTCTCAAAATCACAGCGGGCAAAATTCGCACTTCTTTGCGGAGCTGACATAGTTTGTGAAATACCTGTGCTTTGGAGTATGTCAACGGCGCAAAACTTTGCGCTTTGCGGTGTGTGGCAGCTTTACAACCTTGGCTGCAGTAAAATTGTTTTTGGTAGCGAGTGCGGTGATATCGATGCACTTAAAAATGCCGCCGAAGTACTTTTAAGCGACGGTTTTTTTGAAAAGGCTGCGAAAAAAGCAAAGCAGGGCGTCACCTTTGCTGTTGCTCGTGAACAGACCGCCACCGAAATGGGTATTGACTTTACCCTACTTCGTGGCGCTAACAACAACCTTGGAATAGAATATATCATCGCTGCAAAAAAACTCAATCTACCGATAGAATTCCACACCATCAAGCGTTTGGGCGCCACTCATGATTCGGACGAAATAAGTGACGGTTTTGTTTCTTCTTCCTTTATACGCGAAGAGCTTTTAAAGGGTAATATCGGTTATACCGAACGCTTTATGCCGCGCGAAGTAAGAGGCATTATAAACCCTGAAAATATAGCCGACATAAGTCGACTTGAAAATGCAATTTTATGCACTCTTCGTACAAAAACACCCGACCAACTTAAAAACTTACCCGATATAAGCGAGGGACTCGAAAACAAAATTTATTTTTCGGCTCGTATTGCCACAAGCCTTGATGAGCTTTATACCTCCATAAAAACCAAGCGTTACACCTTGGCTCGTATAAGACGATTGGTGTTGTCCGCATTTTTAGGATTTGATAACCGCTTTTTTATGACAACCCCACCATACGTGCGAGTGCTTGGGTTTAGCGAAAAAGGTTTAGTCCACCTTAAAACTCCACAAGGTATAATTCCCGTAATCACCCGCGCGACGCAGATAAAACAGCTTGACTCGCACGCACAAAGTGTTTTTGAAACCGAATGTCGCGCCACGGATATATATAATCTTTGTCTTGGTGTACCACTTGAATGTGGTACAGATCAACGAATGAAATTACTTAAAAAAGAAGAATTGTTATGATTAAAACCGAAATAACAGACTACAAAAATTATGAAAAGGTTTTAAATATTTCAAACGTGGTTATCTAAGCATACGTTACTATCGACAAAGGACCTCGAATTATCCGTTACGGTTTTTTAGACGACAATAACATTATATGCCACCTCCGTAACGCCTTTGAACAAAAGAATAATGCCCTGTTTTTAGACTTTTTTAGCAAGAGTAAAAAATGGAAAAACTTAGGTGCCCCTTTAATCTGCCCCACTCCCGCGTCTTATCCACAAACCTATTTCCCAAACGCTGTAGCAACAAAACACTTTAAATCTAACTTTTCAAATTTCGTGTGATATTTCGTGTGAAATTCATTGTATAAATGTGCAATTTTTTATATTTTTTCATATTTCAAAAGCAATACAAAACCACA
This sequence comes from Acutalibacteraceae bacterium, assembly GCA_045604215.1. Classification (GTDB taxonomy): domain Bacteria; phylum Bacillota; class Clostridia; order Oscillospirales; family Acutalibacteraceae; genus UBA737. Next base: position 14,383 of record JAZUNP010000050.1, read on the forward strand.
TAAATAAAGTAAAAGCCGCTTAAAAAGCGGCTTTTCTCTATGGTGCGGGTGACAGGACTTGAACCTGCACATCGGTGACACTAGCTCCTAAGGCTAGCGCGTCTGCCAATTCCGCCACACCCGCATATTTTAAAAACATTAGTTATTTTACATTATAAAATGCCAAAAGTCAAGTAAATTTTAAAACCTCTGTTTTTACAGAGGTTTTAATCTATTTATATATAATTGTGTATTCGTTTTCTCCCAATTCCAGATTACTGTTTAAGGGCAATTTGCCAAATATCTTTTTACAAGTTGCATATTCCTTTGGTATTTCAATACTTACTGTATCATAACCACGGTTTACAGCTATAAATGCCTTGCTTTTTTCATTCTTTCGTGTAAAGGCAATTACATTACTGTCGACATAGACTGTATAAAAGTCACCATCTTTAAATGCTTTACAGCTTTTTCTTACTGTGCCTAAACTTTTATAAAATTCTAAAAGCTGGGTGTCTTCATTTCCCCATGGGTATGTTGCGCGGCAAAATGGATCGCCATAGCCTTGCATACCCACCTCATCACCATAATAAAGTGAAGGCACACCTGGTAATGTATACTGAATAACCGCCGCCGCTTTCAAGCGTTTTATACCCTGCATATATTCAAAATTCGAAAGCTTTTGATGCTCTTGCCAAGCTCGGTCGCCGATAAAAGTATCACTTTTCCCAAGCATCGTAAGCACACGCGCAGTATCATGGGTACCCAAGTGATTCATTAGAGTATCTACCGAGCATTTTGGATAATTTTCAAGCACTGTATGCACCGTTTCGCTAAGCGCTTTACCTCCGCCGTGCTTTATAAAATCAATTATTGCATTGGCAAAAGGATAGTTCATAACACTGTCAAGTTGTGAACCACGCAAGAACTTACGCCGTGCACCGTAGCTTATTTTATTGCTGGCATCTTCCCATACTTCGCCCAAAATATACGCGTCAGGATTTTCGCTTTTTACAGCTGAGCGCAATTTGTCTAAAAAATTGTCGGGTAACTCATCGGCAACATCAAGCCGCCATCCGCTAACTCCAAGTTTTAAATACTTGCGTAAAATACCATTTTCGCCCGTTATATAATCGGTAAAACTGTCGTTATCCTCGTTGGTTTCAGGCAAGGTTTCAACTCCCCACCAAGCACCATAACCGTTTGGATAATTATAAAATTTAAACCACTCGCGATAAGGTGAATTATAATCACGGTAGGCACCGCCAGTGCCATAACGACCAGTGCGGTTAAAGTAAATACTATCATCACCTGTATGCGAAAACACACCGTCAAGGATAATCTTAATTCCCTGATTTTCTGCCTCTTTACAAAGACTTGAAAGCTCGTTTTCATCACCCAAAAGCATATCTATTTTTTCGTAGTTCGCTGTGTTGTATCTATGATTCGAGTGCGCCTCGAAAATAGGGTTTAAATAAATACAACTAACCCCTAACTCTTTAAGATAAGGCAGTTTTTGCTTTATTCCCTTTAAGTCACCACCATAGTAGTCATTACCCAAAGAACAAGGGCCGTTATTTTGACGGTATTCAGGAGTTTTGTTCCAATCCGCGCTTATAAATCGGTCTGTTGGCACATTACTTTTTTTCACACCCGAGTTATAAAAACGGTCGGGGAAAATTTGATATATAAGACCACCCTTTAACCAATCGGGAGTGGTGAAATTCTCGTCATAAACAGTAAGCTGAAACCTACTACCCTCGGTTTGAGATACAACACCTAGGCTGTTTTGAATTTTTACAACAAAAAACTGTCCGTGTGCGCTTGTGTATCGAAAATCATACCAATAAAGTCCTTCTCGCATAGCAACTTCGCACTCAAAAAACTGATAGTCCCCTAACCACTCATTTGTGGGTGTCATTTTTGTTTCCCTTAGTGAATTATCGCTGTCGTTTACCACACGCAAAAATGCGTCAAAAACGCAGGCATCCTTATGCAACAGTAGCCGTAACCGCAAGGTTTCCCCCGCGGGTACGGCTCCGAGATGCGAACGATATAAACTGTTTCGTGAATCGTACGGATAGTAATTCATATTACTTAACCTTATCTAATTTCCAAATATTCTTTGCATAATCGTTAATTGAACGGTCAGCCGCAAAAATACCCGATTTTGCAATATTTGTAAGTGACATTTTATTCCAAATATCAGGATGATTATAAAGCTCCATCGCCTTTTTATGTGCCTCGCAGTAGTCGGCATAATCGGCAAGTGCCATATAATGGTCAACGTTTTTAAGTGTGCTATAAATATTGTCAAATTGTTTTCCGTCAATGCCCTTACCTATAAAGTCAAGCGCATGGCGCAAATCGGCATTATTGTTATAATACTGCATTGGGTTATAACCCGTCTTTTGAATTTTCAGCACCTCGGGTGTCTGCATACCAAAGATTATGATATTGTCGTCACCTACAGCCGAATGAATTTCAACATTAGCACCATCTTCTGTGCCAAGAGTTATAGCGCCGTTCATCATAAATTTCATATTTCCGGTACCTGAAGCCTCGGTAGAAGCGAGAGAAATTTGCTCGCTGATTTCAGCCGCTGGTATCATAAGCTCGGCTAAGGTTACGCGATAATCCTCAAGGAATAATACCTTTAATTTATCGTTTACTGCTCGGTCATTATTGATAATTACCGAAAGCTTGTAAATCATTTGGATTATCTCTTTTGCAAAGAGGTAACCTGGTGCCGCCTTTGCGCCAAAGATATAGGTTTTTGGCGTAAAGGTCGCATTGGGATTATTTTTAAGATAAAGATAATCGGTAATAATATGAAGCGCGTTCATATGCTGACGCTTGTATTCGTGAAGACGTTTAACCTGCATATCAACTACTGAATTGGGGTCAATTGTAATGCCCATATTTTGCTTAACATAGTTTGCAAGGCGCACCTTATTGCCATATTTAATTTCGGCAAGACGACTAAGAACGGCCTTATCGTCAGCAAATGCCATAAGTTTTTCGAGTTTTGACGCATCCTTAATAAATCCGTCACCGATAATTTCACTAAGGAATGCGGTAAGCTCGGGATTTGCTTGACACAGCCACCTGCGATGCGCAATACCGTTTGTAACGTTTGTAAACTTGTTAGGTGTCATTTTGTAATAATCATTAAAGAGTTCATCTTTAATAATATCGCTGTGAAGCTTTGAAACACCGTTTACCGTGTGGGAAGCAGCAACACAAAGGTTTGCCATTCGAACTACGCCACCCGAAATAATAGCCGTGCGTTCAGCAAGAGCAAAATCGCCTGTTTTTGTAATAACTTCTTCGCGGTATCTGCGGTCAATTTCTTCAACTATCTGGTAGATACGGGGCATTCTTTCTTTAAACAATGATACCTGCCAACACTCTAGTGCCTCAGCCATAATGGTGTGGTTGGTGTATGCTACTGTGCGTGTAACCAAATTCCAAGCCTTTTCCCAAGAATAACCACATTCATCAAGTAGTAAGCGCATAAGTTCTGGAATAGCAAGGGTTGGATGCGTATCATTTATATGAATTGCAACCTTATCAGGTAAATTTTCAAGTGTATTGTATTTACGCATGTGACGATTAAGAATGTCCTGAACCGAAGCTGATACAAGGAAATACTGCTGACGAAGACGAAGCGACTTGCCCTCGGGGTGCTTATCTTCGGGATAAAGTATTTTTGAAATAGCCTCAGCTGATGCGCGTTGCTCAATCGCACGAACATAGTCACCCTGACTAAATGCTGACATATCAAAATCCTGACATTCAGCGCTCCAGAGGCGAAGTACATTTACAGTTTTTCCGTCTTTACCTGCGCATTTAAGGTCATAAGGCATTGCACGAACATTAAGGTAATCCTTATGCTCAACATGGTGATAGTTATTGTCCCACCACTCGTCAATATAACCGTCAAAATGAACATCTACAGCAGAATGTGGGCGCGGTTCAAGCCAAACTTCCCCGCCTGGTAGCCAAAAATCAGGCATTTCAGTCTGCCAACCGTCGACCAATTTTTGACGGAAAATACCGAGTTCATATTTAATGCAGTAACCCATAGCTGAATAACTACTGCTTGATAGTCCGTCAAGGAAGCAAGCCGCAAGTCTGCCAAGACCACCGTTACCAAGACCTGCATCTGGTTCAAGTTCAAACAAATTATCAAGGTTTACCTTATAACTTTTTAGTGCTTTACGCATGGTTTCAGTTAGGTCAAGATTATAAAGATTATTTTTGAGTGAGCGCCCCATCAAAAACTCCATACTCAAATAGTAGATGGTTTTGCTCTCCTGATCATCAACCGCCTTCTTAAACTGTGCCTTTCGTTCGCTCATAATATCAAGGAGTACAAGCACTGTAGCCTTATAAAAAATATCGTCAGAAGCCTGTTCAGGTGTGACACCAAAATTGTGAGAAAGCTTCTTCTCCAACATTTCCTTAAGAACTGTGATAGTATATTTTGTCATAACAACATCTCCGTATAAAGATATATTTTTACAAATTTATTATCTACTTTATTATAATACATTATTCAAACCATCTTTTCAAGTGGTACTAAAAACAATATTTGTGTGTTTTTTTGTGCATTTTACACAAAAATCATTTTAAAACCTTAATTTATTTTTTTAATTTTATGCACTATTCACATAATTTCATATATTTTTAATTCTAACAACCAGTAGTATTATTAAAATATGTCAATTTTTTGTTGAATATTAGGAGTAATTTGTGTTATTATTTTAAAAAAATATAAGGTCTTGAAGATAAATGCATTTTAAAAAAATAGAACTTTGTGACAGGGGAAAACTTATACCGTTTTTACAAGCTGCTGACGAACTCACCTGTGAAATCAGTTTCATCAATTTGCTCATATGGCAACCGCTTTATAATAACTGCTACTGTATAGAAGATGACATATTGTTTCTTAAATCGTATGACAAAAATATAGAAACCTACTCTCTCCCGTTTGGTGATGTCAAAAACGGTATGCAAAAAATTATAAATCATTGTAAAAAACTACCTGTTATATGGGCACAGGATGGCGAACGCTTTAATAATTTTAAAAAACTTTTTGGCGAGTGTTACGATATTTATGAAAGTCGAAATGAGTTTGACTACATTTACAATTCATCGGATCTTATAAATCTCTCGGGTAAAAAGTATCATCAAAAGCGCAATCACATATCTGCCTTTTCAAAGCATCACAACTGGCATTATGAGGATATAACCTCCGATAATATTGAAAAGGTTAAAAATTGTGCACAAGATTGGTATGGTCAATATGACTGTGCTTTGGACGAAGAACTAAAAACCGAGAGAAACGGTTTGAATATTATGTTAGATAATATGGAATTCCTTGGAGTTAAAGGTGGCGCCATAGTTGTCGATGACAAGGTTGTCGCTTTTTCATTAGGCTCGGCTATAAATGACCAAGTTTATAATATTCATATTGAAAAGGCAATTTTAGGTTTTGACACGGCATATACCGTAATAAACCGTGAATTTGCCGCACGAAACGCTCAAAATTTTAAATATATAAACCGTGAAGATGATTTAGGGGTTGAGGGACTTCGAAAATCAAAATTGTCCTACAAGCCCGAAATACTGTTACCAAAATACATTTGCACAAAAAGGGAGAATTTATGACAAAAAGACAACAATGTGAAGCACTATACAATGCCGCTTTTGGCGAAGACCGCGAGTTTGACAAGATGCTGTTTGACCTGTTTTTTGAAAATATCGAAATGTTAGAAATTGACAGTACCGTTGCGGCTATGTATTTTAAAATACCTTGTATTTTAAATTATAACAACACAAAATCAAAAGCGTACTATATTTACGCTGTAACCACCCATAAGCATTTCCGTCATAGAGGACTTATGAGTAAGCTTTTTAGCGAATCTCAAACTGACGATGCATTCTACTTTTTAAAACCGTCAAACGAGGATGTTATCCCTTTTTATACCCAAATAGGTTTTGAACAAATTGTCGGCACTCGTCAAATATGTGATGCCATTATCGAGGTTGATGATAATTTCAAAAAATTATCATCACTTTGCGACAAACCACAACACACCTTCCCTATTATGACAAAGGGTAAACTAAACATTCAAAAATTAACCTTTGAATATACACTTGAATAAAAAAGATTTTTATCGATAAAAAATATAATATTTGTAACACCCTTTATCCTATATTATAATGCGATGGTGGCGCCGTCGAAGCGTTTGCAACCTTTGAGATTAAGATTATAACTATTTTTATGAAGCCTACCGTTTATGTTAAGACATACAAAATTATTTATTGCAATTCTAAAAGGAATACAGCACAATTCCCCTAAACTAAAACAAATCAGCACCTACTTAAAAACGCTTTAGGTGCTGATTTCAATTTTTTAAGGATTTATTAAGTTTTAGGAAATCTATTGACAAAATTACTGTATTATGTTATTATGCAACTGTACTAATCTACATAGTACAGTTAATAAACTTTAGGAGGTGTGGAATGTTTCAGTTAGATTTTAAAAGTGGTGTACCTATATGCGACCAAATCGCAAACGGTTTTATAAAGCTAAAGGCACTCGGTGTACTAAAGGGTGGCGACCAATTACCAAGCGTACGCTCACTTGCATCAAAATTTTCGATTAATCCAAACACCGTACAAAAATCGTATGCGCTACTTGAAGCAACCGGAATTATCTACTCGGTAAAGGGCAAGGGCTCGTTTATGTCAGATGATGAAAATTCCGCGAATGCGATTTTAAAATCCGCAAAGCAGGATTTTGTTGCCGCTATACGCCACGCTAATGAATTAGGACTAACACAAAGCGAAATGATAAACCTTATTAAAGAAACTACCGCAAATGAGGAGGGCTTAAAATGATTATTGCAAAAGCACTTACAAAAAAGTTTGACAGCAAGACCGCACTCGACGGTATAACCCTTACTATCCCCGACGGCTGTGTATACGGTCTTGTAGGCTCTAACGGCTCGGGTAAATCTACCCTGCTAAGACTCATAAGTGGTGTATATATGGAGGATGACGGAGAAATCACCGTAGACGGTGAGCGTACGTTTAATAATCCGCAAATTAAATCGCAAATTGCGTTTTTGGGTGATACTCCGTACTTTTTACCTCAGTCGAACCTCAAAGAAATGGCTGACCTTTACAGCAATATGTACCCCGACTTTGATTACGACATATATAATCATTTACTTACAGTCTTTCCTCTTAATCAAACGGCTCGTCTTTCCACCTTTTCAAAGGGTATGCAGCGTCAGGCGGCATTGATTTTGGCTCTTTCTACCAATCCACGCTATCTTTTAATGGATGAAGCATTTGACGGACTTGACGTTGTAATGCGCCGAGTTCTTGCCAATATCGTTATGGACGGCGTAGAAAAACGTGGTATGACGGCAATTATCGCCTCACACAATCTACGCGAGCTTGAAAATGTTTGTGACCGAGTGTGCGTTATTCACGAAGGAAAAATTATTTCAAACGGCAGCATTGAGTCTCTTCGCGGTAATATGCACAAGGTTCAGGTGGCATTTAGTAAGGTACCTGAAGCAAACGTATTTAATAATCTTTACGTAATGAAAACCGAGCGCACAGGCTCACTTTTGTCACTGGTAGTTAGGGGTAATGAAGAGGAAATTATGCAGTATATAAACACTCTCAATCCCCTTTATGCCGAGTGTATCGAACCCACACTTGAAGAAGTATTTGTTTATGAATTGGAGGTTGTAGGCTATGATGTTAAAAACATCCTCTCGTAAAATAAATCCGTTTTGGAATATGATTGGCTTTACGACGCGCAAAAATCTTGGCATAATTGTTGTGCTTTGCATAGCGTCGCTGATTTATTACCCAGGTACTTTTATCGTAGATTATGAAAATCTACTCGTAAGCGCCGAAAATAATACTAACAACTACCTACTCCAAAACTTTGGTAGCGTTGTTACGATTTTTCCAGCAATTATTGCGGTACTGTTTAATACGATAAACTTTAGCTTTCTTTACAAAAAGAATTCAAGCGACGTTTTTCACGCCTTTCCGCTAACACGTAGCGAGCTGTTGCTATCACGGCTTTTGTCAGGTCTTGTGGCTACATTTATTCCAACACTGCTTTGCTACATTTCCTTTGGCGTATTATTAGCCTTTAACAGTTGGATGGGTACCTTTGCGGGACTGCTTTGCTACCTGCTTCACACAATTATTATTGTGCTTGTATGCTCGTCATTTTCAATGATTTTTATCGTATGCGCGGGTAGTTCTTTCGACCTTGGCGTATCGCTTATCGGCGGAAATTTAGCGCTTTTGGCGGTAGGTTGGATTATTGAGTCCATACTGGACGAAACGCTTGTAGGCTACAATGGGTATCGCACTTCGGATATAATGTATAACCTGTCTCCCCCGTATTTTTGCGGTGTAGGACTGTCAGGTGTTAACCGAGTTATAGAGCTTGGGTTTATAAAAAGCGCATTTTTCGACTTTTTTATTAGAAGTATTGTTTATATCTTCGTGTTTGGCGGCATATCACTACTGCTTTACAACCGCAGAAAAGCTGAAAAGGGCGGTACAGCGTACGCGTATAAATTTATGTATCTTGGCTGTAGTTTACTTGCAGGTATTTGCGGCGGCTTCCTTTTGGGAATGATATTTATTGGAAACGTAACCTCCTTTGGCTTTTGGTTTTTTGCAATAGTCGGCAGCCTACTTACTGCTGTAATTTACGGTACCGTTACCAACCGCGGCTTTAAGGGTGTAGGCAAATCAATACTTATGGGTACGTTGTCGGCAATTGTTTTAGTATCGGTTGCAGTAATCGGTGTTACGGGTGGTTTAGGCTATACCAACCGTATACCAAATATTGATAAGATTAAAAATGTTTCAATCACAGCGTTTGATGAAAATATATCCTTTGACAACCCACAGCAAATACTTGATTTGCACCGAGCAATCCTTGATGTAAACGCTACGGATTATGAATACGGCGATTACAGTGTAGAAAACGTCAAGTTTTATTATGAGCTTGAAAACGGCAAAACAATGTCACGTGATTTTACAGTTTATGCGCCGCCTGTTGCCGACAAGCTGCTCGGTATTTACAAAAGCCAAGAACGTCTTGATATGATAAAGGAACGGGTTGAGGTTATAGGCGCCGAAAGAATAAGCCTTTATTTTTACTATAACGGCGAATACCACAATACCGATATCACCGAGAAGGAAGCACAGGAATTTTTACAAAGCTATTGGCGCGATGTTCAAAGCACTGATAAAAGACTGTTCGATAACAGAAGAAGTTATGAATTTATAGAGCTTTCAGGCGAAAAGCCACTTGATAATAATCGTACTGAATGGTTTAACTTCCGATTTGAATGGCACGACAGCTTTACAAACACAAAACAGTTTATAGAAAGCAAAAGCCTTGTCGAACGCTCTAAAGAACAACAAACCGAAACCTACGAAAAGTATTAAACAAAAACACTCCGCCTGAAATTCAGGCGGAGTGTTTATTCATCACATATTGTTCCTCGCTTCAAACTATCATTTCCAAATTTTTTACGCACGTTTAAAATGGAATTTTCAATAATTTCCTGTTTTTCATCAAAAATTTGTTCACCGAACATATCGGTCTGGAATGCAACGTTATCACCCTTTAAATTTGTAACCCTAAATCCGACCGAGCGAAGCGGCAAATCCCAAGTATAGTTTTTTTCGAAGATTTTGATTGCCTCACGCGCGAGTAAAATTGAAGTGTTAAGCGGGTTATCCAATGTGCGCGAATATTCCTTCGTTTTTAAATTTGAGTTGCGGGTATGCACCTGTATTGTTGAGGCATATAAATTTTTTCTATGCAAAATTTCGGATATTTCTTCGGCGATACCAATATATATTTTCCAAACCTCATCGCGCGTTGTAATGTCCTTTGGCGGTGTAGTTGTACGGCCTATACTTTTGGGTACATCGTCGTCACTTTGCGGTACTACGATGGAATTATCCTCGCCCAAAGCATAGCATTTAAGCTGTGTCCCCGCTTTACCAAGCAGTCGCGAAAGCATAGTATCATCGCATTTAGTAACATCTCCTACAGTAAAAATACCGCTTTGATTTAACTTTTCGCAGGTACGTTTGCCGACAAACAGCAGGTCGCTTACGGGTAGTGGCCACACCTTTTGTTTAAAGTTTTCTCGGTTTATAACGGTCACCGCGTCGGGCTTTTTCATATCGGAACCAAGCTTTGCAAAAACCTTGTTAAAGCTGACCCCCACCGAAATTGTAATGCCAAGCTCGCGCTTTATATCACGCCTTATTTTATCGGCTATCTGCTCACCTGTGCCAAAAAGCATTGTGCTACCCGTAACGTCAAGCCAACACTCATCAATGCCAAACGGCTCTATCAAATCGGTATACCGAGCATATATTTTTTGTGCGGCGCGAGAATATTCGTGATATTTTTTGTAATTAGGCGGAAGCGTCACAAGGTCAGGGCATTTTCGCTTGGCTTCCCAAACAGCCTCGGCAGTTTTGACACCAAATTTTTTGGCTATTTCATTTTTTGCAAGTACTATTCCGTGACGCGCCTGGGTACTGCCGCAAACAGCAACAGGCATATCGTAAAGAGTTGGGTTTGAAAGCAAAGAAACCGAAGCAAAAAAATTATTCAAATCGCAATGCAGTATCACACGGTCCTTCAATCTGCCCACCCTTTCAAACATTTGTTCTTAAATTAAGTATATAAAAATTCCCTCTTTTTGTAAAGAGGGAATTTTTTGTATTTTAAGATTTTATAATCTTAAATTATTTGCCGTAAAGCTCAACAAGCTTTTCAAGGTGAGCGCGACGTGCCTTTGCAGCATCGGCAGCCTGATCAAAGAGCTCGTTTGCACGCTCTGGGAATGAACGTGTAAGCGATGAGTAACGTGCCTCGTTAAGTATGAATTCCTTATAGTCAGCAGTAGCAGGCTTGCTGTCGAGTGAGAATGGATTCTTACCTTCAGCCTTGAGTGCTGGATTGTAACGGAATAAATCCCAATCACCAGCGTCAACAGCCTTCTTCATTTCTGCCTGACAGTTAACCATGCCGCCCTTAATTGAATGCATTTCGCATGGTGAGTAGCCGATGATGATTGAAGGACCGTCATAAGCCTCAGCCTCTTTAATAGCCTTGAGTGTCTGGTTCTGGTCAGCACCCATAGCGATTTGTGCTACGTATACGTAACCATAGCTCATAGCGATTTCAGCAAGGCTCTTCTTGTTGATAGCCTTACCTGCAGCAGCGAACTGAGCAACCTGACCGATATTAGAAGCCTTAGATGCCTGACCGCCTGTGTTAGAGTAAACCTCGGTATCGAATACCATAATATTTACGTTTTCACCTGTAGCAAGTACGTGGTCAACACCGCCGAAGCCGATATCGTATGCCCAACCGTCACCACCGAAGATCCATACAGACTTCTTAGAGAGGTATTCGCTATTTGCAAGGATATCCTTCTTCATATCGCAGTCACAGTCAAAGCCTTCGAGAGCCTCAACAAGTGCTTTTGATGCAGCAGTATTCTTGTCACCATCGTTAAGTGTTTCAAGGTAAGCGTTTGCAGCAGCAACTACATTTTCAGGTGCCTTGCAGCTGTCAACAATAGCCTTAACGTCGTCGATAAGGCGCTCACGTATAGCTTTTTGACCGAGGTACATACCAAAGCCGGGTTCTGCGTTGTCCTCGAACAATGAGTTTGCCCAAGCAGGACCATGGCCATTAGCATCGGTTGTGTATGGTGATGTAGCAGCAGGACCACCCCAGATTGATGAACAGCCTGTAGCGTTAGAGATGTACATTCTGTCACCAAAGAGCTGTGTAATAAGACGAGCATAAGCAGTCTCGGCACAGCCTGCGCAAGAGCCTGAGAACTCGAGGAGAGGCTTTTTGAACTGTGAAGAAATAAGGTTAGCGCTTGAAGCAATACCTTCTTTTTCAGTTACGCTTGCAACACAGTAATCAAAGCTTGCTTGCTCTGAAAGCTGTGATTCCTGTGATACCATCTTGAGTGAAGATGTAGGACATACACCAACGCAAACGCCACAACCCATACAGTCAAGCGGAGAAATTGCGAGTGTGTAGTTGAAGCCCTTGTTTGTAACGAGCTTTTCTTTTGTTGCAATTTTGATACTTGCAGGGGCTGCTGCCTTTTCATCACTTGATAGAGCAAACGGACGGATTGTAGCATGGGGACATACAAATGCGCACTTGTTACAACCAATACAGGTTTCGTTGTTCCATTCCGGTACCATTACAGCAACGCCGCGCTTTTCGTAAGCAGATGCGCCCTGCTCGAATGTACCGTCAGCGTGGTCGGTAAATGCAGATACAGGAAGGTCATAGCCGTTCATAAGACCAACAGGCTTCATAATGCCGTCAACCATCTTAACGAGCTTTTCCTTGCCTTCAGACTTAGCTGCTGACTTATCGTCGGTAGCGTTAGCCCAGTCAGCCGGAACGTCAATCTTAACGTAAGCGTTAGCGCCTGCGTCGATTGCCTTCTCGTTCATTTCAACGATTTCTTTACCCTTCTTCATAAACTTCTGTGCTTTTTCTTTCATATAGCCGATAGCCTCTTCGCGAGGAAGAACATTAGAAAGAGCAAAGAATGCAGACTGAAGAACAGTGTTTGTACGCTTGCCAAGACCGATTTCGGCAGCCATATCAATAGCGTTTACAGTGTAAAGTTGAATGTTGTTATTAGCGATATAACGCTTAGCATCAGCAGGCATATGCTCGCCGAGTTCTTCAGGAGTCCACTGGCAGTTAATGAGGTATACACCGCCTGGTTTAACGTCGTTAACCATCTTGTAACCCTTGATTACGTATGATGGGTTGTGACAAGCAACGAAGTCAGCCTTGTTTATGTAGTATGGGCTCTTGATTGGCTTGTCACCGAAACGAAGGTGAGAAATTGTGATACCGCCGGTTTTCTTAGAGTCATACTGGAAATAAGCCTGAACGTATTTGTCGGTGTGGTCACCGATAATCTTAATAGAGTCTTTGTTTGCGCCAACAGTACCGTCACCGCCAAGACCCCAGAACTTGCATTCAATTGTGCCTTCAGCAGCAGTATTTGGAGCTGCTTCTTCAGTAAGTGAAAGATTTGTAACGTCGTCAACGATACCAATTGTAAAGTTGTGACGTGGAGCATCAGCTGCTAATTCCTTAAATACAGCGAATACGCTTGAAGGAGGAGTATCCTTTGAACCAAGACCATAACGACCGCCGATAACAGTGTCAATCTTGCGACCTGTTTGTGCAAGTGCGCTAACAACGTCCAAATAAAGTGGTTCGCCAAGTGAGCCAGGCTCTTTTGTTCTGTCAAGAACAGCCAGCTTCTTACATGTTGCAGGGATAGCCTCAACAAACTTGTCAGCAGCGAATGGACGGTAAAGTCTTACCTTGATAAGACCAACCTTTTCGCCGGCAGCTGTCATATAATCGATAACCTCTTCAGCTACGTCGCAGAATGAACCCATAGCGATGATTACACGTTCAGCATCGGGTGCGCCATAGTAGTTAAAGAGTTTATAATCAGTGCCGATTTTAGCATTAACCTTGTCCATATATTCTTCAACGATTGCAGGAAGTGCTTCATAGTACTTGTTGCAAGCTTCTCTGTTCTGGAAGAAGATATCGTCGTTCTGGTGTGAACCACGCATTACAGGACGCTCTGGGTTAAGAGCGCGCTTACGGAATGCATCAACTGCATCCATATCGCACATTTCTTTAAGATCATCAAAATCCCAAACCTCAATCTTTTGAAGCTCGTGTGAGGTACGGAAACCGTCGAAGAAGTTAATAAAAGGTACGCGACCCTTTATTGTTGCCAAGTGAGCAACAGCGCCAAGGTCCATAACTTCCTGAGGGTTAGATTCAGCAAGCATTGCAAAACCTGTCTGACGGCATGCATAAACGTCAGAGTGGTCGCCAAAAATGTTAAGAGCGTGACTTGCAACACAACGAGCTGATACGTGGAAAACGCTTGGCAATAATTCGCCTGCGATTTTGTACATATTAGGAATCATCAAAAGAAGACCCTGTGAAGCGGTAAAGGTTGTGGTAAGTGCGCCAGCAGCGAGCGAGCCGTGAACTGTACCTGCAGCGCCTGCTTCTGACTGCATTTCAACAACGTTAACCTTTGTTCCAAAAATGTTTTTTAGGCCCTGTGCTGACCACTGGTCAACATAGTCTGCCATTGGGCTGGATGGTGTAATAGGATAAATACCTGCTACTTCGGTAAACGCATAAGAAACGTGAGCCGCAGCGTTGTTACCATCCATGGTTTTAAACTTTCTTGCC
>JAZUNP010000051.1:0-1826 GCA_045604215.1 Acutalibacteraceae bacterium
ATATCTTTCTGCCAACGGAATGACAGATAAAAAGCTGTCGGAATATTTTGGGCGCAGTGAAACCGCAATAAGCAATATGAAAAGCAAAATCAACAGAAAACGTACAGAAAATGCACGAGCGGCATTGGAAATCTTCAACAGCGAACACGGAGGCGGTGTGAATGACAGAAAAACCGTACAAGCCGACACTGTATGAAACCAACAAGGCAAAAAACACAATTTATATGACACGGCCGAGCAAATACGGTTATCAAATAAGAGTGAATCACCCGGAAATATTGCCTTTTTACAAAAAATATAAAGAAGATATGAAGATTCCGCCCTGGTGTGCGCTTTCAAATGATGAACGTCTCGGATTCGAGCGGCTCGTGCTGTGCGGATATTACCCGATACAGCTAAAGAGGTGAAGGTAATGAAATATGTATATTATACGGAGTGTTGTGCCGTATGCGGTAAAAGAAGTCCAAAAAGAGATATGAACAAGATTTATTTAGCTTATGGACACACTTCCGTACCTTCACCCAAAATAATGTGTTCGGTTTGTGATGATTGTTTGCCAGCTCTGTGCGAGTTTCTTGAGGTTAATGCGCCTGATGATACTGTTCATTGGAGACCGTCTCCAAAAAGCTGTAATAAGTGTTTTAAATATTCAAAAGCAGATGCTTTGTTTTGTCCGTATTGCGGTGCCAAAATGAAGCAGACGGAAAGGAAAGAAAAATGACTTGTAAAGATTGTTTTCATTTTGAGGTATGTGACAGCGGCAGGCATATTGGCGAACATATAGACGATGATGGCGTTTATTCTGAAGGTGTCGAAAAAGAATGCCCGGTATTCAAAAGCAAATCCGACTATGAAAAAGCTATGGAAAAGCAGAGACCAAAAAAATTTGAAATATGGAACGGTCAATGTTGCTGTCCGAATTGTAGATATTTGTTTGGTAATAACGAAACACGCAAAAGGTTAATTCGCTGGGATATGCCGTTTTGTAAAAATTGCGGACAAGCATTAGATTGGAGTGACAACAAATGATTAAATACTATCTCTTCTGCATCAGATGGCTGTGGAAACACCGCCGGTGGTCAAACTCAAGGCAGAAGTTTAAAGCTATGCAAAAAGATTTTAACAAGAGGTATGACAATGCTTGGGGAAATTACTAATGTCAACTGCACAATAAACATTCTGCACATGGAGCGTAGCGGTGAGCAACTTGATTGCCGCTTTTGCGCAATGGAGTGCGAATTCAAAAATGCAATAACTCACAAAAGTGAAACAGCACAGGCTTAAACACCTGTGCTATCGGTAAGGCTGTTTACAAGAGCATCCATTTCGGTTCTTGAGCTGACATTGTGACTTCTTTCAACAAAAGCTCTTTTGTCTGCATCAGACATTGATTCGAATTTTGCCATGGCTCGTTCATTTTGTGCAAAAGCCATACCTAATCCTAACGGTAAATCAAAATTACTCATAATTAACACCTCATATACAGTGTTTACAGTAAATAGACAGAAATACAGGAGGAATATTAAATGAAAGTAAAAAAAGCTGTTGATATATGTAAAAAGCGAAGCGTTCTAACGCTTTACGATAGTGCCGACGGGCAGTGGCTCAGTGACGGCGGTGTGATATATCCGCTGTTTGAGCTGCCCGAATTTTCGGAAGAAACAATCTGCCTTGCGTATGATATCAACGTGAAGAAAGCCGCATCTATGGTTATTGCAAGATATCCGAATCTGCCCGAGGGCATTAACTTTGAAGATGCTGCACTGAATGAAACGCAGGTTGTTGAAGGTCCGATGGACATCAATTATAAAGGTCAGTGGCTTAAA
>JAZUNP010000052.1:0-26539 GCA_045604215.1 Acutalibacteraceae bacterium
AGAAAGACGTAGTGAGGTACAGCGTCAGGAACACCGTATTCAGCAAAAAGAAGAGGCTCTTGACCGCAAGATTGACAATTTAGAGGCTAAAGAAGAAAAATTAGCTGCAAAATCCAAAGAAATTGATGCTAGAATTGAAGAATGTGACCGCATAAAGCAAAGCCAAATGGATTTGCTTGAAAAGATTTCAGGATTTACAAAAGAGCAAGCAAAAGAACATCTTTTACAGATGTTAGACGGAGAGTTAACCCACGAAAAAGCTGTTAAAATTTTAGAATTTGAACAACAAACTAAAGACGAGGCAGACCGTATTGCAAAGAATATTATAGGCCACGCTATTCAGCGTTGCGCTGCTGACCATTCTTCTGAAATGACAGTATCGGTTGTTGCTTTGCCTAACGATGATATGAAGGGAAGAATAATCGGTAGAGAGGGTAGAAACATAAGAACCCTTGAAACCGCAACCGGAGTTGACCTTATTATTGACGATACTCCTGAAACCATAACCCTTTCAAGCTTTGACCCTGTAAGACGTGAGATTGCACGTGTTTCTCTTGAAAAGCTAATTCTTGACGGACGTATTCATCCGGGCAGAATTGAGGAAACCGTTGCAAAGGCTACTGCAGAAGTAGAAGCTACTATCAAGCAAGATGGCGAAAAGGCTATGGTTGAGGCAGGAATTCACAACCTCAACTCTGAACTTATTAAGCTTTTAGGTAAGCTTAAATACCGCACAAGCTATGGACAAAATGTTCTTAACCATTCATTAGAGGTTTGTCATCTTTCAGGTCTTCTTGCGGCTGAAATGGGTGCAGATGTTACTCTTGCTAAACGTGCCGGTTTATTGCACGATATAGGTAAAGCACTTGACCACGAGCAAGAGGGCTCACATATTCAGCTTGGTGTTGAAGCCGCTAAAAAGTACCGTGAAAATGAGGCTGTTGTTCATGCAATCCATGCTCATCACGGTGATGTTGAGGCTAAAACAGTTATTGCTTGTATAGTTCAGGCGGCAGATGCTATTAGCGCCGCACGTCCGGGCGCTCGACGTGAAAATATTGAAAGCTACATTAAGCGTCTTGAAAAGTTAGAGGAAATCGCCAATTCCTTTAACGGCGTTGAAGATTCCTACGCAATTCAGGCAGGACGCGAAATTAGAATTTTAGTTAAACCCGAAACAGTTAATGACGACCAGATGGTTATTATGGCACGTGATATTGTTAAAAAGATTGAAAACGAGCTTGAATATCCCGGTCAGGTTAAGGTTAACATTATTCGTGAAAGCCGCGCCGTTGATTACGCTAAATAAACATAAAAAGTCAGTTCCTTTTGGAACTGACTTTTTATGTTTATTTCAAATTTATATATTTTATCGAATCTTTTTGATTGCCGTACAGTCCTTGGTAGCGCGCGGCGCAAAAGCTTACAATTACAACGGGGACTATAAGCGGTGCGGAGTGAAAGCCGAACATTTCACAGCAAAGCAGTATAGTAGCAATCGGGCATTTTGTAGTGCAAACAAATAATACCGCCATACCAACAGCGGCACCCGTACCAATAGGCAATGTTAAAATCAATGCCAAAGCACCGCCCAAGGTAGCACCGATGAAAAGCGTGGGGATAATTTCGCCACCCTTGTAACCGCAGCATACACAAATTACCGTAAATAGCAGTTTTATGGCAAATGCCTCATATCGTACAAAGCCGTCAAAAACACGTTCAATTATATCAATACCGCCGCCGTTATAATCAAAATTACCAACAAGCAGTGTGAGCGCGATTATAATAACACCGCCTACTGCTATACGCAAAAATTCGTTTTTAAATATATTTTTTGCAAATGTTCTACCAAGGCTTAACCCAGTGCAAAAAACAAACGCCACAACAACACAAGCGGCGGTTATTGTCGCTGTTTTCCATACTAAAACGAGTGAAAACTGTGGTATGGCGCCAGCATTAAATCTTTCGGGGTGAATGTGCAGTAATTGTGAAATACCAAATGCCGTAAGGCTTGAGCAAAAAACGGGGATTGCCGCCCTAAAACAAAGACGGGTAAAAATAACTTCAAGCACAAAAACACACGCGGCTAGTGGAGTACCGAAAACAGCCGAAAAAAGCGCCGCCATACCGCACATAACAAGCTGATGGCGTGTATCTTCATCAAGCTTCAATAACCGACTAAACGTATTTGCTACACCACCGCCTATTTGTAAAGCGGCACCCTCTCGACCAGATGAGGCGCCAAACAGGTGGGAAATACAAGTTCCGCAAAAAACGGCAAACGTCAAAAGAGGTGGTAAACCTTGCTCTGTGCGTACAGACTGGAAAACATTGGTGGTGCCAACGCTTTTAACACGACAAAACTTGTAAATACCGACTGATATTAAACCGCCTATGGGAAGTAGAAATAACAGCCAACTGTTATTTGAGCGTAGTGTGGTTGCAAGTTCTACTGATTTTGAAAAACAGGCACCCAAAAGACCGCAAATGGTACCGATTAATACGCTAAGCAATACTAATAGGGGGTATTTTTTAATTTTTTCCAAGTTATGCCTTCTTTCTCAATTTCTTTAAAACAACGATTGCAAAGTGGAGTGCAAGTCCCACAATGATAGCGACAACAAGGTCAAAAATTACGGTAAGTGCAAAGGTAAGCACCATTACTAAAATGTCGCTAAAGTTTTTTGTGTTTACTATCTTTACAAAACTGCGCCATTCACTCATATTATAAGCTACAATGAACAGTATTGCCGCAATAGTTGGCATTGGAATAAGGGATGCGAGTGGCATTAAAAATAAAACGACAAGTAACAATACAAGTGCGTGTACCATACCAGAGGCACCCGTTCTACCGCCGTTTTTAATGTTTGCGGCGGTTCTGGCAATGGCTCCTGTAGCGGGAATACCGCCAAAGGCAACCGATGCCATATTGCCAAGTCCTTGTGCTACAAGTTCGGAGTTGGGGTTGTGCTTATCGTTTATCATACCGTCCGCTACAACGCACGAAAGCAATGACTCAATACCCGCAAGAATTGCAATGGTAAACGCATTTGGAATAAGTGAGACTACTGTATCGAGTTCAATGTTCACACTACCTAATGCGAATTTTGGAAAGCCAGACGGAATTGTGTAAAGACTGCCGATAGTGCTTACATTATTGCTGAAAACAGGTATAAATCTCACAAGAAGCGCGCCTACAATTACTGCAATAAGTGAGGGCGGTATCTTCTTTTCAAATTTTGGGTACAAAATAAGTATAGCAAGGCAAATAGCACCAATAACCAGCGACTGCCAATCAAAAGTAGAAATATTATAAATATTGGCTTCTACCTTTTCGAGCGCTTCAATCGGCCTTTCGCCGTGTAAATATGTAATTCCTAGAAAATCCTTTATCTGACCTAAAAATATGGTAACCGCGATACCCGCCGTAAAGCCTACGGTAATGGTTTTCGGTACGTACTTAATAAGTGAGCCGAGTTTTAACACACCCATAAGTATTAAGATAATGCCTGCCATAAGCGTAGCAATTATAAGTCCTGACATACCCTTTATGGCAACAATACCTGCAACGACTGTCGCAAATGCCGCAGTAGGACCTGCGATTTGAACAGCGCTACCGCCCAAAAGCGCTACAATAAATCCGGCAAAGATTGCGGTATACACGCCACACGCAGGTTCAACACCCGAAGCGAGTGCTAACGCAATAGATAGCGGCAAAGCGATGATTGCAACTATAAGTCCAGCAATAACATCATTTACGAATTGGTCTTTAGTATAGTTTTTGATTGTTTCGAAAAATTTTGGTTTTAAATAAAATTCCCTCATATTTATCCCCTTTTAATTAAGTGACAGTAATTATAGCACACTAAAAAGCAAAAGTCTATTGTTAAGTTAAATAAAATCCTCCTAAATGTCGGGTATTTGGAAAATCTCTTGCAAATGCTTTTCTTCCGCGATGTTTAAATACCCAGCATTACAGATTATGTTTAAAAAATCATTTTTCATAAATTCCTAGCATAATTTATTGTAAGATACAACAAAAAAGTATTTTTCTACAATTTTTAATGACAATTAAGTAATTATATGTTATAATTTTTAAAAACTTTTAGAAAGGGTAAGTTTATGAAGGTTTTAATGCTTAACGGCAGTCCAAGGGTAAATGGTAATACTTCTGTTGCGCTTGCAGAACTCCAAAAAGTGTTTCAAAAAAATGGTATCGACACCGAAATTATACAAATAGGAAACAAAGAAATTTGCGGTTGCAAGGGTTGTGGATATTGCGTTAAAAATGGTAAATGTGTTATTGATGATATAATTAATCAAGAACTTTCTCAAAAATTTGAAGAATGTGACGGTTTTATTGTAGCAAGTCCAGTATTTTATGCATCGGCTAACGGAACTTTAATTTCACTATTAGACCGACTTTTTTACAGTACAAGCTTTAATAAAACTATGAAGGTAGGAGCCAGTATAGCGGTTGCTCGTCGTGGCGGTTGCAGTGCCACCTTTGACCAGCTTAATAAATACTTTACAATAGCCGGTATGCCTATAGCATCAAGTCAATATTGGAACAGCATTCACGGAAGAAAACCAGGTGAAGCGGCACAAGATGCCGAAGGTTTGCAAACCATGCGTACTTTGGCTGAAAATATGACTTTTTTAATAAAAAGCATAGCGCTCGGCAAAGAAAAATACGGCATTCCCGAAAAAGAAAAGTGGGTAATGACTAACTTTATTGGCTAAACGAAAACCTCTGCTTGAAAGCAGAGGTTTTATATTTGTACAATTATATAGTTAACTGTATTGTAAGGCGGTGATATTTTTTATTGATTGTTCCTTATATAATGAAATATATATTGTTGAACTATACCGCCGTAATCACCTACACAATCGGGTATTTTACCATCAAATAATTGCTCGAGAGCGCGATTTATCCAAACATCACGCGGAAAGGCGTTTTTATGACCTAAGCCGTAAAGCAATACACAATCTGCAACCTTTGGTCCGACACCTTTAATGGTCATTATCTTTTCTCGCGCGGTATCATAATCGATATGTTTAAGGGATTCAAGTCTAATTTCACCGGATGCTACCTTTTGGGCTGCATCCAGAATATATTTGGCTCTAAAGCCTGAACGTATAACAGCTAAATCACTAACGGTAAGCTTTGCGATAATATTAGCTGAGGGGAATGTGTATCCGTTCTTTATTTTTGTACCGAAATTTTCGCAAAGACGTTCAATTATACCCTTGATTCGTGGTATATTGTTGTTTTGTGAAATTATAAAAGAGCATAAAGCCTCCCAAGGCTCTTGATTTAAAAGGCGTATGCCGCCACTGTAGGCGGCAGCCTTTGCAACGGTAGTGTCACAGTTTATCTCTTTTATTATTGCGGTATAATCACGGTCAAGGTCGAAGTAATTTTGCCATATATCTTGGAAATCCTTGGGGTTTGAACCGCTTATTACTATATCGCCGTTATTTTCGAAAAGTTCAATATATTTTCCAAATGCTATACCGCACCAAGCACCATTTTTATTTTGGTACCAACGAAAAGCTTGACCACAATCAAGAGTTTGCGCAAGGTCAAAATTGGCAACATTTTTTATATAGATTTTATTATTTTCAAGTTTTATATCGTTCATATTGCACCTCGTATTTACAATTATATAGTTTTTGTGTTATAATGTAAAGAAATAATCGTTATTAAAGGTGGAAATAGACATTTTAATGCTATTTTCACGCTTATCAATTATTATAAGAGAAAAAGGTAGTGATTTAAAATGCGTGATGATATTTGTACCATACCTGTCTCGGAGGTGTTCGAGGTAAGTGACGGCTGTCCTATATGCCGTATGAAGCAAACGGTAGAGCAGCATCTTATAACATATATTTTGGGTGATGCGATGATGGAACCCGATGTTCGCATAGAAACTAATAAAGTAGGTTTTTGTCCTGAACATTACAACAAGATGATGTCTACCCGCGGTAGATTGCAGTTGGCGCTTATGCTTGAAACTCATATTAAAGAGATAAGCAGTCAAATTTTTGAAAAGAAAATGTTTAACGGTGCTGACAAAAAGGTAAATAATATTAAAAAATTAAGCGATAGTTGTTTTATATGCGAAAAGGTAAATTGGGGAATGGAAAGAATGATTGAGACAATTTATCGCTGTTACGAAAAAGAACGCGATTTTAGGGAGCTTTTTAATTCTCAACCGCAATTTTGTATGCATCATTTTGAAATGCTTTTATCAAATGCTGACAAAAAGAAAATGCCTAGATATTTTGCTGAATTTAAGGAAAATCTTACCCGTATTACAGCCGACTATGTAAAATCACTTTGTGAGGATATTTCTAAATACTGTTCTATGTACGATTACCGAAGCGCAGGTAAAGGTGACTGGGGTAATTCGGTCGATTCTGTAGAGCGCACGGTTATGTTTTTGAATGGTAACCGAGATTTACATAATGCGACAAAATAATTGCGTTTTGCAACCGGTGTGGATAAGTTTTTTGCCTAATTTAAGCCAAGTTTTCAACTTATCCACCGAGTTTTTCACATTTTTATGTTAACTTGAATATAATAACCTTTCTTTGCCAAAAATAAATTTTAGACAAAAGAAAGGCGGAATTTAAGTGGTTAAAGGTGTAAACAAAACGGTTATTGAGGTAAACAACACAGGTAGCAAGGTGTTTGATAGAATTGTGTTTTATGTAAGTCCGTCTTGCAGTAATTTAAGCGCAAAAAACTTAAACCGTGCAATCAAAAGCTTTACCTTCGATTTCGACAATCGGGCGGGAAAGGGTTATAATTCGCTACGAAGGCGAATGCTTTTGAAAAAGCGACTTTCGGTATGCGTTGCATCGGCAAGTATTTTACTTGCAACTGTAATAACATTAGTAATAATATTGTGAATATATTGTTAAAAAAGCAGGTGTAGGCAAATCTCACCTTGCTTTTTATTTTTTTGTGTAATATAATTGATAGGTAATATTTTGCAAGTTTAAGGAGTAGCAAATGAGCATTTTTAAAAGTGGGTTAAAATTGTCAGGTAGAATAATTGTGGCTTCGTTGATTGGTTTTTTCCTTTGCATATCTATAAATGTTATCTGCACGGCGATTTTTACCGATTATATCGGTTATAATGCCTATGTGTATACTGAGGATAGCGATGAGCCAATTGCTGAGTATCAGTATTTGTATAACGATACCGATGGCGACGGTAAGGATGACGGCACCGATACTAAAAAGCAAGAATATGAGGCTGAGGGATACACCGTTACTACATATAATGTTCGTTCGGTGCTTGACGGCTCGGGAAAGACGGTGTTTTTGGCAGTAACACAATTACTTTGCCTTATTCTCATAATTTCTTTTGCAAGTAACAGTGTTTACAAGCAGGGCTTTAAGGATGCAAATCTCGCGCGCACAGGTCATATAAAGCAGGATAATTTAAAAGGATTTAAAATGGGTGCTGTTGCAAATATTCCGTTTTTTGCAATGTTTTTATTTGCGGTAGTGTTTACCGTGATAGTGCCTAATTTCCGCGTTGTTTGGTATGCATTTTTAAACGGCTGTTTCTATCCGATTATTTTGGTAATTGCAGATGGCGCGGACGTTGTATCAAAACTTAGTGTGCTACAGTTTGTGCTATTGTTTTTAGTTCAAATGATAGTACCCGTTATTTCGGGAGTGGCTTACGTTTTAGGCATTAAGGAAATAAATATTACCGATAAATTGGTATATAAAAAAGGGGAGATATAAAATATGGCAGGCTTGTTCAGTCGTTTTGACTTCACCAAAGAGGGACCGGGAATTTTAAAAAACGCACCGAAGAAGAAAGCGTTTTTCGTGTTTTTTGAAACCTTTTTTCGTAACTTTTTTAAATTCATGTGGATAAATCTTGTTTATGTTGCAGTGTCACTACCAATACTCACTCACGGTATGGCGAGCGCAGGTATTACAAATGTAACACGCAATATCGCGCGTGATAAACATTCGTTTGGTCTTAGTGATTTTTTTCAAACCATACGCAAAAATTTAAAACAGTCATTGGCGGTCGGCGTTATTAACACAATAATTACTGCTCTTTTAATTTTTGCTGTTTGGTTTTATAACGAGTCGTACAAAGATACACAGCAAATGCTGTCATTTATCGGTTTTGTAATAAGTTTGTCACTGATGGTAATATTTGCTATGATGAATTTTTACGTTTACACGCTTATGATAACCTTTGATTTCAGCCTTAAAACACTTTACAAAAATAGTTTTAAATTTGTGTTTGTAAATCTTTGGCGAAATTTGTTATGTGGTATATGCTTAATCGGAGTGTATGCGATATACATAGGCATCGCTTTGTTGTTTAATGACCTTAGAGTAGTAGTAATCGAGCTTATCGTAGCGGCGGCAACATTACCCGCATTTAATTATTTGCTTGTGCAGTTTTTCACATTTGGCAGTATTAAAAAGTACATTATAGACCCATATTATGAAGAGCATCCTGATGCAGATATAGAAAAGCGTCGCAACTTAGGTCTTGATACACCTCAAGACGAAGTGGAAGAAGAAATGAATTGGGAATAATAAAAACGACCTCACCCAACTCTATTCACCTTAAAAAACTCGAGAAGCGAATATAACTAAAAAACCGACTTGTTGAAACAAGTCGGGTTTTTTGGTGCGAGTGATGGGACTTGAACCCATACGTCGTGGACACACGCCCCTCAAACGTGCCTGTCTGCCTATTCCAGCACACTCGCAAATCTTGGACGCCCGATTATTATAGCACCAAGTGTCTCGCTTGTCAACAAAAATTTTATTGTTTTTTCAATTTTTTATTTTTTGCCGTAAAATTTAAAAAAACAAATGGGCAAATTACCGCTGATAAGGCTATTCCAACCAAAATGTCAACAACCGAATGTTGCTTCAAAAATACTGTAGACAAACAAACCAAAACGGTAATTACAACCGATACTGTTCGCCAAGTGATAGACGAAAAATGCTTTGAATTCCACATTGACAACAGCATTCCTATACTAAATACGACGTGCAACGACGGACAAACGTTGGTGTTTGTGTCGGCGACATATATGCCGTCTTTCATTATATCAACAAAAAAATTGTCGCGCGAGAATGTATCAGGTCGCAAATTTTGTTCATTTGGAAATATGATAAACAAAGCAAAGCTTATAGCACTTGAAAAAATCAAAAACTTATAAAACCGTCTAAAAGTAGGTATATCAAAAAACAAACCGTATAAAGAAACAAAAGCTAAAAGTCCATACCATAAAAAATACGGAATCACAAAAAATTCGCAAAATGGAATAAAATCGTCAAGCGGACTGTATATATCGTGTATAGGTGTAATATATTTTTCCGTAACTATGAAAAGAGTTAAATAAACAGGCCAGAACAAAATATAAAAAAGGTGACGGTATTTTTTGTTAGTAATATTTTTGAAACTAAAATCATTATAATAATCAAACATATTATTCACCTCGACAGGTAAATTTTAACACCTTAAATGTAAAAAAACAATAGAAATTTGGTGAATGAATTATTATGAAAAAATTAATTTTTGACTGGGTGAATTTTTGGACAGTAAAAAAATTAAAATAAATTTGTAAAAAGTGCTTGACAAATGTCGAAGCCTTGATTATAATAAAATACAGAAAACGAACAAATGTTCGGTGGAGGAAAAACTATGAATTTATCATCACCTTTATTTACAATAATCGAAGTTTTGCTTGTTTCTTTTGCGGTATGGGCAGTTTTTAATGAAAATAAATTTATCGCTTTTGAGGAACGCATTGCGGCGCATTTTCGTCGCCGTCGCTTTAAGGTGATAAAGGGTAACAATATATGCAAATCCTGTTACCCCGAAAAATACCGTGCTTGAATTTTGAATTTCATACTTGTCATTTTTTAATTCCTTTTTATATATCGCAGCAAAATTGGGCGGAAAATTTCCGTCCTTTTTTGTTGCAATGTTTTTTGTTTTGTGTTAAAATTTCACTTTAGTAAAATAGAATTTTAGAGGTATTTTATGTTTAAAAAACTTGTTGGAAACAAAGCGTTTTACAAGCGCGTGTTTGTGCTTACCATACCAATTATGATACAGCAGGGTATTACCAACTTTGTAAATATGCTTGACAATGTTATGGTAGGAACAATAGGTCAGGCGCAGTCTACGGGTGTTGCGGTTTCTAACCAATTGCTCTTTGTATTTAATTTGTGTATTTTCGGCGCAATTTCGGGCGCAGGTATTTTTACCGCGCAGTATTTTGGCAAAGGGGATATAGAGGGTGTAAAGCAAACCTTTAGATTTAAAATGTTGTTTTGTTTGTTGCTTTGTGTAGTGGGGTTATCGATTCTTTATTTTAAAAGTGATGATTTAATTATGCTTTATTTAAATAAGGATGACAATGCCACACTTGCTGCCGAGTCACTCGGGTTTGCAAAAAGCTATCTTTACATAATGCTTGTCGGTTTAATTCCATACACAATAGCACAGTGCTACGGCTCGACACTTCGCGAAGCGGGGCAAAGCACGGTGCCAATGATTGCAGGTGTTTTGGCGGTTGCTGTAAACCTTTCGCTTAACTATGTACTTATTTTCGGTAAGCTGGGCGCACCTTGTTTGGGCGTAAAGGGTGCCGCCATTGCCACTGTGGTGTCTCGTTTTGCCGAGCTTGGATTTTTAATCGCGTACACCTTTATTAAAAGACAAAAGTGTATATTCATTCTCGACGGTTGGAAAAGTCCGTACATATCCTTTGCGCTTACCGGTCAGATATTTAAAAAAGGTATGCCGCTTATGCTTAATGAGGCTTTATGGGCATCGGGAATGGCTACGGTTAACGGGTGTTATGCGCAGCGCGGACTCGATGTTGTTGCGGCAAACAATATATCGCAAACATTTTTTAATGTCTTTGCAGTTGCTTTTATGGCAATAGGTATGGCTGTAGGCATAATTTTAGGTCACGATTTGGGCGCGGGAAAAAGCAAGGATGAGGTTAAAGATACCGCATTTAAGCTGATTGCGTTTTCGGCTTTTGTAAGCGCTGTTATTGCTGTAATCTACGCCTTTGCGGCTATATTTATACCAAGCATCTACAACATAAGCGATAATGCAAAAAGCATTGCAACCTCGCTTATGCAAATTACGGCTCTCGCTATGCCGATTGACGCCTTTGCGCATGCCTCATATTTTACTCTGCGTTCAGGAGGTAAGGTTTTTATAACCCTCATATTTGACAGCGTTTTTGTTTGGTGCGTTAGCGTTGTGGCTGCAATGGTGCTGATAAATTATACATCACTTGATATTTTGACTGTTTATTTGATAGTGCAATTACTTAATCTTATAAAATGTGTTTTGGGATATATTTTTGTAAAACAAGGGTCTTGGATAAAAAACATAATATCAGAGGTTTAAATTGTTAAATTTTTAGCATTTTAGGTATTGTTTTTTGTCGAATAAAATGATATACTACTTTTGTATGAAATTTTGAAAGGAGTTACATATTATGAACTACTCACATGAAGTACAAAATATGTGCCCACTGGCTAAGGGTGCATATCACGGTCCTGCTCCTATTCCTGAAGAGGGTAAATGGGTACAGGTAAAAGAAGTAAAAGATATCTCTGGTCTTACCCACGGTATCGGTTGGTGTGCACCACAGCAGGGTGCTTGCAAGCTTAGCCTTAACGTTAAACAAGGCGTTATCGAGGAGGCATTGGTTGAAACAATCGGTTGCTCTGGTATGACTCACTCGGCTGCTATGGCATCTGAAATTCTTGTTGGCAAGACCTTGCTTGAAGCTCTTAACACTGACCTTGTTTGCGACGCTATCAACACCGCTATGCGCGAGCTTTTCTTGCAGATTGTTTACGGTCGTACACAGACTGCTTTCTCAGAAGACGGTTTGCCAATCGGCGCTGGTCTTGAAGACCTTGGTAAGGGCCTTCGTTCACAAACAGGTACCACTTACGCTACAAAGGTTAAGGGTCCTCGTTACCTCGAACTTGCTGAAGGTTACATAACAAAGTGCGCAGTGGACGAAAATGACACTATCATCGGCTACAAGTTTGTTCACCTTGGCAAAATGATGGAAATGATTAAAAAGGGTATGGACGCTAACGAAGCTTTGGAAAAAGCAAGCGGCCAGTACGGACGTGTTGATGACGCAGTTCGCCTCATCGACCCACGTGAAGAATAATTAGGGAGGTAACGGATTATGCCATTATTTGAAAGCTATGAAAGAAGAATTAATCAAATAAATGCAGAGCTCGCTAAGCACGGCATTGCTTCTATTGAAGAGGCTAAGCAAATTTGTGACGATGCAGGCGTTGATGCTTACGGTATCGTTAAGGGCATTCAGCCAATCTGCTTTGAAAATGCTGCTTGGGCTTACGTTGTAGGCTGCGCAATCGCTATTAAAGACAAGGTTGCATCTGCTGCTGAAGCTGCTGAGAAAATCGGTCTTGGTCTTCAGTCTTTTTGCATCCCAGGCTCTGTTGCTGATGACCGTAAGGTTGGTATTGGCCACGGTAACTTGGGCGCAATGCTCCTCCGTGAAGAAACAAAGTGCTTTGCATTCCTTGCAGGTCACGAATCATTTGCAGCTGCTGAAGGTGCTATCGGTCTTGCACGTAGTGCAAACAAAGCACGTAAAGAGCCACTCCGTGTTATCCTTAACGGTCTTGGCAAGGACGCTGCTCAAATTATTTCTCGTATTAACGGTTTTACTTACGTTCAGACCAAGTTTGACTACTTTACAGGCGAGCTTGCAATCGTAAATGAAACAGCTTATTCAAACGGCGAACGCGCAAAGGTTCGTTGTTACGGCGCTGACGACGTTCGTGAGGGCGTTGCAATTATGCACAAAGAGGGCGTTGATGTATCTATTACAGGTAACTCAACCAACCCAACCCGCTTCCAGCATCCTGTTGCAGGTACTTACAAGAAAGAATGTATTGAACAGGGCAAGAAGTATTTCTCTGTAGCTAGCGGCGGCGGTACAGGTCGTACACTCCACCCGGACAACATGGCAGCAGGCCCTGCTTCTTACGGCATGACCGATACAATGGGTCGTATGCACTCTGATGCACAGTTCGCAGGTTCTTCTTCCGTTCCGGCTCACGTTGAAATGATGGGTCTGATCGGTATGGGCAACAACCCGATGGTTGGTGCGACTGTTGCTTGCGCAGTTGCAGTTGAAGAAGCAATGAAATAATCTATCTGTAAAACCCGGAAGTCGTTTTGACTTTCGGGTTTTATTTTTCCTGAAACTTACTTGAAATCACAAGAATTTTGCATTTGGATTGCTGCGCAAAATTTTTGTAAAACCATGTAAAATTTCTTTTGTTCTGTTGACTAACGAAAAAGAATGTGATAACATAATATCAGAAAGCTCAAGGAAGAAGGAGAATCTATATGACATTAACGATTCAGGAGTTTCTAAGTCAACTAGCATCCTATCCCGCACTGATTGTAACGACATTACTCGTTTTGGCGGTTATTCTTGTCAATGGCTGGACGGATGCACCAAACGCAATTGCAACCTGTGTTTCTACCAGAGCAATGAAAGCCGGTCCCGCGATCTTGATGGCAGCGGTATTTAATTTACTGGGCGTTGTATGTATGACGCTGATTAACAATCAGGTTGCAATGACGATCTACAATATGGTGGATTTCGGAGCACAGACTGATAAGGCATTGGTCGCACTCTGTGCTGCATTAGTTGCGATTGTCCTGTGGGCAACGCTCGCATGGAAGTTTGGTATCCCGACAAGTGAAAGTCATGCATTGATCGCAGGACTTTCCGGTGCTGCGATTGCTATTAACAACGGATTGGATGGCATCAATGCTTCTGAATGGCTTAAGGTGCTGTATGGACTGGTGCTTTCGACATTGCTCGGATTTGGAATGGGTATGCTGACAGTCAAGCTCGTCGAGGGAATCTTCCGCCATAAAAACCGATTGAAAACCAACAATATCTTCCGCAAAGGTCAAATCGGCGGTGCTTCGGCGATGGCGTTTATGCACGGTGCACAGGACGGTCAGAAGTTTATTGGCGTTTTTCTGTTGGGAATGTATCTCGCGAAAGGGCAAAGTGACACAGGAGCTGTTGGCGTACCGCTGTGGCTGATGATACTTTGTGCACTGATTATGGGACTCGGCACTTCAATCGGCGGATACCGCATTATTAAAGCCGTCGGTATGAGTATGGCAAAGCTGGAAACATACCAGGGTTTTTCTGCGGATATCGCAGCAACATCCTGTTTGTTGATCTCCAGTGTAACAGGTATTCCGGTTTCTACAACGCATACGAAGACAACTGCAATTATGGGTGTTGGTGCTGCCAGAAGTCTGCGGCGAGTAAATTGGGGTGTTGTCAAGGAAATGGTGCTGACATGGGTGCTGACATTCCCCGGATGCGGATTGATAGGTTTTCTGATGGCAAAACTGTTTATTATATTATTCTAAGGAGAAAAGAGTATGTTTCAGAAGGAAAAAAATTATAATTACTATGAGTATTTTGTGAAGATGGCAGGATTTGCCCAAAAAGCATCCGGTTATCTGAAAACAGCGCTTGCTGAATTCGACCCGGGAGAAATCGAAGAAATCCGGAGCAATATGCATATGATCGAACATGAAGCAGATATGGAAAAACATACAATGTGCGAGCAGCTTCTGAAGGAATTTCTTCCGCCGATTGATCGTGATGACCTGATGGACTTGTCCGATGCATTAGATGATCTGATTGATGATATCGAAGAAGTGATTCTGAAAGTCTTTATGTATAATGTCCGGAGTATCCCGGAAGATGCAATTGCACTTGCGGACATTGTCGATCAGAATTGTATTCATCTTGTCGAATTGATGAAGCATTTTTCGGAATGGAAAAAGAAGATGCCGGCTGTCAAACAATCCATTATCGAGGTTAATCATTCCGAAGAAGAGGGCGATCAACTGTATATCCGTTCTATGAGAACACTCTACTGCTCGGAATCTCAGGCGGTTGTACTTGATACATGGCGTGAAATCTTCAATGCGCTGGAAGGCTGCTGTGATGCCTGCGAACACGTTGCAGATGCAGTCGAAGTGATTATGATGAAAAATGCATAAACCAAAATAATTTTAAAATCCTATTGACATTAAAATAAATATATGATAGAATAAATATGAATTCGGGAGAATTCATCATATGACCACTTTCGGTTTCGAAAGTCAGCCCAGACGGACAGGCGGGTCAGATTGCCGATTCGCAGCAGATATTATGCTGCATTATTGATTGGGTTAAAAGCCCAAATTTTATAAGATGATTACTTTATAATCAAATCACTTGTGAAACGGTCAATAACAATCGGTCATCAAACCGTAAATCGTTCTGTCGTGCTGGAAGTGTATGGTCATGGTATTACGTGAAAATACAAAGCGACGACGTTTCTGCGTTGTCGCTTTATTTTTTGGAACAGGTGAATGGCAATGGATTTAGAAATGCAAAAATCTGCGCCGCTGTACGAAGCTCTGGAGCGGTTCCGGAAACAGCGTGTCGTACCGTTTGATGTGCCGGGGCATAAGCGCGGGCGCGGCAATCCGGAACTGGTCGGACTCCTCGGACAGCAATGCGTAGGGATTGATGTCAATTCAATGAAGCCGCTCGATAATCTCTGTCACCCCATTTCGGTGATTGCGGAAGCGGAAGCACTTGCCGCAGATGCCTTTGGTGCTTCTCATGTCTATTTCATGGTAGGCGGAACAACTTCTGCGGTACAGGCAATGATTTTAACCGCGTGCAAAGAGAATGATAAAATTATTCTGCCCCGCAATGTCCACAAAAGTGTCATCAATGCGCTTGTACTAAACGGTGCGGTTCCTGTCTATGTCAATCCTGCTGTAGATACCCATATCGGAATTGCGCTTGGCATGGAAGTGGAAGCGGTACGCCGAGCGATTGAACAGAATCCGGATGCAAAGGCGGTGTTCGTAAACAATCCGACGTATTACGGAATCTGTTCGGATATCCGTGAAATCGTAAAGCTCGCACACGCACATGATATGCTGGTACTTGCGGATGAAGCACATGGCACACATCTCTATTTCTCGGATCAATTACCGATGTCAGCAATGGAAGCCGGTGCAGATATGGCTGCGATTTCGATGCACAAATCCGGCGGCAGCCTGACGCAGAGTTCGCTTCTGTTGCTGAATCATACTGTGAATCCGCGATATGTCGAACAGATCATCAATCTCACCCAGACGACCAGTGCTTCCTATCTTTTGCTGTCGAGTCTGGATATTTCCCGCAGAAATCTGGCACTTCGCGGGAAGGAATCCTTTGAACGTGTAGCGGCAATGGCTGAATATGCACGAGATGAGATTCATTCAATCGGCGGTTATTATGCATACGGAAAAGACCTGATAAATGGGAAAACCGTATTTGATTACGATGTGACCAAACTTTCGATCTATACGCGTGATATCGGTTTGACAGGTATCGAAGTCTATGATCTCCTTCGTGATGAATATGACATCCAGATTGAATTCGGAGATATTGGAAATATTCTCGCATATATTTCGATTGGTGACCGGATTCAGGAAATTGAGCGATTGGTCGGTGCACTGGAGGATATCAAGCGGCTTTATTCCCGTTCTACAACGAAGCTTCATAATGCAGAATGTATTGATCCTCTGGTGGTAAAAACACCGCGTCAGGCTTTTTATGCGGAAAAAGAACGGGTGCCGATACGCGAGTCGGTAGGCGGAATCTGTGCAGAATTTGTCATGTGTTATCCACCGGGTATCCCGATTTTAGCGCCTGGTGAGATGGTAACATCAGAGCTTGTCGAATATATTCTTTATTCAAAAGAAAAGGGCTGTTCGATGCAGGGTCCGGAAGACGGGGAACTGAATTATCTGAATTTGTTGAAAGGGGTGTGAGAGGGATGGATTTCTGGTTTTCCGAAATGCATACGAATAACGTAAAAATGTCTATTCGGGTGGAAAAACAGCTGTTTGGCGGTTCGAGCGATTTCCAGCGGATTGATGTGTTCGAATCGGAGGAATTCGGCCGATTTCTTACATCTGACGGCAGCGTGATATTTTCTGAAAAAGATGAGTTTACCTATGATGAAATGATTGTTCACGTACCGATGGCAGTCCATCCGAATGTCAGGCGTGTATTGGTGATCGGCGGCGGAGACGGCGGCGTTGCAAGAGAACTTTCGTATTATGAAGAAATTGAAGCGATTGATGTTGTAGAAGCGGATGAGCTTTTCGTAAATGTGTGCAGAGAATTCTTCCCAGATAATGCAAAAGGTCTGGATGATCCGCGAGTAACCGTATATTATCGGGATGGCTTGCGGTTTTTGCGCGGTCGTCAGGATGAATATGATCTCATTATCAATGACAGTACCGACCCGCTGGGACATACAGCAGGATTGTTTACGAAAGAATTTTACGGAAGCTGTTATAAAGCACTCAAAGAAGACGGAATTATGGTTTATCAGCACGGCAGTCCGTTTTTTGATGAGGACGAGGAAGCGTGTCGGGCGATGCACAGAAAGGCATATCGCAGCTTCCCGATCTCGCGTGTATATCATGCGCATATTCCGACCTGTGCATCCGGATACTGGCTGTTCGGCTTTGCGTCGAAGAAATATCACCCGATTCATGATTTTGACGCAAAGCGCTGGAAGGCACGCGGTCTCAAAACATGGTATTATTCGGCGAATCTGCATCGCGGTGCATTTATGCTCCCGAAATATGTAGAAGATATGCTGGAAGAAGAAGAAAAGTATACGAAACCCTGATGATAAAAAGAATTCTGGAGGTATGATATGAAATTATTGGTGATCGGATGCGGCGGCGTTGCAACAGTTGCAATTCATAAATGCTGTGAAAATCCTGTTTTTACGGAGATCTGTATTGCAAGTCGTACTGTATCAAAATGTGAAGCACTGGCACAAAAATTGCAGGACAAGACTGCTGCAAAGCTGACAACTGCGAAGGTAGATGCGGACAGCTTTGAATCGCTGACTGCACTGATGAAGGCGTTCCAGCCGCATACGGTCTTGAATGTTGCACTTCCGTATCAGGATCTTGTGATTATGGATGCTTGTCTTGCCTGTGGCGCGAATTATGTGGATACGGCAAACTACGAAGCGGAAGATACGGATGATCCGACATGGCGGGAGATTTACGAAAAACGCTGCAAGGAAAAAGGCTTCACTGCATATTTTGATTATTCATGGCAGTGGGCGTATCACGAAAAATTCCGTGCGGCAGGCCTGACTGCACTTCTTGGCACCGGGTTCGATCCGGGTGTCACTTCCGTATTTACCGCTTATGCACAAAAACATTATTTTGATGAGATTCACTATATTGATATTCTTGACTGCAACGGCGGCGACCATGGCTATCCGTTCGCAACGAATTTCAACCCTGAAATCAATCTTCGGGAGGTTTCCGCAAACGGTTCTTACTGGGAGAACGGAAAATGGGTTGAAACGAAACCGATGGAAATTAAGCGAGAATATCATTTCGATGGTGTTGGCATGAAAGATATGTACCTGCTGCATCACGAGGAAATCGAATCGCTTGCGAAAAATATTCCGCACGTCAAGCGGATTCGTTTCTTTATGACTTTCGGTCAGAGCTACCTGATGCATATGAATTGTCTGCAAAACGTTGGAATGCTCGGTACGACGCCGATCAATTTTGAAGGACATGAAATTGTACCGATTAAATTCCTGAAAGCGCTCCTGCCTGATCCTGCATCCCTCGGCCCGCGTACTGTCGGAAAGACAAATATCGGCTGTATATTCCGTGGTATCAAAGACGGAAAAGAACGTGCAGTCTATATCTATAATATCTGCGATCATCAGAGTGCATACAAAGAAACCGGCGCACAGGCTGTATCGTACACCACAGGCGTACCCGCAATGATCGGAACTGCAATGGTTGCGAGCGGTACCTGGAGCGGCGCAGGTGTGTTCAATGTAGAAGAATTCGATCCCGATCCGTATATGGAAGCTCTGAATCAGTATGGACTGCCGTGGGTTGTGGATGAGAATCCGACGTTAGTGGATTAAGATGGACAGGAATAAAAAGCTCCGGAAAACTGTGATATTTGCAGCTTGTCTGTGTTATTTTGCAATTATGCTGTATCTTCTGTTTATCCAACGGCTCGGACGCTCTTATTTAAATTATTGGGATCGTGTGCAAAATGCTGTCAATCTTATACCGTTCCATACAATTACACAGTTTGTCGGAAATCTTAGCAGCAAACGGGCTGATATCGCTCAGCGTGCATTTGTAAATCTTGTCGGAAATATCGCCATGTTTATTCCTCTGGGGCTGTTTCTTCCATATTACCGGAAAAAACAAAGGAAATACCGATCGTTTATACTGACGATTGTTTTATCTATCACAGTTGTCGAACTGCTTCAGGTGTTTACACTGCTGGGGTCCTGTGATGTAGATGACTTGATTTTTAATACAGTCGGCGCAAGCATCGGTTTTCTTATATTTAAAATCATTCAATTTCATGTAAATCATAGAGGTAAGCGTACAAAATGAACTCAAATTCATCGTTCGTTTCTGATTCCAAATCCAACGCTCTGCAAGCAATGACTGTGACAGCTACTACACCTGCCTATGTGCTGGATGAAGCGAAGCTGATTGCTAATCTGGAGATTCTCAAAGATGTTCAGCAGCGTACCGGCTGTAAGATTTTGCTTGCACAAAAAGCGTTTTCGATGTTTTCGGTTTACCCGACCATTGCAAAATATCTATGCGGTACAACAGCCAGCGGATTGTATGAAGCAAGACTCGGAAAAGAAGAATTCGGCGGCGAAGTGCATATTTATTCGCCTGCTTATCGTGCGTCAGAATTTCCGGAGGTTCTCCGATACAGCGATCATATCGTCTTTAATTCGTTTGCACAGCTTGCAAAATTCCGCGGACAGTGTGCTGGAAAGAGTATCGGAATCCGAATCAATCCCGAATGTTCCACACAGGCACATGGTGATATCTATGATCCGTGCGCACCCTATTCCCGACTTGGTGTGACAGCCGATCAGTTTGATGCAAAAGCTTTTGAAGGCGTGGACGGCATCCATTTTCATACATTATGCGAGCAGGATGCGGATGCATTACAAACCACACTTTGTGCAGTAGAAGAAAAATTCGGACAATATCTCAGACAATGCAAATGGGTCAATTTCGGCGGCGGTCACCATATTACCAAGCCATCCTATGACAGAAAGCTTCTGGAAGAGCTGATTGTGAGATTTCAGGAAACATATGGTGTGACTGTATATCTCGAACCCGGAGAGGCGATCGCCTTGCAGGCGGGATATCTCGTAACAGAAGTTATGGATATTGTTGAAAACGGAATGAAGATTGCGGTATTAGACGCTTCCGCTGCCTGTCATATGCCGGATGTTCTGGAAATGCCATATCGTCCGCCGCTGTATAAAAGCGGAGAACGAAACGAAAAAGCTTATACTTACAGACTTTCTTCCTGTACCTGTCTGGCGGGTGATATCATCGGGGATTATAGCTTTGATCATCCGCTTTCAGTTGGTGATAGGCTTTGTTTCGAGGATATGGCGATTTATTCGATGGTTAAGAACAATACCTTCAACGGAATGCCGCTTCCCGATATTGGGATTCTGCGTACAGACGGCACCTACGAGCGGATTCGGTCATTTGGCTATCAAGATTTCAAGGAGCGTCTATCGTAATATGCAATATTTCACATCCAAACCGAAACAAGACGGATTTTATATGCCGGCAGAATTTGAACCGCACGCAGCGACAATTATGATTTTTCCGGAGCGTGAGGGTTCGTGGCGTGAGCAGGGAAAAGCCGCTGCACCGATTTTTGCTCGAATGATAGAAGCCATTGCGAAAGACGAGCTGGTATATGTTCTGTGCAATGCCGGTGTTCGTGCGCGTGCGGAACAATACCTCTCAAAGGTTTCGAATGTCAGAATTCTGGATATTCCGCAGGATGATGCGTGGGCACGAGATACCGCAC
The DNA here is from genome assembly GCA_045604215.1 of Acutalibacteraceae bacterium. Classification (GTDB taxonomy): domain Bacteria; phylum Bacillota; class Clostridia; order Oscillospirales; family Acutalibacteraceae; genus UBA737. Next base: position 21,055 of record JAZUNP010000052.1, read on the forward strand.
CGACATTTGTACGGGATTGCAATGGAAATGTACGAGGAATCGACTGGAATTTCAATGCATGGGGCGGTGCATATGACGGGCTGTACAGCGATTATGCACAGGATAATGCACTCGCATTTCGATTCTGTGAAGCCCTTGATATACCATGCTATAACGCCCATCATTTTGTACTGGAGGGCGGCGCAATCCACAGCGATGGTGAAGGAACGATTCTTGTCACAGAAAGCTGTCTGTTAAGTAAAGGTCGGAATCCACAGATGTCAAAGGAAGAGATTTCCGAAATGCTCTGCGAATATCTGGGGGGCGAAAAGGTACTGTGGCTTCCGCGCGGTATCTGGAATGATGAAACCAATGAGCACGTAGATAATGTCTGCTGTTTCATACGTCCGGGCGAAGTCGTTCTGGCGTGGACAGATTCCGAATCCGATCCTCAGTATGCACTCTCTAAGGCGTGTCTGGAATATCTGAAAACGGCAACGGATGTCAAAGGCAGAAAGCTTATCGTACATAAATTACCGATTCCAAAGAAACCTGTTTGTGTTACAGAAGAAGTGCTGAAGGGGCTGACCTTTGCGGAAGGGGAAGATATACGTGAAGTCGGGGAACGCCTAGCGGCATCCTATGTCAACTTCTATTTCACGAATCATCACATTCTGCTGCCGCAATTCGGGGGAGAGAACACTTCTTCGGACGCATATGCAGTGGAATTGCTGCAAAAGCTTTGTCCGGAGCGGACTGTTATTCCGATTCCGGCGTTGGAGCTGATTCAGGGCGGCGGAAATATCCATTGCTTAACGCAGCAAATCCCGAAAGGAGTTTGTTTATGAGAAAAGTAACCGTTTCGGCTGTCCAGATGTCCTGTATGGGAACATTGGAAGAAAATCTGGAAAATGCAGAACATCTGGTGCGAAATGCCGCAGAGAATGGTGCACAGATCGTACTGTTGCCGGAGCTGTTCGAGCGGCAGTATTTCTGTCAGGAGCGGCGGTATGATTATTATCAGTTTGCAAAACCTGTGACAGAAAATGATGCGGTAACATACTTTCAATCGATTGCCGCAGAGCTTTCTGTTGTTCTTCCGATCAGCTTCTACGAGCGGGCAGGGAACGTACTGTATAATTCGGTCGCTGTGATAGATGCGGATGGAAGCATACTCGGCGTGTATCGTAAAACACATATTCCGGACGATCATTATTATCAGGAAAAATTCTATTTTACTCCCGGAAACACGGGATTTCGGGTATGGAATACAAAATATGCCAGAATCGGCGTCGGAATCTGCTGGGATCAGTGGTTTCCGGAGACAGCACGTGCGTTGGCGAACAATGGTGCAGAGCTTCTGTTTTTCCCGACTGCAATCGGAAGTGAACCGATCCTTGAAACGGATAGTATGCCGCATTGGCAGCGTGTCATGCAGGGGCATTCCGCAGCGAATCTGATGCCGGTGATTGCTGCAAACCGTTATGGATTGGAAACCGTAGAACCCTGCAACGAAAATGGCCGCCAGTCATCTTCGCTCCAGTTTTATGGTTCGTCATTTTTAACAGATGGGACAGGCGCCTTCATAATGACTGCACCACGCACCGGAGATCATATCCTGACTGCAACATATGATTTAGACGAAATGGCTGAAAATCGCCTTAATTGGGGAATTTTCAGAGATCGCCGTCCCGAATGCTATCAGGATATCAGCGGAAAATAAGCGAATGAATCAAGAATTTATCTGAAAAAAATTCTTGAAAAACACTTGACAAACAAAAATTTGTGTGCTATAATCTAAACCAAATTGAACACCCAAAGGCTATGACGAAGAATGGTCAAGATGGAAGCATCCCAGAGAGTCGGTAAATGCTGAGAGCCGATATGAAGAAGTCTTGTTCCTCTCCCTTCCAAGCTGTGAGTCTGAACCCGATGAGGTAAGTAGGGCGATCCGTGTATGCTACGTAAGTGCATTGAAGTTGTTGGACTTCGAAGAGGTGGCGGAGATTTCCGCAATTTGAGTGGTACCGCGAGTGCAAATTCTGAATTTACACCCGTCTCAAAGCAAAAACAGGCTTTGGGACGGGTTATGCTTTATCCGAATCTCTCAAAGCAAAAATATAGTCGAAAAGGAGAAAAGCATAATGATGGACGCAAGTAAATATCGCACCGGATTTTTTCCGGTAGAGGAGCGATATAACGGATGGGTAAAAAAGGATCATATCGAAAAAGCACCGATTTGGTGCAGTGTGGATATGCGTGACGGAAATCAGAGTCTTGTGATTCCGATGAGTCTGGAGCAAAAGCTCGAATTCTATCAGGTTTTATTGGATGTTGGATTCAAGGAAATTGAAGTTGGATTTCCTGCCGCAAGTGAAACGGAATATGAATTTCTTCGGACATTGATTGATCAGAAGATGATTCCGGAAGATGTGACGGTGCAGGTTCTGACGCAGTGCCGTGAGCATATCATCCGAAAGACCTTTGAAAGCTGTCAGGGTGCCCCGAATGCGATCATTCATTTTTACAATTCAGTGAGTGTTGTCCAGCGTGAACAGGTTTTCCAGAAATCGAAAGCGGAGATTAAACAGATTGCGATGGATGGTGCAAAACTCGTCAAACAGCTGGCAGCAGAATACGAAGGAAACTTCCGTTTTGAATATTCACCTGAATCCTTTACAGGAACAGAACCGGAATATGCGCTGGAAGTATGCAATGCCGTACTGGATATTCTGGAGCCGGATGAAAATAATCCTGTGATTATCAATCTTCCGGTTACTGTTGAGATGAGTTCGCCGCACGTTTATGCTTCTCAGGTAGAATACATGAGCAAGAACCTGAAATACCGGGAACACGTAATTCTGTCGGTACACCCGCATAATGACCGAGGAACCGGTGTCGCAGATGCCGAGCTGGCTTTGCTTGCTGGTGCAGATCGTGTGGAAGGAACATTGTTTGGAAACGGTGAGCGTACCGGAAACGTCGATATCATAACATTGGCGATGAATATGTATTCGCACGGCGTTGAACCGAATCTGAATTTTTCGGATATGAATGCTTTGGTTGCATCCTATGAAAAATGTACTGGAATGCAGGTCTATGAGCGTGCACCATATGCAGGTGCATTGGTTTTCGCAGCGTTTTCCGGCTCGCATCAGGATGCCATTGCAAAGGGAATGCGGTATCGCCAGATACATCAGCAGCATGAATGGTCAGTTCCATATATTCCGATTGATCCGAAAGATATCGGCAGAACCTATGATGCAGATGTGATCCGCGTAAATTCCCAGAGCGGAAAGGGCGGTATCGGCTATCTTCTCGAACAAACCTATGGCTATAATCTGCCTTCGAAGATGCGGGAGCATTTCAGTTATCTCTGTAAGGATATTTCCGACAGAGAACATAAGGAACTGAAGCCTGATGAGATTCTGACGATCTTTACTGAGCATTATCTGAATGTGCCCTGTGAAATCACAGTCTCTTATTTTGATTTCACACGAGAAAATGATGTTGTAAAAATCCGTGTCATATTCAAGCAAAACGGTGTCGAAACCGAGTTGGAATCGGAAGGCAACGGTTCGCTCAGTGCAATCAATAATGCACTCTATGAATATACCGGAGTCGAGTACAGCCTTCAGGTCTATACACAGCATAGTATGCAGGGCGATGGCTCACGAAGCGTTGCAGCATCCTATATCGGACTCCAAAAGGATGATGATAAAATGTATTGGGGTGCCGGAACGGATACCGACGTTATGCGTGCCAATACGAAGGCATTGCTGAGTGCATTTCATAATATGATGAAGGGAGACGCGTAATCAAATGGGAATGACGATGACACAGAAAATTCTGGCTGCACATGCAGGGCTTGAAAAGGTGGAAGCCGGACAGCTGATCAATGCAAAGCTGGATATCGTTCTTGGAAATGATATTACAACACCGGTTGCAGTCAAGGAATTCGAAAAAGCAGGATTTCAGGATGTGTTTGCTCGCGATCGGATTGCGATTGTGCTGGATCATTTTGTACCGAATAAGGATATTAAAGCGGCGGAACAGTCCAAGACTTGTCGCGAATTTGCGTGCAGCCATTGTATCGGCCATTTTTATGATGTCGGAAAAATGGGAATTGAACACGCTCTGCTGCCGGAACAAGGTGTTGTTACCGCAGGTGATTGTATCATCGGTGCAGATAGTCATACCTGTACTTACGGCGCGCTTGGAGCTTTTTCGACAGGTGTCGGATCTACGGATATGGCAGCCGGTATGGCAACCGGAATGGCATGGTTTAAGGTGCCGTCAGCGATTCAGATTCACCTGACCGGAAAATTACCGTCGAATTGCAGCGGAAAAGATGTGATTCTGACCATTATCGGAATGATCGGGGTTGATGGTGCACTTTATAAAAGCATGGAATTTACGGGTGACGGTGTTGCAGCACTTTCGATGGATGATCGACTTTGTATTTGTAATATGGCAATTGAAGCAGGTGCGAAAAACGGAATTTTCCCGGTTGACGATGTAACCAGAGAATACTGCAACGGCAGATATCAGGGAACACCTGTTGAATACTTTGCAGACGAGGACGCTGTTTACGACGAGGAATACACAATTGATCTCAGCGAAATCAGACCTACTGTTGCTTTCCCGCATCTTCCCGAAAACACAAGAACAGTTGATGAAATTAAAGACAACGAAGTTATGATAGACCAGTGCGTTATCGGATCTTGCACAAACGGCAGAATTTCCGATTTAAGAGCCGCCGCGGAAGTTTTTAAGGGTAAAAAGATTGCTAAAAATGTTAGATGCATCATCATCCCCGGAACACAGCAAATTTGGCTTGATGCAATGCATGAAGGTCTTTTTGATATTTTTGTTGAGGCAGGAGCAGTTGTTTCAACTCCCACCTGCGGTCCGTGTCTTGGCGGTCATATGGGAATTTTGGCAGCAGGCGAAAAGGCTATTTCCACAACAAACAGAAACTTTGTAGGCAGAATGGGTCACGTGGACAGTGAAGTTTATCTTGCAAGTCCGGCTGTTGCCGCTGCAAGTGCAGTTGCAGGCTACATTGTAGATCCCGCCAAGGTTTAACGAAAGGAAGGTACTAAAATGAACGCAAAAGGTACAGTACATAAATTCGGCGATAATGTTGACACCGATGTTATCATCCCTGCTCGTTATTTAAACACCGCTTCTCATAAAGAGCTCGCCGCTCACTGTATGGAAGACATTGACAAGGAATTTATTAACAAAGTGCAAAACGGCGATATTATGGTAGCCGAAAAGAATTTTGGCTGCGGTTCTTCACGTGAGCACGCTCCGATTGCAATTAAGGCAAGCGGCATTTCCTGCGTTATCGCTTCAACCTTCGCAAGAATTTTCTATCGCAACGCTATTAATATCGGTTTGCCGATTTTGGAATGTGACGAGGCTGCAAAAGAAATCAATGCAGGCGATGTTGTTTCAGTTGATTTCAACACAGGCATTATCACAAACGAATCAACAGGCG
>JAZUNP010000053.1:0-2118 GCA_045604215.1 Acutalibacteraceae bacterium
TTGCCAAGGTGGAGGTAGCGAGTTCGAGCCTCGTCATCCGCTCCATATACGCGCCGGTAGCTCAGTTGGATAGAGTGACTGGCTACGAACCAGTAGGTCAGGGGTTCGAGTCCCTTCCGGCGCGCCAAAATAAAGCAATCATTCCGGTGTTGGCTTTATTTTTTTGTACTCAAAAAGTATATGGGACTCGCCCCCCCTCTCGCCGAAGGCGAACACAAATATTTATTTTAAAATAATTTTCTATAAATACATATTGATTTTTCTAAAACTTTATAATATAATGTATCAGTGATATTTGCCGGTGTGATGGAATTGGCAGACGTGCTGGACTCAAAATCCAGTGGTAGCGATACCGTACCGGTTCGACCCCGGTCACCGGCACCATTTTTCACAAATAACCTTTCGGGGTGTAGCGCAGTTGGTAGCGCGCTTGCTTTGGGAGCAAGATGTCGGGGGTTCAAATCCCTTCACTCCGACCAAAAACGATTGAAAACCATTGGCTTTCAGTCGTTTTTCTTTTATTGCTTTAGTTGTTGATTGGTGATATAATCAACTCAACAAATAAGAATTTATCGTACACCAATATTTTTTCAAAAAAGTATTGACTTTTACGCTCCGTCATAGTGTATGCTCTGTTTCGGGAGGTGGTAAAATTGAAAATGCAGATTAAGGAATTTGCCGAATTTACGGGAGTCAGTGTGCGCACACTGCATTACTACGATGAAATTGGGTTGTTGTTACCAGCCGTTGTTGACAGGTATACAGGATATCGTTTTTACGACGAAAACTCCCTTCTTCGTATGCAGGAGATTCTTTTTTACCGTGAACTTGACTTTTCTTTAAAAAGCATAGGAGAAATTTTGTCATCCCCGAATTATGACAAAAGCAAGGCACTGAAAGAGCAAAAACAACTGCTCATACTCAAAAAAGAACGATTAGAGCGGCTGATTTCCGCCATTGACAGTGCCGTGAAAGGAGAAAATGTTATGAAAGCATTTGACAACAGCGAATTTGAAAAACATAAGGCAGAAGCCAAAGAAAAATGGGGTGGCACGGACGCATACAAGGAACATGCAGAGCGGACCAAGAATTACTCCAAGCAAAAGTGGAGTGACCTTGCCGTGGGAATGGACCACATTATGGCGGAGTTTGCGATATGCATGAAAAAGAGCGACACGCCTGATTCCGAAGAGGTACAGAACCTTGTGAAAATGCTGCAGAGCCATATCACCGAGAACTACTATCTTTGTACAAACGAGATTTTGGCAGGCCTCGGTCAAATGTATGTTGCAGATGAGCGCTTCAAGAACAACATCGATAAGCACGCTGATGGTACTGCTGCGTTTATCTGTGAAGCAATTACCGTATATTGCCGCAAGTAAATTCCAATTTATCGAACTAAAAAATATAACATAGGGAGCTGATTTTGGTCAGCTCCCTATTCTTTGAATTATGCAGTAAAGTTTTTTATATCAACAAAAGGAAAGAAAGGGCGAATTAAGGCTGACACATTTTCTACGATTAGTTTCCCCACTCTTACCACAACTCTCGTTATACGGCTATTTGTGGGCAATAAACGGCGGTTTAGCAAATAGCTGTTAGCAATTAGTTGTTAGCTATTTGCTGTCTGCTATTTGCTATACGCTAAAAACAGAACACCCGCTGATTTCTCAGCGAGTGCTCTGTTTTTATATTTGGAAAGAAAATGAATCTTATTGAGCAATTAGCAGTTAGCAATTAGCAAATAGAATTGAAAACTATCTGCTATCCGCTGTTTGCTATTTGCTACTATAGGTTTTTGTTCCTAACAGAGTGTTTGTAAATGTTGCCGTGTATGAACCGTCAGCATTCTTTACGCTGTTAACGGTTTCTTTTGCAACGTGCTTATCACAAATTGTACAAATTGCAGTTGCGGTACAGGTGGAGTAGCTGTTACCCCATCTGTAATATACTTCTACATTATCTGCACACTCTGCGCCTGTTACCTCACCGTATTTTGCAGTGAGTGCAGTTAAGTCATTTTCATCGAGCTTACCGTCACCGTTAATATCGGAAGCATATTTTTTATATGTAGCAAGCTTTTCGGGATTTTCGATAGCGTGCTTGATAGCTTTAATA
>JAZUNP010000054.1:0-2518 GCA_045604215.1 Acutalibacteraceae bacterium
TGCCATATCCTTGATTGCGATTGTCTGACAACCGAGTGACTGCATATTTTTAGCAAGTTCAACGTAAGAATCAAGAGTATGGATGGGGCTGATTGTGTAGCAGATAGCACCTGAAGCAATAGCACCGTTTTTAACAGTTTCATCAACTGCAACTTCGATATTTTTAACGTCGTTAAGAGCGTCAAATATTCTGATAATGTCAATGCCGTTTTCAATGCTCTTTTTAACGAACATACGAACAACGTCATCAGGATAGTGATGGTAGCCTAAAAGGTTCTGACCTCTTAAAAGCATCTGGAGTTTTGTGTTGGGACAAGCTTTTTTGATTTTTCTGAGTCTTTCCCACGGGTCTTCATTAAGATAACGAAGACAGGAGTCGAAAGTAGCACCGCCCCAGCACTCGAGTGAGTAGTAACCTGCTTTGTCGAGCTCTGAAAGGATGGGCTGAAACTCATTGAATTTCATACGTGTTGCAATTAAGGACTGGTTAGCGTCACGCAACACGGTTTCGGTAAATTGTACCTTTTGCATTTTGCTTTTCTCCTTTATTTCTTATTAAGGAAATGTATATATGAACGGTGGCAATATTTTTATAAAAACTGCCTACCAATTTTCCCCACTTTATAATACACTAAAACGCATATTTTATCAAGGGAATTGACACAAATTTGTCAAAATGTGGTAATAACTTTTTTGAAATAATCTCTTTTTTAGTATTTTGCCAAAAGAATGTGTTTAAATACAAATAAAGACCCTGTTTCAGTAACAAAAACAGGGTTTTTTGCTATACTATTATATATAGTGTCATTTGCAGAACACATGAGCACCTATTGTGGTTACAACGGGGCGTGTGCGTATCCATCTGTTTGAAGTTTTGGCGGGGTTGTAATAGTATAATGAACCACCCGAGGGGTCCCATCCGTTTATAGCATCCTGTGCCGCCTTTCGGGATGAGGCATCGGGGCTTACTGACCAGTTACTATCCGTAACGGCGGAAAATGCACCTTTCTGATATACTACACCTGAAACTGTGTCGGGGAAAGAGGAGGAGTCCACGCGGTTTAAAACAACTGCACCAACTGCAACCTGACCGATATAACTTTCACCACGTGCTTCCGCGGCAATAACCTTAGCCAACAAATATACGTCCGATGAACTGTATCCGCCCGTAGAGGCAGTAGTTGAATTTCCGAGACCCAAATACAAAAGGGTCTTTCGACCGGCGATTCCGTCTGCGGTAATACCCACGGATTTTTGGAATTGTCTTACTGCACTCTGAGTTTTAACTCCGTATATACCATCTATACTACCGTTAAAGAAACCTAAGGAGCGGAGCTTTGTCTGAATGCGTCGAACTTCATCTCCACGAGAACCTAATTTTGAAAGAACTTCAGTAGACTCTGTTTTTGTTTCGTTTGCTTTTATTACGCCTACGGTACAGGTAATAACCGAAAGACAAAGAATAACGCATATTGTCCTGAATGTTTTAGAATGTAAAAATGCAGTATAATTATTGAATTTGAATTTAGTCAAAAAAGTCACCTCGTAATTGTGTTTAGTAATAGGTTTTTCTGTTTTTTTGAGTTTATACATTGTTTATACAAAGTTTTGAACATCAAAATTGTGGTGCAAAATATGGTAAAACACAACATCTTGTGATGGTAAAATTTTTCTTAAAAATAATTAAAAAAGTTTGAAAAAAGGTGTTGACTTTTTGAAAATCCTTTAGTATAATACCCGAGCACTCACACGAAAAAGGTGTGAGCCCCGAGGGGTCCTCAATAGAGAAAACTTCGGCGGACATCTTTTGGAATATCCGAAATCGCAACACCCGGGAGGGTGGAAAAAAGAGCGAAAAGAATGGAAAAAAGATGTTGACAAAGCGAGATGATTGTGATATTATCTTAAGGCACTCTTGAGAAGGGGACTTCGAGAGAGGGCAAACGAACCTTGAAAATTAAACAACGATTAAAGAAAAAACCCTTGAGATTTTTTTGAGCGCAAATAATTGCGAAAGTAAACCGGACTTAGAAATAAGTAAACGGAAAAGATACGTCAGTATCGAAAAGAGCTAAGAGCTCTGGAAAATGGTTTGAGCACTCGAGAGAGTGTTTAGATATAATTTTTTAGAGAGTTTGATCCTGGCTCAGGACGAACGCTGGCGGCGTGCCTAACACATGCAAGTCGAACGGAGATACTTTTGAGGAGACTTCGGTCAACGAGACTGTATCTTAGTGGCGGACGGGTGAGTAACGCGTGAGCAATCTGCCTTTCAGAGGGGGATAACATTCTGAAAAGAATGCTAATACCGCATAACGTACCGAGATGGCATCATCATGGTACCAAAGGAGCAATCCGCTGAAAGATGAGCTCGCGTCTGATTAGATAGTTGGTGGGGTAACGGCCTACCAAGTCGACGATCAGTAGCCGGACTGAGAGGTTGAACGGCCACATTGGGACTGAGACACGGCCCAGACTCCTACGGGAGGCAGCAGTGGGGAATATTGCACAATGGGCG
>JAZUNP010000055.1:0-4502 GCA_045604215.1 Acutalibacteraceae bacterium
TGAAGAAGGCTCGGCAATGAACAGATATAATCTGCTTGATAACGGTGGATTTAATTATAACGCTTCTTATTGGACATATACCGCAAACGGCAGTTCAGACGGAATTGTAAGCGGTTATAACGGCAACGGTGTCAGGTTGTATGGTGCACCTGCATCACGTAAGAACATTTATCAGAATGTTCAGATCAACGGTAACTCGGGTGATACAATTGTTTTTGGTGCTTGGGCAAATGCAAGGGCCGCAGGTCAGACCAACTCGAATTCAAGCAGCACCCAATTTAAAGTTACGCTTACTATCCACTATACCGACGGTACGGTGGCTTATGCAACAGAGCTGTTTAACGCTCATGTTACAAAACCGCAATATGTCTGCTCATCGTTTAAGCTTGCCAAAGCCTGCAATTATATCAGGTATTATCTGACTTACTATAACGATGTCAATAACGTTGTCTTTGATAATGCGTGCTTGTATATCGATAATTTCGGCTCAAGCTATCAGTACGATTCCGATGGAAAACTGACTTCTGTTACCGACGGAACAGGTGTAGGCTTGTCTTATACCTATGACGGACCCGACGTTACAAAAATCAGCCAGAAGTTTGATGGTGTCGAGAACGAAAGCTGTACATATACCTATGACGATAATCACAACATCTTAACCGAAACAACAAAGGGCGGTGTTGTAACACAGTACGATTACACGGCACAGTCCGGCACAAGCACAACCTACGGCAACCCCACCAAGGTAACGGTTAAGAATTCTGACGGCTCTCTGCAGTCAAGCTGTCAGTTTGTCTATACGTCAGATTACGATTATCTGATATCTGTAATTGATTCTCGCAACGGCACAACAACCTATAACTACAATACAACAAAAGGTCTGCTCAATTCCGTTACGGATGCAAACGGTAACACAACAACTTATACCTACGATGCCAATACCGATGCTCTGCTCACAACAAGCGGCAGTGCGGATGCAAGCACTACCGTAACAAGTGCTTACAGCTATTCAAAAGACCGTCTTTCATCAATTACTCATAACGGCTTTAACTACGGCTTTAATTACGATTCCTTCGGCCGTATTATATCAACGTCAGTCGCAGGTCAAACCCTTATCAGCCATACGTACAGAAGCGACGGCAACCTCGGCTCCTCGGTTTACGGTAACGGCGATACGGTTTCATATACTTACGATAAGCTTGACAGGGTAATCTCAACCAACTATAATGGTGTTAAGACCTATGAGTATTTTTACAATAAAGAAGGTCTGCTTGCAAAGCAAAAGGATAACGAAAACAACGTAACCACAACTTATGAATATGACTTTGCAAGGCGGCTTTTGGCATCAACATCAACCGACGGTCTTAAAGCGGATTACACCTATGATGAGCGTAATAACGTTAAATCAATTAAGCTGAAAAAGGGTAGTGTAACCCTTAACGATACAGCGTTTACTTATGCAACCGACGGTCTTATTTCCCGCGTTTCTTGGTCAACGCTCGGCTCAGCTTACCGCACCAATTCTTACGATTCGCTAAACCGCCTGACTAAAAACAGCTTGAGTGTTTCTGCTCCGACCAATGCAACTAAAAGCGAGCTTAACACTCAGTACACATATTTATCTAACGGTACAAATGTAACCGGCTTAGTCTCAAGGCTGAAGTATACCAACCTTTTTGAGGGTCATTCCTCTTTAGGCAACGGTGAGTTTGCTCTCCGTACTTTCGATTATACCTATGATGCTAACGGCAACATCAAAACCGTAACGACCGACGGTGTTTTAACCGATTCTTATACTTACGACGGTTTAAATCAGCTTGTCCGCCACGATGATGCATCTGCAGGTAAATCTTACGTCTATTCTTATGACGCAGGCGGCAACATAACAAGCAAAAAAGAGTATGCCTATACAATGGGCACACTCGGCACAGTACTTTCCGAAAAATCGTATGCTTACGATTCAACGTGGAAAGATAAGCTTGTTTCTTACGACGGTAAGGCAATAACCTATGATGAAATAGGCAATCCTCTTACTTTCGACGGCTATACTTTCTCTTGGCAGAAGGGCAGACAGCTTGCCTCAATAGACGGCAACGGTGTAAGTCTCGATTTCAAGTATAACTCCGACGGACTGCGAACAAAGAAGATTTCATTCGATAAAACAATTGAATATTATTACAGCGGCAGTGTGCTGATGGCACAGTATGACGGTACAAACTGGCTCAAATTCTGCTATTCTGCAGACGGTGAAATTGTCGGCTTTGCGTACAATAATACCCCGTATTATTTCGTCAAAAATTTGCAGGGCGATATAGTCGGCGTTATGAACTCTGCATCCGAACTCGTCTGTTCCTATAAATATGATGCTTGGGGCAAATGCACGGTCTACGATTCATCAGGCACAGTCAACACAAACTCAACCTTCATCGGTAACGTTAACCCTATCCGATATCGCGGGTATTATTATGATACTGAGACGGGTCTCTACTATGCCTCAAGCCGTTATTACAATCCCGAATTCTGTCGTTGGATCAATGTGGATAATGTTATAGCCAGTGTTGGTGGAGATGTAAAAGGATACAACCTTTTTGCATACTGCTTCAATAACCCTGTTAATATGGATGACCAAACTGGAAATTGGCCTAAGTGGATAAAGAATACTGTTAAATGGGTAGCAAAGAATATTGTTAAGCCAGTTGTAAAAATTGTTCAAAAGACTCTTTCAAAGGTTAATTTAACATATTCTACTGGTGTCAATGTGAGTGGAACACCAAGTGCATGGATTTTCAATGGTCAAATTGGTGTATCTATGGATACGAAGGGAAATGTTGCAGTCCAAGCTTCTGGCGGAGGTGGAGTTACAGGTGGTACACCAAGTATATCCATTTCAGGCTATAGGAGTATAACAAATGCGCCTAGCATAAATGAATTAAATGGAATGGGATATCAGATAGGCGGATCTGCTATTATACCAGTAGAAGGTGTTCCGGTGGCTGTGGGTGGTGATTTTAACATTATTCCAGACCTAGAAAGGAACAGAACATATTATGGCGGAACATTTACTGGTGGTCTTGCCGCGGGCTCCCCGGGTGGAGAATTTCATGTTGAATGGGGAACAACTGTTACATTGCCCAAAACCCAGTTTAATATTTACGATGTAGCGAGATCTGTCTACATTAAAATTATGGAGTGGTGAATATGAAGATGAAACAAGGTTGTTTTTTTCTACTATCTGTTTTTATATTTGTTATATTTGCAAATGTGATGAAGGTGAATGCAATGCATACAGGGTTCAAAACAAATGAATTACCAAGTGAAGAAAAAAATATGTTTATTTCCAATATCAATATATTATCAATAGACGAGGAGCCTGTGAAAAAAACTATCACATGCTTTGACATAAATAGTAACCAGTTAATAGCAATTGGACAAAACACATCAGATAGAAAAACAATATGTGTTTATTCAAATGAAGGTGCTTTTCAATATGGATATACTTTTAATTGTAGTGGTAATTTTGGGGTTGAATGGGATGAAGAAAATCTAAACATTTATTTTGTTCGCAGCAGTGTTATTGTTTCTGTAACCCCAAAAGGCGAAGTTTTGGGTGCTTTTGAAGTCCAAAATACAATTGAAAATAATTCATATGTAAATCATTTCGTTCATGCCACCAAAAGAACAATGGGTAATGATGAATATTTTATTAGAAATAATATGGGACTACTGAACTTATTTGCTTCATCATATTCACAGATAATTGTGAAAGATAGCACCGGTGCCGAAAGCATCATATATGACGTTGGTTCAATGCAACTTACAAAAATGATAGTAACCATCAGTCTTATTTGTGTCTTTGTTTTTGTTGCTGTCGCAGTTGTCATTTGGCAATTCATTAAGTTGAGGCGTGGCAATTAATCATACCAACAAGCATCGCCTTTTGGGGACAAAAGGCAGTTTGTTGGGATAATCCCAAGCCCTTAAAGGTTTCAGGAATATTCCTGACAGAACCAATCAGGGGACGGTTCTGTGATTGCCACACAAACACTATAAACTCAAAATGAGATAACTCTCGTTAACTCGGGAGTTATCTTTTTTGTCGTTTTTTGTCGTAATTTTGCACAGTTCAGAACACCCAAATTTGTCTAAAAAATCGAATTTTATAAAAATTTTTTATTTTGCGTTACTTTTTACGATTTTTTGCATTTATATACTGAAGACTATTTTTATTTTAAAAAAGAGAAAGGTGTTTTATGGATTCTTTAGTATGTAATGCAGCAGAAAAGCAAGCAGCCAAAGCAAAGCTGATTGAGTATATGGAGCAAAATGATCTCAAATATAACCTGGTCGATTGTTGCGGCTGTGAAAGGTTTTGCATTGATTTCAGCGATGAAGAAACCACTTGCCCAAAGCACTGTTGCAATTCCGGAATTATTGTGCAGACAAGCGGCAAAGATGTTTGCAGGGTTTATCCGCACGAGATTCTTTACATAGCTATCGAAAAC
>JAZUNP010000056.1:0-21232 GCA_045604215.1 Acutalibacteraceae bacterium
TTTTTTCATTTATAAATCCTCCATCTGTGTTTTGTATGACTGGCAGGTCATTGCTATTTTAACACAAATGGAGGATTTTGTTTTGTTCATCGGTTAACCTCTTTTGAACCACGCGACTATCGCGTGGTTTTCGTTATACAAAAAATCCCGAGTGTTTTAACACTCGGGATTGCCTTTTACCAATTTACCTGCCAACGTTTTGAATAATTACCGCTTACATTTTTGTTTTCTACGGAGTCATTGGTTTTTGAATTTTTTTGCCTTTCACCGAGTTCCTTGTCAAACTCGGCTTCATCAAACGGAAGTTTTACAGGTATGCCGCCCTTCCAAGAAGAAAGATAAGCCGCATTTGAAAGGGTTAGTTCGTAAATACCGTCCGTACCGGGAGAAAGTAATTCTTCATCGTGCAAAATAGCATTTACATAATTTTGAATAATCTTCATATGAGCTTCGCCGTCTTTTGATTGACCTACAAACTCTTCGTAATCACATTTAATGCTTGGGAAAAGCTGTGTTTCACTAAAGCAAATCTCACGTTCATCCTCGGGCAATTTCCACCATTTTAGAGTACTGTTTTCTACAACGATTTTACCGCGAGTTCCCGAAATTTCAAGTCGGTTAGTACCTGGAAATTCACCCGTTGAGGTAATAAACATACCTGTTGCACCATTCTCGTAACGGGTTATCAAAGTAACGTCATCCTCAACCTCAATATTATGGTACTTCCCTACCTCGCAGTTTGCCCGCACTTCAACAGGCATACCGCAAATCCACTGCCATAGGTCAAGATTGTGAGGCGCTTGGTTAAGAAGAACGCCACCGCCTTCACCTACCCACGTAGCACGCCAACCTGCTGAATTATAATAACTCTGTGTACGATACCAGTTGGTGATTATCCAGATAGTTCTTTTGAGTTCACCCAAGGCACCGCTTTTTACGATTTCGCGTGTTTTTGCAAACACGTCGTTGGTGCGTTGGTTAAACATCATAACAAACTTTTTATCACTCTTTTTTGCAAGTTCGTTCATTGCACGCGCCTTGCTAACCGTAATATCAACAGGCTTTTCAACCAATACGTTAAGCCCCGCCTTTAAAGCATCCATAGAAATATCGCAGTGCAATTTATGTGGTGTGGCAACAATTACCGCATCAACAAGACCGCTTGCAAACATCTCTCCGTAATCGTCAAAAATTTCAACACACTCGTAAGCATTCTTACAAAACTCACGGCGAACTGGTGAAATATCGCAAACTGCGGCAAGGTACGCGCCCTCAACCTTACCCGCAAAAAGTGTATTAGCGTGGGCAGTACCAATGTTACCGATACCAACAATACCCATACGAACCTTATCCATAGTAACACCTACTTTTAGATGGTCAATTCTTAAACCTTTGTGCTGCCGTATGTTCCGTTTGTATCAGCAAATGTTGCTGTAACGTTTTCTTTCTTTTTAGAGGTAGCAACTCGCTTCATAAGTTCTTCATAGAAAAGGTCTTCATCAAATGGAATTTCAACCTCACGACCCAAAAAGTCAGAAAGGTGCATAGCGTTTGAAAGGATAACGCCCTTAAGACCTTCAGCACCTTCGGCAATAAGTGGTGTACCATGTAGAATCTTACCAGCCCAAGCGTTTATAACGCCAATATGCTGTGGATTTTTGTTTTCAATCTCGATTTCAAGGTCGTGTGTCTTAATTGAACCAAATACTTCAGTATTTGTCTTTGTAAATTCAGATTCTTTAACTTCAAATTCGGTAACTGTAAGCTTGTCATCTTCTACAACAAGTTTTGCGCCGTCCATTTGAACTTCAAAACGGTTAGTACCCTTACCGTCACCTGTTGTGGTGATAAACACACCTGTTGCACCGTTTTCGTATTCAACGAATGTTGTTACGTCGTCGTCAACCTCAATGTCGTGCCACTTGCCATACTTAATCTTTGACTGAACCTTAATCGGCATACCACAAATCCACTGCCAAAGGTCAAGCTGATGAGGACACTGGTTAAGAAGAACACCGCCGCCTTCACCTACCCACGTAGCACGCCAGTCACTTGAATTGTAGTAAGCCTGTGGGCGATACCAGTTAGTAATAAGCCAGTTTGTACGGCGAATTTCACCGTATTTGCCTGAGTGAACAAGCTCATGCATCTTGCGGTAAACTGGGTTTGTACGTTGGTTAAACATCATACCAAATATAACCTCGGGGTGTTTTTCTGATTCAGCAATCATTTCGCGAACCTGACGGGTGTAAACACCTGCAGGCTTTTCGCACATTACATGAATACCGCGCTTCATACATTCCATTGAATATTTAGCGTGGTCATAGTGAGGAACTGCTATAAGACAAGCGTTGATAAGACCGCTATCAAGCATTTCGATAGCGTCGGTAAAGTATGTAATGTTTGCATCAGGATACTTTGATTTACCAAATTCGCATCGGTCGGGATTTTTGTCACAAATAGCAACCAACTCAACCTCTGGACAGTTACCATCCATAATGTTAGAGGTATGACCTGTACCCATGTTACCAAAACCGATTATACCAAGTCTAATTTTATCCATAATAATTTTCCTTTCTATTCTAAAGCAAAATAATGAACTATTTTGAAAAAATTGTTCACAGTGCAGTTTTTCTGTGAGCAGTACTGTATATGTTATATAGCCACAAGCAAAAACGGTGCTGGGCAAATTTAGAAACCGCAAGGTTTCAAGTATTGTAACTACGTATGATGCAGTCAAAGGGGTCATTTAAATGTTTTTACAACCGATATCGGCTACTTTTTTAGGGTTTCTGCAAAATCTTGGAGATTTTTTGCATTAGACACTAAGTGTATAAAAACCAAGCGCCTATTTTCATGATTTAAATTACCTTTAAAATAGTGCTTTGAATGCATTACATGCATAATCAAATGCTTCTTCATTACTGCTAAACTTAATTTCGCCTACCGCGCTTTCCTCACCTTCGCGCTCGAGACCTTGTAGACCTACAAATTCGGTAAGGTGTGGCTCCATTGTAAATACTGTGCCGCCCTGTGCCAAGTATTCAGGAAGTATAAGGCTATAATTGCCGTCGCCGCAGCCTGGAGGCACTACAACACCGTCAGACATTCTTGCATCCTTAACATGAACATACTTGATGCGGTGTTTGAGCATATTCCAGGCTTCTGCTGTATCTTGGCCGCACTGAACAAAGTTAGCGGTATCAAATACACCCTCAATTTCGGGGAAATTATCGAGAATTTCAAGGCAACGGGATGCAATATCACCGTAAATACCTTTTTCGTTTTCGTGGCAGAATGTAACGCCACTGCCGCGCATAACGTCGAGCATAATACCCAAACGGTCCATAACCTCATTCTTATAATCAGCGGGATCCTTGCCCTTTGGAATAAAGAACGAGAAAGCACGGAGATTTTTGGCATCAAGAATATGAGCAAACTCGATCATCTTTTTAAGGTTTTCAAGATGAGCCGCAAAATCGCCTGTCTCAATGTCCATCTTACCGATAGAAGAACCGATGGCCCATGTTTCAAGACCTGCCGCATCCATCTTTGCCTTCACTTCACGGATTTTGTCTGCCTCAGCGGCTGCAATCCAAGTGCCATCTACATTACGGATTTCAAGACCTGCAAGACCATTGCGGTGCATTGCCTTGATTTGTTCATCTACTATTGGGCTTGCTTCATCAGCGAAACCGTAAATTTTTATGTTGTTATTCATTTTTATTCTCCTTTAAACACCAGAGTAAGCAGAGAAACCGCCATCAACCGGTACTGTAATTCCTGTTACGAAGCCTGATTTGTTTTCATCAAGCAACCATTCTACTGTGCCAAGCAATTCTTCAGCCTCGCCAAAACGACCCATTGGGGTAGAGCGCAAAATCTTGTCGGTACGTGGGGTTGGGGTACCGTCCTCATTAAAGAGAAGCGCGCGGTTTTGATTTGACACAAAAAAGCCTGGGGCTATTGCATTAACGCGGATACCCTCTTTTGCAAAGTGAACTGCAAGCCAAGAGGTAAAGTTGGTAACAGCAGCCTTAGCAGCTGAGTAAGCAGGAATCTTGGTAAGTGGGCGGTAAGCGTTCATTGAAGATACGTTAAGCACCGAGCAGCCCTTACGTCCAATCATATCTACCATAAATACCTGACTTGGTAAAAGAACACCTTTAAGGTTTAGGTCGAAAACAAAGTTAAAGCCCTTTTCGTCAATGTTAAAGAATGTGAGAATATCCTCGGCTGTTTCATCGCCTGCAACATATTCCTCGTGAGCGGTTGTGCATTTTGGATTGTTACCGCCTGCGCCGTTTACAAGAATATCACACTTGCCAAGGTCAGCCAACACCTTTTGGTGAACCGACTCAATGTCTGATTTGTCAAGGCAGTTACACTTATATGCCTTTGCAATACCACCCTTTGCGTTAATACCTTCAGCAACTTTGGCAGCTGCCTCTTCATTAAGGTCAAGTAGTGCTACCTTTGCGCCTTTACTTGCCAGAAACTGCGCAAAGCCTGAGCAAAGCACACCACCCGCGCCTGTTACAACTATTACTTTTTCCATAATTACTTACTCTCCTTTTCAAGTGTATCCCAACAACCAAGCATATACATAATGCCGAGTGCTCTATCATATAAACCATAGCCAGGACGAACGGTACCCGCCTTTTCGCCCCAAAGATGTCTGCCGTGGTCAGGGCGAATGTAGCCTTCAAATCCGCAGTCGTGGTATGCTTTTAAGATGTCAAGAATTCCTGTGTCACCGTCACAGTCGCGGTGGCTGGCTTCCGAAAAGTCGCCATTAGGGAAGTGCTTAACATTACGAACATGAGCAAACGCGATACGGTCGCAGTGCTTTCTAATTATGTCAGCCACATTGTTGTCGGGGTTAGCGTTAAGGCTACCCGAACAAAGTGTTAAGCAGTTGTAGGGACTGTCAACCATCTTTAAGAATCGGTCAATGCTTGGCTCGTCAACGAGAAGACGTGGAAGACCGAATATATCCCATGGTGGATCGTCCATATGAATTGCCATCTTGATACCGGTTTCCTCACAAACGGGCATAAGCTTTTCAAGGAAGTATTTGAGATTTGCCCAAAGCTTTTCGTGGTCAACACCGTCGTATGCTTTAAAAAGTTCGTCAAGCTTCGCCATTCTTTCAGGTTCCCAACCTGGAAATGACATATTGTATTTTTCAGTAAAATCAAGGATATAGTTTGCCATTGCGTTGTAGTCGTCCTGAATCATACCTTTTTCATAGAAAAGCGCGGTAGAGCCGTCACCAACCGGATGGAACAAATCTGAACGGGTCCAGTCAAAGATTGGCATAAAGTTATAACAAATAACCTTTACACCGAATTTTGCGAGGTTTCGGATCGTTTGAATATAATTTTCAATGTACTTATCACGAGTAGGAAGACCGATTTTAATATCGTCGTGAACATTAACCGATTCAACAACGTCGATGTTAAACCCGTACTCATCACACTGCGCTTTTACTTTTGCTATTTCTTCTTCGCTCCAAATTTCACCGGGCATTTTATCATGTAGCGCCCAAACAATACCATCGACACCAGGAATTTGTTTGATGTCTTGCAGTGAGATTTTATCGTTACCCTCACCGTACCAGCGAAATGTCATTTGCATACATTTTTACCTTCCGTTCTTAGAAATTTGACAGTTTTTTCTATAATATATAGTACTGTTATTGTATATATTATACGAAATTACTTTTAACAATGGAATTGCAAATATTATCTTTAAACATTGCAAATCGTATCAAAGTCTGGTATAATATCTATAGGTGATGTTATGAGCAAGTATTTTACACACAACCAAGATGGTCTTAACTGTCATTACTACTGTGATGAAAAACCTGATAAAGAGTCTTTTAAATTACATACGCACGATACATTTGAACTGTATATATTTGTACACGGTCGCGGTAAGTTCTTGATAGAAGGTAATGAATATCCTCTATCGCAAGGTGATATTATTTTGATGCGACCTACCGAATCGCACTATATTGATATTGACACGTCACGCCCTTACGAGCGCTTTTCAGCGCATTTTAGCGGGGACTTTTTTAAGGCATTTGATAAAGACAATCTGTTGTTGGAAGCGTTTTTAAATCATGAACCGGGTACATTCAATCGATACTCCCGCGATGACTTTAAACCCGAAATATATAATCTATTGGTAAATAATCTACTCGGCGAATCACAAAATCGACATTTGCAGGTAAGCTGTAATCTTTTGCCTCTGCTTAATGAGATATATAAGGTTTATAAATCTCACCGTGATTTTGCAACACAAGACAATTCCCCTATTCAACAAATAGTAAGATATATAAACAACCACATAAACGATAACTTGACACTTGATACAATATGCAATAAGTTTTATATAAGCAAGGCGCAGCTTTGCCGTAGTTTTAAAGTCGCTACAGGCTCCACCGTACAAAATTATATAAACGCAAAACGTCTTGTAAATGCCAAGAGAATGCTCGCTGACGGAATTTCCCCCACCCGCGCCGCAGTGCTATGTGGATTTAACGATTACTCAGTATTCTACCGCGCTTTTTTTAAGGAATACGGTAAGGCACCCAAAAAGGAATATAACAAAATTTAAAAAGTCATTGCGAACAGATTTTTCGGTGCGGCAATCCGTAATCTCATTTTAAGAAAGGCGGATTGCCGCGGGCATACGCCCTTGCAATGACTTTTATTTTATTAAATCTTTTATTACTTCCCCTGCTATTATAAATCCCGCCACACTTGGTACAAACGGCACCGAACCGATGATATTTTCGGGGTTTGTTATCGGCTCTTCTTTCGAGAAGACAACCTTTAATTTTTTTATTCCCTCTTTTTTAAGTCGAGTTCTCATCACTTTTGCAAGTGGGCAAATACTTGTTTTATAAATATCGGCTACCTCAAACATCTCGGGGTGCAGTTTATTACCGGTACCCATACTGCTAATAATTTTTGTCTGGGCTTTATCTGCACGAACTATAAGTTCTACCTTTGCGGCAACAGTATCAATAGCATCAACAATATAATCGTACTGTGACAAATCAAGCTCATAAGCATTTTCAGGCAGATAAAACATTTTGTGTACCGTGACCTGACACTCGGGGTTAATATCAAGTATTCGATTGTGTGCAACGTCTACCTTATGCTGCCCAATCGTTTTATGCGTGGCATAAAGCTGACGGTTGATGTTTGTCATATTAAAGGTGTCGTTGTCTATAAGGTCTATCTTGCCGACACCTGCGCGGGCGAGTGCCTCGACGGTATAACTGCCAACACCACCCACACCAAAAACGGCAACATGTGAATTTTTAAGTTTATTTATTGCTGTCTCACCTAAAACGGCAACAGTTCTTGTATATTGATTTTCCATAAGTTTTACCTATTTAATAGTTTTGTATATAAGCGGCTCTTTTGTAGGTGCGGCATCTATTTGAAGAGCTGATTTATAAATTGCCGCCGCCTCGCCCAGTTTATCCTTTCGGTTGCTATGAAGCACTGCAAGGCTATCGCCAAAGCTAACATAGTCACCCGTTTTAGCTGAAATAGCAATTCCTGCCGCAAGGTCGATTTTGTCATCCTTTGTAATACGGCCTGCGCCAAGTATGGCGGCGGCTGTGCCGATTTTTTCACAATCCATAGCGGTTATAAATCCACTATCGGTAGCCTTAATTTCCATACTGTACTTAGCTGTCTCAAATTTGGACGTATCATCAATACAGTTGGTATCTCCATCCTGCGCAGAAATCCACTCACGGAATTTTAAAAATGCCATGCCGCTATCAAGTGCACGACGAGCCTTTTCACAACCGTCTTGTTCACTTATATTATTGGCAAGAGCAATCATATTTCCGGCAAGAGCGATTGAAATTTCATAAAGGTCGCCCTTTTGCTTACCCTTTAAAACGTTTATTGCCTCAATAACCTCCATACTGTTACCAACAGCAAACCCGAGCGGTGTGTTCATATCGGTAATAAGCGCTGCTGTTTTCCTACCGCAAAGATTACCGATTTTTACCATAGTGTCTGCCAGTTTTTCGGCATCAGCCTTTGTTTTCATAAATGCGCCCGAGCCGTATTTTACGTCAAGCACAATATTCTTAGCACCCGCCGCTAATTTTTTACTCATAACACTACTTGCTATAAGCGGTATACTTTCAACGGTTGCGGTAATATCGCGCAAGGCGTATATCTTTTTATCTGCAGGTGTTAAATTTCCGCTTTGGGTAACTACGGCAACGCCGATTTTATTTACTGCATTAAAAAACTCATCACCCGAAAGGTCGGTTCTATATCCCTTTATTGATTCCAACTTATCTGCAGTGCCACCTGTGTGACCTAATCCCCTACCCGACATTTTGGCAACCTTCAAGCCGCAAGCCGCCGCAATTGGTGCTACTATAAGAGTGGTCTTGTCGCCAACACCCCCTGTACTGTGCTTATCGCACGAAATATTGCCAAAATAATTTAAATCCATCATATCTCCCGACATTGCCATATACTGCGTAAGCGACACCGTTTCTTGCTCGGTAAGTCCCACAAAATATATAGCCATAAGCAGTGCCGACATTTGATAATCAGGTATTTCACCGCGCGTATATCCGTTTACAAAAAAACGGATTTGGGCATCACTAAGCTCTTTTCCGTCACGTTTTTTTGCAATAATATCATACATTCTCATAAAATTAAATTTCCTTCAAATTAAAAGAGTTTGGAAGCATCTGCCCTAATGTATATTCGTTAAAAGTGTTCTCATCAACTACGACAATTATTTTAAATTCGGGTTTGCAAAATTCCGCCATAACTTGACGGCAAACTCCACATGGTGAAAATGGAGTTAAAACACCACGTTTTTCACCCGCTATTGCAATGGCATCAAATTGGAGTTCACCCTCGCTTACTGCCTTAGCAAGGGCAACGCGCTCGGCGCAAATACTCGGCGAAAACGAGGCATTTTCAATATTACACCCTGTGTATATTTTACCATCCTTTGTAAGTAGTGCCGCACCAACACGACAATTTGAATAAGGCGAATATGAGTGTTTTAAAGTGTCAATTGCTTTTCTACATAATAGCATTTTGTCCATACTATCACCTAAAGCTTAATTGCTGTTTCAAGCGCCAACTTCATCATATCGGTAAATGAATTTTGTCGCTGCTCGGCAGTGGTGGCTTCGCCTGTTAATATGTGGTCGGATATAGTGCAAATAGCCAAGGCATTTTTTTGATATCGAGCCGCGTTCATATAAAGCGCCGCCGCCTCCATTTCTACTGCCATCACACCCATTTTACCCCAGTGGGCAGTAGACGAACTATCGTCGTAAAAGGTGTCGGACGAATAAATATTTCCTACATTTATATCAAAACCTAATTCATTTGCAGTATCAGTGCAGCTTTTTAATAAATCGTAGCTACAAATAGGCGCAAAGGTACCGTTTAAACCGTATTGTGAAGCAAAATTTGAATTGGTGCATGCGCCCATACCAATAACAATATCACGCACCTTAATATCATTATTTATTGAACCCGCCGAGCCTATGCGAATAATATTTTCTACACCAAAAAAGTTGAACAGCTCATAGGAATATATAGCCATTGACGGCATACCCATACCGCTCGCCATAACCGATACGGGTACTCCCTTGTAAGTGCCTGTGTATCCGTTGATACCGCGAACTGAATTTACAAGACGCGGATTTTCAAGGAAGTTTTCCGCGATGAATTTCGCGCGCAAAGGGTCACCCGGCATAAGCACTGTTTTTGCAAAATCATCGGGAGTCGCGTTTATATGAGGGGTTGGATAATCTTTCATAAATTCTCACCTTTACTTGTCGTATTTGTCGCATAAAGCTGTTATCTGGTCGGCAAATCGAGCTATTTCCTTGTTAGGACTTTCTTTATTTTTGTTAATAACCGAAAGCAAACGCTGACCTGCAGCATAAAGACGAGAGAAAACAGTATCGGCGCGATGCCTGCCCTCACTCTTTTTCTCAACGCGAATAATCTTGCCTTTCTCGAGACACTCGCCTGTCATAAGGTCATACTTGTCACCGCTAAAGGGCGCTATTGCATTTACCCCGAGTTTTTCTTCTATTTCCTTTGAAAAGGTGTCACAAACACTGTCATCACCGTGGTTTATAAATACGGTTTTAAGATTACTTCTTATGTTAGAAAGCCAACCGAGTAGCATATCACGGTCAGCGTGGCCGCTAATACCCGAAAGTGTGGCAATTCGAGCGTTTACGTTAATCTCTTCACCGAAAAGCTTAACTTTACTTTCTCCGTCTACGAGTTTTCTACCAACAGTTCCCTCGGACTGATAACCGACAAAAAGTATTGTGCTGTCATTTCGCCATAGGTTATGCTTTAAATGGTGGCGAATTCGACCTGCCTCACACATACCTGATGCCGACAAAATAACCTTTGGACTTTCATCAAAGTTTATCATTTTAGAGTCATCCGATGTTACCGACAGTTTAAGTCCGCCAAAGCGTATGGGGTCTATGCCCTGCTCTAACAAATCAAGCGTTTCGGTGTCATAATAATCGGTAAGACCTGAAGAATAAATATTGGTTGCCTCAACCGCTAATGGACTGTCAACATACACCGAGAAATTAGCGTGATTTTTAACAAGTCCTTGCTCTTTGATATTGCGGATTAGATAAAGCATCTCCTGTGTTCTGCCGATAGCAAAGGACGGGATTACCACATTACCGCCTCGGTCAAAGGTTTCCTGCAAAATTTCGGTAAGTTGTGCTGTATAGTCAGGTCTCACACCGTGAGTGCGGTCACCGTAGGTTGACTCTATTACAACATAGTCAGCCATCGGCGGAACGCTTGGGTCATTTATAAGCGGACGGTTTGTATTACCAAGGTCACCCGAAAAGATAATACGCTGGGTCTCTCCTCCCTCGGTAATTTCGAATAAAATACTTGCCGAGCCGAGTAGATGACCCGCATCTATAAAGGTAATTCTAATTCCGTCAAAAATCTCGGTAGGTTGGTTATAATCATAATGATAAAATAGTTTGAGAGCATTTTCAGCATCTTGCAAAGTATAGAGCGGTTGGTACTCTTCTTTACCCGCGCGTTTTGCCTTTCGGTTGCGCCATTCGGCTTCGAATTCCTGTATATGCGCCGAATCGCGAAGCATAATGTTACATAGTTTATGAGTCGCGAGAGTTGTATAAATCTCACCCTTAAAGCCCTGCGCTACTAGTGCGGGTATTTTCCCCGAGTGGTCAATATGAGCGTGCGTTAGGCACACCGCGTCAATATCACAGGGTGTGACAGGAATTTCACAATTCTCGTAAATATCGGCACCCTGTTCGAGCCCACAATCAATAAGTATATTCTTGCCACAAGCCTCCAGCAAGGTACAAGAACCCGTAACCTCATGCGCCGCACCTAAAAATGTAATTTTCATAACCTACACACTCCTTTTGTTCTTTTATATTTATTTTAACATATTTATGCTATGAAATAAAGTAAAAATTATGAATAAAAAAAGTGTCCCTCGGTTTTTTTAACAAAGCCGAGGGAATTATTTTTTATATCGGTTTTTAAAAGGGCTTTATAAAACCCGCATAAATATTACTTCTTATCCCTAAGATATAAAGTTCGTGTATTTCGGTTTTTGTAAACGCTAAGCACCAAACCCACTCCCAAATACATACAAATAAGCGAGGTGCCTCCCGCACTAAAGAACGGTAATGTTACACCGATAACGGGTAATAATGCTACACACATACCAATATTTATAGTGATTTGCGCAAGCATCATACCGAAAAAACCGATACACATTATCTTCCCGCTTTGTCTGTTGCAATTACGCGCGATATTTACGGAACGAAGCGCAATTGCTAAAAGCAGCAAAAGCACCAGCATGCAGCCTAAAAAGCCTAACTCTTCACCTATGCTTACAAAAATGAAGTCATTTTGTCCCTCTGGTACACCACCGATTTGGGTTAGACTTCCGTTAAATAAGCCCTGTCCGCTAAATCCACCGTTTGCAAGTGCCATTCGACCTCGGTATTGCTGATAAGTAGCGCCCATAATATCAGATTCAATATCAAACATATTTACAAGTCTTGCGCGTTGCTCATCATTCATTATTAGAAAATAAACAAGAGGCGAACAGGCTAAAAGCAAAGAAAATGCCAGAACAAAATATTTCCATGAAACACCTGCCGCCCACATCATACAAAGCACCATAATTGCAAAAACAAGAGCCGTACCGTCGTCACCCTGGAAATGTATAAGCAATACAGGAAACGCGCCGTGCGCACACACGGGAATTAGAGTTTTTATTTTGTTAATACTGTCTTTAGAGCGGCTTAAATGGGTCGAAAAGGTAACAATAAAGCAAATTTTTAAAAGTTCAGACGGCTGAAAGGTGGTAAAACCCAAATCAAGCCAAGCCTTATCGTCGGTGCCCTCGGGCGCCCAACCGATAAAGAAGGTTAATATTACGGGTATTACACCAAGCAGTGCAAGCAGATACCAGTACTTAGACAACTTGTCAAAATCAATGCTAGATATAACTATCGCGGCAGCAACACCGACAAGCAAACCCATTACCTGCACAAAAAACGGACGTATTGTATCAAGATACCTTGTCGCCGAATAAACCGCCAAACAACCGTAGCTTGTAGCGGCTACGCAAAGTATTACCATCAGCTTGTCCGTTTCACGTATAAAGTCGGCTATACGCGCTATAAATCTGCCCAAATTTGCCACCTACCTTAATTTAACTATATTAATTTATTATATATAAATTCAGCCATTTTTTCAAGTATAATATACTTCCAAATATAATTAAAATGCAGTAATTAAATTTTACTGCATTTTATGTTAAAAATCAATATTATAACCTTTGAGAATTTATTAAACTTGCGGTACTACAAACGGAATACCGAAATAATCGGTAAGCGACACTACGACATTTGAGGCTATTGCTTCAATATTGTCGCGTATCCATATAGCATCCTCATAATTGTCGTGATAAGCAAACTCAATAAGCACACTCGGTGCGCGGGTACGACGCACCTCACCAAGCGCGGTAGTTGGCACAGTTCGCACTAAATTCGGTAACGGGTATATCAGCTTTAAATTGTTCGCGATAATCTCTGCCGCGCGGGCACCATCCACACTTGTTGGGAAATAGTACACCTCACTACCCCGGCGACTACCGTCGCCACTGCCTGTAGCGTTGGAATGAAGCGCTAAATGCAGATCATAATCTCCCATATTCGACTGCGCTATTGACGAAGCTGCGGTCATTTGCGGTGTGTTTCGTGTAAAGGATATACCGCTCGCGTACAAATAAGGCTCCATAGCATCGGCAATCAAATTCATATAGTATTCCTCGTTGCCGCCTATAACATACGGATTAAACTCCTGTGTAGACGGACTTAAATAAATACTTGGCATAAAAATTCCCCCTCGCACCATTGTATGCAAGAGGGGGAATTTTTATAATCAAATTCATTTTAAATTTTCTGCTACCGCCTTACGCACTACCGACAGGAACCAGCAATAAAGCGCTTCGCCGAGTTCTTGGAAAATCGGGTCTCCGTCGTGTGAGCACAGCATTGCAAAGGTTTGTCCTATGCGGCGCTCAACCTCGCCTCCACGGCGGAACGCAAGATAGTAAAATGAAAATGCTCCCGTATCGCTTGAGGTTTTGTAAAGCTCTGCGCTGTGCTTGTTTATAGTATCAAGAAAGCTCTTTTGAGCGATTCCGTCAAGCGTATCGTCACCGATATATTGCTCGAACCCCGCAGTCGCGGTGAAAGATAGCAACAAACGCCTTTGAACTATCATATCAAAGTCACGAAATTCCTCGTCAACCTCGGTTTCGGCATCAGCGATAAAGCTGTTTGCCACAGCCTTACCAATTGCTTTTGCACCCTTTACCTGTTCAGGACTCACAGACGAATTCTGCACAGGTGTAGTTTTATTGCGGCGAATGTCTTCGGACGGCTTATCGCCCGCAATTTTTACATCTAAATCATCTGTTAGCACTTTTTTGTCCCCCTACCTTACTGTTCGTTCTTATATTTTTTAAGTGCTTCGGCAAGCTGTGCAGGGCAAGAGGTGTTTTTTAAACCGCATTTAATATCTTCGAGTCTTTCAATAACGTCGTCGATATTCATTCCCCTTGTCAGTTCGCCTATTCCCTTTAGGTTGCCGTTGCAACCGCCAAAGAACAAAACATTTTTAATAATGTTGTCCTCAATTTCAATATCAATACTTCTTGAACAAACGCCATTAGTTTTATATGTGAATTTCATTAAGTTTATGCCTCTTATCTGTCTTTAAATTTATTGCTTCTTACAGGATGGCGAAGCTTACGAAGTGCCTTTGCCTCAATTTGACGGATACGCTCACGAGTTACATCGAACTCGGTACCTACCTCCTCCAAGGTGTGACATCTTCCGTCCTTAAGACCAAAACGTAAGCGGATAACCGCCTCTTCACGAGGAGACAATGTATGCAATACAGCGTCAATATCTTCGTTAGTAATGGTTTTAAGAGCAGCATCATCGGGGGCTAAAGCATCCTCGTCGCGTATAAAGTCCATAAGGCGTGAATCCTCCTCGGGACCTATAGGTGTTTCCATAGAAACAGGCTCCTGTGCTACACGCATAATCTCGCGCACACGTTCAACCGACAACTCCATTTTTTCGGCAATAAGCTCTTCGCTTGGCTCATAACCGTTTTCGTGAAGCAACTGACTTTGTATCTTTTTCAGTCGGTTTATTGTTTCAACCATATGAACAGGTATACGTATGGTTCTTGCTTGGTCAGCAATGGCACGAGTAATAGCCTGACGAATCCACCAAGTAGCGTATGTCGAAAACTTAAAGCCTTTGGTGTGGTCGAATTTGTCAACCGCCTTAATAAGCCCAACGTTACCCTCTTGAATAAGGTCAAGAAAATACATTCCACGTCCAACATATTTTTTCGCAATACTTACAACGAGTCGAAGGTTTGCTTCGGTAAGACGTTTTTTTGCATATTCGTCGCCCTCGGTAATTTTGATTGCGAGTTCAATTTCTTCTTTAGAAGAAAGAAGTGGAACTCGTCCTATTTCACGCAAATAAACCTTAACGGGATCGTCAAGCGACATATTCTCAAGTGCTACGTTATCATCGATATTTTCAAGGTCTACCTCTTCAAGCTTGAGTTCATCTTCGGTAGGCTCTTCATCAAAGTCGCGATCTAAGACATCGGGATCTAAAAGATTATCCTCCTCAAGTTTAAGGTCAGCCTCGGTAGGTTCCTCGTCATCAGTTGAACTATCTGTTTCATCTAATAATTGTTTTTGCTCTGCTTCTTCCAAAAGTGCGTCAGCCTGTCTTTCGAGTTCTTCTACTGTTGCTTTTTCATTTTTTGTGTCTGCCATATTATTTAATCCCCTTTTGTTTGGTTTCTATTATTTTTTTAAGGCTCTCCGCCCAATCATCCACAGTCATATTTTTTGTATCGCCCGATTTTTTACGCATTCCCTCATCTAATATTACCTTAATGCTGTCTTTTAATACGATAAGGGCATTTTTATCACCCTTTTCGCTGTTAGCAAGGGCTGCTAAATAACCCATTTCAGCAGGGTTTAGCATTTCACCGAAATATGATAAATCAGGATTTCTGCCTGAATTTATGCATTTGCACAAAGCGTCGTAAATTCTGCGGTTTGTTGATGTGAGCATTTGCTCAGGCAAAAGCCGTTCGATAGCAGTATTTACAAAATCGGGATGCTGCATAAGCACTGCTATAACCGCTTCCTCAGCCGCTGTCGCCGCAGGATAATAGCGTCTTTCAGGATTGACATCACTTTTATCAAACTTTGGACGGACTATATCATCAAATTCTTTTTTCTCGCGTTGTTTGAAGTTTTTCCTTCTAATATCATTAACCTTTGTTTCCAAGGCAATTCGTGATACACCGTATTTGTCACAAAGTCTGCCTATGTAAAGGTCACGGGTCATAATGTCATTTGCCCCAGCTATAATTTCAGCCGCTTTTGCCAAATACCGTAGCTTTCCGTCATCACTTGCGGTGTCAATATCATCCACGGCTGTGAGTAGCTTGTATTCAATCTCACTTACAGCGCCCTCAAGCAATGCTTTAAAACGCGCCGCACCGTGCTTTTTAATGTATTCATCGGGGTCCTTACCGTCAGGTAGCACAACCACCCTTACATCAAGTCCTGTACTGCCCAGTATTTCACCCGCGCGTCGCGCAGCCTTTTGCCCTGCGGCGTCGGAGTCCATTATAAGCACAATTTCCTTTGTATAGCGTGAAAGTAGCTTTGCTTGTTCATTGGTAAAGGAGGTTCCAAGCGCCGCAACAGCATTCTCAAATCCTGCTTGATGAAGCGAGATGACGTCCATATTGCCCTCAACCAAAATCACACGCTGGTCACAGTGATTTTTTGCAAAGTTCATAGCAAAAAGATTTTCACTCTTTTTATAAACAGGGGTGTCAGAGGTGTTTACATACTTGCCGCCCACTTTATCCTCGCCGGGCATTGCTCGACCGCTAAAGCCGATTATTTTACCGCGTATATTTATTATGGGGAACATTACACGCTTTCTAAAGCGGTCATAATATGTACCGCGCTGACTTTTGCCGACAACATTAGCCTGAATCATATCTGGTATTGAATAGCCAAGCCCTTTTAAATGCTTGATAAGGTTGTCCCAACCGTCTGGTGCGGCGCCAAGTCCAAAATGCCTTATTGTAGCAATCGACAAGCCTCGTCCCGTCAGATAATCAAGCGCCCATTTACCTTCAGGTGACATAAGATAGCTGTGATAAAATCTTGCCGCTTCGCGATTTATTTCAAAAATGGTATTTTTGAGTTTTTCCATCGAATCGTCATAGCCGTCTTGCGGAAGTGTAATATTACTGCGTTCTGCAAGTAATTTTACAGCATCAATGTAATCAAGATTTTCTATGAGCCTTACAAAACTGAAAACATCACCGCCTACACCACAACCGAAGCAATAGAAAGATCCGTTTTCGGGATAAACGGTAAATGAGGGGGTTTTTTCATTGTGAAACGGGCAAAGGCCGACAAGGTTTTTGCCGCGTCGTTTAAGACTTACATACGGCGCCATAACCGTTTCAATATCATTTCGAAATTTTATTTCGTTTATAATTTCCTCGGGTATTGCCATTTCCTTCTCCCCCTTTCTTTAAATTAAATAATATTTAACTATTGTACTTCCATTCTTTAGGTATGTATATATTGGAATAGGTCATAACAGCAAAATGATCGGTCATACCTGCGATATAATCGGCAGCTGCACGTTCTATTCCCTCACGTTCGCGGATAATGCTATATTCATTATCAAGCTTATCGGGATTTCTTACAAGATACTCATAAATACCGCTTACAATACCGTCAACCTTGGTTTCCTCTGCCTTTACAATAGGATTGCGGTAAACGGTATCAAACAAAAATTTATGTAATTTTTCATATGCCTCAGCAGTAGCCACATCCATTTTGACGTCATGCTTTTCGGTGTTTGTAACAACCGACTTAACAAGTGTGTCAATACGCTCACTCTTGCTAAAGCCCAAAACATTTCTTATGTCAATGGGAATATCATTTTCGGTAATAACACCAGCCGCTACCGCATCGTCGATATCGTGATTTATATATGCAATTCGGTCGCTAAAGCGCACAATTTTACCCTCGGGTGTTTGCGCCCAGTC
Source organism: Acutalibacteraceae bacterium (assembly GCA_045604215.1). Taxonomy (GTDB): domain Bacteria; phylum Bacillota; class Clostridia; order Oscillospirales; family Acutalibacteraceae; genus UBA737. The sequence continues at coordinate 17,754 of JAZUNP010000056.1, forward strand.
ACCGCGTGTGTGACAAAGTATTCCGTCAAGCACCTCTTGTGTAAGATTTAACCCCTTGCCTGCGCGTTCAATTACTCGGCACACCCTTACACTCTGCTCAAAATGCGTAAAGCCGCCGCTATAAAGACTGTTAAGTGCTCGTTCACCCGCGTGTCCAAATGGTGTATGGCCCAAATCGTGCGCCAAAGCGATTGCCTCGGTCAAGTCCTCATTAAATCGCAGCGCCCTTGCGATTGTACGGGCGATTTGTGCTACCTCAAGCGTATGGGTAAGTCGAGTACGGTAATGGTCGGACTCCGGAGATAAAAACACTTGAGTTTTATGTTTTAAGCGCCTGAATGCCTTGCAATGTATTATGCGGTCACGGTCGCGCTGAAACACAGTTCTTAGGTCACAAGGCTCTTCATATCTTTCGCGGCCTTTTGTTTGCACACTCAAAGTGGCATAGGGCGACAGCGTTTGTTTTTCAATTTGTTCGGTAAGCAACCTGACATTTTTCATAAACACTTCACCCCTTTATACTAATTATTATTGATTTTTTCAAAAATTCCTCTATTTTTTACAATTTAAATGGAAAAAATAATTGATTTCTTTGTTTTGCGGTTATTTTTGCCGCAAATAATTCGCAAAGTTTGTCTAAAAATGCACTACTGTCAATCTTTTTAAACATTACGCTTAAAACTACCTTATCGGTAAAATCGGTGTTTTGCACCGTACCGCCCGTATCTGTGATAAGTCGTGTCAGCCTGTCAAAATTGCTGTAATCGCACTCTATTTCGTATTCTAAGCATTCACACATTAAAACTTTTTGCGCACCGACAAGCGCGTCGCGGGTACTTGTGCTGTAAGCACGTACAAGACCACCAGTGCCTAAAAGTATTCCGCCAAAATAACGAGTTACCACAACCAAAACATCGGTAATTCCGCTACCCTTTATAACCTCAAGCATTGGCATTCCCGCCGTGCCGTGAGGTTCGCCGTCGTCGGAAAAACGGGCTGTGCCATCCTGTAAAAGATAGGCATAAACATTGTGCCTTGCATCCCAATATTTGCTTTTTTGCGCGGCTATAATTTCACTCGCTTGGGCTTCGCTTTCACAATTAAAGCAATTGGCAATAAAACGCGAATGTTTTTCCTCGTATTCTGCAGTAAAATTGCCCTCGATAGTGGTATACTCCTGCACGACGGCACCTCCATTTTTATTATGACGACAGTCTAAACAAAAAGCCGCAATCAACCCATAGGCCGATTGCGGAATTGCGGTAATAATTATTTATCTTCCATACCGAAACGCTTTTTAAATCTGTCAACACGTCCGCCGGTATCTACCAACTTCTGCTTACCAGTGAAAAACGGATGACATTTAGAACATATATCCAAACGGATGTCCTTTTTTGTTGAGCGTGTCTCGAATTCGGCACCACAAGCACATTTAATTGTTACCTTTTCGTACTGAGGATGTAAACCTTCCTTCATCCTTGTCACCCCTTTCTTTCGTTGTAACATTGGAATTTTACCACATTAGTTTTAAAAAAGCAAGTATTATTTTAAAAAAAATTTAGTTTTTTGAAAATATTCGCTTTATATCCTCATAAATTTCCATACTTTTAAACTTAATTTGGTATTTTGTCGCGTTTTCTGCCGTATTTACCGCCTCACTTGATACGCTATCCGAAAGACTCGCACCACTCGATGACGGCACACACACGCACGGAAACACTACGCACCACCAATTTTTACCCTCTGCCGCGCCCAAATCGACAACGAGGGATTTGTAAGTACCCGCAGGTAGCGTAAAATTGTCATATTCCCTTGTTTCGAAATATCTGTCACCCACTGAAACCTGCGCCTTATAATCAAAACCGTTTTTTGCTATTACCTCGTTTGCAATTTTATTTATATCTTCAATGCTGTTACTCGCAGTCATAATTGCATCGTCTACATTGCCGCAATCCTTAAATATATCGGTAGAGTTTTTAAGTATTTCATCGCGCACGGCAAGTTTTAAATTCTGGTCATCTTCCACATCGGAATTTGCAATTATATGAAGCCGCAGCACCCCTTGACGCAGCTCATCACACCGCATCTCAAAACGCGCAAAGCTTAGCACTATGGCGCAAATAAGCCCAAATAGTACTCCAAGTTCAATGTTTTTTCTAATAGTTTTTTTCATAAAAATACTCCTGTCAAATTTTTCCTAAAGGTAATATTGACAAGAGTAATTTTTTTATTCAAATATTATTCCGCTCTTACTCGGTAGGACCACCATTGGCAAATAGCCATTTTTTTTGAGTGCGGTCTTTGCCGCATTTACGTGGTCCAAATTACTGTAAATTGCAAAAACGGTAGGACCGCTACCCGAAAGCGATACCGCCAAAGGATTAGTAGCCTTTATATCTCCAATTAACTTTTCGTTATCACATACGCTGTCAAATGCATTGAAAACATTTTTGCAAACGGCGGCAAGGTCAGCGCCTACTATTCCGTCAACCATTTGCTGTGTGTAAAATTTTTCTTGTGGGTATGCATCAACTTTTGAATACATATCGGCAGTTGACAGTTTTTTACCGTGCTTTATAAGCAGTATAGCGCACTCGGGCATATCGGGAAGCTTTTCCATCATTTCACCGATTCCACCCACACGAGCCGTACCGCCCACAATACAGAAAGGCACGTCAGCGCCAACAGATAAACCAATTTCACACAGCTGCTCATTTGATAAATTGGTATTATAAAGTTTATCAAGCGCCACAATCACTGCCGCCGCGTCGGCACTGCCGCCACCCATACCCGATGCTAACGGTATATGCTTTTCTATGGCAATTTTCGCGCCGCCGTCAATACCCGTATATCTAAAAAATTTTTCTGCTGCCTTATATGCAATGTTGTACCCGTCACATATTGTGTCGTCGGTACAGCCAACCGAAATTACCTCTGCCTTTTCCACGCTGACAGTATCCCCCAGTGACACCGACTGAAAAACCGAGTCAATAAGATGATAGCCGTCCTCGCGTTTACCCAAAACGTCAAGAGTCAAATTTATTTTTGCACAAGCCTTTAGCTTCATAACCCTCACCAAACAAAAACTTATTTATACCGTGCTTTACCTTGCAAATATTTAGTATTCCGTATACCGACATAGCGCCACCGACATTTAAAATAAAATCGTCAATATCGGCGCTACCCGTTAAAAAGATAAGCTGTAAAACCTCTATACACAAAACACTTGTGGCAATAAAATAAAAGAATTTTAGTGCCGAATTTATCTTTTTGAAAACTTGTGGCACAAAAAATGCAAACGGCATAAACACAAAAAAGTTACCCAGTATATTTTCGACTACGCTGTGTGTTTGAAGAGCCGAATCCCTGTATGCATTTATAAAAAGCTTTACCGTAGCAAAGGGAATAAGATTTATTCTTTGAGAAAGATACTCCGACACCTCAGTTTTATCGGTTAAAAATATGTTGGAAATACTGCG
>JAZUNP010000057.1:0-2786 GCA_045604215.1 Acutalibacteraceae bacterium
ACACATTCTGTATTGCGGCGATTCTGTTGTTTGTGCCACTTCTTTTCCGTCAACATAAAATGTTATCCCTTCAGGTCTCCAATCCATAGCATAGGCGTGAAATTCGTTCACATAATCCGTCGGTTCTCCGTCCAATTCAACTTTGCTTGCCCATTCACCGAGATTAGGGTCATTCCAAGCGTGAACTTTGGGTTCAAAAACTCCGGGTGACTTAAAAAAGGTTTCCAGCACATCTATTTCACCGTTCTGAACAGAATCTGTTCCGTCGGTATCATCCTGAGCACCGATAAGCCACCATGATGCGTATCCGCCGCCACCTGTGTCGGGCATTTTCATTCGTATCTCAAAGTAGCCGTACTGTGTAGCATATCCTTCATAAGGCTCAACTTCCCTCTGCTGAGTGCCGCCCGGATGCAGATGATTCTTTTCCCAAGTCTGAATACCGTTTGCTATCCATAAAAGGTTGTCGGGGTCTGCTGAGCCGGGCTTACCGCCAAAATAATCAGGCGAATCCTTTGTGATATACAGATTCAGACAACCGTTCTCGATTTTATATCTTGCCGAGGAACCTTCAATATTGGCAGTGCAGTGAGGTAAATATTGCGGTAACCAATACTCTGTATTTAATTTCTCATCATTAAACTCAGTGCTAAAATCAAGCACATAGCCTTCCTTTTCGGGAGCATTTTCTTCAGCAGATACGACTGAAGGCAAAGCGACCAAAATAGCTAAAACGAGCAAAAATACAATGCTTTTTCTGAACATGATTTTTATCCTTTCGTGCAAATTATTATTTCATCTGACTATTCGGTAAATTAGAATTTTACACTTTTCTATATTCAAACAATCGATACAACTTTTTGGAAAAACTTCCTGCATACAGTTTTCCGAAAATACACTTCTCAATACCGGTCAACTCATCTATGTATTTTTGCGGTGTCATTGCGTGTTCTTTAACATAAACAAACTCGCCGTGCTGAAACAACTCTGGATTATCTATACCGTAAACCTCAGTAACACCCACATCGTTTATTGGATTTTTGTACTTTGACAGTTTGGCGGCAAAAACAGTATAGCAGTCCATCAAAAACACAATCTGTTCAAAATGCGCACACAGGTTTTCTGTTAATTCGTGTACTTCTTTGGAAGACAAGTACATACTCACACCTTCCATAACAACAATAGCACACTTCTTTTCAGGAACACTTGTCAGCCAATTGCCATCCCTCACATCCCCTGCAATCATACGATAGTTGGCAGATTCGGAATAGTATCGTTTTCTTTCTTCAATAACTTCAGCAAAATCCACATCATACCACTTTTGATTTATAGTTCCCACTCTCAAAACTCGGCTATCCAAGCCGCATCCAATATGAATGACCACGGCATCCTGTGCATCTGACATCTGCTTCTTTATCCATTCGTCAAATACAGCAGAGCGAGCACCCATATAGTAGGCAAGCCACTTTGATTTTGATTTTCCTTTGAGTACGAATCCCTCAGCTTCCCAAATTTCTTCCGCTTTTTTATCGTCAAGAAATATTCCCTTTTTGCTAACATACGATTTTCCATATAAAGGGATATATAGTGTTTTATTTACGCTGTTCATATGCTCACCTATAATTTGTTTGTCGTGAAAATTATACCATAACTTTAAAATAAAAAACAATAACTACATCAAAAATCAAAAAAGTATAAACAATTTATTGAACTACTATAAAACTAAAAGACTTCACTCACTGTTACGTTACAGGACAACCGATGCATACACTAGGCTGATTTTTTCAGCAAACACAAGGATTCTGAAGAAATACAAACGAAACAATGGTGGTTTGAGAAAATGAGAGATTATTGTTTTTTTATTTATAATCAAGCATTTTTGACAAAAGTGTAACATTTGAAAAAACTATATAAAATAAAGAAAACCCTCAAAATATCAAGGTATTAAAAACAAAAATACCTGCAAACGGAACACAAATGGTTCGAATTGCAGGTATAATTCAGATGGCGCCCCAAACAGGACTCGAACCTGTGACACCGCGGTTAACAGCCGCGTGCTCTACCGACTGAGCTATTAGGGCATATTAAGCGTTAAGCGTAAGCTTAACTATATATAATCAGCATAAATGCTGATGTTAGCAAATCAGCCAGACTATATTGTCCGGCTTTTTGTGTTGGCGTTGACCTATCTTCCCGGGCGGTGACCCACCAAGTATTTTCGGCACGATTGAGCTTAACTACCGTGTTCGGAATGGGAACGGGTGGACCCTCAATGTCATAAACACCAACTCGTTATGCACTGTATAAGCACACAACCTAAAAATTCAAAGCCGTAGCATTGAAATGGTGACCCGTAGCGGATTCGAACCGCTGTTGCCGGCGTGAGAGGCCGGAGTCTTAGGCCACTTGACCAACGGGCCATATAATGGTACACCTTCAGGGACTCGAACCCTGGACACCCTGATTAAGAGTCAGGTGCTCTACCAACTGAGCTAAAGGTGCATATATACCCTTTATTGTACCCTAAAAACCGAACAAAGCTAATATAGTGATGAGGTAATGGTTAGAAAAACCTGAATACCAAAGTGAGAAAAATGGTTCAAGCCCTCGACCTATTAGTACTGCCTAGCTGAACATATCACTATGCTTACACATGCAGCCTATCAACCTCATAGTCCATGAGGGGTCTTACTAGCTTATGCTATGGGATATCTAATCTTGGAGATGGCTTCACGCTTAGATGCTTTCAGCGTTTATCCAAACCGCACATAGCTGCCCAGCTGTGC
>JAZUNP010000058.1:0-39849 GCA_045604215.1 Acutalibacteraceae bacterium
CGAACCCACGACCTCTAGCGTGACAGGCTAGCGTTCTAACCAACTGAACTACCAGGCCAAAAGTGGTGGGAACAACAGGGCTCGAACCTGTGACCCTCTGCTTGTAAGGCAGATGCTCTCCCAGCTGAGCTATGCTCCCACGAAACGCTGGCTCTGTTAATCGCAACTCACCGGCGACGAACACTATATTAACACAACGATTAGTCATTGTCAAGCATTTTTTTCAAAAAATTAAAAATTTTTTATTTTTGTAAAAAAGACCTGATTTCATTATTTGTAAAGGCATACGCGCTACCGCAAAATTGACATACCGTTTCTACCTTTTCCATTTCATTTGCCATTTCTTCTAACTCTTCTCGGTTTAGGGATTTGAGTGCGCTTTCAAATCTTTCCCTTGAACAATTACATTTATATGTAGCTTCCTGTTCGCTTAGAACCTCAACCTCAAAACCATCAAGCGCAATTTTTACAATATCCAATATATCCTTGCCCTCATCAAGCAATGCGGTGATTGGTTTCATAACCTTGATATTATTTTCTAATCTGTCAATAACCTCATCATAACCGTAAGCCGCTGGGAGTAATTGAATTATATATCCGCCCGCAACACGTACTGTAAGGTCAGGATTTACAAGCACACCCAAAGCACAAACGGTAGGTATCTGCTCACTTACAGCATAGTATGCCGCAATATCCTCGGCTATTTCACCCGTAGCAATCGGCACAAAGCCATTGTATGGCTCTTTCATTCCCAAGTCTTTTATAACATATAACGTACCGTCGGTACCAACTGCACCGCTGACATCAAGCTTACCGTTTGCTTTAAGCGGGATTTCTACCACAGGGTTTACGGCATATCCGCGCACATCACCACGGCTGTCAGCCACGGCAATAACTGCGCCGACAGGTCCGTTGCCATCAATTTTTACTGTGATTGTGCTGTCCTCTCCCTTTAAGGCATTACCCATCAAAGAGGTAGCCGTAAGCAATCTACCCAATGCGGCGGTTACCACCGCAGAGGTTTTATGCAAGCTCTCGGCTTCGGCTACAATATCGGTGCTATCAAGCGCCGTTGCCATAACCAAACCATCAGAGGTTATACATCTTATAAGTTTCCCCATTTTATTTCACTTTCCTTGTAACATACACTACGCGCTCACTATTACACTGCGGAGCATCTTCAGTCATATCGTTAAATACTGCCTCGATTTTAAGTCCTGATTTTTTTAATGCATTTTCCAATTCAGAGGTTGTGTATGCGCGCTCGCAAAAACTTTCATTCGAGCGATAATAAGCATCATCATCAGGCACAAAAAAATCAAGATTGATATTTACGGTATTTTTACCGTCATATTCATTTTGCCAAACGCAATAGACCTCGTCGCTGTCGATAACAAAGGTATTATTGCCCAAAACTTCTCGGTGTTTATATTCGGTGTTAAGGTCAAATATAAAAAGCCTATCCTTTTCAAGAAAAAGCGATACTCGCTCTATTGCTCCACAAAATTTTTCGTAATCAGTTATATGGTTAAGGCTATCCAAACAGCAAATAGCACCGTCTATGGTGCCATATAAATCAAGTTCTGCCGCATCTTGACAAAGATATAATATATCGTTACCAAACTCTGCCGACTTTTCACGGGCTACCGACAACATATCATAGGATATATCAACACCTATTACCGAAATACCTTTCGCGGCGAAGCGGTTGCTGAACTCACCCGTACCGCATGCCAAATCAAGTAATAGTGTGGGCATACGGTCAAATTTTTTAAAGAGTGAGCAAAGATACTCCGTTCTGCCATCATAATCGGCATCACACATTAAAGCATCGTAACTGTATGCAAAATCGTTATACATTTTTGAGTCTCTCTAAAACGGTTTTGGTACCCTTACTCATTGTACGATTAACACGGCTGATGGTAGCGGTTGAAGCACCTGTATCATCAACAATGTCATTGTAAATTCTACCCTCACTTAGCATTTTTGCCACAGCAAAACGCTGTGCTATTGACTTGATTTCCTTTGGTGTGCAAAGGTCCTCAAACAAATGCTGACATTCCTCTTCCGATTTTAATGTCATTACCGCGCTGTAAAGAAGTTTTGAAAAATCTTTTTCTGCCATTTTTATACTCCCTTAATTTAGTAATTGTATATTCCATCAAACACAGTAGTTGCGCTTCCGCGCATAAATACCGTACCGTCTTCACAGTAACTTATAAACAAATCACCGCCAATAAGAGAAACCTTAATTTCGGTATCACTTTTGCAATAACCGTTTACAACCGCCGCCACAACCGCAGCACATGCTCCAGTGCCACACGCAAAGGTCTCACCGCTACCGCGTTCCCAAACGCGCATTTGCAAAGTTTTGTCATCAACAACACGTATAAATTCTGTATTTACCTGCTCCGGAAACATTTCGTGATTCTCAAAATACGGTCCTATCTTTTCGAGGTTAAGACTGTCTATATCATCACAAAAGGTTACCGCATGAGGATTGCCCATTGAGATAGCTGTGATACTATATTCCTCGCCGTCTACTGTAATCGCCGTATCAATTATCGATTCACAATCGGCTAATGCAGGGATTTTATCGGGCGAAAATTCTGCCTTACCCATATCCACTGTAATAGTATCAGCAAAGCCGTCCTTGTCGGTAATTTCTAGTGTTTTTATGCCGCTTAAGGTTTCAACTGTTATCGTTTTCTTACGAGCAATACCGTTATCATAAACAAACTTACCCACACAACGAATACCGTTGCCGCACATTTTACCCTCGCTTCCGTCAAGGTTAAACATACGCATTTTAGCGTCAGCTACGTCAGACGGACAAATCAAAATCACTCCATCAGCGCCAACACTAAATCGACGCGGTGACATTTTAATCGCTAACTCGTTTGGGTTTTCTATATTTTCCTTAAAACAGTTGATATACACATAATCATTGCCAATGCCGTGCATTTTGGTAAATTTAATTTGTGGCACAAATTCACCGCCTAAAAGATAAAGATTGGCTCGTTCGCCAATCTTTATTATAAATTATAGTAAAATCATTGTCAATATAGAACTTTTACGCTTTAAAGACATAAACCTTAAATTCCTTATTGCACTTTGGACAAACGGTAGTATGCTTACCCTTGCGACGCGGAAGACGCAAAACCGCGCGACAGCGAGGACAATTTTTATAAACGTGAGAATAGTCCGCCTTGCGCTGACGGTAAATACTACACTTATATAAAACTCCCCTTTTTAATTTATTAAATGCTTGATTTTCACGGCGTCGCACCTCGACATTTCGAGACATTATTCTAAAAAGCGCAAAAATCACTAAGGCATAAACAATCAGTTGTATAACAAGCGACCTTGTAAAGCAATTAACTATCGAAAGGACTGATGCAATACCAAAAAGTATATAAAATAAGCCATCAACACCATAACGCCCGTTCATAAATTGCATCAATCTATATCTAAAATTCATAAAATCACCTCTACATTTGTATTATACACTTATGCTAGGTTTCATTTGTTAACGTAAAATTAAAGTTTTTGCATTCTAGCACAAAATATGGTACAATATGTTTAAAATTAAACTTATGAGGTTTTGATATATGTTTTCAATGGTGAAAAGCGTAGGCATTTTTGGTCTTAATTCATATATGCTTGAAATCGAATCCGACGTTTCGGGCGGTATGCCTTGCTTTGACGTGGTCGGACTTCCCGATACAGCGGTAAAGGAATCCCGCGATAGAGTACGTGCCGCAATAAAAAACTGCGGTTATAAATTCCCCACAGGCAGAATAACAGTAAACCTTGCCCCAGCTGATAAGAAAAAAGAGGGCGCCGTTTATGACCTGCCAATTCTTATTTCAATTCTTGTTGCCTCTAAACAGTTAGAGTGTGATACACGTGACTGCGTATTTTTGGGTGAAGTATCACTCGACGGGCAGGTGCGCAGCATCAACGGCGTGCTCGCCATGGTAATTACCGCCAAGCAAAACGGCATAAAGGATATATACATCCCCTTTGACAACGCGGCTGAAGGCGCCGCCGTTGAGGGCATAAACGTTTACGGTATAAAAAGCATAAAAGAGCTTATCGACCATCTTACAGGCTTTACCGAGCTTTCTTCTGCCACACCCGTACCACCGCAAGAAAATCTTATTAATACCATGCTTGATTTTAGCGAAGTCAAAGGGCAGATTTTGGCAAAAAAAGCCTTAGAAATAGCAGCAGCTGGCGGACATAATCTATTGATGATCGGTCCTCCCGGTTCGGGCAAAAGTATGCTTGCAAAGCGACTGCCTACAATATTGCCGCCAATGACATTTGACGAATCAATTGAAACCACAAAAATACATTCAGTTGCGGGAATGCTCGACAAAAATCATCCTCTTGTTACTACGCGACCTTTCCGTTCACCGCATCACACTATCTCATCGGTAGGTCTTTCGGGCGGCGGTACAGTGCCGCGCCCCGGCGAAATATCATTGGCACATAACGGTGTGCTGTTTTTAGACGAACTACCAGAATTTAAACGCGACGCTATGGAAGCGCTCCGTCAACCGCTTGAGGACGGTACCGTTACTGTCACCCGCGCATCAGGTACCGTTACATACCCAAGTAATATAATCCTTATCGCCGCTATGAATCCCTGTCCTTGCGGATATTACGGACACCCCACCAAGCCTTGCACATGTTCGCAAAATGCGGTACATAAATATCTAAATAAAATATCAGGACCCCTACTCGACCGACTTGATTTACATATAGAAGTTCCGCCCGTTGACTACAAATCGCTTTCTGAAAAAACGGTTAGCGAAACCTCGGCTCAAATACGTGAGCGAGTAAACCGCGCCAGAGCATCACAGGTTGTGAGATATAAAGGCACAGGAATCACCTGCAATGCACAACTGACACCGTCACTTTTGCGAAAGCATTGTGTTATGACAGCCCAAGCGAGTGAATATTTGAGCCGTAGTTTTGATGCTATAGGACTTTCCGCCCGTGCATACGACCGCATATTAAAAGTAGCAAGAACCGTAGCCGACCTTAAGGGTAACATTGAAATTCAAAAAGAAGATATCGGCACCGCATTACGTTTTAGAAGTTTAGACCGAAAATATTGGGAATAACATAAAATAAACTTAAAAACCTGTTAATTACTATATAATCCCCTTAGAGTAGACACTTGAAAAACCAAAAATTTTCAAGACTACACTAAGGGGATTTAATTATGCCAAAAAATTACAAAAGTTTTAAAACATACGGTGGAATACGCTCATTTTAATATTCTTTTATTTTTTCTGTCTACTCGGCAGGGAGCACTCCAGACTATTCAAAGGTTTTTGATATTTAATATAATGACGAGTTTTCGCTTGTAAGGTTGCTTTCGGTGTTTTGTGTTTCGCTAACGATACCATCGTATACTGTTTCGGTATCGCTTACAAGTTTACCTACAACCAAATAACGTTCGTTGTCGTTTGCGGTGCAGGTGCTAAGTGTGATAATTTTGTCATCCTTTTCAAGTGTTGCGCCCTCAAGCAGCTGTTTTGTAAGAGTGGTTGGATTTAAGCATTCATTAAAGAACTGCATTCTTGAGGTTTCAAGCTCGAAATTAAATGAATTCAAAATGTGACGGTCATCATACACAAAGGCTGAAATAATTTCATATTCCAAAATGTGATTTGGTGTGTAGATGAAAATTGTGCGGTTTTCTTGGAAAAATTCTTTGTTTCTAAACTTTTTGAGCTGACCGAACATTGTGCCGTTTAGCATATTGTGTCCGTAGATAAGAGTGTTGGGATCACTAAAATCCTTGTGATTAAGCTTTTGAATGTAAATTGAGCCCGCGCGCTTTACGGTGCCGTTTATATCATGGTCGAGATAATAGTTATCATCAGCCTCGGGTGCGCTTTGTAGAATGGGGTAATCTATAACCTCTATACCAGGGATTTTAATCCATGCGCAAACGTCGGGATTTTCCGCCTGAATTGCCTTAAAATCAATGGGGTTTGCGGGTAGCATGGTTGAGGTGGTAGAGGTTTGGCTATCATTTTTATAACCGCTGAAATCCTCTCTGCCGCCAAAGAATTTAACGCAAAGGGTAATGATTGCCGCAAGCAGCAAGGCGGCAGCTATTGAGATAATAACATAATAGATAATCTTTTTTGTTCTTTTGCCACCCTGATTATTTGGGGTGTCGGAATGCTTTGGGGTATATTCTTCCATAGTATCACCTTATCCGTTATATTTATTTATTGCTTTAATTTCAGTTTTACCACCCATATAAGCTCTAAGAGCCTCGGGGATTTTAACGGTGTAGTATTCGCCGTCAAAGGTAATATTGTTTTCAAGGAATGCTATCAGCATACGAGGGGGAGCTACAACTGTGTTGTTGAGGGTATGAGCAAGATACTTTTTGCCGTCCTCGCCCTTAACACGAATACCAAGACGGCGAGCCTGCGCGTCACCGAGATTTGAACAAGAGCAAACCTCAAAATATTTTTGTTGCTTTGGACTCCAAGCCTCAACGTCGTAGGACTTAACCTTTAGATCGGCAAGGTCGCCTGTGCAACATTCGAGTGTACGAACCGGAATGTCAAGACTGCGGAAAAGCTCTACCGAGTAGCTCCACATTTTGTTAAACCAATCCATACTTTCCTCTGGCTTACAAACAACAATCATTTCCTGTTTTTCAAACTGATGAATACGGTAGATGCCGCGCTCCTCAATACCGTGGGCGCCCTTTTCCTTACGGAAGCAGGGTGAGTAGCTTGTAAGAGTGAGGGGTAATTTTTCTTCGGGAGTGATGGTGTCGATAAACTTGCCAATCATTGAATGCTCTGACGTGCCGATAAGATAAAGGTCTTCGCCTTCAATCTTATACATCATAGCATCCATTTCTTCAAAGCTCATAACACCGGATACAACATGACTTCTAATCATAAATGGTGGTATGCAGTAGGTAAAACCTTTATCAATCATAAAGTCGCGCGCATAAGCGGTAACTGCCGAATGAAGACGAGCAATATCACCCATAAGATAATAGAAACCTTCGCCCGCAACGCGACCTGCGGCTTCCTTGTCGATGCCGTTAAAGAGTGCCATAATGTCGGTGTGGTATGGAATTTCAAAATCCACAACAGTTTTTTCACCGTATTGTTGTACCTCAACGTTTTCGCTGTCGTCACGACCAACAGGTACACTTTCATCTACAATGTTGGGTATTTTCATAACAATGTCGCGTACCTTTACTTCAAGCTGCGTCTCTTTTTCTTCAAGCGCTTTAAGCTCTTCGGCTTGCTGAGTAACGAGCTTTTTGGTTTCTTCTGCCTCTTCACGCTTACCCTGCGCCATAAGCATACCTATTTGCTTACTTATTTTGTTGCGGTTGGCACGAAGCTCGTTTGCGCGGTTATTAACGTCTTTTTTCTCATTGTAAAGCGCGATAACCTCATCAACAAGTGGCAACTTGTTATCTTTAAACTTGCGTTTAATGTTTTCCTTCACAAGTTCTGGATTTTCACAAATAAACTTAATATCAAGCATTTTAACTCCTCCAAGGAAATTAGTGCCTATAATTATAACATATATATTTATATATGTCAAAGGGGATAGCAGTTAATTTTTTGTTAAAAATAATTGTGGTGATAATATGAAAGATAAAATTAAAAAGCAGCAAAATGTACCTACGCAAATACCCGCAAACAATATAGCTTCTCAGCCCGAAACAGCCTTTGAGCTGTTAAATAAATATGGGACTTATGAGATACAGCCTACTTGCGACAGTGATAACGATTTCCCCAAAATTGCGCAAGGATTACCAAAACAAGAAAATAGAAAAGTTGTTGATAAGGATTGGGATGGGTATAAAGAGAAAGAATAAAACCCACCCATCGCCGCAGCAATTTCGTCCGAGTAAGCGAAGATTTCATATTGTTTACAATACTTCATCCGCCCGAAAGGGTGGATCTAATTAAAAAAGCACTTCGTATGAAGTGCTTTTTGGTGCGACTTGGTCTATAAGCCGAGTTCTGTCGTGCGCGGTCATCTATCTCGACGTGCAGTCGCCTGCACGCTCAAGCCGCTTTTCGTGGCACATCGGGCCAATGTATCGCCACAGTCAGCGTTGCTCCAAATAGGGTTTACAGTACCAATGTGTCTCCACTTGATAGGTGAGCTCTTACCTCGCCTTTCCACCCTTACCGTTTACACGGCGGTATATCTCTGTTGCACTTTCCCTAAGGTCACCCTCGGCAGCCGTTAGCTGTTATTTTGCCCTGTGGGGCTCGGACTTTCCTCACATACGTAGTATGCGCAACCGCGTAACCAACTCGCACGGGTATTTTAACACAAAATTTATCCAGTGTCAAAACATTTAAAACACGAATAGTATGTAAAAGAAAATTTTTATGTGTTTTAGGTGGGATTTGATATGCAAAATAGGTTTTTAAAATATTTTTTAGCGGCAAATTCAAGCGAGGGGTTTGTGTCGTACTTTTATGATAATTATGACTACACTGACGGTTGGAGAGCGTACATAATAAAGGGTGGTCCGGGAACGGGTAAATCGTCTTTTATGAAATATGTGGCTATAAATGCAACTGACAAGGGTTATTCGATAGAATTGTGTCCTTGCTCATCTGATCCTGACAGCCTTGACGGCGTGATAATAAAAGACATAAAGGTTATAATTCTTGACGGTACGGCACCACACGTGGTAGAGCCTAAATTTGCAGGTGTTTGTGAAGAAATTATAAACTTAGGCGAGTTTTGGGACTCAAAAAAACTGTGTGAGCGCGCAGATGAAATAATAAATATTACTGCTCAAAACAAAAAACTGCACAAAACAGCCACAGCGTATATATCAGCGGCGGGAGAGCTTATATATGATAATTTTAAGTTATCAAATTTATTTTTAAATTATAAAAAATGTAAGAGCTTCTCGGAGGGGTTTGCTAAGCAGCTACTGCCTAAAAAGGTTAAAAGCACACCAAAAGAATGGGTGCGCTTTATAGGTGGAGTAACCCCAAAAGGTGTTATAGCGTTTAAGGGAACGATAGAAGATTTTTATAAAAACATAATTGTAATTGACGATAAATATGGCGCCTCCGCGAACATTATAATGCAAAAGGTTCGCAAGACTGCACTTGACCGCGGATACGAAATAATAACGCTTAAACACCCGTTTTTACCGTCAAAAATTACCGACCATATTCTAATTCCCGAACTCTCGCTTGCGGTAGTTAGAGAGTATGAATATATAAAATTTGCTGAAAACCACCGTCGCATACACGCGCGTAGATTTTATGATATAAATCTTTTGCGTGAGCGGCGCTCACGCCTTACCTTTAACCGCCGTGTTACAAGAGAATTACTGCTCGGTGCTATTGAAACACTCGGCAAAGCAAAAGCAGTCCACGACGAGCTTGAAAAATATTATATAGATGCTATGGACTTTAAATTGATGACGCTATTTGCAGAGAAAAAGGCGGAAGAAATATTAATGCATAATGCATAATGTAAATCCCTCCGCCGCTTTAGCGGTGGAGGGATAAATTATAATAGCTCAATACCAAGTGCTTTACATTTTTTTGTTTCTTCCTCGGGCCAGACGGATGCGTGAACCTCGCCGATATGAGCTTTTTGCAGTATTTGCATACAAAGTCTTGACTGACCTATACCTCCGCCTATTGTAAGTGGCAACTCATCATTTACAAGTGACTTATGGAATGGTAATTCCAATCGGTCAAGCTTGTTTTCGGCAGTAAGCTGTTTTAAAAGAGTTTCTTTATCAACACGAATGCCCATGCTTGAAAGCTCAAGCGCCGAGTCAAGTACGCGATTGTATACAATCAGGTCGCCGTTTAGCTGCCAATCGTCATAGTCGGGGGCTCTGCCGTCATGCTTTTCGCCGTTAGAAAGCTTTCCGCCTATTTGCATAAGGAACACAGCGCCGTACTCTTTTGCAATAGCGTTTTCACGCTCTTTAGCGTTAAGGGTTGGGTAGTGGTCAAGTAATTCTTGTGAAGTTATAAACTTAATATCACGGGGGAGGTAGTTGTCAAGCTCAGGGTGTCTGCGCTCAACAAAATCGGCAGTGAGGAGTATTGCCGAATAGATTCGCTTTACCGTATCCTGTAAAAATTCTACTGTGCGGTCGGTGTTACAAATTACCTTTTCCCAGTCCCACTGGTCAACGTAAAGCGAATGAATACTGTCGCAAATCTCGTCGCGACGGATGGCGTTCATATCGGTATAAAGACCTGTGTGAATTGAAAAACCATATTTACCAAGCGCCATACGTTTCCACTTAGCGAGAGAGTGAACAACCTCTACAACCTCTCCAGACTGTAAAATATCAAACGAAACTGGACGTTCAACACCGCTTAAATCGTCGTTTAAACCGCTACCGCGTTTTACAAACAAGGGTGCAGACACGCGTCGAAGATTTAAAGCGTCGCAAAGATGCTCTTCAAACTTGTGGCGCAAAGAACGTATAATACCCTGCGTTTCGAGTACGTTAAGTTTTGATTTATACATAAATATCACTCCAAGTGAATTTAAAATTAAGAAATTGTTCCAACAGTACGTGGATAGAGAATAACGTCGCGGATGTTTTGCACGCCAGTAACATACATAATAATTCTCTCAAGGCCTAAACCAAAGCCACTGTGAGGAACTGAACCAAATTTACGAAGAGAGATATAGTCAGTATAATCTTCAAGGTTCATTCCGCGGATGTTCATAGCCTCAATAAGTTTGTCAAGGTCAGCCTCACGCTCACTACAACCAATAATTTCGCCAACCGTTGGAACTAGCAGATCGGTTGCGGCAACGGTTTTACCGTCAGCGTTTTGCTTCATATAAAAGGACTTGATTTCCTTTGGATAGTTGGTAAGGAAAACAGGGCGCTTACAAATTTCCTCGGCAATGTAACGCTCGTGCTCGGTCATAAGGTCGCATCCCCATTCTACAGGGTATTGGAACTCCTTGCCACTTGCCTTTAGCGCTTCAATAGCCTCGGTATAGGTCATAACTGCAAAGTCATTTGCAACAACGCTTTGTAGTTTTTCAATAAGTCCTTTTTCGAAATGTGCGTTAAAGAATTTTAGCTCTTCAGGACACTTTTTAAGAACAGTATTGATGATATGTTTAATAAGGTCCTCGGCAATCTCGATAATGTCTGGAAGTTCGGCAAAAGCAACCTCGGGTTCTACGTGCCAAAACTCGGCAACGTGACGTGGAGTGTTACTCTTCTCGGCACGGAACGATGGACCAAAGGTGTAAATCTTACCAAGCGCCATAGCGGCAACCTCGCCCTCTAATTGACCCGATACCGAAAGTGCTGCGCGACGGCCGAAAAAGTCAGCTGCATCAGCCTCTTCCTCGGTTTTGAATCCGTGGTCGAAAGGAAGCGTAGTTACCTTAAACATTTCGCCAGCGCCCTCACAGTCACTGCCTGTGATGAGTGGTGTGTGAATATAGGTGTAATGACGTTGTTGGAAAAATTCGTGAATACAAGCCGAAATTACCGAACGTACTCGAAGCACAGCGTTAAATGTGTTTGTACGAACGCGAAGTGCTGGAATCGTGCGTAGGTATTCGAGTGTATGACGTTTTTTCTGTAATGGGTATTCAGGTGGGCAAGCGCCAAGAACGGTTATTTCTTTTGCGTTAATTTCAACCGAATCTTCAGCCACAACCGATTTAACTACTTCGCCCTCTACCTTAAGTGAAGTACCAAGCTTCATAAACTCGGCAATGTCGCTCATAACTGCCTTGTCAATTACTATTTGCAAATGCTTTAGTGTTGTACCGTCGTTAAGCTCTAAAAATGCCATATTTTTAGAATCGCGGGAGGTGCGAACCCAACCGCAAACGGTAACATTTTGACCTGTGTAATCGCCCTTTAAAATGTCAATAATGTCGATGTGTTTCATAAATTTATCACTCCATAATAATTATGCAAAATAAAATAAGCGCTATTCATCCTCTGAAAAAATCAGGGACGAATAGCGCAATAAATACTACTCGCGGTGCCACCCGTATTACTGTGTAAACACAGTCGCTCACAGCAAAAACTGTTATCGGCTTTAACGTGCCGCCTACGGCGCCCCTACTAAGCGTTAGACTAAAGTGTCTATAACTTTTGGGTTTACAGCTCCAAAGTGTTCTTCGCGGTATGCGTATGGCGGCATTTACACTGTCTGCCACTCACTAAGCATCGTTTATACCGTTACTTTTCTTTATCATAGCCTTTAAAATATATTGGGATTATATCACTCAAAGTAAAATTTGTCAAGTGTTAATCAATAACCTTAATAATTTGTAGGAGAACGTACTTTAAATAGTACTTGACTTAACATTAAGTGTTTGTTATAATGTGTATTAACAAAATAAAATTGCTAGGAGGGTTATTGTCTAAATGGACAGTAGCGACAGTAGCGACGATAACGGCGATACTAATAATATGAATTGTATATATGTTGGCGTACCTATGCTTGAAAATAGGCAGGGGTATGCCTTTTTGCGTCTAAACGGGTTTTGAACAGACGTCCAACAAGTGAAAAAATACTATAAGACAAATTTAAGGAGTAATAAAAAATTATGTCAACTTACATCATTATAATGGTAATATGCCTTTTCGGTTCGGCATATTTTTCAGCTACCGAAACGGCGTTTTCGTGTGCTAATAAAACACGACTTCGCGCCTTGGCAGAAAAAGGTAATAAAAAGGCTGAACTTGCTGTTGATCTTGCCGATAAATACGATCGCCTTATATCAACCGTACTTATAGGAAACAACATAGTAAACATACTTTTAGCTTCAATCGGAACATTGGTTTTTGTGGAGGAATTAAAGCTCCCAAGCGGTGCGGCAATTTCTACTGCGGTTATTACTATTGCCGTTTTAATTTTTGGTGAAATCACACCTAAGAGTATTGCTAACGATTTTCCGGAAAAATTCGCAATGTTTTCGGCACCCCTTATCCGCCTTTTAATATGGTTGTTTTTGCCGCTTAACCTTGTTTTCTCGGGATGGAAAAAGCTTGTCGGTATGCTCTTTAAGGTTGAAGAGGACGATAATATGGCTCAAGAAGAGTTGCTTATGATGGTAGATGAAGCCGAGCAAGATGGTGACATCGATACGGACGAAGGTGACCTTTTGCGTAATGCTATCGAATTTTCGGATTTAAAGGCAGAGGACATCCTTACCCACCGCGTTGATTTGGAGGCACTTCCTGTTGATGCGGCAAAAAAAGAAATCGCCCAAACCTTTACCAGAACAAGATTTTCACGTATTCCGATTTATGAAGATAATATTGATAACATTATCGGTGTTATTCATCAAAAGGATTTTTATGTCGGTAGTGGTGTTACAACCCAAAGTATAAAGGATATTATATCTCCTGTGCTGTTTATACATCAGTCCGAAAATATTGATGACCTACTTAAGAAACTACAAAGGGAAAAGTCACATATTGCTGTTGTAGTTGATGAATATGGCGGTACCTTGGGTATTGTTACTATGGAGGATATACTTGAACAGCTTGTTGGTGACATCTGGGACGAGCATGATGAGGTTGTGGAAGAATTAAAGGAATTGGACGAAAACAATTTCATAATCGACTGTAATATGAATCTTGACGATTTTTGTGAAGAATTTGAAATAGAAACCGAGTCGGACAGCGTATCGGTAGGCGGTTGGGTAGCCGAACAAATCGGTAATATCCCCGACGTAAATGATAGCTTTACATTCGAAAACTTAAAGGTTACAGTTACCGAAACCGATTCTCACCGCGCAGCTACTATAAAGGTTGAAAAGCAGAATTTAACCGACAAATTAGAAGAAAAGGATTAAAAATGAAGAACAAAAAGAACGAAAATGAAAAAATACAGTTTTCTATCCCCCTTAATAAGCGACTTTTAAAATATGTATTTTGGATAACGCTTATAATTGCTGTAGCATACACAGCGGTTACGCAACCACAAAAAATAACAGCTTTTGCAGGCACACTTGTAAATTTACTTTCGCCGTTTATAATCGGCTTTTGCCTCGCTTATGTTGTCAACCTGTTGCTTCGCCCATTAGAGCGTTTTTGGATATGGATTTGGAAAAAAGCAAAAAAACAAAAAGCGGTAGAAAAAATCAAAAGACCGCTTTGTTTAGTAATTAGCTTTCTGATTGTTTTAGGTGCGTTTTTTGCTATTGTATTTATGATTATTCCTGCGTTTAAGGAGACGGTGGTTTCGTTTACAAACAATATTCCTGAATACGCAAAATCGGTGGAAAAATGGTATTATGCATTGGCTGATTTTCTTGAAAATCATAATTTTGCAATGCCGGATATTTCACTTGACACAGGCAAATTGACCGACATAACAAAGAATATTATTAGCAACTACGGAAGCAACGTTCTTGACACTACGGTTAATATTACAACCTCAATTGTCGGTGCTGTGGTCGATATAGTTTTAGGCATTGTGTTTGCGGTTTACCTACTTGCCCAAAAAGAAAAGTTCGGCAATCAGGTGCGCAAATCAGCAAGGGCTGTTTTAAAACCTGAACGCGCACAAAAGATGTTCGATTTTACTGCGTTGGTTAATAACATATTTACCAAATTCGTAACAGGACAACTTACAGAGGCTTGTATTATAGGTATGCTTTGCTTTATTGGTATGAGCATATTTTCTATGCCCTATGCAGCTATAATTTCGGTGCTTGTTGGCTTTACGGCGTTAATACCAATCTTTGGCGCATTTATCGGTACGGGTATCGGCGCATTTTTAATACTTTTGGAAAGTCCAATAAAGGCGTTTTGGTTTGTTGTGTTTATTATTGTTTTACAGCAGCTTGAGGGTAATCTCATATATCCAAAGGTTGTAGGCAAATCGGTAGGACTACCTGGAATTTGGGTACTTGCGGCGGTGACCGTAGGTGGCGGACTTTTCGGAGTTTTAGGTATGCTTTTCAGCGTTCCAGTTTGTTCTGTAATGTATGTATTGTTTAGACGGTTTATAAACAATAAAAACAAAACCGATACTACGGAAGAATGTATAAGTGATTAAATAAAAAACTACTAATTGTGATATAATCCCCTTAGAGTAGACACTTGAAAAAGAAAAATTTCAATACTACACTAAGGGGATTTAATTACTGCAAAAATTACGAAAGTTTAAAAACATACGGTGGGAAACACTCATTTTAATATTTTTTTACTTTTTCTGTCTACCTGACAGATAGCATCCCACACTTTTAAAGGTTTTTATTTTGCGTTTATTTTATAAGTATTCCTATACCGATTATGATAAGTATAACGCCACCAAAAATTTGCGCTTTATTTGAAAGCACCGTTCCAAATTTTTTGCCTATAAACGCACCCAATACGCAAATAACAAATGTTACTGCGGCTATTATAACTGCCGCTACCAAGGCCATCGTAAGATTATATTCGGCAATTACAAAGCCCTCTGACAAAGCATCGATTGAAGTAGCTACCCCTTGAACTAACAAAGCGCCAAAGGTAACGCTTACCTCTCCATCATTATCGTCATTTTTTATGCCGTCAATCAGCATCTGGCCGCCTATAAAGGTCAAAAGCACAAATGCTATCCACGGAACAAATTTTTCAAAAGCCTTAAAGTGTTCGACTATTGTATGCACACATATCCAGCCTAATATTGGCATAAGCGCCTGAAAAACCGCAAAAACTCCTGAAATTGAAAGCATTTTTTGCATTTTCATTTTAGGCTCGTGCAAGCCGTTTGCCATCGACACTGAAAAAGCATCCATTGCAAGACCTATGCCCATCATTACACTGGTGATAACAAAAGATATACTCCAATCCATTCTATAAATACTCCTACCCGTAATTAGTTATTATTAATTTCATTTATATCATACGGGGTAGTCTGATATACAAAATAGTTAAGCCAGTTGCTGTAAAGCAAATTCGCGTGCGAGCGCCAGGTAACAAGTGGCTCCTTTGTGGAGTCATTGTCGGGAAAATAATTTTCGGGAATTTTTATTGGTATTCCCGCGTTTACGTCACGCAAATACTCATTTTTGAGGGTGTCAGCATCGTATTCGCTATGACCAGTAATAAAAATTTGCTTGCCACCCTCGGTAGCCGCGGCATAAATACCGCATCTTTCGCTTGAAGCCAAAATCTTTATTTCGGACACTGCTGCTACATCTTCGGTTTTAATTGTAGTATGTCGGGACTGCGGCACCATAAATACATCATCAAAGCCGCGGAAAAGTATAGACTTTTTATAGTCGGCTTTATGCGGAAATATGCCAAAAAGCTTCTCCTTTAGCGGATATTTATTTATACCGTAGTGGTAGTAAAGCGCCGCCTGCGCACCCCAACAAATGTGAAATGTGCTATGAACGTGGGTTTTTGTCCACTCCATTATCTCGCAAAGTTCATCCCAATACTCAACCTCTTCAAAGGGCATCTGCTCAACGGGCGCGCCCGTTATAATCATACCGTCAAAGGTTTTATCCTTTACGTCATCAAATGTCTTGTAAAAGGTAAAAAGATGCTCAGCCGAAGTGTTTTTTGAAACGTGGCTCTTGGTATGAATAAACTCAAAATCCACCTGAAGTGGCGAGTTACCAAGAAGACGCGAAAGCTGTGTTTCGGTTTCAATCTTTTTTGGCATCAGATTAAGCAGTAATATTTTAAGCGGACGAATGTCCTGTGTAATGGCACGGGTTTCGGTCATTACGAATATATTTTCATCATTTAAAATCTTTACCGCTGGTAAATCGTTAGGTATTTTAATGGGCATTTTTATGCCTCCTTAAATATTGTCAAGCGCCTGTTTAATGTCAGCAATAAGGTCGTCGGCGCTCTCAATACCGCAAGAAAAACGAACGAGGTCGGCTGAAATGCCTGCCGCTTCAAGCTCGGCATCATTCATCTGACGGTGTGTAGCGCTTGCAGGATGTAAGCAACAGCTACGGGCATCGGCAACGTGGGTTTCAATTGCGGCAAGTTTTAGATTTTTCATAAAGCTTTCAGCCGCCTTTCTGCCACCCTTTACACCAAAGCTAACAACGCCGCAGCCACCGTTTGGCAAATACTTTTGTGCAAGGTCATAGTATTTGTCACCCTCAAGGTTTGGATAGGTTACCCAAGCAATGCGGTCATCATTTTTAAGAAACTTGGCTACTGCTAAACCGTTTTCACAATGCTTTTTCATACGAAGGTGCAGACTTTCAAGACCTAAGTTTAAAAGGAATGCGTTTTGAGGTGACTGAATAGAGCCAAAGTCACGCATAAGCTGTGCGGTGGCTTTAGTAATATATGCGCCCTCAAGTCCGAAACGCTCGGTATAGGTTACACCGTGATAGCTGTCGTCAGGTGTGCAAAGACCTGGGAATTTGTCGGGGTATTTTGTCCAGTCAAATTTACCGCTATCTACAATGCAACCGCCAACGCCTGCGCCGTGACCGTCCATATATTTAGTGGTAGAATGTGTTACAATGTCTGCGCCCCATTCAAAAGGACGGCAGTTTACAGGGGTAGCAAAAGTGTTATCAATAATAAGTGGTACACCGTGCGCGTGTGCCGCGTTTGCAAAACGCACAATATCAAGCACGGTCAGAGCTGGGTTTGCGATAGTTTCGCCGAATACTGCCTTTGTGTTAGGGCGGAAAGCGGCTTCAAGCTCTTCATCGGTACAGTCGGGATTTACAAAAGTAAATTCAATACCCATACGCTTCATTGTAACGGCAAAGAGATTATAGGTGCCGCCGTAAATGGTGGATGAAGACACAATGTGGTCACCGCAAGAGGCAATATTAAAGATTGAGTAGAAGGATGCAGCCTGACCGCTTGAGGTAAGCATTGCGGCGGTGCCGCCCTCCATTTCACAAATCTTTGCGGCTACACTATCATTGGTTGGGTTTTGCAAGCGGGTGTAAAAATATCCCGATGCTTCAAGGTCAAAAAGCTTACCCATATCTTCGCTTGTTGCGTATTTAAAGGTTGTGCTTTGAATAATCGGTATTTGACGTGGCTCGCCGTTACCTGGGGTGTAACCACCCTGAACACATTTTGTTTCTATATTATAATTACTCATATTGTTTCTCCTTTGTATATTTTACTCACCGAGTATTGCCTTTAATTCCTCGGTTTTGTCGGTCTTTTCCCAGGTAAAGCCCTGGTCCTCGCGACCAAGATGACCGTAGTTTGAGGTTTTGCGGTAGATCGGATTACGCAAATCGAGTTTATCAATAATTGCAGCGGGACGAAGGTCAAATACCCTTTCTACTGCATCGGCAATTACAAGGTCATCGCACTTGCCTGTGCCGAAGGTGTCAACCATAATTGAAACAGGCTTTGCAACGCCTATTGCATATGCAAGCTGCACTTCACATTTTGATGCAAGACCTGCTGCCACAATATTTTTTGCAACGTAACGGGCAGCGTAAGCAGCGCTGCGGTCGACTTTAGTGGGGTCCTTGCCCGAGAATGCGCCGCCGCCGTGACGAGCCGCGCCGCCGTAGGTGTCAACAATAATCTTACGGCCTGTAAGACCTGTATCACCCTGAGGACCGCCGATTACAAAACGACCTGTTGGGTTAATAAAAATTTGAGTGTCATTATCCATAAGAGAGCTTGGAATTATAGGTTTGATTACCTTTTCTAAAATATCCTTACGAAGTGTTTCTAAATCTATATCAGTGCTGTGCTGGGTTGAAACAACAACTGCGTCCACTCTCTTTGGTTTTCCGTTTTCATCATATTCAATAGTAACCTGAGTTTTGCCGTCGGGACGAAGATATGTAAGCTCACCTGATTTGCGAACGCAGGTAAGTTTATATGACATTTTATGCGCTAAAGAAATAGCGAGTGGCATAAGCTCGGGTGTTTCATCACAAGCGTATCCGAACATCATACCCTGGTCGCCCGCGCCGTGCTGGTTGTATTTATCATCCTCGCCGTCTTTAAGTTCAAGAGAATTGTCAACACCCAAAGCAATATCAGGAGACTGCTTGTCCAAGTTCACAATTACTTTACAGGTCTTGCCGTCAAAGCAAGTCTCTTCCTTGCTGTTATAACCAATATCACACAAAACCTCTCGTACAACCGACTCAATATCAACATTAGCATTAGTTGTAACCTCACCCATTACATTTACAATATCGGTAGTACAAAATGTTTCACACGCTACGCGGGAGTACTTGTCCTGCGCGTAAATAGCGTCAAGTATCGCGTCAGAAATTTGGTCACATACTTTATCGGGATGACCTTCGGTTACCGATTCAGAAGTAAACAACTTTTTATACATATTCATTCCTCCAAAAATTAAAGCCGCTTACCAAAAGATAAACGGCTTATAAAAGTCTTATCTTTCGGATAATCCGCAGGATTTGGCACCTTGAAAAATTCAGGTTGCCGGACTTCACAGGGCCTGTACCCTCCGTCACTCTTGATAAGGACTAAATTTACTTTTCGTGTGGTATTCTATCACTATTTTTTTCATTTGTCAACAGTTAATTTTTACCGAACATTTTAAATTCACCGTTTAACATAAACAGTATCACAAAAACCGCCAATACAAGCAATACTAACGTACAAAGTGCAAGAGGTATAAATTTTTTAATGTCGGTTTTTTGAGTAGAACCCGTAGATAGTCCTACTCGTTTAAGTGCAGAAGTTATAGGCTTGTAAACAATCATTGTAATTGCGGCATTAACTATACCTTTGATAAGATTAAAGGGTAGTAAAAGCGTCGGTATCATACCTGCGACCTCGGCGCGACCAACGCCCATATAAAACGGTGTTATAAATATATTTGCAACAAGCATTACAGCGGTCATAGCAAAAACTGCCGAAGCACTACCAAGCACCGCACCCAATAAAGTACGGCGGTATTTATATATTACACCGCAAGTAAATGTAAATACCGCACTTGATAACGCGTTCATAATAAGGCCGTAAACACCCGTGTCACTTACCGATACAAATTCAAGCAAGGCAACCAAAACCGACGATACAACACCGTAAATAGGCCCGTACAAAAATGCAATAACGGTAAGTATTGCATCCTTTAAATCAAAGGTTAAAAATCCTACCTTAAATTTAAATACAAACATACATATGTATGCAAGCGCGCAAAGCATTGCGGTAACCGATAATTTTTTTAAATTCTGCTTTTGCATAGATACACCTCAAAAAAATAAACCCCCACAAAATATGTGGGGGCGTAAAAATTAAAAATTTGCTTCTTCTACCATCCGGACTGTACCGTCGGCTTTGGAATTTCACCAAATCAACCTAAAAAGGCTCGCAGGCTTGAGACATAATCTCTTCACTGCCGGTGGGGAATTTCACCCCGCCCCGAAGAATATTAAGTTTTTTATATTTTATATCACATTATACGCTTTGTCAAGTGGTTGTGTGTATTACATATAAAAGCCAAAGTAAAATCACACATTGAATAAAAATTATAATTGGCAGACCTATCATAAATTTTTTGTGCAGTGTTTTATGCCTAATGAGTACCATTGTTATGTACATAAACAGTGCGCCGCCTGCAATACCAAACGAAAAAAGTGTTTTTTCGGGTATGCGCAGCAAAGAGCCCCTTTTCGCCCAAACTTTATCCATAATGCATATTACAGCAGAAGATATATTCATAATGAGAAGCCAGTATAAAATAATATCCAATATAATCACCGAATATATTTTACACTCTTTATACCGCTTTTTCAATCTGTTTTTTTAGCTTTACGATAATACGCTTTTCGAGGCGAGATATATATGACTGCGAAATTCCCAAGGTATCAGCCACCTGCTTCTGAGTATATTCGGGGTAGCCGTTCATACCAAACCGCATTTCCATAATTTGTCGCTCGCGCGGTGGCAAGCCACAAACAAAGCCGTTTAGTTGGTTCCGCTCATCCTCTTGCTCGAGGCTTCTTCCAACCTCATCAGGTTCACTGCCCAACACATCCGAGAGCAACAACTCATTTCCATCCCAATCGGTATTTAGCGGCTCATCTATTGATATTTCGCTTTTGCGCGACGAAATCTTTCGCAGATGCATTAAAATCTCATTTTCTATGCAACGCGAAGCGTAGGTGGCAAGTTTGATATTTTTATCGGGACAAAAGGTATTGACCGCCTTTATAAGACCTATTGTACCGATAGAAATTAAATCCTCTATACCCGTAGGCGCTGTATCAAACTTACGCGCGATATACACAACCAGACGCAAATTGTGAACTATCAGCTTTTCCTTTGCTTGTTCGCTTTTATCGTTTAAAAGCTCGGCTTCCTCGCTCACGGTAAGCGGCTCGGGTAGGGTTTCAGGTCCGTTTATGTAATATACCGACCTTTGTGCAAAAAGACGTGCAACTATATTTTTAAAAAAGGTTAAAATTTTCATCATACTTCCCCCACAGTCAGTTTAAATTTTCAGGATTTACTATAATTTTGGCATCAGTAAGCGGTGCTGCCGACACCGCCAAAACAGGATTTTTAAAGTTGTAACTTTTGTTGTTAAAGTTTATAATCGCGCTGTCAATGCGGTAGCCGTCAAGCAGCCTTTCACCCGCTACCGTACCGCAAGGAATTTTGCGAAAACGCGTTGGGTTTTGCTTTTCCCCATCTAAAATTAAATCGACGGTATCCTCATCGGTTATAAAAATTTGCGACATACCAAACGCATCATTAAGGCTGTTTCCCGTGTCCGCAATACCGCTTACGACAAGCTTTTTGTCAGTGCAAAAAAGCGTCGCCTCACAGTAGGTATTTTGCAAAAAAGGTTTTTTTAGCACTTTTTTAAGCAGGACTACCACAAAATATCCCACAACCGAAAACAAAATCAAAAACAGCGGTGATATATCAAAATAAACCACCGAGTTATTGATTACCATTCCATAGGGTTTAAATATAAGCCACACGGCAATCATAGCGCCACTATATGCAAAATTCACCAAAAACAGCACCGCTACACTGCGCAAAAATGCTTTTAAGCTATCAAAGCCTAACGCTATCAGGCATAAAATCGAGCATATTAGGATATGTATTGCCGACTGTATGAAAAAATTAGTTTGCGGTAGGAATATGTAAAGCGAGCAAACGCCGCCCACAGCCGCCGATAAAAGTAGCCTTAAAAGGCGCGGCCTTTTATTCAAAAAACGGCATGATATTAAAAGTAAAAAATAATCCACCACAAAATTTATAAGCATTAAAATATCGGCATAAACTACCATACCGCCCACCTCGTAATAATATTATATAACCATGTGTTTAAAAACAATGTCAAAACAAAGGTATAAAAAAAGACGAAAACCGTAAGTTTTCGTCTTAAAATTTATATCACCTTTAAAAAATAATCTGTAATCTTTTCGGGGGATAATCGGCATTTATTACCCGTCCACCATTTTATCGTTTCGACAAAGGTTGATGCTATATGATTTACTAAAAAATCACGCGGTAGGTGATTGTGTTTTTCTCTTTTTAACTCATCGAGTTGACTCTCCACAAGCTCTAAAAGCTGGGCTTTAAAATATCGAAGAAACAGTTGATTACTTTCGCACGATAGTAGCTCTAAAATTTGATTATCATTTTTTGCTATATGTTTGAACAAATGCAAAAAAATTGAATCAGTCGCATCACACTCAAAGATATGTCGGTGACTGTTTTCACCTGTGATACTGTCTATCAAATGACAAAACAGTTCCTCACACAGCTCTTTAAGCAAATAATCCTTCGTTTCAAAATGTGCGTAAAAGGTTGCCCTGCCTATGTCGGCACGCTCAATAATTTCGCCAACGGTAATAGCGTTGAAATTTTTTTGCTGTAAAAGCTCGATAAAGGCGTTAAATATAGCCTGTCTTGTTTTTCGTTGTCTTCTATCCATACATTTCTCCCCAAAAGTTCGGTATATTACAAAACATTATAATAATATATTGAATTATAGAACAACATGTTCTATATTTAATATAGTATATTTTAATACAACTGTCAACAAGGGGGATTTTTTATAAATACTCAAAAAAATATTTTGATAGCGTTTATTTTGAATCTTTGTTTTTCTATCTTTGAATTTTGGGGTGGTGTTTTTACAGGAAGCGCGGCAATAATGTCGGATGCAGTGCACGATATTGGTGACACCGTAAGCATCGGCTTTTCATATTTTCTTGAAAAAAGGTCAAAACGACAGCCTGACAATACCCACACCTACGGATACGCCCGTTACTCGCTGTTAGGCGGCGTTATTACCACCTTTATTTTGCTTTTAGGTTGTGTGACTGTTATCATAAACGCTGTGCGAAAAATCATAAATCCAACCGATATAAATTATAACGGTATGATTGTGTTCGCGCTTGTCGGTGTAGCAGTTAATTTTGCAGCGGCGCACTTTACGCATGGTGGCAATTCGATCAATCAAAAGGCTGTTAATCTGCACATGCTTGAGGATGTGCTTGGGTGGGTCATAGTACTTATCGGTGCGACGGTTATGCGCTTTACCGATTTTAGACTACTTGACCCGATTATGTGTATTGGGGTTGCAACCTTTATTTTGATAAATGCAATTAAAAGTTTAAAATCAGTTATTGATATATTTCTTGAAAAAACACCCCAGGGAGTATCGGTAGATGAAATCAAAAATGCGCTTTGCAAAATCGACGGTATAAATGACCTTCACCACATCCACCTACGCACAATTGACGGCAATAATATCTATGCTACCATGCATATTGTAACCGATGGTGACCATCACACAATAAAAGCTTTAGCAAAAAAAGAGCTATCCCATTTGGGAATTGTACACTCTACACTTGAGCTTGAAGCAAGTGACGAGCATTGCAGTGACAAGCACTGCCATATAGAACACAACCACCCTCACCACTGCCATCATCATTAACAACAAAAGCCGCTACTTAAAATTAAGTAGCGGCTTTAAAACTATGTATTAGAATATTTTATCAAACCAATTTTTAAAATCATCAAGCCAGGCGTGCGCTAAAAGTGTCTTTGCGTCAAGCTTTTCATCGTCATTTGTAAGATTATCGCAGGTAGAAAGACCGTGCACACCGTATGGGTAAATATGTAGACTAAACGGTACTTTATTGTCAGCGAGAGCAGTTGCATAAACAAGGCTGTTTTTTACAGGAACTGCTTGGTCCTCAGTTGTGTGCCAAATAAATGTTGGCGGTGTATCAGGGGTTACCAAGTTTTCACATGAGAACTTTTTAAGTGTGTCACCTAATGGATATTCACCCAAAAGGTTTAAAAAGCTACCCTTGTGCGCAAAGCTTTCGTCCGCCGAAATTACAGGATAACACGGCACACTGAAGCTTGGCTTTTTACTATCGGGAAATACGCTTCTAACTTCTTCGCAGTTATATGCGTTACTGTAATGTGCAGTCAAATGTCCACCTGCCGAAAAACCGATTATACCGATTTTTGTGGTATCACAGTGCCACTCGTCAGCGTGTTTATAAATTTCTTCAAAAGCCGCCGCTACCTCTCGAAGTTGTGTCGGGAAACGGTGTGGCGCGCAGGAATAGCGAAGTATAAGCGCATTAAATCCCCAATTTAAAAATTTAAGTGCTATAGGCTCTGCCTCACGCTCGGAACAGTTGGCATATCCGCCACCTGGACAGATAAGTATTGTTGGTCTCATTTCATTCTCTCTGCCCATTTCAGCAATATTTCGCGGCAAATAGCAGGTAAGGGTTGGATTGCGATCAGCCTCACCTAAAATTTCATACTTTTCTTTCAAATTAATTTCCAGTATTTTCATATTATGCCCTCATTTAAAAAATACTTCGTTATAACGGGAAATTGCATCTTCAATAATCTTGACTGCTTCATCGGCGTTTGCAACCTCTTCTACCGCAGTTTCCTTTTCCTCAAGATTCTTATACACCGCAAAGAAGTGACGCATTTCATCAAACAAGTGTTTAGGCAATTCGTCAATTGATTTATACATATTATAATTTGGGTCATTGCAAGGAATCGCAATAATCTTTTCGTCGCGTGAACCATTATCCACCATCGCGATAACACCTATTGGATAAGCGCGAACAAGTGTTAGCGGCTCTAAATCCTCGGCGCAGATAAGCAGCACGTCAAGCGGGTCGTTGTCGTCGCCATAAGTACGAGGAATAAATCCATAATTTGCGGGGTAATGCGTGGAGGTATAAAGCACACGGTCAAGAATTATATAGCCTGTTTCTTTATCAAGTTCATATTTTTTTCGGCTGCCCTTTGGAATTTCAATAACACACAAAAAATCATTTGGTTTTATTCTTTCGGGTGATACGTCGTGCCAAATATTGTTCATAAAATCTCACCTTTCATTTTATTTTATGTTAACACATTTCATTTATAAAATCAATCACAAATACTTTACTTGACTAAAATATATTTTTTTGTTAAAATAATCGGGACACTTTATTTAGGAGTTTTATTATGGAAAGAGAAAAGTTAGGAAGCAGACTTGGCTTCATACTGCTTAGCGCTGGCTGTGCCATTGGCTGCGGAAATGTTTGGAAATTTCCTTGGATGTGCGGCCAGTATGGCGGCGGCGCGTTTGTGTTGCTATATTTATTATTCTTGGTAATTTTGGGACTACCCGTTATGATAATGGAATTCTCAGTTGGTCGCGCCAGTCAGTCAAGCGTAATAAGAAGCTATCAAAACCTTGAAAAGCAGGGTCAAAAATGGCATTACCACGGCATTGCGGCGTTTATAGGCAATCTGCTGCTTATGATGTTTTATACCTCGGTTGCGGGTTGGATACTTTACTATTTTATAGGCTTTGTCAAAGGTGATATGACAAGAATTACAAACAATGCTTCATCACAGCTTTTTGGTAATATGCTCTCTGATGTTCCCGTTATGATAGGTTTTATGGCAATAGTTGTAGTTTTAGGCTTTGCTATATTATGTTTCAGCTTGCAAAAAGGACTCGAAAAAGTAACAAAATATATGATGGTGCTACTGCTTGTCCTAATGATAGTACTTGCTGTCCGCGGCTTTGCGCTTGACGGTGCAAAAGAAGGATTAAGCTTTTATCTTAAACCTGATATCAGCAAAATCAATGGTAATGTCGTTGTGGGTGCAATGAATCAATCATTCTTCACACTTAGTCTTGGTATTGGTTCTATGGCAATTTTCGGTAGTTACATTGGTAAAGACCGCACTCTTATGGGCGAGTCGATAAATATTTTAGTGCTTGATACATTTGTGGCAATTGTTGCAGGACTGATTATATTCCCTGCTTGCTTTACTTTTGATATTGAGGCTAGTGCAGGACCTAGCCTGTTATTCGAATCAATGGCAAAAGTTTTCAACAATATGTCGGATGGTAGAGTATGGGGGTCCCTCTTCTTCCTATTTATGTTCTTTGCCGCCATGTCAACCGTTCTTGCCGTATTTGAGAATATACTTGCTTGTGTTCGAGAAATTACTGGTTGGAAGCGTATTAAAGCGTGTATTATATGCTGCGCGGCTATGCTTGTTTTGGCACTGCCATGTGCGCTTGGCTATAATGTTCTTGGCAATTTCCACCCATTTAATTCTAACACAAATGTGCTTGACCTTGAAGATTTTATAGTAAGTAACTGTCTCTTACCACTCGGCTCACTTGTTTACATTCTTTTCTGCACAAATAAAAAAGGTTGGGGTTTTGATAATTTCCTCGCCGAAGCCAACACAGGCAAAGGACCCAAAGTAGCCCGTTGGCTACGTCCTTATTTAACATATGTTTTGCCACTAGTTATTGTTTTCGTATTTATTATAGGAATTATAACATTTGAATTCACTGATGATTTCACAATACTTGGTTGGATTAAAGATTTGTTTTAAAATTCAACACCGCACTTTAAAAGTGCGGTGTTCTTCTTTTAGAATAAAGCTGTAGATACTGCATTAATAATAGGAATTGTGAACACACAAAGCAGTGTGCTAAGCAATACGCAGTTTGCCGCAAGCTCGGTCTCACCGTCGTACATTTCGGCAATATTTAACATTACTGACGCGCAGGGTGTGCCGCCCAATATAAACATAGCGGCTTTAAATACTGGGTCAAACGGTAGAAAATAGACTATTGCAAGACATACAAACGGAAACACAAGCAACTTACAAGCACAAATAATATAAACATACGCACGTGTAAATAACTTTTTAAACGATACCGACGCTAAACGAATTCCCAAAATAATCATACAAAGCGGAGTTGTTGTGCTTTTTAGTAAGCGGATTGCATTAAGCAATATTTCTGGCATAATGCCTTTAATATTAATGGCATATAAGACTGTCGCAACTACTAAACTTATGAAAGATGGATTTAAAAATGCCTTTTTAAATGCCATGCGTTTTTTGTCGCCAGTAAGACAATAAGCACCGATTGTAAATGTAATCATATTCATACCTACGATATAAACACAAGCAAAACAAGCAACCTCAGGGTGACCGGGTAAAAGCGCCTCAATTATCGGTATTCCAAAAAAACCTGCATTTCCAAGTCCAAAGCTCACGGTTAGCATTCGGTATTTTACGTCTTCAAATTTTTTGCGGAAAAAAGCATACAAAACAAAGGTAAGTATTGCTTGAATTGCAAAGGATACCACAAAGAAAAGCATTATATTGCTAATGTTATTCCAAGAACGCTCGGTATCCAAAAAAGATGCCACAATCATACACGGTGAGCACACATACACAAGTATTGCAGATATACTCGGTAAATGCTCGGCCTTTGTAATATTTGTCTTGCGGCCTATGAATCCGGGTATTATGTATATAAGCGTAAGCAACACATTAGTAAATGCAACAACCATTTAAAATCATCCTTTAAAATTTATCGCACTTAATAATATCATAGAAAATATTATTTTACAAGTACCATTTATATTTGTGCCATAGGCACCTTACTTATTATGTTTTCACTAATACTTATTACCTATAAAAAAATAAGGTGTCCCGAAGGACACCTTTAATTTTTTTATTATGCACCAAAACGAGCAACGTTAATCTTAACGCCGGGGCCCATTGTAGTAGCCACTGTGCAAGATTTTACGTACTGACCCTTTGTTGCGGCAGGCTTAGCCTTTATGATAGCACCCATAAGTGCGTCAAGGTTTTCCTGAAGCTTTTCGGGACCAAAAGATACTTTACCGATTGGGCAGTGGATGATGTTGGTTTTGTCAAGACGATACTCAATCTTACCAGCCTTTGCTTCGGTAACTGCCTTAGCAACGTCAGGTGTTACAGTACCAGCCTTTGGTGAAGGCATAAGACCACGAGGACCAAGCACCTTACCAAGACGACCAACCATACCCATCATATCAGGGGTTGCGATAACTACGTCGAAATCCATCCAGTTTTCTTTCTGAATCTTTTCAACCATATCTTCAGCACCAACATAGTCAGCGCCTGCTGCAAGAGCAGCTTCAGCCTTGTCAGCCTTTGCAAGAACGAGAGTTCTTACAGTCTTACCAGTACCGTTAGGAAGAACAACGGCGCCTCTAACCTGCTGGTCAGCGTGACGTGAGTCAACACCGAGGCGAACGTGAAGTTCAACGGTTTCATCAAATTTTGCAGAAGCTGTCTTAACAGCAACTGCCACTGCTTCTTCAACATCGTAAAACTTACCAGCTTCGATAAGCTTTGCGCTGTCGTTGTATTTCTTTCCGTGTTTCATAGTCGTTTACCTCTTAATCTACAACTTCAACGCCCATGCTGCGAGCTGTACCGGCAATCATACTCATTGCGGCTTCAATGCTTGCTGCATTAAGGTCGGGCATCTTTGTTTCTGCGATTTTTCTAACTTGTTCGCTTGTAATCTTAGCAACCTTTGTTTTATTAGGTGTACCAGATGCAGTTTCAATACCACATGCTTTTTTGATTAGTACTGCTGCGGGTGGTGTTTTTGTAATAAAACTGAAAGAACGGTCTGCATAAACAGTGATGATAACAGGGATAATCATACCTACATCATTTTTGGTTCTTTCGTTGAATGCTTTGGTAAACTCCATGATGTTAACACCATGCTGACCGAGCGCAGGACCAACAGGTGGAGCTGGTGTTGCTTTACCTGCAGGAATTTGTAATTTAATATAACCTGTAATTTTCTGAGCCATAAATAGCACCTCCATTATTCGTGGTAACCGTGTTTAGTCAAAGCCTCTGCTTTGCTAAAGTAACACTTGGCGGAATGCTCATATACGCACTCCTCCCACCGTGACATACAGATGCTCACATTTTTACGGACGGTTAACCTTGACCGTAAAAAAATCTATATGCCGGAAGTTAATAAGCATTTCTGCGTATTAACGATTAGTCTTCAACAGATATCTGGTCAAGCTCAAGCTCAACCGGTGTTTCTCTGCCGAACATTGAAAGCACAACGCAAACGCTGTTATTAGCCAAGTCGATTGACTTGATAACGCCGCTGTAGCCTTCAAGCGGACCGCTTATAATCTTAACGGTGTCACCCTCTGTGTATCCAACCTGAACGCTGTGCTTTTCAACGCCCAATGCTGCAACCTCAGCATCAGTTAGCGGTACGGGTTTAGAAGCCGGACCGACAAAACCTGTGCAACCGCGAATGTTTCTAACAACATACCAGCTGTCATCGGTAACAATCATTTTGATTAAAACGTATCCTGGAAAAATTTTTCTTTCAACCTCGCGAACCTTATCGTCTTTAATCTCGGTAACAGTTTCCATAGGGATTTTAATATCTTGGATTAAATCCTGCATACCGCGACTTTCGACCATAGTAGCAAGGTCGGTTGCAACCTTATTCTCATAACCGGAATAAGTATGCACAACATACCATCTTGCTTCAGTTGTTTCAGCCATATTTGCTAACCTCCCGAATTCTTATCAAAGGATAAGCTCTATGAGTTTGCCAAGGCCAAGGTCAAGAAGCCAGATAAACGCGCCAACGAGCAAACACATAGCAAGAACTATAGCGGTGTTTTTAACAACATCACGTGGTCCTGGCCATACTATCTTTTTAATCTCGCTCTTATAATCTTTTACGAAAGCGATTACACGCTTAAAGATTGTGCGTTTTGAACCCTTTGACTGCATTACCTCGATATAATCGTCAATAAGTAAATACGCTGCTGCTGCAATTGCAAAAAGCAAAAGTGCGATAGCTGTAAGCAATACAGATGTTGAATATGTGATACCTGTAACGCTAAGCATGGTTGTAAGAGGACGAGCATCTACAAATTTAGTAACATCGCTCAAGGCGATAACCAACATGTAAATACCGCTACCCAAACCAACAGCCGGTGCAAAATAACGTACTTTCTTTGACTTAAACGAGAAAACGCTAAGCAACACACCGATTACGGTAAGCAAGAAGCAGAAGAGAATATCTGCTGATTTTGCCATATCGTACTGGACACCTGAAATTTCAGTTTTAGCACCGAAACCAAGTGCTGCACCAACCAAATTTGCATCCCCGCTGCTTGTAGCGATTGTTGCAAATGGGGTGAAAAAGAGTACTAAAGAAACAACTGCAAAGATAACCGAAAGAATCTGACAAATTCTATTGACAGTTTTCATTTTATTACCCTCCTTACTTTGTTTCCTTGTGCAAGGTGTGCTTTCTGCAGAACCTGCAATACTTGTTCATTTCAAGTCTGTCAGGGTCGTTTTTCTTGTTTTTCATTGTGTTGTAGTTGCGTTGCTTGCATTCTGTGCAAGCGAGTGTAATTTTTACTCTCATAACGGCACCTCCCGCTTTACGGAAATATTTTTTTCTTGCAACACATAGCAAGAATGCCTCCCTCATTACAGAAAACCACACGCTGTACCAAAGGTATATATAGCATACCTTTAGAAAGCACACTACAGCATATAGTATAACCGCGTTGATAAGACTGTTTTATAGCATAAAAAAGCCTTGCAGAGGTGATAGCATTATACCACAACACGTCCGCAAGGTCAAGCATTTTTTTATTTATTTGTGATAGGTCCCGCCTTCGTTAATTTTAAAAGCGCGGTAGATTTGTTCAAGAAGCATAACCCTAAAAAGCTGATGAGGAAAAGTCATTGCCGACAGCGACAATTTTAAATCCGCCCTTTGCTTTATGGTTTCATAAAGTCCGTAAGAGCTTCCTATTATAAAGCACATATTTTTGCCACTGTTTGTATTTGTGTCTACAAACGCGGCTAACTGCTCACTTGAATGCGCCTTGCCCTCAACACAAAGTGCTGTAACGATACTATTTTCAGGTATCCGTTTTTTAATTAAATCTGCTTCCTTTTGTAATGCGGTATCAATTTCGCTCTGTGACGGTTTTTCGGGCAAATTGACAGGATTTAGTTCGACAATCTCCAACTTGCAATATCTCGACAATCTCTTTGCATATTCATTTACAGCGTCGCGCAAATATTTTTCCTTTAATTTTCCAAGTGTAATAAACGTAATTTTAATCAAAACAAAGTCACCTCAGGCGTTTTTGGTTTTGCAATTTTTAAAATATAGTCTTCTTGCTCTTTAGCGCAAATTTCAGCAAGTGTTGCTTTTGCAGCGGATGCCGCCAATAAAGGCGTGTTATTTTCTTCGCTTAGATGACCTAAAATTATTCGTTTTGTTCCGCTTTGTACAAGCGACGGCAATTCCCACGCGCAAGCGTTGTTTGAAAGGTGGCCTTCATCTGACAATATTCGAAGTTTAAGCGCAGCAGGATACGGACCTCGGCGCAGTTTTTCAACGTCGTGATTTGATTCTATAAGAACAGTGTCGCACCCGCAAAGGCTTTGCCTTACCGTTTGGGTAACAACGCCAAGGTCAGTACAAACCGCAACACGTCTGCTGTCGGGTAAGGTTACCGTGTATCCGCCGCTGCCGTTTGCGTCATGACTTGTGGCAAAAAACTGCAGCGCAGTGTCACCGAATGTGACCATGCCGCTATCAGCGGAAATAACCCTTGTACCGATTGGCAAAAAATTGTTGCTAGATAAATACTCAATTGTTTTTGAAGATGCTACAAGGGGAACATTTATATTTTTCAAAAAGGTTTTAAGGCCTTTTATATGGTCGATATGCGAATGAGTAACAGCCACGGCGCGAAGTTTTGCCACGTCACCGCCTACCGCGTCAATAGCGGTAAGTAAAGCCTTACAAGAAATTCCCGCATCAATGAGTATGTCACCGTCTGGCGTTGATATATATGTACTGTTACCCTTTGAGCCACTGGCAAGAGTGCAAAATCGAGCCATGTAATTCCCCTTTCATATAAGTATGGCGGCTTTTTAAAGCCGCCATCAAATTTAGTTTATGCGTTTTTTGCAACCGTTTCTTTATTAATAATAGGAACGCGTTTTATATCTGCGCCGAGCTTCTGGAACTTTTCAGCTACATTTTCATATCCGCGGTCAATATAAATAATATTTTCAACCTCGGTTATACCCTGGGTCATAAGTCCTGCAATAATCATAGCAGCACCTGCTCTAAGATCAACCGCCTTTACAGGCGCAGAGGTTAACTTTTCCACACCGCTTATAACAGCCATTTTACCGTCAACCTGAATTTTAGCACCCATACCAATAAGCTGTTCAACATACCTAAAGCGGTTGTCCCACACACCCTCGGTTACAATGCTTGTTCCCTCGGCAATTGCCAAAAGGGTGGCAATTTGTGGCTGCATATCGGTTGGGAAACCAGGATGCGGCATAGTTTTAATGTTGCATTTTTTGGGTCTGCCCGTCATTTTGACACGAACTGCTTCATCATATTCGGTAATTTCGGCACCTGCTTCAACAAGCTTTGCAATTATTGATTCAAGATGCTTTGGTATTACGTTTTCAATAAGCACATCGCCACGAGTGGCTGCAGCAGCCACCATATAAGTACCTGCTTCTATCTGGTCAGGTATAATACTGTAGCTTGTGCCGTGAAGCCTGTCCACACCACGTATTTTTATAACACTGGTACCTGCACCCATAATGTTGGCGCCCATAGAATTTAAAAAGTTTGCAAGGTCAACAATGTGTGGCTCACGAGCAGCATTTTCAATAACAGTAAGTCCGCGCGCCTTTACAGCGGCTAACATAATGTTTATCGTAGCGCCTACAGAAACAACGTCAAGATAAATAGAACAGCCACGCAATTCCTGCGCTCTTGCGTCCACCATACCGTTTTCAATTATAACCTTAGCGCCAAGCGCTTCAAAACCCTTGATATGTTGGTCGATAGGTCTAACTCCAAAATCGCAACCACCGGGTGGCGCCACACGCGCACGGTTATGGCGACCTAAAAGAGCGCCTAAAAAGTAACTTGAAGCACGCATACCCTCAGCCATTTTTTTATCAATAACATATGAGTTTGCGCTTTTGGGATTGATTTCCACAGAGGATTTATTTATAGCACGAACATCTGCTCCAAGGCCTTTTATAGCTCGAAGCAGAGTGGAAACGTCGGATATTTCAGGTAAATTTTCAATAACACAAGGACTGTCAGCAA
Source organism: Acutalibacteraceae bacterium (assembly GCA_045604215.1). GTDB lineage: Bacteria > Bacillota > Clostridia > Oscillospirales > Acutalibacteraceae > UBA737. The sequence goes on from JAZUNP010000058.1 coordinate 33,471, forward strand.
GTAGTACAGCGGGCAAGATTGCTACCGCTGCATTTTTGGCACCGCTTATATGCACACTACCGCGTAGCGCCTTGCCTCCATTTATTACAAACTTTTCCAAATGCGGCACTCCCGTCTTTTGAATTATGAACTATAGCATTAGAAATAGCATAACCAACTAAACATATACAATACTAATTATATACGCTAAAACATATTTTGTCAATTTTATTCTGCTAAATGTTTTGCGGTATGGGTATTTTCCAAGCTGTGCTTGTCGGCAAAATTACTTAATATATATGTGAGCACAAATGCGCCCATCGTGAGCGTGAGAATACCGTCTGCTATATCACGATCGGACATAATATCGGTTTGAGATATGAATTTAGGCAAACTTTCGGTAAAACACAGCATAACCGCCATAATACCCGATGCAAAAAACTTTCTCAGCTTTGGCTTTTCATCAATATTATTTTCAAATTTAGCAAATTCAAACATAAAAAACAACAATATGCCGTTTGTAAAAATCAAGAAAATGTTTTTTGTAACAAGAGCCAACGCCGAGGTGCTTACAAAAACGGTTATAATTCTTAAAATGTAATAAAACACGGGTACCACCAAAAAAATATGTGGGAATTTAATATCATAAATATTTTTCACACCGAATGCAAAAAAAACCGCCGCTGTTATAAGACCTAAAAACACAGTAACAATATCATACCATGCAGTTATATTCTGGGTTTGAAGTGAAGCCACTGTATCATAAATAAACATACAGCCTACCAAAAAAGCACTTGCCGCAAGGAAAATGTTTTTTTGCGCTTTTTGTATTTTTACACCGTCGGCAGCAAAACCCAAAACACCCACCGATACAATTGCTGCAAAAATTACAACCATTATAGTCACGCTTATACCTGAAAACTGCTGTTTTATGAAACCCGTAGCGCTATCTACGGTAAATATTAGCTGCAAAGTGCGAAGTATCAAACATATCGGCAAACAGGCGCCAAGCAATTTAATAGTATGACGGTATCTCATAATAGGCTGACGGGAGTCGAATACATTACGATTTCGCTCGCCGTCTTTTCCCACCTTTCTCGCGTTTATTTTTTGCAAGGTCACCTAAAACCTCAAAGAATTTTAAAAAGCGTTTTAACATATACATTTTATATATTGCTACTTAAAAAGTCAACAATCAATAAAATAAAAGCAGGTATATATGTTATGAAAAGCACATTTATTTCAGTTCTGGCGGTTATGTTTTGTATGTTGGTAATCCCACTACTGTCACTACCCGAAAAAACGGACACAACACTTCAAGCTGCCGCCACAAATAACAATGATATTATATATGAAAAGCAAACACAAGACAATACTTACGAAAGCTTTAAAATTTTAAAAGACGGCAATGTTTTAGAGCTTTCAGCCAAGGATTATATTTTTGGCGTGGTTGCCGCCGAAATGCCTGCTTTGTATGAAACCGAAGCACTTAAAGCGCAAGCGGTTGCCGCATACACCTTTGCCTGCTACAGAAAGCAAAATAATACTAATGACGAATATGATTTGACTGCCGACAGTGAAACGGCGCAATGCTTTATCACCCGCGAGGAAGCCTCGGCTCGTTGGGGTGAAAAAGCTGATGAATATACCAAAAAAATCGAAGACTGCATCACCGCCGTACAGGGTGAGCTGCTCACTTTTGAAGGTAAACCGATATTCGCGGCATACCACGCAATATCGTCGGGTAGCACAAATTCTTGCGATGAGGTATGGGGAAAAGAAATACCGTATCTTAAATCGGTTGTGAGCGATGGTGATAAATTGGCAGAAGGATACTTGAGCGAAGTATCCTTTACCACACACGAAATATCAGAAAAATTAAAAAGCATTACCACAGCTACTGGCGAAGTGCAAAATTATTTTAGTGAAATTAACGCAACCGATAACGGTTATGTAAAAACGTTGAAATTCTGCGGCAAAGAATCGACAGGCAATGAAATATCAAAACTGCTTGGTCTTCGCTCAAGCAATTTTGTGGTAGAACTTACCGAATTTGGTTTTAATTTTACTGTAAAGGGTTACGGTCACGGCGTGGGCATGAGTCAAACGGGTGCTGACTATATGGCAAAACAAGGAAGTACATATAAAGAAATATTGCTTCATTACTATAATGGTGCGACTTTACAAAAAAATTAAAAATAATACTTGACAAACTTTATTCGGTTGTATATAATAGTCAAGCAATCCAAAGACAGTAGGTGGCATTTGCCGTAAGTTTCACGCCTACCGAGGTGAGCGTGAAATGTTAATTTTAAACTTTTTCATGTCTACCCTTGTGTCCTTGGGTGGACATTTTTTATTTTCACTCGGAGGTGAACACATTGCCAAACGCAAAGGTTTTAGAAGCAAAAAAGCAGGCTGTTGCCGAACTCTCCGAAAAACTAGGCGCCGCTATTACTGGTGTTGTTGTTGATTACAAGGGTATCACAGTTGCCGATGATACCGCACTCCGTAAGGAATTGCGCGAAAACGGCGTACAGTACTTTGTAGTTAAAAACTCTATCTTAAAGCGCGCAGTTGAGGGTACAGACCTCGGCGATATCGCAAACGTTTGTGAGGGCACTACCGCTATCGCAATCGCTAATGAGGACTACACCGCAGCAGCAAGAATACTTTGCAAATTTGCCGACAGCCACGATAACTTCACAGTTAAGTCAGGCTTTCTTGATGGCAAAGTTGTAAGTGTTGAAACCATCGCAGAACTTGCAAAACTTCCTTCCAGAGAAGTTCTTCTTGCAACAGTTCTCAGTGCTTTCCAGGCACCTATCGCAGCATTTGCACGTGCTGTACAGGCTATCGTTGACAAAGACGGTGCCCCCGCTGAAGAATCAGCAGAATAATCAAAATAAAATTAAACAAAAAACATTTATTGGAGGAAACTAAAATGGCATCTGAAAAGATTACAGCTATGATTGAAGAGTTAAAAACTCTCACCGTTCTTGAGCTTTCTGAGCTCGTTAAAGCAGTAGAAGAGGAATTTGGCGTATCTGCAGCAGCTGCAGTAGCAGTAGCTGCCCCTGCAGCAGGCGGCGCAGCAGCAGCTGAGGAGAAGACTGAATTTGACGTAATTCTCGCAGAAGCAGGCGCTGAAAAGATTAAAGTTATTAAGGCAGTTCGTGAAATCACAGGTCTTGGCCTTGCAGAAGCAAAAGCACTTGTTGATGGCGCTCCTAAGACCCTTAAGGAAGCTGCAAGCAAAGAAGACGCTGAATCAATCAAAGCTAAACTTGAAGAAGTTGGCGCAAAGGTTGAACTTAAGTAATTTAAGTTTTAATCGAACTTTAAAATCCCAGTCTTTACGACTGGGATTTTTGTTGCATAAAAAAGTTGGTTGTTTGACAAAATTAAAACAACCAACAAATTTATTTTATCACATAATATATATATACGTCAATTGTTTTTTAGGTCTCAAAAACAATTTCTCTGTTTAGCATAATTTTAAGTATTTAATTTTATTCACTATGCGAATTGAAAACACCCATTTAATGTGGTATATTAAATACACAAAAGGAAAGGGTGATACCCGATGTTCTGGTAAAATACTCTTAAAGCTCTGCAAATAGAAAGGCGATACAAAAGTACGTTAGTTAAGTCAGAATTTAAAAATTCAACAAGTTAAAACCGTAAACAATTTAATATTAAAAATTCCAGCCTTAAAATGTTGCCGAGTAATTAAGAGTTTTACATAATAAATGTCCCACGCAAAACAAGTTCACTCCTCAAGAGAATCTCGCTTTACGGGAAAAGCCAAACGTTAGCGCTTGAAAGAGGAAAGGTAGAAAAGAAGTGCCGAGGACAAATTTGGGGAAAGAGAGGTACAACAAAAAGATGTTAGATATCAAGAGTGAACAAAAATAACCCTTGACCGATAAAAACCGTGTAAAGAAACGGTCGGTCAAGGGTTATTTTGCTTTTTGTTGTAATCGCCGATTTAGGCGATTTTTTCTTTTATCGCAGGGTTGCGTCACGATGCAACCACGGGTGATTTATGAATCACCTCTACAACATATTTTTATTTGCAAGTATTACTCTTGAAAAATTCGTCAATATTTAATATAATACTTTTAAAAGGCGGTGGCAAAATGTTTGATGCAGTAAAAATTAAAAATGAATGTGTAAATTGGATTAGAAATTTTTTTGAAGAAAACGGCAAGGACTGTAACGCAGTTGTTGGTATTTCGGGCGGCAAAGACAGCTCGGTTGCCGCAGCGCTTTGCGTGGAGGCTTTAGGTGCCGATAGAGTTATCGGTGTGCTTATGCCACAGGGCGAACAGCATGATATCGATATGGCTTATTTACTTGTAAATCATTTAGGTATTAAGAAATATGAAATAAATGTAAAGGACGCTGTTGAGAGCGTTTTAAAGGCTATGCCCGATGATCTTAATGTTTCGGTGCAGTCGCGTGTTAATCTTCCCCCACGAATTCGAATGTCTGTGCTTTATGCTGTAAGTCAGTCACTAAACGGCAGAGTGGTTAACACCTGTAATTTATCGGAGGACTGGGTTGGCTATTCCACACGCTACGGTGATGCGGCAGGTGATTTTTCGCCTATGGCAAATCTAACCGTTACCGAGGTTAAGGAAATCGGTCGTGTATTAGGACTTCCCGATGAGCTTGTTGACAAGGTGCCGATCGACGGCCTTTGTGGTAAAACTGATGAGGAAAACCTTGGCTTTACCTATGCGGAACTTGACGTATATATCCGTACAGGAAAAATTGACGACCAAGAAAAGAAAGTAATTATCGACCGCAAGCACAAAATGAATTTGTTTAAACTGCAGTTAATGCCAACATTTAAACCGTCGGAGATTTAATATGAAAAAAATAGAAAGTTTTAAAATAGACCATTTAAACCTATTTCCAGGTCTTTATGTATCGCGTCGCGATAAAAAAGGTGATTGCGCGGTTACAAGCTTTGATTTGCGAATTACCGCGCCAAACCGTGAGCCTGTAATCGACATGCCAGCGCTTCACACAATTGAGCATTTGTGCGCTACCTTTCTTCGCAACAGTAGTAGTTCACAGGACATAGTATATTTTGGTCCTATGGGTTGCAGAACGGGTTGCTACCTTGTAATGTTCGGTGATTTACGAAGCACCGACATATATGGGTTAGTGCTTGATATGTGCGATTTTGTAATAAATTTTGAGGGTGAAATACCGGGTGCCTCACCTACCGAGTGCGGCAACTATTCAGAACAAAATCTTAATATGGCAAAATACTATATTAAAAAATATAAAAACGACCTAACGACAAATAAGAATTTCGAATACAAGTAGTAAAAACAGCACCGTTAAAATTCAATTTTTTAATAACAAATACAACCCCCACATCTTACACATGTGAGGGTTGTATTATTGGTTTATTCATATTTATTTTAACTGTACATCGGACTCACCGTCTGTAAAATAGTTTTTGTTTTAAAACTAACTAAACTTTCGGACTCATTCCTTTACAAAAATATAGTTTTGAGTTGAAACTGATTAAACCTTCGGACTCAATCCTTTACGAATTTATAGTTTTGGGTTTACAGCTTACCTGTACATTGGACTCACGCCTTTCAAATTATTTTTTTAAATTTGCTGGTGGAGTTTCCCTCATAGCGTTTTACCGCTCCTTTCTTTTCTCTTCGTCTATATTATATGGCAATATCAACAATTTGTCAACCAAAAGTTAATAAATTTTATATATTTTGTATAAATAACTTAAAATACTATCTACTTTTTGGTCAAATATACAAAAGGGAAACAATTCTATTGACTGAAAGCAAAATTTAGGGTAAAATATATTTGTTGACTTGCTCTTTGGGAGGAATAGAAAATGAGTGAAAATATTAAGAATGAGGAATACAATCCCGACCTTATAACCCTTACTGATGATGACGGCAAGGAATACAACTTTGAGGTTTTGGATGCAATAGAAACCGATACTGCCAGATACTTAGCGTTATTACCGCTTCATGCTGACCCACAGGCTATGCTTGATGATTCGGGCGAATTGGTGATTGTTAAGGTTGGAGAAGAAAACGGTGAAGAATTTTTTTACGAAATTGAGGACGACGATGAATACGAAACCGTTGCCGACGCATTCGTAGACCGACTTGAAGACTTTTTTGAAATAGACGAGAAATAATTTAAAATGCTACGTTCTGCCTTGTGCGTGTATCATTGGCTTATATAACCCTACAAGATAATAAAAAGGGATTTCTGCTCAGGCGGCGGGTTTGCAGACCTCCCGCGGCGGTGCCGAGTTCGGAAGAAGGGAGCGCGAAACCGCTTGGCGAAAACCCACCTGAAATTAAGTTCAGGTTATCATTAAGCCGTTACGGCAAGGCGG
>JAZUNP010000059.1:0-1887 GCA_045604215.1 Acutalibacteraceae bacterium
CAAAGGGAATAAGATTTATTCTTTGAGAAAGATACTCCGACACCTCAGTTTTATCGGTTAAAAATATGTTGGAAATACTGCGACCAAAGCTGTCATTTATAAGTGTAAAATCAATAACTGTCAGTGTATATAATAAAAAAAGACATATAATAACGCCTTTTACAAAAAACACACGGTCAAGTTTTATAACTTTAGATTCCAAAAAAATCACCGCCAAAGATAATTTTACCTTTAGCGGTGATTAATGTCAAGAGAATTATGTTAGTTGTATTATTTCTTAGAAATGTTACCGTTCAAATCAAGAAAATACTTACTATTTGTACTTTCTACAGTAAAGATAAATCCGTTTTGAACGATATCGATTAAAACATAATCTGAGGTTATTGTAGATACATCAAGCAGTAATTGCTTGTTGCTTAAATTGATATCAAACTTATAAAATTTCAAATTATCCGCATCGTAACCAAACATTTGGTTTTCGTTTATATAAAAGCCCTCATCAAATTCCGGAGTGCTTATTTTCACAGTATCTTTAGTAGTAATGTCGTATCTATAATAACTGTATGTATAGTCAAATCCGTTATATAGTGGAAATATCATATATTTGCTGTTTGCGATCCCGTTGATGGTAGACATGTGCGTAAAAGGTACACTTATTTCCTTTTCTTGTTTTTTATCTTCGCCCGATAAATTCATCGACCAGACTTGTAAGTTTTCTATTGGTTTATAATCCTCTTTACCGCTTTGAGCGCATTTTAAATAATAAATTCTATCATTATAAACGGAAAAGATACTTCTTTCGTTCTCTACAGCATTTAACACAGAAACACAACTTAAGTACTCGCCGTCAGCATCTACTGTAATTATTGCCCCACAATCAACCCCATTGTTTTTACCGTTTGTATATGCATATCTTGTTTCTTTATATAAAATTTTATTACTCAACACTATTACTTTTTTATCCGAACCGGGTATTGCCGAAATTCTATTTGGAACAAAATTAACGGGCTCTTTTGGTTTTCCTTCGGTTGTCTGTTCTTTGGAACTTTCATTTGTTGGTTCCTCTTTTGATGTATCATCAACAACAGGTTCAGAACTTGTATTGTCTACAGGTGTTGATACAGTTATATTTAGAGTAATATCGTCTGATTCGCTATCGGAAACATCAGATTCTTCTGTTTCACTTGTTACGGTACTTATTTTGGAAACATAGTCCGATTCACTGCTACTGCTGCTATAAATATCATCGTTAATCTTTTTACAAGAACATAATGTAGCGATTAAAGAAATCACAATTATTAAAGCGAATATTTTCCTCATTATATACACCCTCCCATTTTTAAATTTTTTAATTATTTATATTAAAATTATAACATGTTTTAGTAATGCTGTAAAGTTACACTGTTGTAATACTTTCTTTTGGGGATTCTTAAAAAACTATAAAACTGCACCGCAATAGCAGTGCAGTCGTAATTTATCAGTTATTCACCCTTTGATGAAAGCCAAACACCTCAGCGGCAAGCGGGGCAAGGCGGAAACCCATAGCATCAACACCCTCTATTATATCCGGTAGTGCCTCAACTGTAGTCGCCTTTGCTCCGTTATCGTGCATTAACACGCAAATGCTGTTTTTGCCCTTGGCGCCGTTTAGCACGTTGCTTACAATGGTGGCGGCGGGAACTCTCGCGGCTGTGGCGTCCCCCGAAGACACATTCCAATCGTAATACGAATAGCCAAGACTTGGCATACGCTGTGTGTTTGAAGAGCCGAATCCCTGTATGCATTTATAAAAAGCTTTACCGTAGCAAAGGGAATAAGATTTATTCTTTGAGAAAGATACTCCGACACCTCAGTTTTATCGGTTAAAAATATGTTGGAAATACTGCG
>JAZUNP010000060.1:0-2666 GCA_045604215.1 Acutalibacteraceae bacterium
ACCATTTTTTCTGACCAAATCAATCGCAGTATTGATAATGTCACTTTTGAGTACCTTAGTTTTAGGCGGCATAATAAAAACCTCATTAGATATCATTCGTTATACATTCATCGTTATATAACTATCGATATTTTATCATACCCAAAAGTAGAAGTCAACGGAATTCATAAAATTGGAGTTCCCCCCCAACCTATGAGTAAAAAAGTCAAAAAATGGCTCTACACCGACACCCCTCCTAAATTTACACCAAGTAAGCTAAACGTGAGTTTTTTGGAGTGCGCGGCCGCACGGGCCAAGTCGCGAACGGGGCTTAGACGGCGATATTAAGCCGTTTTTCTCGCGGATGAGCTAATTTTACGATTGATATTCAAAGGAGGAAAAACACACATTGAAGATAGAAAAAATAAGCATAGATGCAATTAAACCCTATGAAAACAATGCAAAGTTACACCCACCCGAGCAGATTGAGCAAATAAAAAAGTCCATCCAGGAGTTTGGAAACAATGACCCTATTGCGATTGATGAAAATGGTGTCATTATCGAAGGACATGGGCGCTACGAGGCCTTGAAACAGCTTGGCTTTGATGAAATCGAAATCATTAGACTATCGCATCTGAGTGAGCAGCAGAAAAAAGCCTACATTTTGGCGCACAATAAACTCACGATGAACACGGGATTTGACTTCGATGTGCTGAATTTAGAGCTCGATAATATCATTGATTTTGATATGACTGATTTTGGCTTTGAACTTGCAGATGAGGCGCAAAATCTTTGCGATAGCTTCATAGACGACCTATTGGAAAAAGAGCTTGGTCAAAGGGAAATCGAGCAAGACAGCTTTAAAATGACGCTTATCTTCCCTCTTGCGTACAAAACTGCTGCTGAAGATTACCTCGCTTCAAACGGTAAGCAAAAACTGATTGAGCTGTGCTTGGCCGAAATGGGGGTAGAATGATGCCGGAATGCGGAACACAGTGCTATTTATGCGATTTGCCGGTACGCTTTGACAACTACAGTGGCTGCTCTCATGCGTGCAGTTACTGTTTTGCTCGGCATAGAATTGATATTTCTCAAATTTCTAAAAAGGAAACTTCAAAAGCGCTGACAAATTTCATTAGTGGCGCGAGAACGAAAGAGACCAACTGGTGCGACTGGGATATTCCGCTTCACTGGGGTGGGCTTTCTGACCCGTTTCAGCCGTGCGAAAAGAAATATCGCAGCTCATATAAGTGTTTGAAAATTTTTGCTGAAGAAAATTATCCGTTTGTTGTGTCGACTAAGGGCAAAATCATCGCTGACACAGATTATTTAGGCCTCATAAAGAACTGCAATTGCGTTGTTCAAATTAGCATGGTCTGCGACCAATACGACGTACTCGAAAAAGGCTGTCCAACCTTTGCAGAGCGGTTAAAAATTTTAGAAAGTGTGTCAAAGGTCGCAAGAAGAACCATTGTAAGAGTGCAGCCGTATATGCGAGAGGTCTTTTTGGACGTTTATAAAAACCTGCAGCTATTCAAAAATGCTGGCGCCTACGGGGTTATCATTGAGGGGATGAAATTTAAGCGAAAAAAAGACGGTTTAGTCAAGGTTGGCGGCGACTTTGTTTATCAGTACGATGATATCAAGAAAGACTTCTTGGAGCTAAAACAGAAATGTCATTCGATTGGCCTAAAGATTTATGCCGGCGAAAATCGAATTCGCAGTCTGGGCGACAGCTTGACTTGTTGCGGAATCGATGGTCTTTTTGGCTTTCAACCGAATACATTCAATTTAAATCACATTTTAAACGGTGACAAAGTTCTTCCGTCGCCGCAACAAAAGATAGACGGTACCGCTGGCTGCTTTCAGAGCCTCTTTCAAGACAGTTTGCGAGCCAGAATGTGTGCAAAAAACAGCTTTGCGGACTGGATGATTTATTACTACAAAACCCGGAAGAAACAAATGGACGCAGTTTTCGGGAAATCGAAAATTTAGGAGGTAAAAATGGCACAAATAAATTTAAATGAGCAAGCAAGACAAATACTGAAAATCGCCGAGGAATATGGCGTTGAGCAGAATTTTTTCTTCATAACGACGTTCAAAAGATACCAGGTTCAAATCGGGATTTTGACCGACCTCGAGCGAACGATTAACGAAGAAGGTACGTTGGTTACGAAAGAATATGTCAAGGGTCGTAAGAATGTTTATTCGCACCCAGCAATTTCGGACTACAACCGAACCACAGACAGCGCGAACAAGACGGTCGTAACGCTGATGAAAATAATTACGACGCTGCGAGACCGGCAAGATGGCGGCGAGCCTGACCCGTTGCTTGAACTTTTATCTGGAAAAGTAAAATGATTACAAAACACCAGAGCTACTGCTACGCGGACAAAGTTGTAAAAAATGAGATTCCGGCACCTAAATACGTCATCAAACAGTGCCAGAAGTTTTTGGAAATCTGCGATGGAAAATCAGAAAAATATTTTCTAGATAAGCAAATACTTCAGCGTATTAACGACATATTAAAATTGCTTGTAATGCCGCGTGGGCTTAAGACCGGGAGCAATATTTATGAGTGTTCGTGTGGGTATCAGTGGCTTTTGTATGCATCAGCACTTTGTGTCGTTTATCGGGAAAATCCCGACCGCAGACGCTATGAGACTGTTATTTTAGAAGTCGGCCGT
>JAZUNP010000061.1:0-15744 GCA_045604215.1 Acutalibacteraceae bacterium
TCGATATCCCATATGGTGTTCCCGCATATCCATTATAACACCTATTTTGAATTCTGCACTATACTTTTGTTGTATTGTTCCTTTTTTTGCCATAAAAATATGCACCTCCAAAAGTGTCTAACTTTTGGGGTGCATATCAAACGGTGGGATTTTTCTATTTTAGATTTTCACAGTAGCAGGCTCTCTCGCCACCTATAAATTTTGGACGGGTTCTTGCACACACAATGGGCGCTTGACCAATTTTATTTACCGATAGTCTTACTGGAACGGCTACTTCTTTTAGGTGCATACCGATAAGGGTATTACCTATGTCAAGACCGGCGTGTGCCTTTACGTGTTCAACGGCAATGGGGCAGTCCATATTTTGCCATACGGTCGTGGCAAATGAGCCACCTGCCTTTATTTGTGGGCAGACGTTTACAATCTCGTAGCCGAATTTTTCCGCAGCCTCTTGCTCTATAATTAAAGCACGGTTAAGATGCTCACAGCATTGCGCGGCAAGGTAAATTTCTTTTTGTTTTAAAACGGGGTATATACCATCAAAAACTGCCTTTGCGGCTTCAATGCTAGATGCCTTACCAATATCACCGCCGACAATCTCACTTGATGAACAGCCGATTACCAACAGTTCACCTGACTTGATACCTGATATTTCGATAAGCTCGGTTATTGTTTTCTTTGCTTCATTTGTTATTTTGTTTAACATAAAATCACCGCATAACATTATAAATCAAAAGAAAAATATATTCAATCATTTTTTAAAGTACGTAAATTCACACATTAAAACAATTATTATTGTTTTAATGTGTTAAATATGATAAAATATACTAAAAGGCGGTGGGCTTGTATGCTACAATTTATTTTAGGTCGTGCTTCAAGTGGTAAAACCTATACGGTAACACAAAAAATTGCAGAGTGCTTGTCACAGGGTGAGAGCCCTGTTCTTTTGGTGCCCGAACAATTTTCATTTGAGAGTGAAAAAAATATTTTAGATGCAGTCGGTGACGGAGTGGCACAGTGTGTATCGGTTATCAGCTTTACCCGTCTTTGTGATGAAATAGAGCGAGAAGCAGGTGGTGTTTGCGGAGAGAGCATTACCGATGCTGATAGAGTTATACTTATGAACCGCGCAATAAAGATTTGCCGAGATGAGCTTGTTAGGTTTAAAAGATATGCGTCGTCTACCAGCTTTGCGCGTCTTATGATTGATTCTATCGGTGAATTTAAAATGAATTTTATATCGTCTGAGGATTTGCAAAGTGCCGCTGACAGCACCGATGACGAGCAATTAAGACTAAAACTTTTGGATACCGCGCTTATTTATGAAAATTATGATGCTCTAATAGCCGAAAAGTTTATTGACAATACCGACCGCCTTACTAAACTTTACTATGCGTTGGAAAACTATAAATATTTTGAAAACAAAACAGTTTTTATAGATTCCTTTAAAAGTTTTTCAGGACAACAGTATAAAATACTTGAAAGGATAGTGTCACAGGCTAAAAACGTTACGGTCACATTGGTGGACAATCCCAATGATACGAGAGAATTCGGTGTTTTTTCCAATATTAAGAAGGTTAAAAATCGAATAAGTGCTATTGCGCGAAAATTTGCTGTGCGGCTAGGTAATGATATAATACTTAAAACTAAAAATTATGTTAGTGTAGAGCTTGCCGCACTCGAAGAATTTATGGCAACGGGTAGCACTGACTTTGAGGGTGAGTGCAAAAATATTGCCGTTTGCCGAGCTGATAGCATTTATAACGAGGCGGATTTTGTGGCGCGAAATATTCGCCGTATTGTGCGCGAAACGGGTGCGAGGTATAGTGATTTTGTAATAATTGCCCGTGATACAGCGCCCTATGAAAATGCATTAGAGGTTGCTTGTAAAAAGAATGATATAAGCTGTTTTATTGATAAACGAATACCGCTTAGTTCAATGCCTACGGCGGTAGCGCTTATGTCGGCTGCAAATACCGCAAAGAATTTTACAACCGAGAATATACTACGTTTTCATAAATCAGGGGTAGATTTACTCGATTTCGAGCAACTTGCAACACTTGAAAACTATACATATTTGTGGAGTATTGAGGGTGAGGATTGGCTTAAAGATTGGACAATGGACCCCGACGGTTTTGTAGCTAACGGAAGTTTAAGTGGAGATGCGAGCAACATTTTAAATGGTATTAATGCTCTTCGCAAAAAGGCGATAGAGCCACTCGAAAATTTAAAAAATAATTTCAAAGGCAACGCGCAGGATATGGCGCGCGCTTTGGTGTGTTTGTTTGATGAATGTGATTTGGCAGAAAATTTTAAGAATTTTTCAAAACAATACTCCGCCGATACAACCTACAGTGATGCTATACGTCAGTCTTGGGCAAGTATAATGAAAATTTTAAATAGCCTGAGTGTGTGCTTCGGCGAGGGTGATATTTCTAAAAAAGAGTTTTGCGATGCGCTGTCAACGGCACTATCGCTTGAAACAGTCGGCTTAATTCCCCAAATGATTGATGAAGCTATATTCGGTGAAGCCGATAGAATTCGTCCGTCAAGACCTAAATATGCTTTTATTATGGGGGCTAATCAAGGAGTATTTCCGCGTTTGCAGGAAAACAGCGGCTTGTTTGTAAGCAGTGAGCGTGAAAAACTGATAACACTTGGTCTTGATATACCAAATAAGGTTTTTTCATTAGCGGTAGATGAAGAATGTTTGCTTTACAGCAATTTGTGCTGTGCTTCGCACGGTGTTTATATAAGTTATTCTACCAGTATTGATAGCAATGTGGCCGAGCCGTCGGTATTTGTTAACGACATTGTAAAGCGTTTTAACTGTGCGGTTTTCAATGAGCCGTGGGTGTTAAATGAAAATCATCTTCCCGAAACATTAGAGGATGCGTTTTCACAGTTTTGCAGCCATATATCAAATGATGATTGCGATACACTCACCTTGACAGAGGTGTTGCGAGATACGGATATGTCCGACAGGGTAAATAATGTTATTAACTGTCGTGAAAATACCAATTATTTTATATCAGAGGATACGGCAAGGGAACTTTTTGGCAACAGAATTGTTATGTCACCGTCAAAATTTGATACCTTCAACCGTTGTCGTTTTATGTATTTTTGCCGTTATGGACTCCGTGTCGAAAGATTGCAACCTGCCGAGTTTAACGCAATGCAACGCGGTACTATTGTTCATTATGTTTTGCAAAGAGCAGTAGAGGATTTCGGTAAGGGTTTGGGCAATTTAGGCGAGGAAGAAATTAATCTCTTGGTGGAAAAATATACAAGTGAATATCTTGATATGATAGCAGGCTACAGCGACATAGAAACACCATATCTTAAATATCTTTTATCAACCATTAAACGTACCCTTAAATTTGTAGTAGCGCGATTAGCACTTGAGTTTGCGCAGAGTGATTTTACCCCTGTAAAATGTGAGCTTAAAATAGGCTTCGACGGTGATATGCCCGAAATTAAAATACCGATTGAAAATTGCGGTACATTAGAGTTGATTGGTGTCGTAGACCGACTTGACGAGTGGAACGGATATATAAGAATTATTGATTACAAAACAGGACACAGGGATTTTCGTTTGCCTGATATACTGTTTGGTCAAAATATGCAGATGCTTATATATTTGTACGCGGTATCGAAAAATCAAAAATTCGGCGGAAAAGCGGCAGGTATATTTTATATGCCTGCAAGTCGCGATAAAACGAATTCAAAATCTGCGCGTAGAATGAACGGTCTTATTGCGGCTGACAAGTCATTGGTAACGGCGATGGATAAGGAAAATAAGGGTGAATTTATACCTAAATATTCCGAAAAATCACCCTCTGACAGTTATATTTCCGCGGAGTCTTTTGATGAGATTTTTGAGTTTATTGAAAGCAAATTAAAACGCACGGGAGAGGCAATTTACAGCGGAGATATAGCCGCTGATCCAATTGACGGACTTGACAGCGGCGCATGTAAATATTGCGAATATCAAAGCGTTTGTCGAAAGGACGGCAAGGTAAATAAATCGGTGCCAAAGCTTACAAATCAAGAGGTACTGGAGGAAATTAAAAGGCAGGTGAGTAAAGATGGCATTTAAGCCTACTTTTATGCAGCAAAAGGCGATTGAAACCAAGGGCAATGTTCTTGTTTCTGCGGCAGCAGGCTCTGGTAAAACTGCTGTGCTTGTAGAACGAGTTATAAATATGCTCACCGATAAAAATTCGGGTATTACCGCCGACAGATTGCTTATTGTCACCTTTACTAATGCTGCTGCTGCTGAAATGCGTTCTCGTATTGAAAAGCGCCTTTATCAAGAAATACAAAAAAATCCAAACGATACCGCTTTGCAAAGACAAAAATATTTGCTTTGCAGTGCCGATATTTGCACAATAGACTCTTTTTGTATAAAACTTGTACGCGAAAATTTTGAAAAATGCGGGATTGAGCCTGATTTTAAAATAAGCGACGGTACGAGTCAGGGTAAGGTTTGCGACACAGTAATGCGTAAGCTTATTGCCGAGTATCTTCATAATCCGTCAGAGGATTTTATAAAGCTTTTGGAGCTTACAAACTGCGAATATGACGAAAGAAGCTTGACCGAGCTTATAAACCGAATATATCTTTACAGTCAGCAGCTACCGTTTCCAAATAATTTTATTGACAGTCTTTTATCACCGTATGAAATTCCGTTTGATAAGGGTAATCCATGGTATGATATGGCTTTTGCGCTTGCAAAAAAATATATCGAAAACACCAACAATTGCATCAAAAGAATGCGGGAAAGCGCACAATATGTCGATAAAAACGGCGATAAATACATCGCTTATGCTGAAGATACAGAGCAAATTTTTTCACAGCTTGAAAAAATCTGCGATAGTAAGTTATGGGACGATTTTTGCGTATTTTTAGACGGTGTTTCACTTAAAAGTGTACCGTCTGGCAATAAAGACGATTTATATGCAAACATATTTAAGGATAACAAAAAGCAGTTAACTGAAATTTTAAAATCGCTGAGCGAAATATTTTGTCTTTCACGTGAGCAAATGCAAAACAGCATTTCGCAAAATAGTGGTGCTGTAAAGCTTTTGGTTGAGATAATAAAGTCGTATGACCAAAGACTTTTCGATGCATTTCGTGAAGAAAATTGCTTTACTTTTTACAATATGGAGCAATTAGCGTTAAATCTTCTTTGCGAATATAAGAATGATGAGGTTTTAATACGCGACGAAGCACGTCAGCTTTGTAGCCGCTATGATGAGGTTTTGGTTGACGAATTTCAGGACGTAAACGACCTGCAAAATATGCTTTTTTATGTGCTGTCTAACCGCGAGGAAAGACTTTTTGTTGTGGGTGACGTAAAGCAGAGTATTTACGGCTTTAGAGGCTCTAATCCCGATAACTTTTTAAACAAAAAGAATGGGTATATTTCGATTGATAGAGCAAATGAATTTGATTCTAAAAAGATAATTTTATCTGACAATTTCAGAAGCCGCAAGGGTGTTTGCGATGCGGTAAACTTCTTTTTCCATTTGTTTATGTCGGGTCAATGCGGCAATATTATCTACAATGAAGAGGAACGGCTCAATGCAGGCGGTAGTTTTCCCGAGAGTGATGCGCCGACAGCCGAGCTTTTAGTGGTGGATAAATACGATGATGAAAGTGCCGAAGGTCTGCTTGTATGTGAAGCAAAGAAAGTGGCGGAATATATCATTGGCGTAATGAATGAGGGCGCCGTTATAAGTGACGGCGGTACTTTACGCAATGCGCGGTACAGTGACTTTGCAATACTGCTCGACAAGGTAAAGGACAAGGCCGCAGTTATTGCAGAGGTGTTGTCAAATTACGGAATACCTGTAGCACTCGGTGGAGATTCTTATTTGGAAAGCTTTGAAATTTCAACCGTTATGTCGCTGCTACAGGTTATAGATAATCCCAAGTGCGACGTAGAATTACTTACACTTATGATGTCACCAATATTTGCTTTCAGCGCCGATGAGATGGCAAAAATAAGGGCAAATCAAAAGCTCGGACCTCTTTATTCGGCTGTGGTGTCATTCAGTGAGTCGGGTGATAAAAAGACAGCTGATTTTATACAAAAATTAGCGCAGTACCGACGAGATGCGGCGGTGCTGTCGGTAGACCGCCTTATTTCAAAACTGCTTTATTCTACCGATATTTTAAACCAAATGTTGTCACTTGACGGTGGCAGGCAAAAACGTGCTAATCTTTTGCTGTTGATTAAATATGCTAAGTCCTATACCGATAGTACAAACGGGGGAATTTACGGTTTTATAAAATATATGAAATCACTACCCGAAACCAGCTTTAAAACTAATGCTTTGGGTGGCGAATCGTCAGTAAGAATTATGTCGATGCACAATTCGAAGGGACTACAGTTTCCTGTGTGTATTTTGGCAAATTTATCGTCACAAATTAATAATGCCGATTCGATAAGCCGAGTATTGTTTTCCGAAAAAGGCGGAATTGCATTTAAGTATTATGACGAAAAGTGCGGCTGTGATATACAAATGTTGGGTCACGCCGTTATTGCACAGGCGGCGCGTTCGAAAACGGCTGAGGAAAAACTACGACTTTTATATGTCGCTATGACTCGCGCTGTTGACAGATTGTGTCTTGTTTGCTCTGCGAAAAATTTGGAAAGCAAACTCAAAAAGTTGGCGGGTGAATTATCCAATTGTCCGCCTGTTATAAACCGACAAATATTGGAAAGCAGTCGCAGTATGAGTGATTGGATTTTAGCGGCGGCTCTACTTCATCCACAGGGTAAAAAATTAGCCGATTATTCAGATGCTGTAGTTTGTGCAGAGCTTGATGAAGACGAGGTTAATACTAATTTCGACCTTAAAATTTCGATACTTTCTAATGCGTCAAACGATGACGTAATCAGCGAGAATAACGTTCAAAACGAGGTTGTTTGTAATACCGATTTTGTAAGCCGAATTAAGTCAAATACCGATTGGGTATATCCTTATGAACAGCTACGTCATTTACAGGCAAAGGCATCGGTGTCGCGACTTGTTCACTCTGCCGAGGATGACCGATTTGCCTTTAGCGAAAAACCTGCTTTTATGCTTGGAAATAAGCTTTCGGGTGCGGCGCGCGGTACTGCAATGCATCATATTATGCAGTTTATAAACTTAACACAGGGGGTAGATGTACCTGCAGAAATTGAGCGTTTAATTGAATGGAAATTCATTACCGAGCAGGAGGCGGCAAGTGCAGACATTTCGGCGATAGAAGCGTGTTTTGCAAGTAAATTATACAGTAGAATTATGGGAGCTAGTGAAGTCCGTCGTGAAATGCGTTTTCTTACCGAGGTGCCGGCATTTAGCATTGACAAAACACTTGATGCTCAGCTTGAAGATGCCAATGTTATAGTACAGGGCGCGGTTGACCTTTGTTTCGTGGAAAATGACGGAATTGTTGTGCTTGACTTTAAGACCGACAGGGTAGACAATCTACAGCAGCTTGTAGATTGCTACGGCGAACAACTCCACATTTATTCTACTGCAGCCGAAAAGGTTTTTGGGTTACCTGTTAAAGAAAAAATAATATACTCGTTCCATTTGAATGAAGGTATATCTTTTTAAAGGATTGTTATTATGGATTTGAAATTAGAAAAGGGAAGACCGCAAAGTATTGATTCTCGCGAGGCAAAGGAAATAAAATGCTATGATTTTTTGGACAGTTTGGGTGTTGAATATTACCGCGTTGACCACCGCGATATGCCCGCCTATACAATGGAAGCGTGCGAGGCAATTGACAAAGCACTTGGTTGCACTATTTGTAAAAACCTATTTTTATGCAACCGTCAAAAGACGCAATTTTATCTGCTTATGATGCCAGCAAATAAGCCCTTTAAGACAAAGGACCTCACAGCGCAGATAAACTCCGCGCGTCTCTCTTTCGCAGATGGAGAGGCAATGCTTAAATACCTTGACATAACACCCGGTTCGGTGAGCGTTTTGGGACTTATGAATGATACTGACTGTGTTGTTAATTTGCTTGTAGACAAGGATATTTTAAATGACGAGTATATAGGCTGTCATCCGTGTGTTAATACTACAAGTATGAAGATTAAAACCTCAGATATATTTGATAAAATAATTTCAGCCACAAACCACACCAAAACGGTGGTTGAATTGCCCAAAATCGAGTAACTCAACCAACGGTGTGTAGACTTTCTCATTAAAATCGCGTACATTAAGGTCAAAGGAGACGTGAAAATGAATCAGGTGAAAATAGGAAAATTTATCGCCGAGTGTAGAAAGAAACAAAATTTTACCCAAATGCAGTTGGCGGAAAAACTTGGTATTACCGACAGAGCAATATCAAAGTGGGAAACAGGAAAATCACTGCCCGATTCGGCTATAATGCTCGAGCTTTGCAGTCTTCTTGAAATAACGGTAAACGATTTACTGAGTGGGGAGGTAGTTGTAATGGAAGATTACAGCAAAGAAATGGAAAACAAACTAATTGAAATGGTAAGAGAAAAGGAAGAAAGCGATAGAAGACTTTTATCATTAGAAATTTTTATAGGAGTGTTGTTTTCAGTTGTTATGTTTGCTTTGATTATGGTGGCGTCATTAGTACAAATGGCTGATTGGCTGAGGGTATTTCTTATATTGATAGGATTTATTCCTTTTGTTGTGGCGGTTCCATTTATGATAAAAATAGAGCAGATAGCAGGCTATTACGAATGCGCTAAGTGTGGACACAAATACGTGCCCACGTACAGCAGCGTATTGTGGGCAATGCATATGGGTAGAACAAGATATATGAAATGTCCAAAGTGCCATCTAAAATCTTGGCAAAAGAAAGTTTTAAGTAAAGAAAAAGAATAAACAAAAAACACCGACTCGCGAGTCGGTGTTTTTTAGCTTAAATTCGAAAGTATAATGTTAATGTTTTCATCGGAATATTCAATTTCACAGGAATACAGTCGCGCTATTTCTATAAAATCCTCAACGGTGTTTGATATGTTCATGGTTTTTATGATTTTATATATCAGTGCTACATACAATACCCTTTCTTTAATTCTTTCGTCATATCGGCAGTCGGTAAAATGCCTGAAAATAAGATAAACGGTAAGCTGTTCATAAGCGGTATCGAGTGAGTTGTCTTTAGCGGCGCAATTTATACCGTTTTTTATTCTAAAAAGATATTTATTCCAATTCTCATCTAATTTTTCAAGGTCATTAAATACCGCATACCAATCAATATCGGTTGGCATTTTTGCACCAATTAAATTAAGCATATTTTCTATACGGCAGTCAATTGGGAATTCTCGGTCTTGCAAAATGTGGAAAAGATTTTCTCTGAATTTAATAATAGGAATTTCTCTTATTTCCTTATTCAAATTAAGACTTACTTTCTCTTTATTGGCAAGTATAATCTCGGCTGCCGCTTCACAGCAAAGTCCCAGACCGATTTCGGTAAAATCATCATAAAAGTTGCGAAAGCGTGGGTGGTCTGCGCATATTTGACACAGCATATTTTCACCGAGGTTAGTGATAATATCGCAAAGTCCTTGCCTGTTTAAAAAAGGACAACGCTCATTTTTGTCTAATATAAAATGAGGATTTTCATTAAATTCTATATTAGATTTTAATTCCTTTGCAAAATTACAGTCAAGATTATTGTATTTTTCCAAGGTTGCGTTATCAATATCTATTTCCCAACCGATACAACAGCTGTGCTTACACTTGTTGGCAATACATTTAAAATCCTTATAATAATTTGGAGTTACAGTAAACATAAAATATCCTTTGTACGTTTTTTATGAATATATCATATTTAAAGATAGCAGTCAATATGTGCGCCTTGCAAAATGTATGTTTAGGTTGATTTTAAAAATTTCAAGTGCTATAATACAACGTGTTAAAGGAGAAGAGATAAATGGAAAAGACGGTGAATATTTTTCTTTTTGGCAAAAGATACGTTGTACCACAAAGCCTTACCATTATGACGGCTATGGAATATGCGGGTTATCAGCTGCTTCATGGCTGTGGCTGCCGAAATGGTTTTTGCGGCGCTTGTGCTACACTTTACCGTATAGGCGACGGTAATCCAAAGGTGTGTCTTGCGTGTCAAACCAAGGTCGAGGACGATATGCATATTGCTACACTGCCGTCATTTCCTCTCAAAAAGAAAATATACGACATTAAAAAAATACAATCGGATAGTTCGGTTATGCTGCAGCTTTATCCCGAAATATATAATTGTATCGGCTGTAATCTTTGTACAAAAAACTGTCCACAGGAGCTAAATGTTAAAAAATACATAGAATATGCGAGGCTTGGTGATTTAAAAAAATGCGCCGAAGAATCGTTCATGTGTGTAATGTGTGGCGCGTGTTCTACCCGTTGTCCTGTGGGCATTTCTCATCCACAGGTTGCTATGCTTGCGCGTAGAATTAACGGTAAATACTTAGCGCCTAAGTGTGACCATTTGGAAAACCGTGTAAAAGACATTAAAAACGGCGATTTTAATGAGCTTATCGAAGAGCTTATGCAAAAACCGATTGAAGAGCTTAAAGAACTTTATAATAATAGGGAATTTGAAAAGTAAGGAGGAAGGCATACGTATTTGCAAAAATTTGAAAAATCTTTAGCGCTTGTGGAACAAGCAAGGGAAAAGAATATTGCATTAGAGCCTGAGCGTATGACAGCCAAGCAAAAAGAAGACTTGCTTTTGGCATTTCATCCTGACTATAAAAAAGACCGATTTGATACGCTTAAAATTGGCGCTAACAAAGGCGAGCGGGTGCCTGTTGAACTCGCCCAGATTTTACAGGCGCACAACCGTATTACTGCCGACAGCGTGGACTTAACAAAACCTCACTACGAGACCGACGTTCTTATTATCGGAGGAGGCGGAGCAGGTGCCGCGGCTGCAATTGAAGCAAACGAGGCGGGTGCCGACGTTATGATAGTTACCAAGCTAAGAATGGGTGATTCTAATACAATAATGGCTGAAGGCGGTATTCAGGCGGCTGACAAGCGGGGTGATTCACCTGCAATCCACTTTATAGATGCTTTTGGCGGCGGTCACTTTGCGGCAAAGCGAGAGCTACTTTCAAAGCTTGTTTGTGATGGTCCCGAGGCTATTCAGTGGCTCAGTGGCCTTGGTGTTGAATTTGATATAGATGCTGACGGTACAATGGTTACAACACATGCTGGAGGCACTTCCAGAAAGCGAATGCACGCGGCAAAGGACTATTTAGGTGCCGAGATTATGCGTACCTTGCGTGATGAGGTTATTAACCGCAACATTCCTGTAATTGACTTTACATCAGCCATCGAGCTTATTCTTGATGAAAACGGTAATGCTGCGGGTGCAGTTCTTATGAATATGGAAACAAAAAAATTACTTGTAGCAAAGGCAAAAGCAGTTGTTATTGCTACGGGTGGTGCCGGTCGTATGCACTATCAGGGCTTCCCAACCTCCAACCATTACGGCGCTACTGCCGACGGACTTGTATTAGGATACCGTGTAGGTGCTAAATTGCTCTATGCTGAAAGTCTACAGTATCACCCAACAGGTGTCAGCTACCCAGAGCAGATTTTCGGTACGCTTGTTACCGAAAAGGTACGTTCTTTGGGCGCAAAGCTTGTAAACAAAAATGGTGAAGTTTTTATACATCCCTTGGAAACACGTGATGTTGTGGCGGCGTCTATCATCCGTGAATGTAGCGAACGCGAAAACGGCATTGACACAGATAACGGAAAGGGCGTTTGGCTTGATACACCAATGATTGAAAAAATCGGTGGCGAAGGCACAATTATTAAGAGAATCCCTGCTATGTGGAGAATGTTTAATAAATTTGGTATAGATATTCGCAAAGAGCCAATCCTTGTTTACCCAACCCTCCACTATCAAAATGGCGGTCTTGATATTGACGAAAACTGTATGACCACCAATATAAACAACTTATTTGTAGCGGGTGAGGCAGTAGGCGGAATTCACGGCAAGAATCGCCTTATGGGTAACTCTTTGCTCGATATAATTGTTTTTGGTAGAAGCGCAGGTATGAACGCCGCTGCCAAGGCAAAGGAAACCACAGTTGGCGTACTCACATTGTCACATATTGAAAGATTTGAAAAAGAAATTAGTGACGCAGGAATTGAAACCGATATAGTTTCTCCGAAGCTGCTTCCTAATTACACAAATTAAAAAAATATAGCTTAGGGAGTTTTTTATAATGAATTTACATATACTTATAGACCTTTTGGAAGCGCTTACAATATTTTGTTTTGGTCTTTCATGGCCAATTTCTATCCGCAAATCTTTGATTTCCCGTACAGCCAAGGGTAAGAGCCTTTTCTTTGAGGTGTTTTTGCTTATAGGTTATGCTTTTGGTATCACTCGTAAAACAATACAGGTTGTAGCACTCGGTTACCCACTTGCTGACTCAACCGTTTTGGGTAAGACTATATTTATTCTTAGTTTCTTCTTCTATGTGCTTAACTTTATCGAAATTTCAATCGACGTTGCACTCTACTTTCGCAATACCAAGTTGGATAAATTAAGAGCAGAGGGGAAAGAGGTTTAATACTATTTTCCTAAATTGATACATTAAAAAAGCTGGTAGCAAATGCTATCAGCTTTTTTAATGTTATATATTATTTTTGCAGGGTGGAACAAATCTGCCCGATATGTTGGAATTGGTTAGCCAAGATTTTTTTCTTTGCAGCAATTCATTATTTGAAATTTACAATTCTCAAAAAACTTTATTTTAAATTTTTTAGGCAATTTCCACTTGATTTTTTTCAAAATTTTATTTTTCATAACGATTAGTACAACAGCAACTATAACCGCACATAAAATCAAACCAATCCATAAAGGCGATAAAACCCATAACAAAGACCAAGTTATTATGCCTGTTAATTTTAATATTATAAATACTATAGCTACAATACCGAAAAAACTTAAATTTATTGTTTCCTCGGTATTTTAAAAATACCTACCGCTTTCAAGTGAGAAACGGCACTCTTCTAAAATGCGAATAGTATTTTCTTCAACTTTTTTGCGGTAATTGTTTTCTGGTATTTTTCGCCTAATAATAATTCATTGACAGAAATATTAAGCAATTCGCATAAAGGTTGCAACAATGATACATCAGGAAAACCGTTTCCGTTTTCCCATCGAGATACCGTTTTATTACTAACCCCTAACTTTTCAGCAACCTGTTCTTGTGTTAAATTACATTCTTTTCTACAACTCGCAATAAATCTTCCAATTTTTCTTGGTCCATATCATCAACTCCTTATGGGAATTATATTATATTTATCATTAGAATGACAGGACATAGAGTGAGAATGTGATATTTTCGCTAAAAACATTATATTTCAAATAGTAATTTATCGGTTAGACTATTTTTGCATACTATCTTTTAAAGTTTTACAGCTTGTAATCAATAGGCGTCGTATACGACCACACAAATTTCTATACTTTTTATATGAATGTTCATCAACGACATTCGTATTGAATAAAAGTTGTAGCCAACCCTCTGTTTCGCTACATTCTTTAAGAGCAATTTCAAATTTAGAAAGCATATCCGCCTTACTTTGCCAGTAATTTGCCTCACGAATATTTGCATAAACACTGCTCGAACTTTTTCGAATTTGAAAGATTGTATTAGACGGTGCTTTTATATTTTTACACATCAATTCAATATCTGTTGCTAATTGTTCTGAATATACAAGCAAATAATTCTTGGGCATAATCTCACTTCCTTTTCAACATAATTATAACATATAATTATGTTGAAATCAATGCGAAGCATTGTATATCATCAATTTCGCAAGGAATTGCATATCATCAAAACGAAGTTTTGTATATTAACATTGCGAAAGATTTTTGATACACGCTAAAGGTGTGATGAGATACAAGGGCGGTTTTGCCGCCCTTGATGATATACAGCATAACGGCTGATGATATGCCATTGCTTTCGCAATGGATAAAAAAATCCAAGTCCGAAGACTTGGATTTTTTGGCAGAGCGGATGCAGTTAAATCCGAACTCAAATCTGAGTTTTCGATCTCACTCAGACTGACGGTTTCAGAGCCGTCCTTATAGTTAAATGTTATCACCATTTTATCATCATACAGATAAATCGTGTTGATAAAGCTATCAATCAATCTGCGCTTATGATCTAAACGGCGAGTATTGTATTTGCGGAAACGATGGAACCAAAAGAGAATTTGGTCTCTTGTAAGCAACGGCTTTGACATTTCTTCCTTGATAATTTGAACAGAGATGTCGCTCTTTTGCTTTTCCAAATCTTCAAGGCGTTGCTTTGTGGATGGAGTAACAATACCTTGCTGAATCGCATTAAGAAGATTATCAATACCTCTTTGAATGTCAGCGTATTGTTTTCTGAACATCGGCAAGACAGTATTCTCTTTACCTTGTATTTCCATAATGGTATCGGCAATCTTTTCAAGAAGAACATCATCAAAAAGCACTTTTTCAATTTGCTTTACAACAAGGTCTTCTATCCAATCTTTCTTAACGGTTTTCTTATCACAACCGCTGTGCTTTTTAACACCAACACATTTATAATAGCGATATACCGTTGAGGTCTTGCTTGTTCCGCTCTCGCCAACCATAAAGCAATCACATTTACCGCAACGCAGTTTTGTAGTTAACAAATATTCATCTTCGGCTTTATGTTTAGCCGGAGCTTTTTTATTTGCAATCATACGCTCTTGAACTCGGTCAAACAAGTCTTGTGGAACAATGGCGGGAATACCGCCCGGCTGAACAATATCGCGGTATTTGTATTCACCGATATATTTGCGGTTGTGTAACATACGTGTTACGCTGTTTATGCTGATTTTACCGCCACGCTTGGTACGAATACCTTTGATATTTAGTTGGTCGGTTACTTCCTGCATGCTTGAACCCTCGGCATAGGACTTAAAGGCTTGCAATACTGCAGGTGCAGTCAGTGGGTCAACTTGGAAGAACTGTTCAGAATCAACAGTATAACCAATAGGAAGCGTGCCGCCGTTATATTTACATTTAAGAGCGTTTTGGGTAAGACCTCTGATAACTTTCTCTGCAAGGTCGGCAGAGTAATATTCCGCCATACCTTCAAGCAAAGATTCAAGCAAGATGCCCTCGGCAGTATCAGAAATAACTTCGGTTGCCGATATAACCTTAACACCATTTTTGCGCAACAGTGCTTTATAGTGTGCAGAGTCATAACGGTTACGAGCAAAGCGGTCGAGTTTCCATACAATGACGGTTTCAAATTGTTGCTTTGCGCTGTCCTTGATCATCTTTTGGAAATCAGGACGATTGTCGGTCTTTGCTGATAATGCACGGTCAATATAAGAACCAACAATTTGAATGTCATTTTTCTGTGCAAATTCTTTACATTCACGCAACTGACCTTCAATAGACTCTTCACGCTGATTTTCACTTGAATATCGTGCATAAATTACACCTGTCATTCTGTCACTTCCTGTTGTTCGTATTCTTTGGCGTTTAAAATTCGGATTATTGTTTTATTTTGTTTCCAATTTATGTCCTTATAGAATGTATGTATGTCGCAATAATGTTCTAAACGTTCAACATATTCATCCAACCAATTATAGTATTTCCAATCAGTAACCTTAAAGATTGAATTTAATTTATATTTAACATCAATGTCAACTTTAAATTCATATTCTTAGAAATTATGTTTCTATTTTTGAATATAGTATTTATAAA
>JAZUNP010000062.1:0-20200 GCA_045604215.1 Acutalibacteraceae bacterium
CCCACGTCGGCGAAAACAGTACACCGTACTGTTTTCTTCCGCTTTGCTCCCTCCTTGTTCGAATCCCTTTCTCCATATAAGAAAATCAAAAAAGGAACCAATCCTTACGGACCGATTCCTTTTTTGATTGGCACGCTGAAAGGGATTCGAACCCCCGACCCTCTGCTTAGAAGGCAGATGCTCTATCCAACTGAGCTATCAGCGCATATGTTGCCTTTTCGGCAACGCAAGATATTATATCATAACAAAATCAAATAATCAAGTACAATTTTAAAGTTTAATACTAATTTCTTTATTAGTGGGTATATACTGGCGGTAAATTACGCCTGCACTGTCGAACATACGCTTTGATGCCTTTACACCCTCGGTGTCGGCGTATTTGTCACTCATATATACAATTTCTTTAATTCCCGATTGAATTATTGCCTTTGCACACTCGTTGCAGGGGAAAAGCGTTACATAAACCGAACAGCCTTTCACAGAGCCTGTATTGCAGTTTAGTATTGCGTTAAGCTCGGCATGGCATACATAAAGGTATTTAGATTGGAGTCCCTCACCGCGCTCCCAAGGAAATTCGTCGTCGTGGCAACAATGTGGCATACCATTGTAACCCATAGAAAGAATTCTTTTATCCTCATTAACTATACAGGCGCCGACCTGAGTAGACGGATCCTTACTGCGTAGCGCAGATAGCGCTGCTATACCCATAAAGTATTCATCCCAGCTTAAATAATCAGCTCTTTTCATATTTGCACCTCAAATAATATCCTTGATATTCATATATTAACTTATATTGCCATATTTTTCAACATTTTTGTTTTCTTAAAAAAGGCAACGCTATAACCATAATGGCGGGGAATATTGCCGACACCAAAAAACCAGTTTGGAGATTTGTGTTATTTGCGACAATGCCCATAATCCACGGTCCAATTGAACAGCCAAGGTCACCGCTAAGTGCCAACACACTAAACATAAGCGTTCCACCATTTGTAAAGTGCCGCGCCGACATTGAGTAGGTGCCCGGCCACGAAAGGCTTACGCTAAATCCGCAAAGCGCACATGCGACAAGCGAGAGTGTAGGTTGCTTTAAAACTGCAACACCTATATAACATAGCACACATAAAATATTATTTATAATAAGGGCGATTTTAGGGTTAAATTTCCCGTCAAACAGTCCAAATATAACTCTTCCGCTACCCATACAAATAGCGAATGCGCAAGGTCCTAAAAGGTCACCTACCGTTTTGCTGACACCAAGCGCTTGTTGGGTAAAAATTGAAGCCCATTCAGCCATTGTAATTTCGCTTGCGCCCGCGCAGACCATAATAACAATAAATATCCAGAAATCTCGGTCTTTAAACAGGGTGTTTGCGGTTTTGCTTACACTTTCCTCGGGTTGCTCAACAATGGGTACTCGCATAAAGTTAAACATATTAAAGAGAGGAATTATTGCCCAAAAAATCGGTATTATATGCCAATGACTTTGCCCGATTAGAGCGATTAGTAGGGTGGATACAAGTACCGTAAACATTTGTCCCCAGCAGTAAAAAGAGTGGGCGAACGCCATATCAGCACCTTTTTTATCACCAGGTAGCATTTCTACAATAGGGCTAATACATACCTCGATAATGCCGCTGCCCGAAGCGTACACGATAATAGCTGCTACCAAGCAGGTATATATATGCTGTGGGAAAAGCCAGGGCAAAATTCCAAGCATACAAAGACCTACAGTGGCAAGACCGTGACAGGCAATAGATGCGCCGCGGTAACCGATTTTTTTGACAACAACGGGGGTAAAAGCATCAACCACAAGCTGAACAAAAAAGTTAACGAATAAAAGACGCCCAAGTTGTTCGTAATTTAGATAATACTGTGTGTTGAAAATAATAAAGAGCAGTGGTAAAAAGTTATTTATTATTGCTTGAACGACATAGCCTATATGACAGGCTATTTTTGTTTTTGTGTATTTATTGCTCATCTGTTAAGTTCCTTTATAATGTGTAAAAGCTCTGTTGGTTTACTAATTATATATTTTGCGCCGTTTGCGACAAGCTCGTCCTCTTTTCTAAAACCCCAAATCTCACCCACGGGAACAGCGCCGCTGTTTACTGCCGTTGCAACGTCCATGCCTGAGTCCCCGATAAATACGCACTCCTCGGGTTTAACACCGAGTTCTTCCATAGCCATTAAAGCGGCTGTTGGATCGGGTTTTGCAGGAATACCGTCACGCTTGCCGAAAATTAGGTCAAAAACATTACCGTACAGCGAGGTTACAACCTCGTTTGCCATATGTTGTTCTTTATTTGTAACAACCGCCACAATAAAGCCTTGATTTTTTAATGTGTTAACGAGTTCTGGCATACCCTCGTATGCGTATGTATTGTCGGCATAATGAATAGCATAATAGGGAAGAAATATATCCTTTATTTCATTTACCGTGTTAGTGTCACGATTGCTTTCGGGCAATGCGCGTTCAATCATTTTTGGTATTCCGTCGCCAACAAAATATTTGAATGCTTCGACGGGGTGGGTGGGGAAGCCTTTTTGCGCTATTGCGCGGTTTACACCGTCGGCTAAATCGATAAGTGAATCGGCTAAAGTGCCGTCAAGGTCAAATAAAACAGCCTTTATCATAAAAATATTCCTTTCATTATACAAGAAAAAATCCCGTGTAAAAATTTTACACGGGATTTTAAGTCAAAGATTAATTAGATAGCTCTGGTAACCTTGCCTGAACGTAAGCAACGGGTGCAGACATTAATGCGACGGGGTGAACCATCAACGATAGCCTTTACCTTTTTAACGTTGGGCTTCCATGTTCTGTTAGAACGTCTGTGTGAGTGAGAAACCTTAATACCAAAAGCAATTTCTTTGCTGCAAATTTCACATTTTGCCATTGGTTGCACCTCCTTTTCGAATCGACCGAATAGCATTCAGTCACATAGCAAACACAATATTAACACAAAACTTTTAAGAATGCAAGTATTTTTTTAAAAAATTATAAAATTTCTTGCGTGTTGGAAATATCATCGCTTGGAATTTCGGGTTGTTCGGGTGGGTTTGGTTGCTCGGTTGGGGTAATAAGCGACAGTAATTCATTGCATTTTGAATTTAAAATTGCCAATTGGTCGCGTTGGTCTTGTGTTAAGTTTCCGCTTAAAGTAAGTGAATTTATATCTGTGATAAGTGTGTTGATAATCTCGAAATCCTCTTCGGTGGGTATTTCAAATTCGTAATCCTTTACCGCGATATCAATGCGATTTAATTCGTTTTTCACCATTTCTATCTTGTCAAGAAGCATATCACATTTTAATATAATGCCGTTTATTGTATCGGTTTCTTCCTTTGTAGCATACTCCGTAGTTATGTTAAGCGCCGTATCTCTCACATTACTTACAATTTCAAAATGTTCGGCAGTTACGTTTAGTTCGTCAAGCTCGGCAATAGGCTCGGCTATAGACGAAATTGTTTTTGTGTGGATGGTTACAGTAGTTTTGTTGCCTGCAGCATCTGTTGCTATAATTTCATAGGAATTATCAATGTTGCCGTTTATAAAAAATTCGCTGTCGTAATGCTCATAGTTTACGCTAACCGATTTTAAATTCTTGTCGTTTACTGTAATAAATTGAGTTGTATAATAAGTTTCACCGTCGGTAACGCCTGTGATGGTAGGTGGTACATCAGTTTCTTGTAAAATGACACATTGCGAATGCATTGCCGCATAGCGCGCTTTAACCGTTTCGAGATTGTATTCCACAATTCCACGCTGAGGGTCTGACATTATTGCAACATTACGGTCAATATCATAGCCTATAAGCACCATGCAATGCTCGGGGGCTATCCACTGGATAGTTTTGCCGTCAATTTCCCATTTGTAAGTAGTGTACGGTTCGCGCAAATCATTTTCCTTTTCACCGTACATAGTACTCCATATAATTACAGGGTTTCCGTTTTCTACCTCTTTCAAAAGTTTTTCAAATTTAGTACCGCTTGAATTTACGGCTTTGTATTTATTATCCTTTTCTTTTAAATATTTGTTTGCGGCATCAACTATTGGTTGGGCATAGCAACCAAATCCGTTTGAACGGGGATTGCCTAAAAATACTTTCCAAAAATCCGCTACTTTATCAATCGATTTTTCGAGATAATCATCGCTCATAGTTGTTTTTGATACGTCATAACCGTAATAATTTAAAACGGTTGTAAGAGAGGTGATTTCACAACCTGTCGGAAGTTCTGGATACTGTGGCAAATAATTAACGCCCAATTTTACCTGACGTTTTGAAAGACCAGTTGCATCAATTGTTGACGGTTTTACAACGACGGTATTTTCCTCGGTTTGCTTTACCTCTTCGACTAGTTCAATTACCTCGGTAACGGTAATTGTGACGGTGTCATCGTCGGTTTGAATAGGCAACTGCTGTGCATCGGGTTCGATTATATCGACTATATCATACTCTTCAAGCAAATCAGATAACTGTGCAGAAGATATGTAGTTAGAACTAATTGAACTAAACGGTGCTTCTTTAACGGCAAAATGCAGCACAAGAAATACCGCAAGTGTAGCCGCCGCTATTGCGGAAATTACAACTAAAGTATATATTAAGATTTTTGATGATTTTGATAACTGCTCTTGATGTTGTGCCATGGTAATACTTCCTATGAAAAATTCTTATTATTATTTTAAAGTATATCACAATGCATTTTAGTTTGCAACAATAAACAAAATTTTACAATTTTAACTTGACAACCCAATATATAAGTAGTATAATTTATCACATTAACACATTAGTATGCTAAAGTGGTTTAAAAAGGAGAAAAATATGAGCAGTTGGCATAATAAAAGCACTGATGAGCTTTGTGAGGCATTATTGTTACTTGAAACCAAGGAAGAGTGCTATGCTTTTTTGGAGGATATTTGTACTATAAAGGAAGCGCTTGATATTTCGCAAAGGTTGTCTGTTGCAAAGATGCTTAAAAAGGGTATAAGCTATAATAAAATTACAAAGGAAACAGGCGCCAGTGCCGCAACAATAAGTCGAGTAAGCAAATGTTGTGAATACGGGATGGGCGGTTACGATATAGTTATCAGCAGATGCGAGGGTGAAATAAATGATTGATAATAATATTTTAAGAAGCGAGGAAAAGGCAATATTTGCCTTGCGTGAGCTTTACGGCAAATATGGTTATAAGCCTTTTAAAATGAGTAAATTTGAGGAATACGAGTTTTACATTCAAAACAAGGATTTTTTGGTAAGCGACCGTATTATTGCTTTTAATGATACAAGTGGAAAGCTTTTAGCCCTCAAGCCTGACGTTACACTTTCTATTATAAAAAACGGTGAAGATATAGAAGGCTTTAAGCAAAAGGTTTGCTATAACGAAAATGTTTACCGAGTATCTGAAAATACACATCAGTTTAAAGAAATTATGCAAACCGGTGTTGAGTGTATCGGTGACATTAAACTATACGACATATATGAAATAATAGTTATGGCGGCTGAGAGCCTATCGCTAATATCAAGTGATTTTGTGCTTGAGGTATCGCATCTTGGACTTCTTTCGTCTTTGCTTGATAATATATGTGATAATTCAAAGTTTAAGCAAGAAGCAATCAAATATATCTCGGACAAAAACAGTCACGATTTAGCACGAATTTGTGATGAGAATAATATTTCTTGCGAAAATAAGAAAATGCTTGAAAATTTTGTTTCAATCTATGGTGAAAGAAGTACAGTTTTGCAAAAACTGGAAACATTAAGTGAATGTGTAGATAATGATAGTATAAATACATTAAAAACATTGTCTGATATGCTTGACAATCTATCTTTCGGTGGTAAAATAAAATTTGATTTTTCTGCTGTAAGTGATATGAATTACTATAACGGAATAGTTTTTAAAGGATATATTTCAGGCATTTCACAAAGCGTTCTTTCGGGCGGTCAATATGATAATTTGCTTTATAAAATGGGCAGACGTTCGGGCGCTATAGGTTTTGCGATTTATCTTGATTTGTTAGAGGATTTAGCAAATAGAAAAGAAAAGTTTGACATTGATGTTTTACTGCTTTGTAATGATAATACCGATAATAAGATTTTAGTTGATACGGTAAACGAAATTGTAAACAGCGGTAAAACCGTTTCTGTACAAACTGCTGATAAAGGAAAAATAAGATACAAAGAGTTAAAAGATTTAAGAGGAGGGGCATAAATGCTTAATGTTGCATTGCCAAAGGGTAGACTTGGCGAAAAAGTTTACGCGATGTTTGAAGCGTCGGGTTACGAATGCCCATCGATAAAACAAAACAACCGTAAGCTTATTTTTGAAAATAGAGAAAAACAGGTTCGTTACTTTTGGGTAAAACCGTCCGATGTTGCAATTTACGTCGAACGCGGTGCTGCCGATATAGGTGTTGCTGGCAAGGATATTTTGCTTGAATATGCACCCGATGTTTACGAGCTTTTGGATTTGAATTTGGGAAAATGCCGTATGGCAGTAGCCGCACCCAATGAATTTCACGACGACGGACAAAAAACGCTTAAAGTTGCAACCAAGTTTACAAATATTGCGGCGAACTACTACGCATCACTTGGTCGTGAAATTGATATTATTAAGCTTAACGGCTCAATTGAAATCGCACCTATTTTAAAGCTTTCTGACGTTATTGTTGATATAGTTGAAACGGGTACTACGCTTAAAGAAAATAACCTTGAGGTAAAGGCTACAATCGTACCGATAAGCGCACGACTTATTTCAAATAAATCAAGCTTTAAATTTAAGGGTACAGATATAGAAAAGATAGTAGAGTCAATAAAAAATCAGGTGAAAGAAAATGATTAGAATTTATAATTACGGTGAGGTTTCTAATGAAGAGATATTTGCCCGTGACAATATATCAAGTAATGTTGAAGGCATAGTAAGTGATATTATTGCAAACGTAATAAATCGCGGTGACGAGGCGATTTTTGAATACGCTTTAAAGTTTGATAAAGCGGAAATAAAAAGCCTTGAAGTAACCGCCGAAGAAATTGACGAGGCTTTTTCATTGGTAGATGAAAAGTTTGTCAAAATTATTGAGGAAGCGGCAGTAAATATCCGCGCATTTCACTCAAAACAAGTTAAAAACAGCTTTATTATAAACGAGCAAGACGGTGTTGTTACAGGTCAAAAGGTAACACCTATTGAAAAGGTGGGGCTTTATGTACCCGGTGGTACTGCGGCGTATCCGTCAACCGTGCTTATGGATAGCATCCCTGCCAAAATTGCAGGTTGCAGTGAGATTGTTATGGTAACACCACCAACCTCCCAGGGTAAAGTTAATCCTGTAATATTGGCGGCGGCTAAAATTGCAGGTGTCGACCGTATATTTAAGGTTGGCGGCGCACAGGCTGTTGCGGCACTTGCTTACGGTACCGAGAGTATTCCAAAGGTTGATAAAATTGTGGGTCCCGGTAATGCTTTTGTTGCTGAGGCTAAAAAACAAGTGTTTGGTAAAGTATCAATTGATATGATTGCAGGCCCCAGCGAAATCTTGGTTGTGGCTGATTCTACCGCCAATCCGCGTTTTGTAGCGGCAGACCTTTTAAGCCAAGCCGAGCACGACAAAATGGCAAGCGCAGTGCTTGTGTGTGACAGTCGCGAATTCGCCGAGAAGGTAAGTGACGAGCTTGAAATTCAAATACCCGAACTTCCACGTGCCGAGATTGCACGCGAGTCTATTGATAATAACGGTAAGATTATTGTTGCCGAAAATAATTTGATGCTCGCTATTAATATTGCTAACGAGATAGCCCCAGAGCATTTGGAACTTTGCGTGGATAATCCTTTTGATTATCTTGATAAGGTACGCCACGCTGGCTCAATCTTTATGGGTAAATACTGTCCTGAGGCATTGGGTGACTATTTTGCAGGACCTAACCACACCTTACCTACAAGCGGAACGGCAAGATTTTCGTCACCGCTCTCTGTTGATGATTTTGTAAAGAAATCACAGTTTACATACTTCACCGCAGATGCTTTAGAAAAGGTTGCGGACAAGGTTGCATATTTTGCTGATAAAGAGGGTTTACACGCCCACGCAAGAAGTGCTACTATTAGATTTGAGGATAAATAATGAGTAAATATTTTACGAGTAATTTAAGTAACCTTACTCCATATACCCCAGGCGAACAGCCCAAGGATATGCAGTATATAAAGCTTAATACAAATGAATCACCCTTTGTGCCGTCAAAGGTGGTAAACGACGCGGTGCTAAGGGAGAGCAAAAAATTACAGCTTTACTCCGACCCCGAATGTGTAAATGTAAGACGAGAGCTTACGCGGGTTTATGGCGTAAATCTCGACCAAGTAATCGTTACCAATGGCTCGGACGAGGTGCTTAATTTTGCTTTTATGGCATTTGCTGACGAGCAAAGGCCGCTTGTATTTCCTAATATTACATACGGATTTTATCCCGTTTTTGCCGAGCTAAACCGTATTCCATACACTGAAATACCACTCAAAAGCGATTTTACCATTGATATAAACGATTATATCGGTGTAAATAAAACGGTGGTTATTGCAAACCCAAATGCGCCTACGGGTATAGCATTAACACTTGCTGACATTGAAAAAATAGTTGAATCAAATCCCGATAATGTTGTAATTATTGACGAGGCTTATGTTGATTTTGGTGCAGCTAGTGCTGTGTCACTTGTGGACAAATATGATAATTTGCTCGTGGTACAAACCTTTTCAAAATCACGCTCAATGGCGGGCGCGCGACTTGGCTTTGCAATAGGTAACAAGTCGCTTATTGCAGACCTTAATACAATTAGGTATGCCACTAATCCATATAACGTTAACCGTATGACCGATGCCGCAGGTGCGGCGGCACTTCGTGATAACGATTATTATATGAACAACTGCAAAACCATTATTAAAAATCGCGAGTGGACAGTTGCCGAACTTAACAAATTAGGCTTTGAGGTTTTGCCGTCAAAGGCAAACTTTGTTTTTGCAAAGAACGATAAAATTGATGGCGAAAAATTATATCTCGAACTAAAAAATCGCGGTATACTTATTCGTCATTTTACAAAGGACGTTATTTGCCAGTATAACCGCATAACCATAGGCTCTATAGAGCAAATGCAAAAATTAATCGAAACTATTACCGACATAATAGAGGAGAATTAAAATGAGAACTGCAGAAATTATTAGAAAAACTGCTGAAACCGATATAAAACTTACCCTTAATCTTGACGGCAAGGGTGAGTCAACTTGTGATACGAGCTGTCCGTTTTTAGACCACATGCTTACCCTTTTTGCCCGCCACGGTAGATTTGATATGACAGTTAAATGTGTGGGAGATATAGAGGTGGATTATCACCACACTACCGAAGATATTGGCATAGCGCTGGGCCTTGCATTTAAAGAGGCGTTAGGCGATAAAAAAGGTATTAACCGTTATGGTGATACTACTTTACCTATGGATGAGTCTTTAATTCTTACCGCAGTTGATATCTCGGGTAGAGGCGGCTGCTTCTATGAGGTAGAAATGCCAACCGAAAAGGTAGGGGATTTTGATACCGAGCTGAACCACGAATTTTGGAGTGCATTTGCCTATAATTCGGGTATTACTACCCATATGGTAAAATTTGCTGGGCAAAACTCTCATCACATAATTGAGGGTTGCTTTAAGTCAATTGCCCGTACACTTCGTACTGCAGTTGCTATTGATAAGGCTTTTGCCGATGATATTCCTTCAACGAAAGGTGTTATAGCATGATAGCAATAGTTGATTACGGCGTTGGTAATCTATTTTCGCTTATTTCTTCTTTCAAAAAAATAGGTGCCGATATTGAGGTTACCGCAGATCGAAACGTAATAAGCAAGGCTGACGGAATTATACTTCCCGGTGTTGGCGCGTATCACGATGCCGCAAAAAAGCTTCGCGACAGCGGTCTTGATAGGGTAATAATTGCCGAGGCTCAAAAAGGCAAAAAGCTTATGGGTATTTGCCTTGGCATGCAAATGCTTTTTGAAAAAAGCTTTGAGTACGGTTGCCATGAGGGATTAGGTCTCTTAAAGGGTAGTATTGTACCTATGAAAGACAGTATTCCTGCAGATTTGAAAATACCACACATTGGTTGGAATGCCTTACACTTTACCCGTGAGAGCAATTTGTTTAAATATATAAACGCGAATGATTGCGTTTATTTTGTTCATTCTTTTTATGCTACAGATTGTGCGGAGAGCGTAATTGCAACAGCAGAATACGGTAAAGAAATTACCGCTGCTGTGCAAAAAGACAATGTTATGGGATGTCAGTTTCATCCCGAAAAAAGCGGCGAGGTAGGGCTTAATATACTGCGCGCCTTTTGTGAAATGGAGTAATATTTTTTATGATAATTTTTCCCGCGATAGATTTGTATGATAAAAAGGCAGTCCGTCTTTATAAGGGCGACTACCAAAACATGACCGTGTATAGCGAAAACCCAATAGACATTGCTCGAGATTTCGAGTCTGTGGGTGCCACACATATTCATATGGTGGATTTAGAGGGCGCTAAAGACGGTACAACACCCAATATTGACATAGTACGTCAGGTTGCAAATGAAACGAACCTTTTTGTAGAAATCGGCGGCGGTATTCGTGATATGGAAACTGTCGAAAAGTACTTGTCAGCAGGAGTCGATCGTGTTATTTTGGGTACTGCGGCGGTTACAAACCAAGATTTTTTAAAAGAAGCTGTATCAAAATACGGTGACAAAATTGCTGTTGGCGCTGACGTAAAGGACGGATATATCGCTATAAAGGGTTGGCTCGAAAAATCACAAAAAACTCTTGAAGACTTTTTAAGTGATATGCAAAGAATTGATGTTAAATACATAATTTGTACCGATATTTCAAAGGATGGCGCAATGCGTGGCACAAACCTTGAGCTTTACAAAGAGTTATCCCTTAAATATTCAATGAATATTACTGCATCGGGCGGTGTATCAACAATAGATGATGTTAAAGAACTTCGAAAAATGAATATTTACGGCGCTATAATAGGCAAGGCTTATTACATAGGCGCAATAAGTTTAAAGGACGCTTTGGAGGCGGCTTTATGATAACAAAAAGAATAATCCCCTGCCTTGATATAAAAGACGGTAGGGTAGTAAAGGGAACAAATTTTAAAGGCTTAAATGACGTATCATCACCGATTGAGCTTGCTCGTCTTTATTCAAACAGCTTGGCCGACGAGCTTGTGTTTTATGATATAACTGCTTCTTTTGAGGGTAGACAGCTTTTTACCGATATACTTACACAGGTAGCAAGCGAAATATTTATACCGCTTACTGTTGGTGGTGGTATAAATACAGTTGACGACTTTGACCGCGTATTAAAATGTGGCGCAGATAAGGTAAGTGTCAATTCGGGCGCTATCAAAAACCCCTCTTTGATAAAAGATGCAGCTCACAAATATGGCGACCAGTGCGTTGTTTTATCAGTAGATATAAAGCGTGTTGACGGTGAGTTTCACGTGTTTGCAAAGGGTGGACGCGAGGACACAGGCATTGAGGCAATAAATTGGATAAAACAGGGTGTGGCAAACGGCGCGGGTGAAATCGTTGTAAACTCTATTGACACCGATGGTGTAAAGGGTGGTTTTGACATTGAGCTACTTAAACTCGTTTGCGACGTGGTAAAGGTACCTGTTATTGCATCGGGTGGTGCGGGTAATGTTCAGCACTTTGTTGACCTGTTTAAAGAAATTCCCGATATTGATGCAGGTCTTGCGGCTTCAATATTCCATTTTGGAGAGGTTGCAATTCCCGACCTAAAACAAGAACTTAGAAAAAATAACATAATCGTGAGGTTATAATTATGATAAACATAGACGAACTTAAATTTGACGAAAAGGGTTTAATTCCTGCTGTTGTGGTAGACGGTATCACAAAAAAGGTTTTAACTGTAGCTTATATGAACCGTGAAAGCCTTAAAATTTCTATGGATAAAGGCTTAACCTGTTTTTACAGCCGTTCACGCGACGAGCTTTGGCTTAAAGGTGAAACAAGCGGCAACTATCAGCACATCGTTAGCATTACCGCCGACTGTGATAATGACGCATTGGTTGTAGTGGTTGAAAAGGACGGTCCTGCTTGTCACAAGGGTACTGATTCTTGCTTTACAAACCCCGTTTGGCAGTCTGATGAGCTTCACGAATTTTCGCTTCAAAACCTTTATGATATGCTTGTAGGTAGAAAGATTGACAAACCCGAAGGCTCATATACCACCTATCTTTTTGAAAAGGGTATTGATAAAATACTTAAAAAGGTTGGTGAGGAATGCACCGAGGTTATAATCGCAGGTAAGGCCGACGACAAGGCGGAAACCGTTTATGAGCTTGCTGACCTTGCGTATCACGCAATGGTGCTCATGGTTGAAATGGGTATAACTGTCGAGGATGTTCACCGTGAGCTTGCTTCCCGCCACATAATTGACCATAAAGTAAAACAGGAAAAGATGACAAAATAATGTTATATAATTTTCATACACATACTACCTACTGTGACGGAAAAAACACAGCAGAGGAAATGGTGCAAAAGGCGATAGAGTTAGGACTTACAAAACTTGGCTTTTCGGGCCATTCATATACCGAGTTTGACTTAGAGCCTTGTATGACTCGTGAGGGCACCGAACAGTATAAAAAAGAAATAACCGCCTTAAAAGAAAAATACAAGGAAAAAATTGAAATATTACTTGGTATAGAGTATGACTATCAAAGCGATGAGCCAACTGACGATTATGATTACATTTTAGGCTCGGTGCATTACATACTCAAAAATGGAGAATATCTTTGTATAGATTACAGTCGTCAAAAGCAAATAGATGCGGTAAACAAGCACTATAACGGCGATTTTTACGCATATGTTGAGGATTATTACAAAATGGTTGCCGACTTATTTAATAAAACTAAATGCGACATTATTGGACATTTTGATTTGATTACAAAATATAACAGTGACGGCAGTCTCTTTGACACAAATCATCCCCGTTATATTGCGTCTTGGACCAAGGCGGCTGATGCTATTATAAAAACGCCTGCGGTTGTGGAAATTAATACAGGTGGTATAGCGCGAGGACATGTAAGGCACCCATACCCCTCAAGCGAAATTATAGATTATTTTAAGCAAAACGGTAAAGAAGTAATATTTTCATCTGATTGTCATAATAAGGATTTCTTGCTTTGCGGCTATGAGATGATTAAAAAATATTTGTAATTGAGGTAAAAATGAAATTAGTTTTAATTACAGCCTTAGGTGTTGGAATGGCGACTGTCATCGGTGCGATTATAGGCTTTATATTCAAAAATATATCGCATAGGTTTTCGGATATTGTACTGTCCTTTGCGGCGGGAGTGATGCTGTCGGCGGCAATTATAGGACTCATTTTGCCGTCGGTGGAGTACGGTGGCAAATGGGGACTTTTATATGCTGTGGTTGGTATTTTTGCAGGCGCATTGTGCCTTAATCTTATTGACAAATTAGTGCCGCACTTGCACAAGCTAATAGGACCCGATATTGAAAGTCATAATAATGCAAATTTAAGCAAGGTGTTACTTTTTGTTTTGGCTATTGCAATTCATAACTTGCCCGAGGGTATTGCCGCGGGTGTTGGCTTCGGGTCGGGTGATACAAACGGAGCCTTGCTTATAGCGGGTGGTATAGCGCTCCAAAACATACCCGAGGGTATGGTAATAATAGCGCCAATGCTCGCTGTAGGCGTTAGTCCGCGAAAAACCTTTATTTGCGCTATGCTTACGGGTGTCATTGAGGTAATCGGCACACTCATAGGTTATTTGGCGGTAAGCGTTGCATCGGTGATATTACCGTTTGCATTAGCATTTGCGGGCGGTACAATGCTTTACGTGGTAAGCGATGAAATGATACCTGAAACTCACGCTCACGGTGGTGAACGCGGCGCGACATATTCAATGCTGGTAGGCTTTTGCGTAATGCTTGTGTCGGATGTTTTACTTGGATAAATTAAAGGCTAACGGTTTTAGAATCGTTAGCCTTTTACTTATTCATCTTTCATAAATCAAGCGATACTTTACTAAATACTTGTTTGATTTTTTTAGAATATTGATATATAATATTAAAAAAGATTTTGTGAGGTGAGTGTATGGACAAGTTTGTTTTGCATAGTAATTATAAGCCTACAGGTGACCAACCCGAAGCTATAGATAAACTCGTGGAAGGTTTAAATAACGGTAATCGCGAGCAGGTGCTTTTAGGAGTTACGGGTAGTGGTAAAACTTTTACTATGGCTAATATCATAGAAAAAGTAAACCGTCCTACGCTCATTCTTGCCCACAACAAAACTTTAGCTGCGCAGCTTTGCAGTGAGTTCCGTGAATTCTTCCCTGAGAATGCGGTGGAATATTTTGTATCTTATTATGACTATTACCAACCCGAAGCATATATACCCGGTACCGATACCTATATTGAGAAAGACAGCGCAATAAATGACGAGATTGACAAACTTCGTCACAGCGCTACATGTGCGCTTTCTGAGCGCCGTGATGTTATAATTGTGGCGTCGGTTTCTTGTATATATTCACTTGGTAATCCGATTGATTACAGAAATATGGTAATTTCTCTTCGTACGGGTATGGAAAAAAGCCGTGACGAGTTAATTCATAAGTTGGTTGATTTGCAGTATGAACGAAACGACATTAACTTTGTGCGTAACAAATTTCGTGTTCGCGGCGATACGGTCGAGGTTTATCCTGCCTATACCTACGGAGATGCGTTGCGCATAGAATTTTTTGGCGATGAGATTGACCGCATTAGCGAAATCAACACCCTTACGGGCGAGGTAAAGCAGTTTTTGTCTCATACTGCAATCTATCCCGCATCGCATTATATCGTACCGCAAGATAAGTTAGAGGAAGCCTTAACCGATCTTAAAAACGAGATGGAAGATCGAGTTGCCTTTTTTAATGAAAACGGCAAACTTATTGAGGCGCAACGAATTCGTCAGCGCACCGAATACGACATTGAAATGCTACGCGAAATCGGTGTTTGCAAGGGGATCGAAAACTACTCTCGTGTGCTTTCGCGCCGAGAGGCAGGTAGCACACCGTCAACGCTGCTTGATTATTTTCCTGATGATTTTTTACTGTTTGTCGATGAATCGCACGTGACCCTACCGCAGGTGCGCGGTATGTTTGGCGGTGACCGTGGACGAAAGGACAACCTTATTGAATACGGCTTCCGTTTGCCATCGGCTTATGATAATCGACCGCTTAATTTTGACGAGTTTTATTCTCATATAAATCAAGCTGTGTTTGTATCGGCAACACCGGGTGAATTTGAAAAGGGTCATGCCGCGCAAATAGTAGAACAGGTTATAAGACCAACGGGTCTTTTGGACCCTGTGGTTACCGTAAAGCCAAGTGAAGGTCAAATTGACGATATTGTATCGCAAATAAACGAGCGTACTGCACGCGGCGAGCGTGTGCTTATAACAACGCTTACCAAAAAGATGGCAGAGGATTTGACGGAATATCTCCAAAACCTTGATATTAAGGTGCGATATATGCACTATGATATTGACACTATCGAGCGTATGGAGATTATTCGTGATTTGCGACTTGGCGAGTTTGACGTGCTTGTAGGTATCAATTTGCTTCGTGAAGGCTTGGATATACCCGAGGTGTCTCTTGTAGTGATACTCGATGCTGACAAGGAGGGCTTTTTGCGTAGTGAGACCTCGCTTGTCCAGACCATTGGTCGTGCCGCTCGTAACGCCAACGGCGAGGTTATAATGTACGCGGACAGCGTTACGCGCTCTATGGAGAACGCTATTCGTGAGACCGAACGCCGACGCAGTATACAACAGGAGTATAACGAGGCGCACGGTATTGTTCCGCAAACCATTATCAAGGACGTGCGTGATATTATTGAAATAGGTACAAAAGCCGATAGTGAAAAGAGTGATAAAAAGCTTTCACGCGCCGAAAAAGAAGCGCTTATTAAACGCCTTACAAACGAGATGAAGCAAGCGGCAAAAATTCTTGAATTTGAACACGCGGCATATTTGCGTGATAGAATTGAGAAACTTAGAAAAAGCAAATAAAACAAACGGAGGAGTATTACTCGTGACGATGACACGATTTTATTTTGCGTTTGTCGAATATATAATAAAAAGTTAAGTTAAAAAACACCTGTATTTGCCTTAAAAATTTTTGTTGACAAATACAGGTGTTGGTGTTATTATATGATAGCGTGCGAAACTGTGCGTAGTTTCGTGCTGTCTAATTTTCTAAAGAAAGGAGATAGTGAATAGTGCCTACCTTTAACCAATTAGTTCGTAGTGGACGTGAAACCGTTGAAAAGAAAGCTAAGGCTCCTGCACTCCTTAAGGGTTACAACTCAATGAAGCGCAACCTTACTGACAACGATTCACCACAAAAGCGCGGCGTATGCACAGCTGTTAAGACTTCTACACCTAAGAAGCCTAACTCTGCTCTTCGTAAAATTGCCAGAGTACGTCTTTCAAACGGCATCGAAGTTTCAGCTTACATTCCCGGTATCGGTCACAACCTCCAGGAACACTCTGTTGTTCTTATCCGTGGCGGTCGTGTAAAGGACTTACCTGGTGTACGTTATCACATCATCAGAGGTACCTTGGATACACAGGGTGTTGCAAACAGAATGCAAAGCCGTTCAAAGTACGGCGCAAAGCGTCCTAAAGCAGGTGCGAAATAATTTTTTTAGAGAATAGACAATCTCTGCTGAAAACCGGCAGGCTTTATATATATGAAAAGCCCTGCTTGGTGTTAACGGGAATTTGTCAGCTCGAGTACCTATGATATCATTCCTATGAAGGAGGGAAGTAAAATGCCAAGAAGAGGCTTTATTGCAAAACGTGATGTATTGCCAGATCCTATCTACAATTCAAAGAAGGTTACTCGCCTTATCAACAACATTATGCTTGACGGTAAGAAGGGTGTAGCTCAGAAGATAGTTTACGGCGCTTTCGACATCATCAGTGAAAAAACAGGTAAGGAACCACTTGAAGTGTTTGATGCAGCTATGGAAAACATTATGCCACAGCTCGAATGTAAAGCAGTTCGTAAGGGCGGTGCCACATATCAAGTACCATTCGAGGTTCGTCCTGAAAGAAAGCAGACTCTAGCGTTAAGATGGCTTACAATGTTTAGCCGTCAGCGTTCAGAGCGCACAATGAAGGAGCGTCTTGCAAACGAGATTATCGATGCTACTAATGGCTTGGGTAATGCAGTTAAAAGACGCGAAGAAATGCACAGAACAGCAGAAGCGAACAAGGCTTTTGCCCATTACAGATGGTAATTTGTTAAAAACCGCGTGATACACGCGGATGGAGGTTTAAAATGCCAAGAAAAGTATCTCTTGAAATGACAAGAAATATTGGTATCATGGCTCATATCGACGCAGGTAAAACAACCACCACCGAGCGTATCCTTTTCTATACCGGTGTAAACCGTAAGATGGGTGAAACTCATGATGGTGGTGCTACCATGGACTGGATGGCTCAGGAGCAGGAGCGTGGTATTACCATCACTTCTGCTGCTACCACATGTTTCTGGAATGACCATCGTATCAATATCATCGACACCCCCGGACACGTTGACTTTACGGTTGAAGTTCAACGTTCACTCCGCGTACTTGACGG
Source organism: Acutalibacteraceae bacterium (assembly GCA_045604215.1). Classification (GTDB taxonomy): domain Bacteria; phylum Bacillota; class Clostridia; order Oscillospirales; family Acutalibacteraceae; genus UBA737. The sequence continues at coordinate 17,692 of JAZUNP010000062.1, forward strand.
TTCTGTAACCGTGCTTTGCGCAAAGGGCGGTGTTGAGCCTCAGTCTGAAACCGTTTGGCATCAGGCTGACGAATACAAAGTACCCCGCATGATCTATGTAAACAAGATGGATATTATGGGTGCTGACTTTTATCACGTACTCGATATGGTTAAAGAGCGTTTCAACTGCAATGCAGTTCCGATTCAGCTTCCTATCGGTAGTGAGGATACCTTTAAGGGTATCGTTGACCTCGTTCGTAACGAGGCAGAAATTTATTATGATGACCTCGGTAAAGACGTTCGTCGTGAACCAATTCCTGAGGAAATGAAAGAGCTCGCTGAGAAGTATCGTACCGCTCTTATTGAGTCTATTGTTGAAATGGACGAAGAATTGATGGAAAAATACTTTGAAGGCGAAGAGCCTACAGAAGAGCAAATGAAGGCTATTATCCGTAAGGCTACCATTGCTAACGAAATGGTGCCGATTTGCTGCGGTACCTCTTACCGTAACAAGGGTGTTCAGCCACTTCTCGTCGCTATCGTTGATTATATGCCTGCTCCTACCGACGTGGAAGCTATTAAGGGTGTTAATCCTAATACTGATGAGGAAGAACAAAGAATTTCTTCTGATACAGAGCCTTTTGCAGCTCTCGCATTTAAGATTGCTACTGACCCATTCGTTGGCAAGATTTGCTACTTCCGTGTATATTCTGGTACTGTTGACGCAGGCTCGGGCGTATACAACTCGGTTAAGCAGAACCGTGAAAGAATGGGACGTATATTGCAGATGCACGCTAACCACCGTGAAGACCTTGAAACCTGTTATGCAGGTGACATTGCAGCGGCTGTTGGTCTTAAGAACACTACAACAGGTGATACCCTTTGTGATGAAAAGCATCCTGTAATTCTCGAATCAATGAACTTCCCAGAGCCAGTTATCCGTGTTGCTATCGAGCCTAAGACTAAGGCTGGTCAGGAAAAGATGGGTATCGCTCTTGCGAAGCTTGCTGAAGAAGACCCAACCTTTAAGTGCTACACCGATGAGGAAACAGGTCAGACAATTATCGCCGGTATGGGTGAGTTGCACCTCGAAATCATCGTTGACCGTCTCTTGCGTGAATTTAAGGTAGAGGCAAACGTTGGTGCACCTCAGGTTGCTTACAAAGAAAGCATCCGCAAGAAGGTTGACCACGAAACCAAGTACAAGCGTCAGTCCGGTGGTTCAGGTCAGTACGGTCACGTTAAGATTATTCTTGAGCCTAACGAGACAGGTAAGGGCTATGAATTTATCAACTCTGTTACCGGTGGTACAGTTCCTAAGGAATACATTCCTGCCGTTGACCAAGGTATTCAGGGCGCTCTTCACGCAGGTATACTTGCTGGTTACCCAGTTGTTGATGTTAAGGTAACACTTTACGATGGTTCATACCACGAAGTTGACTCTTCTGAAATGGCGTTTAAGATCGCAGGTTCTATGGCATTTAAAGAAGCTTGCCGTATAGCTGATCCTGTTCTTCTTGAGCCTATCATGAAGGTTACAGTCATTGTTCCTGAAGAGTATATGGGTGACGTTATCGGTGACCTAAACTCACGTCGTGGTGAAATTCAGGGCTTTGAAGATCGTTCTGGTCTTAAGCAAATCAATGCTCGCGTACCTCTTGGTGATATGTTCGGTTACGCTACCGACCTTCGTTCTAAAACACAGGGACGTGGTCAGTATGTAATGGAACCAGACGGTTATAAGGAAGTTCCAAAGAGCATTGCTGAAAAGATTATCTCTAACAGAGCTAAAAACTAATCTTTTAAACTATTAAAATAATGCTTGAAATTTCGGGCACTATTTGGTAAACTATATTTATCTAAAAATTAACTTAAACTTTTTTAGGAGGAAATTCAAATGGCAAAGGCAAAATTTGAACGTAACAAGCCACATGTTAACATTGGCACAATCGGTCACGTTGACCATGGTAAGACCACTCTTACCGCTGCAATCACAAAGTATCTTTCACTCAAAGGTCAGGCTGCATTCGAAGATTATGCAAACATCGATAAGGCTCCCGAAGAGAGAGAACGTGGTATCACAATTAACACCGCTCACGTTGAGTATGAAACTGACGCTCGTCACTATGCTCACGTTGACTGCCCAGGACACGCTGACTATGTTAAGAACATGATCACCGGTGCTGCTCAGATGGACGGCGCTATCCTTGTTATCGCTTCTACTGACGGTCCTATGGCTCAGACTAAAGAACACCTTCTCCTCGCTCGTCAGGTTGGCGTTCCTTACATCGTAGTATTCATGAACAAGACTGACCTTGTTGACGATGAAGAGCTTCTCGAACTCGTTGAAATGGAAATCCGTGAGACTCTTGACAAGTATGAATTCCCAGGCGATGATACTCCAATCATCAAGGGTTCTGCTTTCCAGGCTCTCGATTCTTCTGCTACTGATCCTTCAGATCCTATCTATGCTCCAATCGCTGAGCTTATGGAAGCTGTTGACAGCTATATCCCAACTCCAGACCGTAAG
>JAZUNP010000063.1:0-14109 GCA_045604215.1 Acutalibacteraceae bacterium
TCTTTCGACACGCTTTTTTGGTAATTATATATTATTCTACAACCTCGGCCACATCTTGTATTTCTTCTTCCGGAGTATCGGGAATAAAATCTTTTTTTAATATAGTATAAAGCACTATAGATTGCAGCAAACTGGAATGAAGTATATAATCGTCAACTACCGTTGCAATAAATGCTATGGTTGCATTCTTTCTTTTTTTGCAATCAAAACAGTTTAAGGCATCCTTTAAAACGAGATATTTGCAACGTATAAACGCCAGATCAATTATGGCTATTAACAACATTGCTATTACTACAATAATCGGTGAAAACTCACCCAATAGCCCTATAATAGATGCTACAACCAAAAGTGACGTAATTATAATAATGGCAACAGGACCAAATGCGTGTGTCATTGCAAAAAAGAAATATATTAGCATTCGGTTGCTAAAGCCTTTTTTCATCCACAATACCGAAAGCGGTGTATGCTGTGGAATATCGCTAAGCGCAAATCGATTTGCAAAGGGGATCCACGCCCACCACGCTGTACCGCTGCCGGATTTTTTTGAAAGCTTGTACACAGGTATTGCACTAAAAATATGTGCAGCCAGGGCAAAAATCAACAAAATGATAATTGCTATAATCAATACAACCGAGCCGCCGCCCAAAAGAATATAAAGAATAAAATCCTTTATATTGCCTGTTGTTGCAACCAATGCGTTACCTAAATCGGCAAGTCCCTTTATACCTAAAGAAATATCTCGTATTATAGCTATAACATTTTCAAGCGCAGTTAAAATATTTTTTAATACATCTATTATTCCACCCACAAAATCGCCCCCTGATTATTTTGGAACAATCATTTAAAAAACAATACTATACTAAAGCATAAACACCATCAAATTACTAAATTGTTCTGTGATATTGTTAAACGCATCAAAAATACCTGAAATGACACGAAGGGCTTCAGTAATGTACTGTAACAGGGCATTTATTCCTTCGATTATTATCAAAAAATTTTGCATAAAGGTAACTATTTCTTCCATAAATGCTATTATATCATTTAAAAAACCCGCAATATCCACCAAAACACCCCTTTGTATAGGCAAACAAAGGTCACCTATTCTTTGTTAAATCATATCACATATTGGCAAGTATTGTCAAGGATATGCGTGGTTAATTGCATTAGCACTTTTCAAGTCTCTTCAACCAAAACACAAAAGCAAAAGAGCACACCATAAAGGTATGCTCTTTTACTTGGCGGAGTAGGAGAGACTTGAACTCTCGCGCCGGTTGCCCGACCTACGCCCTTAGCAGGGGCGCCTCGTCACCACTTGAGTACTACTCCAAATGCTTACGTTCTATATTATATATTAAACTTAAAAATAGGTAAAAAAATGGCGGAGAGGAAGGGATTCGAACCCTTGTGGCTTGCGCCAAACGGTTTTCAAGACCGCCTCGTTATGACCGCTTCGATACCTCTCCGTGTGCAAAAGCCATTTTAACACAAACAATTTTAATTGTCAACAATAACTTTATTATTTTTTTAAAAATTTTGCTTGACAATACCCTTTAAGTGTGGTATATTATTCAAGCACGAAAAATGCTGGTGTAGCTCAGTTGGTAGAGCAGCTGATTTGTAATCAGCAGGTCGGGGGTTCGAGTCCGTCCACCAGCTCCACCGTGTATAAACTAAATATGGGAGATTTCCCGAGTGGCCAAAGGGGACAGACTGTAAATCTGCTGGCTAAGCCTTCGGTGGTTCGAATCCACCATCTCCCACCAAGCAAAAAGACACCTTCAGGGTGTCTTTTTTGTTTGGCAGAAATGCGTAGTTTTGGATGAGAACCGCCGAAGGTGGTTCAGTCGAAGCAGCCCAAAAGCCGCGATAGGTTTTTGGGACTGTGAAGTCTCGAGCAACGCCGATTTTTCGCAACCGCTCGGAGCGGTCGAAAAATCAAGAGGCGCAGAGTATCCACCATCTCCCACCAAAAATCCTCGTACGATAGTACGGGGATTTTTACTTTTTCACTATTACCTTTTCACTCTTCACTTTTCTCTTATCTACGAGGATTTTTGGAAGGTAATAAGTAATAGAATAGCGAAGAAGTAAAATCCGACAACGGCGGAATATCACTAAAACCTCCGTTAATACGGGTTAAAATGACCGAAACGGACAGCCGAGGACGCCTGTCCCTACGCAAAATCAAAGCACTTGATTCCAAAATGAGTCAAATGCTATTCTTTATTTTACCTCACTATTCTTAATTGCGTAATCGAGCAAAATATTTATAAGCTCATTTCTTGAACGATTGGTTTCTTCTGCTAATTTATCAAGATTTGCAACCGTTTCGTCCTTAATTCTGATGGAAAACGTTTTATAACCATCTTCGCCCTTTAATGTTTTTTTGTTTATGATGAGTTTTTCTTTCACACAATCACCTCACCAATATTATGCCTTGACAAATGTTATAAATATATGTTATATTTTATAACATATATTAGGAGGTATCTTTATGAAAAAAATATTATCAGTATTATTATGCTTAGTGCTTTCTTTGTTGTTGGTTGGTTGTTGTATTCCAACAGCCTCAGAATCCTCTCTTCCGGAACTAACTCTCTATACAGAGCTTCCTGCTTTTTGTGACGATTTTGATGCGGTTTCCAAATGGATGTCTGAAGATTCTCTATCCACCATAGACGATTTTATGAGCAAATCAATTGCCGCTTACAACACTTATGATGCAGCCGAGTTTTGTTTGTATATGTATGATCAAAACTTTTTAGAAAATTTAGAACTCTTACGTGATGATGCAACATACGTTGCAACTTTACTTAAATCTTCCGATGCTATAACTTCCCTTGCTGCAACAACCATTGCCTACTATTTATCAAACGCCGACCTATCTTATGCACAATGGAACACCGCCTATGCAGGTCTCGTAGCCTATCCTGAAGATTCAGACACCTCATACGAAGACCTCCAAAGCAATATGGCATTTGTAATAAATCGATATGCTTTTGTTTTCTATGGTGAAAATGTCATCGATATAGAATAAATTTACTTTAAAGTCCTCATGAATTTGAGGACTTTTTTCTTGCTTTTTACACCATTATACATTATTATAAATACATAAATTACATTTACTTATTATATGAGGTAACTTTATGCAAAAATATGACATAGCGGCTTATATCTGGCCGGCATACACAGGTGATGAACCCCGAACAAAAATTTTCTGGGACGAGGACATTGGCGAGTGGCAGACCGTTCGTGATGCCTACGGTTATAAAAAATCCAACGGTTACGTGTGGGAACGCAAACCGCTTTTAGGCTTTCAGAACGAGGCTGACCCCAAGGTTATGGAGCAACAAATTGATTTGGCGCTCTCGCACGGAGTAAACGTGTTTATTTACGATTGGTATTGGTATGATGACCGTCCATTTCTTGAGCAGTGCCTAAATGACGGCTTTTTAAAGGCTAAAAACTGCAAGGATATGAAGTTTTACATTATGTGGGCAAACCACGATGCAAACTACACCTGGGACCGCCGAAACGCCGGTAAACTTTGGGACACCATCTGGCGTGGCGACGTAACAATTGACCAGTTTTACAAAATTGGACGCCGATGGATTGACCAATACTTTAAATGCGAAAACTACTATAAAATCGACAATAAGCCCGTTGTCAGCATATATGCTCTTAAAAACTTTGTAAAAGGCTTTGGCAGTCTTGAAAACACACGCAAGGCAATGCAGTGGCTTGATGACGAATGTAAAAAAGCCGGTCTTGACGGCGTACATTTTCAGTTTGTGCGTTGGAACGGAAAAAGTGAAAACATCTCGGGTGTTGACGGTGGCACAATTGAAACCACCAACGAGCTTATAAGTGAACTTGGCTTTTCCTCACTTACCCATTATCAGTTTGTTCACTTTACTCCAATTGACCGTGATTATACCGAGCTTTTACCCGACGTGCAAAAAGAGTGGGAAACGGTAGCAAATCTTTATGACGTGCCCTATTTCCCCCACGTTTCAATTGGTTGGGACAACAACCCACGTTTTAAAGAGTTTAGTTGGGGTGTTTGCAAAAATAACACACCCGAAAATTTTGAGCAAGCGCTTCGTATGGCAAAAGATTTTGCCGACAAGACAGGCGTTTCACTAATAACTGTAAACAGCTGGAACGAGTGGACCGAAAGCAGTTATCTGCTACCTGATAACGTGTATGGCTACGGTTATTTAGAGGCTATTAAAAAGGTATTTAAAGAAAAAGAATAACATGCTTAAATAAAACAAAATGACCTGAACATTACGTTCAGGTCATTTTTTCATAAAACCTATTTCATATTATCAATAGGCTCCCTTATGTAAAGGGAGCTGTCAACATAGTTGACTGAGGGATTGTTTAACAGTGTCATCTATATATTTTCCAATTGGTTTTTGCCTTAAAAACTTAACCGGATATGTACGAAGAAAGTCATACCATAAATGTCGCTCTTCCTTAGTCATATTTTTTCGTAAAGTTTTGGCAATCGGCACCAATTTTTTATTATGTTTTCTATCCAACACAATCCCTCCACCGCAAGCGGTCCCCCTCCCTTTACACAAGGGAGGCATAGCTTATTCATCAAAAAGTGGGGTTGAAAAATATCTTTCTGCCGTATCAGGCAGCACTGTAACCACCGTTTTGCCTTTGCCCAAAAGTCGTGCCATACGCATTGCGGCGGCAACGTTAGTACCACTGCTTATACCGCACATAATACCCTCTTTTGCTGCCAGGTCTTTAGAAGCCTGAATAGCCTCTTCATCCTTTACAATGCAAACACCGTCAAAAATTTCTTGGTTAAGTATTTCGGGTATAACGCCATCACCAATTCCCATTTGCAAATGAGTGCCGATTGAACCACCCGAAAGAATAGCCGCATTTTCAGGCTCTACCGCCCAGATTTTTATGTCGGGGTTGGCGGCTTTAAGCACCTCGCCAATGCCGGTGATTGTGCCGCCTGTGCCTATGCCGGAGCAAAAACCGTGTATAGGTGAGCCCACCTGCTCTAAAATCTCTTTGGCGGTGCCACGACGTTGAATGTCGGGGTTGGCGGGGTTTTCAAACTGTTGAGGCACAAACACATTTGGATCCTCTGCCTTCATTTTAAGTGCTAATTGCAAGCACTCTTCTATACAAAGACCAATGTTGCCGGCATCGTGCACCAAGATAACCTCGGCACCGTAGTGACGAACAAGCTTACGGCGCTCTTCACTGACAGAGTCAGGCATAATTATTTTTACCTTATAGCCCTTTACTGCACCGACAAGTGCAAGACCTATTCCCTGGTTACCGCTTGTTGGCTCCACAATAACGGTATCACTGTTAAGCAGACCCTTTTGCTCGGCATCAAGAATCATATTGTAAGCCGTTCTTGTTTTTATGGAACCGCCAACGTTAAGCCCCTCAAACTTTACAAGTATATCTGCATCATCGGGACCGGTCATATGGTGCAATCGTACAATAGGCGTATTGCCCATAGCCTCTAAAATATTATCACAAATCATAATTCATACCCTTAATAAAATATAATGTTTTAAGATTATATCACATAATGTAAAATTTTTCAATATCATTATATTTTATTATAGTTTGTTATAAAACGTGAAAGAGCAGAGACCAAAATCTCTGCTCTTTTTTATAAATATTCCTGCATTTGCTTGCGTAATTTTTCTTCTAACTTTATAAGGCGTTTGCAAATGTCTTTTGATACCTCGTCTGCCGCCTTGTACTGATTAAGATATCGGTTAAGCGATTTTATACCCATATCACAACCGTCGGTCATAAGGTCGGCAATGGTGTTGTCGGAATTGTCAACGCCAAGCTTAACGGTGGTTTTCATCCAAGACATACCCTTTGCCATAGGGTTTGGGTCTTTTCCCTCATCGTGATAGCGGCCAAGTTGTTGCTGTAATTCTTTGTCAAGCTCGTCGTGCTCATCCTTGCAAGCGTTAAGACAGCTTCGCATTTCGTGCGAGGTTACGTACTTGTAGACGTCATCAATAGATTTTACACCCATTTTTATGCCTGCGTCGCATTCACGAAGCAGTTTGATTGTATCCTGTTCTACCATAAAAAAACTCCTTTCGGGATTAGTATTCCCGAAAGGAATTAATATATTAAAAATTAAATCGTAAGCTCCATTTTAACGTGCATTACGCCCTCTTCTAAAAATTCGTCCGATACGGTTTTAAAACCAAGTTTTTCATAAAACGCTATGGCGTGGGTTTGCGAATCAAGGCATATTTTTTGGCACTTCATATTTTGTTTTATGTCGGCTATTGCCTTTGCCATTATCTTGGTACCAAGGCCAATTCCGTGGGTTGCAGACAACACTCTGCCAATTCTTACGGTTGTGTCATTGGTATAAAAGGCACGCAGATATGCCACGATTTCACCGTCTTGCTTAATGTAATAATGCCTTGCATTAAAATCTACGTTATCCATATCCTGACAGCGCATACCCTGCTCTACTATAAAAATTTGCGAGCGAATTTTTAAAATTTTATACAGTTCTTCTTTTGTAAGTTCGTCAAAATTTTTTACAACAAAATTCATTTTATCACCGTTAATACTAACCTTTTAATTAAGAAAAACCTTATACTTCAAAATCAAGGCACATTCTCGTTTCGGTAAACGGGCGAACAAAGGTGTCGGCAACGTATACATGCTCGGGATTTTGGGCGTACATCATATATTAATTTGCACCTATCTTTTCGATCTTGTAACGATATTTTAATATTCGTCAATCCAGGCATCAAGCCACTTTGTATAAACTTCTCTATAATCAATTTCTTTACGAACAAAATCAATATCGATTACTCGTGTATCATCACATTTTTCCAATAACATCAAAGCTTCATTGGTAATTTCAACCCCGCGGGCATTGGTGTTCACCTTTGGTAGCTTAATATACCTATCTCTTCCAATATCATCCAAAACCTTTTGTTGCGACTCCTTTGAAAACAATAATAGCTTTCCTTTTCCTCCCCATTTTATCTTAGCAAGCAACATATCACAAAAAGGAGTGTATGTATTTTTGAACTCTAACGCTTTGCTTCGATCAACCGTCCAAATCAATTTGATTGAACCATACATATCGCTTTTAGTAGTAACTGTCTTTATTGACAATGGAGTACTATCCACGTATACATCTACCTCTGGAGCGGTTATTGGAATATTAGGGTCTACTATATCAATGCCGAACTTGTACATTAAAAGTGCTATCAATATGCGTTCTCTTACCGAACCGATTTCCATACCAATCTTACCGTTTCGAGAACTTTCTAACTCAGCCAGCTGAAATAAATGCGGCAATTTGTTTTTTACTCTTTTGATTATTAAATTATCGTCAAATAACTTATTATAGACACTGCTCAATTTTTACACTCCTCTGATTCATCTAAAATATTCTTTATCATTTCTGCGATATGCCAAGCGAAAACAGGAGCAACTGCATTTCCAATTTGACGATAAGCATCAGAAACAGAGCGAAAAAAAACAAAATCATCTGGAAACGATTGAATTCGAGCCGCCTCTCTCGCCGATAACCTACGAGGTAAGCTATAATGAAATTCAATATTTCCGTGATGCTCCGCCCTTATCGTTGGAGCAGGCTTATCCGCCTTGGTTTTTGTGTTCCCTTGTGTTCCAGGAAATAGTTTAGCTTTAGAATATCCATAATTTGGCAATGACTGATGTTTTTCGTCATCTTCAAGATCGCCAATGGCATCTTTAATAGTCACCCACGGTAGCAATTCATTATCTGTGCAAGAATGCGTCGGTGGAGCCCACTCAAAGTCAGCAGATATGTCCTCTCTTATTCCAACAATAATAACACGTTCTCGAACCTGAGGCACCCCATAATCAGCGGTATTAAAAAGTTTATACTGTACTTTGTAACCAAGTTTTGCAAAATCCTCAATAATAGTTCTTATTGCCAAACCATTTTGCCAAGAAATAAGACCTTTTACATTTTCTGCAAGAAAGATCTTTGGTTTTATCATTTCTACTACCTTGGCCATACTTTGATACAAATTGCCGCGTTGAACCATCAAACCCTGTCTTTTTCCTGCTACGCTAAAATCTTGGCAAGGAAATCCCCCGATAACAACATCTGCCTGAGGAATTTCTGTTTCAGGAAATAACGAAATTTGATTATCATTATTAATTCCAACAATCTTAGTTATATCGCCGCAAATTACATTCGGGTTAGAAAAATTCAATTTCAGTGTCTGTGTCGCTTTATCGTTTATATCATTGGCCCAAACAATATCAAAAGGATGCTTTTCATAATACTTACCAAGATAGGAAAAACCTCCTACCATTCCCAAATCAAGGCCGCCGCAACCGGAAAATAAAGAAACAACTTTATAATGCGACATAACACCTCTCCTTTGTTATATTCTGCCATTGGCGAATAATACTCTTATTTTTATGATTATATCATGTTTTCTCTTGTAAGACAAGTAATAAAGCCAAATTTATAATATTCATATGGTTTTGTGCACAAAATCTATATCTATCATATCCTATCAGTAATGAAGATACATAGATATTGAAAATCAAGCCAATCGCACATTTAATAATCAACGAACATTTAATTACTAAAAAACAAAGCACTTCCGAAGAAGTGCTTTGTTTTTTGTGGTTTGAATTTGTAATTATGAATTAAAGGGCTTTGAAAACCAAAACATTACATTAGTAAAGAGTTGCCGACAACCTTTTAATAAAATAATCTTCTTTTCCTTGTAGTATAATGTCCGTATTGTTGTTTTGTTCGTTCATTTTAACAAGCGCATTACGAAATCTGATTGAAGATAAATCCAGTTGCCCATCTTTCCACATTGTAAGCATTTTTATAACATTTATATCTTTATTTCGTTTTAATTCTTCACAAATTGTTCCTTCAACATCATTAACCGCTACATAAATATTATCATTATCAGTCAAAAGAACAGTAACCTGCGGTTTGGGTAAAACGTCAACCGTTTCATTTATAGTTACAAGTTTGTTTTTTGCAACCACAAATATTTCTTCAAACATATCATCACCGACCTGTAAGTGTATTATAACATAAAAGCGGGAAAGCCGCAATAATTATTCATCAGCGAACAAAGTGAGTGGCTTCAATATTCATTATTCATTCAAAAATCCGTTCACTCTTAATGAATAATGAATGATGAAAAATAAATAGTGAATAATACAAACAAAAAATCCGTCCTCAGCCGAGGGCGGATTTTTTGTATTTCGTGTCCGAAAACCAAAATTTTCTCATTAATTTTAATTGCTAAAAAATACTAAGCTCTAAATTCTTGCTTAATAATTCTAACGTCTTAATTCCTGCGATACTATTTCCTTTTTTATCCAGGGCCGGAGAAAAAATACCAATACCCATTCTATTTGGTACAACAGCCATAATACCGCCGCCTACACCGCTTTTTGCAGGTACACCGACATTAAGAGCAAATTCACCCGAACCGTCATACATACCGCAGGTCATAAGTACAGCATTAATATACTGCGTATACTTTTTATCAAATAATCGTTTATTTGTTTTAGGCGAAATGCCACCATTTGCAAAAACGAGTGCAATCTGTGCAAGGTCCATAGCGGTTACCTTTATGGAACAAGCCTTGAAGTAACAATCCAGCATCTCTTCAACATTATCGTTTACTAATTCGTAAGCCTTCAACATATAAGCAAGAGCACGATTTTTGTTACCCGTAGCTTTTTCTGATAGATACACCTGTTCATCAACCTGTAAATTAGGATTGCACGAAACCTTTCTCACAAGTTCTAGTAAACGCTGAAACTTTTCGTCGTAAGTTTCACCCTTTATCAAAGTACATAGAGCAATCGCACCCGCATTAACCATCGGGTTAATATGTTCCGCATTTAATGCTTGGTCACTATAATTAAAGGTATCAAAAGGTTTTCCGGTTGCTTCGACCCCCACAAGAGAGCGAACACGGTCCATACCATTATCCATCAAAGCAATCAAAAGTATAAGTGGCTTTACAATACTTTGCATTGTAAAATATTGATCGGCATCTCCTGAAAAAAATTGTTTGCCTTCATTAGTTATAACGCAAACACCAAGCGCATCTTTATTGGCCTTTGCAAGTTCAGGTATATAACTGGCAACTACACCGTCATTAATATATTTTGCACTTTCTGACAGAATATTGTCAAGAATTAATTTCATATACTCACCCACCTTGGGTGTATTATAGCATAAAAGTGGTAAAGCCGCAATACTTCTTCACAATTCACTATTACCTCTTACTTTCCAAAAATCCCGAATGCGTTTTTTAGTGAAGAGTGAAAAGTGAAGAGTGAAAAGGTTAATAAGTAAAAATCCCGAACGCTTTCGCATTCGGGATTTTGGGGTGGTTTGAATTTAGTGACACGAATAAAATGTGCCTGAAAACTTCCTATAATATTAATACTGATGACCGTCAACTATATATCCACATCTAGTACATTTTTTTGTTTTTACAGTTCGTGTATTAATGATCGTTCCGCCAAACAAATTTGGCGATGTGTGATCAAATCCCTGTCTCTCAGCAATTGTCGTCAAACTCCCGCCACATTTGGGACAAGTCGCAAACATTTGATTTATAAATGCTTGATTTGGATTACCTCTCATAATTGTTTTCTCCTTTAACAATATTAACCGATATTGGTTAATATAATTATATACCATAATCGGTTAATATGTCAATAGGGAGGATTGAAAAAATTATGATTTCCTATGATAAATTATGGCAAACTATGAAAGAAAAAGGAGTTACTCAATATACGCTTATAAAAAAACATAATATTAGCCCTGGACAAATCACAAGATTAAAGAGAAACGAAAGCGTTAGCACCCATACAATAGAAATGTTTTGTAAAATTTTAAAATGTAACGTTGAAGATATTATGCAGTATAAAGACGATGATGACGAAATATAAAAAGCAGGGATTAGCTCCCCGCTTTCGTTTTGTCCTTATTGTAGCACAAGCATAACATAAAAGCGGAAATTAATCAATGCGGAGCATTGTATGTAATCCGCAACTTGTTGCGGGATGTAATCAACACGAAGTGTTGGATGTAATCAATCCGAAGGCGAAAACATACAATCCTTGCGGCTTGATGACATACCGTTCGCAATGCGAACGGATTACATACGCCTTACGGCGATTACATACCAATCCTTCGGATTGGATAAAAATAAAGCACTTCCAAAGAAGTGCTTTATTTTTTGTCATTCGTGTCCGAAAAAGAACCGGCAAAAACCGAGGATTATTCCAACTCATTACCACAATGTGGACAATATTTTGAAAACCACAGCAGTTTCCAAAAAAATGTATCACAATGTGGACAACGCCACCAAAAATACAGCAAAATGCAAAATATGAGAGACGAGGGGACGATTCTCTCGGCTCCGCCCCCTTAGCTAAACGCCGCAGCTTCCGTATTATACGGGCTGTGTTTTTGCGTTTAAAAGCTCGGGATATGAATCCATAATAAAATCATAATCAGTTTTCACATTGTTGATAAGCCAACTTCGCGGTTGGTTATTGTAGAGCCAGTCAAGCGGCTGTGCAACATCATTTTGGACAGAATTTATCTTAAACGCGTTTATTAAGTCTTCTTTAATTTCATCAGTAATTGCCTCGGGCTGTACGGAAACAAAGAGCGGACTACCGCTTTTTGAAAGTAAATCAAGCCATTGACGGTTTAATTTCCAATCAATTTTGTCCTTAATTATCCCCACACAATCGGCATCAACCTTATAAAATGTATCATTCTGACAAAGCCTGAAGGCAAGAGTGTTAATCCCGTATGCTCTTGTTCTGCTCCATATTCGACCGCTTGTATCATCACCGATTCTGCAAAGTTCAAAAATTCCCGCCGACAGATGCGAGACCGTATTACAGCCAATAATAATCATATCTCCCGCTTCTTCACGAATAAGCCGATAAAAATCCAAGACAATTTCAGCGCTTGTTTTGGTTTTATCGTTAAATGTCCATCCGTCGCTGACCGTTATTTTGCCGTTAAGCGAGCTTCCCCAAACTCCAAACATATCAAAGTTTGAAAAATCATGCTTTATAAGCTCAAAGCCCCATTTTTTGATTTTTCTTGTTGTAGCTCTTACATACTTCTGAACCTCCGGCATAGTCGGGTCAAGATAACCGAGCCATCCTTCATCGGTTTTCTTGAATTTCGGGTCATTGCTGTCATTTTTAAGCTTTTTTATTCTCCATTCGGGATGCTGTTCCTCAATATCTTTATCATGCAAAGGTCTGAACCACAATCCCGGACGAACGCCGCGTTTTTTAAACTCAGACGCTATTTCCGACATATCGCCGTATTTTTCATTCGGTATCCACGGTCCCGCACACGAATTAACCGACCAGCCGTCATCTATGACCATAAACGGCTTATTGGCGTTATTTCCTGCAAGCTTTGCTATTATGTCTGCATCCTTTAAAATATCTTCCCGACTGCTTTTACCGTACGCATAGTACCAGTTATTGCTTCCGTAAACCGGCTCTTTGGGAAGTCTCGGGTTTTCGCACATTACACGGCAAAATTCTCTTGCCGCCTGAAATGCAGGCATATCCTTATAATGCTCACACACAATTACACCGGCAAGCAAAGTTCTGCCATTTAGTTCGACACCCGTTCCTCCGCAGCGCACATCAAGCCATGCGGTACAGCCGTACGCGTCACACTGAAAGCTTACAAAGCTGTTAGCTCCAGTCATAACTCCGCAACCCACTGTTTCAGAAGCGCTATTCGCCAAAAAATACCAAGGCATAAATACTTCGCCGTTTAAGGAGTGCCATTCCATATCTCCGTAAGAGCGTTCCCACTTGTCTCCCATTATTCTTGTATAATCGGTTACGGCAAAGTTCCAACGCAAGCATATGAAACGGGGTTTCTCCTTTTGAGCTGTAATATATACAAATAGTTTCCTGTCATTGATTTCAAAATTAACCGAAGCGTCCTTTATTTCAGATTCTTCACAGTAAATTTTTATATCATCGGGATTTCTTAATATTTCAATCATAAATTGCCTCTTTCTTAAATCGACCTTTTTGCGATTCTCTTATTTGTATTGTATAATCTCATCGCTTGAATATATATTTTTAAAAGAATTACTCTTTAAAAACCTATGAGAACGGATTTTCGTTTGTCATTCGTGTCCGAAAAAGAACTGGACGAAAACCTGATTTTCTTTAATATTTGTAAATTATGTACTTATCTTTCACATAAAAGGACAACTTATGCTTTATTCACCAGTGTTATGTTCTGTCTTTTTCTTTCAAGAAAAAATTCTAATGTTTGTTTATATGAGTCTTGTACAACACCTTTTTTTTATTTTGCAATCAGAGCAACAGCTTTGATCATCTCTTTGCGATTCTCTTCCGTTTTATCTACGACAAATTCTCCGTTGAAAAACCTATCCACGAAACGGCTTGCGTTTTCTTCGGTTGAAGTGATACCGATCTCAGACAAGGTAGTAGGAAGATTCATACGACGAAGCAGATCAATCATCGCCTGATAATCCATTCTGTTATAGGCAAGCTGAACGATCAAACCAATACCAACCAGCTCTCCGTGGAGGAAGTATCTTGCCTCTTTGCAATAGTTTGTTCGGATCTCATAGTAAAACTCGTGACCCAAGGCTGTTTGCGACGAATTTTTGGAAAGTCCGCTAATAATACCCGTAACGGCAATAGAATAAAACAAGGCAAGTTCAAAAGTCTTGGTAATCTTCTTCTCCGCCAGTGCTTTTTCCATTTCTTCCATATTCTCTTCGTAAAAATGGTCGATCTCCTTGGACAGAGAATATGCCATTTCAAGGCCAACCGGAACTTCATTTCCATCAAGGAAGAAGTGCTGAATCTCTACCATCTTTGCGCGAGAGTCAACGATTCCCGACCAGAACAAGCGAGGGGGCTGAGCTATTAAAATAGCAGTATCAACGATAACGGCGCTTGCTTCTTTTTTGCAAATGAAACTGCCGCGGAATACGCGAGTTTCCGGATCGTAGGTAATGCTCAAAGGTGTTGCCGCTACACAGG
>JAZUNP010000064.1:0-2846 GCA_045604215.1 Acutalibacteraceae bacterium
GTCGGCGACCTGCTGGAAGCAAAGTGCGAGGAGCAGGGCTTCAAGGTCCTGGCCTGGTGGTACAACGGCTTCCGTAACATCTCCCACAAACAATGTGTGACTGCCTACATCGGTTTTACTAATTACCTTTAAGGAGAAACAAGCATTAGTAAATTTCGGAATATATTTTATTCCGTTTGATGTGCGATAATCCGCTTCGCAATCGGCGAACTTATCCACATCCCTGCCCGACTGCATACCAAAATGTTTTATAACATCAAAGGGTGCATCATCTCTGAGAACGCATACATTAAGCATTCCCGTTTTTTCAACCATTTCCTTGGTTAAACTGTTGTTTTGAAGGGAAATTGCCATTCGGTCGGGGCCGAGAGCAACCTGAATAGCCGTATTGGAAATACAACCGTTATCCTTATCCCCATCTTTTGCCGTTACCACAAACAAGCCGTAACTTAATTTATGATAAGCCGATAAATCTATTTTACTTTCATTAACGAAAGTAGCGTGCAAGAAGGCCCTCAAATGCCTTGCCGTGTCGAGCCTCATCACGAGCCATCTCGTGAACTGTGTCATGAATAGCATCAAGACCGAGTTCTTTTGCAAGTTTAGCAAGTTCGAACTTACCCTTGGTTGCGCCGTTTTCAGCGTCAACACGCATTTCTAAGTTTTTCTTGGTAGAGTCGGTAAGAACTTCGCCTAACAGCTCTGCAAATTTTGCAGCATGTTCAGCCTCTTCAAGAGCTGCCTTTTCCCAGTAAAGACCGATTTCAGGATAACCCTCACGGTGTGCCACTCTTGACATTGCAAGGTACATACCAACTTCTGAGCATTCGCCGTTAAAGTTTTCGCGAAGACCGTCAATAATTCTTTGGTCAACGCCCTTAGCAATACCTACTACATGTTCAGCAGCCCAGGTCTTTTCACCTGACTGTTCTTCAAATTTTGTTGCAGGTGCCTTACAAATTGGGCAAACATCGGGCGCTGCATCTCCCTCGTGAACATAACCGCAGATTAAGCATACATATTTTTTCATTTTTAAATCCTCCAAAAAAGTAATTTTTATTTATTTTATTGCTTGTTGCAATTTTTACAAAATCCATATACCACACAAACGCTGGTTTCGGGTGTAAAGCCGTCAAATTGTGCTATACCCTTTAATTTTTCCTCGCTGACTCGCGAGTCGATTATTGCGCCACACTCTTTACAGTGCAGATGCAAATGAAAAGATTTGTCGCCGTCAAAGTGCTCATACCCGTCACCTATAGTGACGCTTAGTATTTCGCCGCTTTCGACCAGACTTGCAAGATTACGGTAAACCGTACCAAGACTTATGTTTGGTATAACCTTGCGAACTCCCTCATAAACCTGCGCGGCTGTTGGGTGGTCACATCGAGATTGAAGCTCGTTTAAAATTGCTTCACGTTGCTTTGAATAGTTTGCCATAACTCACCTCTTTCTTAAAAGTAGTAATCATTACTACTTTTTACATTTTTAATTATACACACATTTTTTTGTTTGTCAAGTATTTTTTCTTGACTTTTTTAAAAAATTTTTTTAAAATAGACTTGTGCAATTTTTTAACAATCTTTTCAAGAGGTAAACACAATGAATCCAACAGGTATTTCAAATTCGGTCATCAAGCGCTTACCACGTTATTATAGATTTTTAGGCGAACTAAAAAAAGAGGGGCTTACACGCATTTCCTCTCGCGAATTGTCTGCGCGTATGCAACTGACAGCAAGTCAAATTAGACAAGACCTTAATTGTTTTGGTGAATTCGGGCAACAGGGCTATGGCTATAATATTGAACTATTACAGAGTGAAATTGCAAAAATACTCGGTCTCGATAAACCGCAAAATGCAATTTTAATTGGTGTAGGTAATCTTGGCAGAGCGATTGCGCATTATATTAACTTTGAATCAAAAGGTTTTCACCTTATAGGTATGTTTGATGCAAAAGAATCATTAGTCGGTCAAATGGTGCGAAATGTTCCCATAAGACACATATCTACATTAGATGAATTTTGTCGTGAAAATATGCCACGCGCCGCAATTCTTTGCATACCAAAGGAAGCATCGAAAGAAATTTGCGAACAACTTATAAAATTGGGGGTGAAGGGCTTTTTAAATTTCAGTCATTATGATATTGCACTTGATCACCCAGATGTAGAGGTTGAAAATATACACTTTGGCGACAGCCTTATGACACTATCATACAAGCTCAGCAACTGAGCTTGTATGATAGTGTCAATTAAAATTCAAAGCGAAAATATCACGTTGGCTTTTGTCAACACTTGATATAACAGAAATAGTAGACAAGTCTGTCGCAATATATAATGAAATCCTGAGAATTGTGTCAAACGAGTATAATAATGGCAACATTCCACATACTAACTCCACACCATTAAATAGTGAGAAGGAGTTTTTATATATGAAAGCAACAGGTATTGTACACCGTATAGATGAATGAGGTATAATAACACCAAGAACTATAAAGCCACATAAACGCTGGGGTTCCCGGAAGTTTCGGAAGAATATTTTTGACGAAAAACAGCATGTTTTGACCTATACATAACAAAAGCGAGGTGAAATTCACCTCGCTTTAAATATCTCCATATAATTTATTTATAAGACTTGTTTTGCCGAAAAAGTTTTCGTTTGGAAAATGAGTTTCTCGCCATTTCGGGTTATACTTATCGGCATATTTTGAAAAACTCCACGCTTTTTCACTCACAGAGCCGCTGCTCATATGCATTCTTTGAGCAAAATTATAACTTGCATAGTACATTACAAAAAATGAAAGGGTATCAGCGAACTGATTATATTCATCTAAAACATAAAGTTTGTGA
>JAZUNP010000065.1:0-47494 GCA_045604215.1 Acutalibacteraceae bacterium
CCTACTTGAGGCGCCATAGTTGGTGTTGATTGCGGTGAGGGTCCACCTGTTCCCATACCGAACACAGAAGTTAAGCTCACTTGCGCTGAAGATACTTGGCGGGCAGCTGCCTGGGAAAATAAGTAGATGCCAACACAAAAAAGACTTGATGAATTTTCATCAAGTCTTTTTTTGTTATATTATCTGTGATAAAGTTAACCCCATATTCTACAGGGGGAATAAAATAGCTTTTAGCGAGGAGTAGAGTAGATAATAAAAAAGCTACTTTGTAAATCACCTGACGATATTGACGGAAAACACTTCAAAATTGCATATAAAAACGCACCTGCTGATATTGTTGTAAATGGCGATAAGATAACAGTAAAATTCAGTGAACAACGCAGTTTTGTTAGGGTAAAGTTTTATCTTGACTTTATATAGTGTAAGTGTTAAAATTCAGTTAGAAATTATAGGTAAGGAGTAAAGCCAATGAACAAGCGGATATTATCATTTCTAATTGCGCTTGTGCTAATTTTTAGTATTACCGGTTGTAATCAAGCCGAGCCACAGCAATCCTCGGCAGAGGTTGAGATTATTGTTGAGCATCAAACTATAATCGAGGAGGACGATGCAGTGTCAAACGAAAGCGTTGTCAGTTCGGAAATCACACAACAAAACAGCAGTGTAGAAACACCCTTTTCAAGCGAAGAGCCTGTTTCTTCTTCACAGATAAGTTCTACCGAAAACGCTTCGTCAACCGAAGATATCGTTAATGATGATACAATAAATATTGACTACGAGTGGAAGAGTCATCCCGAGGATTTTAAATTATTGGCATTTACATTTGATGATGGACCAAGTCGCAGAATGCAGGATTATGTAAACCTTTTTACAGCCTTTGAGGGCGCTGGTACGTTTTTTGTGAACGGTAGTAACTTCAAAAGCCATTACGAATATAATCTTGCACAAAATGCTATAAATTACGGTTGGGACATAGGAAATCACGGTGAAAATCATCTTGTGGCAACGATTGGTGGCGCTAATGGCGGCGAGACAACCTATGATGAGCTTAGGGCCGATATAGATGCTCTTACCAACAGACTTGAAACTAATCTTAAAAAACGCGATGGATCTCCGTATGAGGTAGCTCTTTACAGGCCACCTAACATAAAACCTACTGCAAATACCTTTAAAATCTGCGGTGAGGAAAATTTTGCTGTAATATGGCTCACGCATGATGCACTTGACTGGGATGAGACAAAAACCGATAGAGACCGTGAGAACGTTTTTAAATATGGCATTGGTAAATGGGAGGACGGCGACATTATCCTTTGTCACGAGGCGCATCAATACGCCTATCAAACATATGAATATTTAGAAAAATATTTAGCCGAATTTTATCGTAATGGTTATCGTTTTTGTTCAATAACCGAACTTATGGAACTGCGTGGTATTACAATAGATCAAATATCGGGTGAGCTTAATGAAGTTGACGGTAATAGATGTATGGTTACAAATATTATTGATGCCGCAAATCAAGGCAAAAAATAAAGTAGAATTTTTATGAATAGTTATAAAAAGTAACTTGAATTTTCGAATTGGAAATACGGTATGTTTTTCCATTTTGGCATCCGTTCCTTTTAGACGGGTCATGTTGACTGGGACGGTAAGGAGATGCCGCCCGAATCGTTTAATACTACTGAGCTTTACTGCGAACAATTGAATCGTGTAGCAAAACAATCAGGCACAAAGTAATTTGCAAGTTTAGTCCTTTGCGCGCTTCAAAGTATGAGGTAGTGATTAACTATCATGACGGCGATTACTGCATTAAAGATATAAAAGTATTTTATGAAAAATAATTTTAATGCACTTATACATATTTTAAGTAGTTTATATGTCAAATTTTTAAGGAGATTGTTATTATGAGCCAATTTACATATGAATTTTCAGAACAAAAAACACCGCTTGAAACTTATGAATGGGATAATGTTTGGATTGAACAAACAGGCAATAGCAGTGCTAACCGAGTGCTTTATATAGGCGATTCTATATCTTGCGGAACACGTCAGATTGCCACACGTGTTTCAGACAATAGTTATCTATTTGACGGTTTCGGTACATCAAAGGCGCTTGACAATCCGTTTTTGTTTGATGCTATACGTCTTTTTGCATTACAACTACCTAAAATCGAAACTGTAATTTTTAACAATGGTTTACACGGCTGGCATTTAGAAGATACTGATGAATACTATAACCTTTATGAAAAAGCAATAGAGTTTTTAATAGAGGAGTTTAATGGCAAAAAGATATATTTGGTACTTACTACAAGCGTTGCCGATGTCAACCGGGAAAAAAGAGTCCTTGCCCGAAATGATGTGGTTAAGAGTTTAGCTAAAAAATACAACTTACCAATTATAGATCTTCATTCAACAGCGGTTGAAAATGCATCACTTCGCTGTGACGATGGCGTCCATTATACCGGTGTTGGCTATAATAAATTTGCGTCTAAAATTTTAGAGGATATAAAAAAATAAAAGGATATATTTTCGTCAATGACAGCAGAAATTGACTATAATTTTTTTGATGCTGCCAATAAAGGTGCATTTGCTATGGTCAACTTCATAAATCATATATCTCTTACATATTATCAAAATGTTTTAGATTTTGCCCAAGACAAATGTGCTATAAAAATTGTGTTATATAAAGATTTAGCAATATAAAATTAAATGAGCCGAAAATTTCGGCTCATTTTTGTATATTAGGGTTGTCAGTTCTTTCAAGTAAATAGTCAATTGATATACTAAAATAATCGGCGATTTTAATGAGTTCCACAATCCCAGGCTCTCGTTCACCCGTTTCGTATCGGCTGATAGTGTTTTGACTTGTGTTTAAATCTATAGCCATTTTTAATTGAGAAATGCCCTTTGATTTTCTAATTTCTTTAAGCCTCACAAAATCACCTCTTGACTTTATTATCCCACATTGGTATAATATAAATATCCCGATTTGGTATATTTTAAGGAGATAAAAAATGAAAAAACTTTTAAGTTTTCTTTTGTGGGTGGAACAGCTGCTGCTGACGGAACAGATACACTTGGCGGTGCTATTGCAACGGCACTTGTTACACCACATATGATAATGTTTTTAATCGGCGCGATTTTTGGTTGGTTAGGAATTTTTGCTAAAAAATCGTGGTCTGCGCTAGTTGCGGCAAATTTATATTCGGTAGGTACAGTTATGTTTTTAGCATATGCAATGTTTGGTGTGCCAATTTTGATTTTAGGGTTCATAGGCTATTCAAATGAGAAAAAAATTAACAAAAAGATTGCTGCAATAAATTAAGAAGAGCAATAAAAATTTATAGTGTGTAACAGTAATGCTGCTGAAAACCGCTTTTAGCGTTAATTTATCAATAATGCAGCCCACAATTTCTTGAATTATCAATTACCATAATTAAAATTTCGTTATATTTGTTTGTAGTATATTTTGGCATATTGGTAGTACTTGTAGCGTTTATGATTATTTTAAGAAACTGTTAAATTCGGTCTTCGAATTTGACAGTTTCTTGTATTTATGGTATTATATTGATAATAAAAAGTTTGAAAGGAAAAAAGATGAATTATTCCGAGATTACCCCTTACATAAAGAAACTTGCAGAAAAATCCTGCGATAACAACAGCATACGTCACGATATGTATATGAAGCATAATGTGAAACGCGGTCTTCGCGACCTTGATGGTAAGGGTGTTGTAGCTGGACTTACTGAGGTTTCGTGCATAAATTCACGAAAAATTGATGATAATGGTAACGAGGTTTTGTGTCGTGGTGAGCTATTTTATCGCGGTGTAAATATATTTGATTTGGTAAATGGTTTTTCAGCCGATAGTCAACCAGGTTTTGAAGAGGCTGTGTATCTACTTTTGTCTTCTAATTTGCCAACAAAACAAGAACTGCTGGAATTTTGTGAGCAATTGGCTAATTATCGCACCTTGCCGCCCTCATTCGTTCGAGATATGATACTCAAAGCTCCAAGCAAGGATATGATGAATATTTTATCGCGCTGTGTGTTGGCGCTTTACAGTTATGACGAAAACCCCGATGACACCTCTGTGCCTAACGTACTTCGCCAAAGCTTACAGCTTATAGCGCAATTTCCGCTTTTGGCTGTGTATGCATATCATTCGTATCAGCATTATCACAAGGGCGAGAGCTTGTTTATACATTACCCTAAAAAAGAGTATAATACGGCTGAAAATTTGCTTTACATTTTGCGTGAGGACGGTCAGTTTACCACAACCGAAGCACGTCTATTGGATTTGGCGTTGGTGCTTCATGCTGAGCACGGTGGAGGAAACAATTCGACCTTTACTACTCATGTTGTAACATCGTCTGGCACCGATACGTATGCTGCTATATCGGCGGCTCTTGGTTCGCTTAAAGGTCCACGTCACGGTGGCGCAAACATAAAGGTTGTGCAAATGTTTGACGATATGAAGGCAAATATTGACACCGCTGACAAGACACAAATTAAGCAATATCTTGAGAATTTGCTGGATAAAAAGGCTTTTGATAATAAGGGGCTTATCTACGGTATGGGACATGCGGTTTATTCGCTTTCAGACCCGCGTGCTGAAATTTTGCGCAACTATGCAAAACAACTTTGCATTGAAAAAAATAATTTACAAGAATATGAACTCTACCGCACGGTAGAAAAAATGGCACCCGAAATTATTGCAGAAAAGCGTAAGATTTATAAGGGCGTTAGCGCCAATGTAGACTTTTATTCGGGTATGGTTTATAGGCTTTTGGGACTTCCCAACGAGCTTTACACGCCAATTTTTGCTGTTGCCCGTATTGCAGGCTGGTCGGCGCACCGCATTGAAGAAATACAAAACGCGGGCAAAATCATCCGACCTGCGTATATAAACGTTAAAAACGAGATAAAATATATACCGATTGATGAAAGATAGGTGTATGCTTTGAGCGTTTTTAAAATGATTTATGACGTTGTGTGTGAAATACCAAAGGGTAGAGTGGCAACCTACGGTCAAGTAGCGCTTCTTGCGGGCAATCCCCGTTGGGCACGCGTTGTCGGCTATGCGCTTCACAATAACCCAGCGCCAGGTATAATACCCTGTCACCGCGTTGTAAACCGAGAGGGCAGAGTAGCCGAGGCTTTTGTGTTTGGCGGCGGCGAGTCACAACGCAAAATGCTTGAGGATGAGGGTATCGTTTTTGAGGAAGACGGACATATTGATTTAAGTAAATATGGATGGAAAAACGAGGTGCTTTAAGCACCTCGTTTGTTTATGCATGATATAATTTTTTGGTTTGGTAATTCGGCTCGCATGTAAGGTTTACACCTAGTTTTTTAAAGGTTTGCTCGTCAACCCTTGATAGTATTACACTTGAATGCACCTCAAGACCCTTAAGTTTATCAATTTGGTCGAGCGCAATTTTTGCCGTTTCGTCGGTTGCTGCGCATATTGACAGCGCTATTAAAATTTCGTCAATATGCATTCGTGGGTTGTGGTTACCAAGCACGTTTGTTTTCATATTCTGAATAGGCTCGATAACGGTGGGCGAAAGCAGTAATACGTCGTCGGATATACCGCCAAGCTCTTTAAGTACGTTTAAAAGCATTGCTGAGCTTGCGCCCAAAAGTGAGGAGGTTCTGCCTGTAATTATCTTACCGTCGGTAAGCTCGATTGCGGCGGCGGGATTTCCTGTTTCTGACGCCTTTTGAAGTGCGGCATCCACTACAGGACGGTCCTTCACAGAAATGCCGAGCTGGTTCATCAGCAGTTCGATTTTTGCAACCTCGCTTTTTTCACCAAGTCCTTGACGTACATTACAGCTCGCGCTATAGTAGCGGCGAATAATCTCCTGTTTTGCCGCATCGCTTACCGCTTTATCATCAACTATGGCGCAGCCCGCCATATTAACACCCATATCGGTAGGACTCTTATAGGGTGATTTGCCCAAAATACGCTCCATAATGGCGTTGAGAACAGGGAAAATTTCAACATCACGGTTGTAGTTTACGGTGGTTTGTCCGTAGGCTTCCAAGTGGAACGGGTCAATCATATTAACGTCGCTAAGGTCGGCTGTTGCCGCCTCGTAGGCAACGTTTACGGGGTGTTTGAGCGGTATATTCCAAATTGGAAAGGTTTCAAATTTTGCATACCCTGATTTAATACCGCGCTTATGGTCTTGATAAAGCTGGGATAAGCAGGTAGCCATTTTGCCGCTACCGGGACCCGGCGCTGTAATTACGACCAAGTGGCGCGAGGTTTCAATATAATCGTTTTTACCGAAACCGTCGTCACTAACGATTAGCGGAATGTCGGATGGATAATCTTTTATTGGGTAGTGACGGTATACCTTTATACCAAGCGCTTTGAGTCGGTTTTCAAAGGCAATAGCAAGGGGTTGTCCTGTAAAGCAGGTGATAACTACGCTGCCCACAAAAAGACCAATACCGCGGAATGCGTCAATAAGACGCAAGGTGTCAAGGTCGTATGTGATGCCAAGGTCACCACGGCGCTTGTTTTTTTCAATTGCATCGGCATTTATTACAATGACAATTTCAGCCTCGTCCTTAAGTTCTAAAAGCATTTTAACCTTTGAGTCGGGTTTAAATCCCGGTAACACGCGCGAAGCGTGAAAATCATCAAAAAGCTTACCGCCAAATTCCATATAAAGCTTACCGCCGAACATATCAATACGATTGCGAATATTCTGCGATTGAAGCGAGATATATTTGTCATTATCAAAGCCGATTTTTGCCACAAAAAAACCTCCCCAAACGGAAAAATTAAACACAAAGTTAGTATATCAAAATTTTGCGTGTCTTGCAAGTTAAATTTGCAATATTTTATTATTATCTATTGTAAACCTACAAAATTTAACGGAAAATTTATTATATATTTCTTGCTTTAACAACACTCTTATAGTATAATAATATAGATTATATAAGATAGAGGTTTTTATGTTGATTTTCGAAGAAAAAACAACTTTATATTTACCCGAGCAATGCGTGTTTGCAGGCAGGGTACAAGCGTTACTTAAAGAGCGCGAGGTGGCAAATCCAAAGGCGCATATCGTCACATTCGGCTGTCAGCAAAACGTTAGCGATTCGGAAAGAATAAAGGGTATGCTGCTTCTTTGTGGCTACAGTTTGACCGACAATATAAACGAGGCTGATTTTATACTTTTTAATACCTGTGCGGTGCGAGGGCATGCCGAGGACCGAGTTTACGGTAATGTTGGCGCTACCAAAAAGCTAAAACAGCAAAATCCTAATTTGATGGTTGCGGTTTGCGGCTGTATGGCGCAGCAACAGCAGGTTGCGGACAAGTTTTATAAAAGCTACCCGTATGTTGATATTGTTTTTGGCACACAGCAATACCATCGTTTGCCCGAATTCATTTACCGTCGAATGACAAGTAAGCGTGTGTATGAATTGGGCCTTGATAACAAGGAGATTGTCGAGAATATTCCAATTAGTCGCGACGGTACGCTCAAAGGCTGGTTGCCAATTATGTATGGTTGTAACAACTTTTGCACCTACTGCATAGTGCCTTACGTTCGCGGTCGTGAGCGTTCACGAGATCCGCAGGAAATTATTAAAGAAGCAACCGAAATGATAAATGGCGGCTTTAAAGAAATAATGCTGCTCGGTCAAAATGTTAACTCGTATGGTTTGGGCGAGAGCCACGGAATTAACTTCGCGCGTCTGCTGCGTATGATAAACGATATTGAGGGTGATTTTAGAATTCGCTTTATGACCTCGCACCCAAAGGACTGCACCGATGAACTCTTGGATGCAATTCGCGATTGCAAAAAGGTCGAACGACATATCCATCTGCCGTTTCAAAGCGGTAGCAGTAGGATTTTAAAGCAAATGAATCGCCGATATGACCGCGAAGGATATTTAAAACTTATTAAAGCGGCACGTGACCGTATGCCCGATGTTGAATTTACAAGCGATATAATCGTAGGCTTCCCGGGCGAGACTTACGACGACTTTTGCGAAACACTATCGTTGGTAAAAGAGGTTAAGTTTACCTCACTTTTTACATTTATCTATTCTCCTCGTGAGGGAACACCAGCCGCCATTATGCCCGACCCCGTAACACGCGAGGAAAAGGGCAAGTGGTTTAACGAACTGCTTATAGCACAAGATGAAATATCCGAACAACTAAACAATTCTCTCGTTGGTAAAAATATGAGAATTCTTTGTGAGGAAGATTTAGGCGACGGATTATACTCGGGAAAAAGTGAATACTATTCGAGTGTAACATTTCTCGGTACTCCCAATATGTTAGGACAGTTTGTGACCGTATATGTAGACGAATATAAAAACAATACACTTTACGGTACTGTAATAAATTAAAATATAAATTTTGAAAGGGATTTTTAAAATGGGAATTATTGAAGCAACAAGAAATTTAGGAGTAGAAATTCAAAAGGACGAGCGTTTTATTCGCTTTATAAAGGCGAAACTTGCAAACGACAACGATGAAACCTTGCAAAACCAAATCGGCGAATTTAATACAATTAGAATGAATTTAGACCGCGAAATGAATGCTGAAAAGCAGGACGAGGAAAAAATACGCGAGATTAACGAAAAGCTTCGCGAGATTTATACAGCAGTAATGTCAAGCAAAACAATGCTTGAATATAACACCGCAAAGGCAGACGTTGACGCTATGCTTAACGACATTAACAGCATTATTATGCAGTGTGTTGAGGGCGAGGACCCAACTACAGCCGAGCCGCAAACCGCTTGCACAGGCTCTTGCTCAACCTGCGGCGGTTGCCACTAAGAAAGCTTTGAGGGACAACATTTCGCAAAATCAAAGAGTTTGACATTTAATTTTAACCAAAGGGGACTAAAACTATGGCTGAGCTGTCACCGATGATGCGACAGTATATGGAGATAAAAGAGCAAAATCGCGACTGCATTATATTTTACCGCTTGGGGGATTTTTATGAAATGTTCTTTGACGATGCCCTTAAAGGCTCGGAGGAACTTGAACTCACTCTAACAGGTAGGGACTGCGGTCTGGATGAGCGCGCTCCAATGTGCGGAGTACCTTTCCATAGTGCCGAGGGTTATATTGCCCGTTTGGTCGAAAAGGGATATAAGGTTGCTATTTGCGAACAGGTTGAGGACCCCGCAACCGCCAAGGGTATAGTAAAGCGTGATATAGTTCGCATTGTTACCCCAGGTACCGTAATTGAGGGCGAAATGCTTGACGAGGGTCGCAACAACTACCTTGCTGCAATCTTTGAAAAGAGCAGTAAAATCGGTCTTTGCTTTGCCGATGCATCTACTGGTGAAGCGCATGTAACCGAGCTGTCGGGCGAGGATATGTATGGGGAGCTTCAAAACGAGATTATGCGCTTTAGCCCGAGCGAAATTTTAATTGACCAAAAACTTAAGGATAAAATCGCAAACTTTTTAGAGGAAAAAATTACTGCGGCAATATCTGTTCGCGAGGATATTCACTTTGATACAAACACTACTGAGGCATTGCTTTGTCAAAATTTTGGTGTTATTAGTCCCGAAAATATCGGTGTTGAGAATGGCAGTTTGTCACAAAGCGTTTTAGGTGCGGTAATTGATTATTTGCACGAAAACGGAAAAACCGGCACTATAGCCATAAAAAATGTAAACGTTTACACCTCGGCGCAGTTTATGGGACTAGACGTTACAGCCGTTCGCAATCTTGAACTTTGCGAGACCATGCGTACCAAGTCAAAGCGCGGCTCGTTACTCGGGGTGCTTGACAAAACAAAAACTGCTATGGGAAAACGCCTTATGCGTTCTTACGTTTTGCAGCCGCTACTTAGCATCCCTGAAATTACCCTGCGTCAAAACGCGGTTGAGGAATTAGCAAATGATACTGTTATGCGCTGTGAAGCGCAGGAATATATGAGCGGCATACGCGATATTGAGCGTATGATGACCAAAATTGTTTACGGAACTGCAACTGCTAAAGAACTTTTGGGACTTGCCGCAACGGCACATCGTTTCCCATACATAAAACAACTTTTGGCATCGTCTAACTGCAAGATGCTAAAATCAATTTACAACAATATTGACACACTTGACGAAATAGTAGCGCTTATTGACGCGGCTATTAGCGAAGATGCGCCTGCTACCGTTCGTGAGGGTAAGATAATTAAAAAGGGTTATAACGAACAGGTTGATATACTCCGTGAGGATATGGACGGTGGCACATCATACCTAGCCGAAATTGAGGCTCGTGAGCGTGAAACAACAGGCATTAAAAATTTGCGAGTTCGTTATAATAAAGTTTTCGGTTACTATATCGAGGTTACCAATTCTTTCCTTGATAAAGTACCTGATAACTACGTTCGTAAACAAACACTGACCAATGCCGAGCGCTTTATAACTGATGAATTAAAACAACTTGAAAATCGCTTACTTACCGCAAAAGACCGCGCTTTTCAGCTTGAGTATGAAATATTTAACTCCATTCGCGAAACCGTAGCGTCAGCGGCAAACCGTGTTTGCACAACCGCCGCGGCAATAGCGCGACTCGACACAATGTGCTCTATGGCACAGGTTGCTATTGAAAACAACTATTGCCGACCGCTTGTAAATAATAGTGGTGTAATCAGCATTAAGGGCGGCAGACACCCAGTTGTTGAAAAGCTAATAAAAACTCCATTCGTTTCTAACGATACATATCTTGATAACACTACCGACCGTTGCGCTATTATTACAGGACCTAATATGGCGGGTAAATCAACCTATATGCGTCAGGTGGCAATAATAACCCTTATGGCACAAATTGGCTCTTTTGTGCCAGCGCAAATGGCGGAAATCGGTGTGGTTGACGCAATCTTTACCCGTGTTGGCGCGTCCGACGATTTGGCAAGCGGTCAGTCAACCTTTATGGTAGAAATGAGCGAGATGGCGCATATACTTAAAAACGCTACCAAAAACAGTTTGCTTATCATCGACGAAATCGGTCGTGGTACATCTACATTTGACGGTATGTCAATTGCACGTGCGGTACTTGAATTTGTTGCAGACAAAAAGCGACTTGGCGCAAAAAGTCTTTTTGCAACTCACTATCACGAGCTTACCGAAATGGAAAGTGAGCTTGACGGTATAAAGAATTATAATATCGCCGTTAAAAAACGCGGTGACGATATTATCTTCCTTCGCCGTATAGTACCGGGTGGCGCTGACGATAGTTATGGTATCGAGGTTGCAAAGCTGGGCGGCATACCAGATTCGGTAATTCGCAGAGCTAAACAAATACTTAAACAAACGCTTGAAAGCGGAATTGTTACGTACAAAATGGTTGAAACAAATACCGACCAAATGTCACTTGAGATGCAGGGTGCAACCGATATTTTGCGCGAACTGCAGGCAATTGATGTAAATACTTTAACACCGATAGAGTCGATGGGAATACTTTTTGATTTAGCAAATAAGGCTAAGTCTATATAAGATAAATCTAATTTTAAAGAGGTGAACAAAAATGCCAAAGATTAACGTACTACCAAAATCTATTGCCGAGCTCATTGCGGCTGGTGAGGTTGTCGAGCGTCCAGCTTCAATAGTAAAAGAAGCGGTCGAAAACTCAATCGACGCGGGCGCTACCCACATAACAGTTGAAATTCAGCACGGCGGTATAACCTATATTCGCATAACCGATAACGGATGCGGTATCGATGGCGAAGATGTACCAAAGGCATTTTTGCGTCACGCTACAAGTAAGATAGAAAAGGCTGTCGACCTTGACAGTATTTCAACCCTTGGCTTCCGTGGGGAAGCCTTGGCGGCGACAAGTGCGGTATCACGCGTAGAGCTATTTACAAAAACCGCTGACGAGGATTTTGGAACTCATTATAAAATCGAGGGTGGGGAAGAGCTTTTATACGAAGAGGTTGGCTGTCCCGATGGAACGACGCTTATAGTGCGCGACTTGTTTTATAACACACCTGCGCGTATGAAATTTCTTAAAAAAGACGTTTCCGAAGGTACTACTGTATCGGCTATTATAGAGCGTCAAGCCCTTTCGCATCCCGAAATTGCTTTTAAACTTATCCGCGACGGAAAACAAACATTATCGACTTCAGGTGATGGAAAACTTGCGTCAGCGGTGTATAGTGTTTTAGGTCGTGAAATTTCAAATACACTTATTCCTGTGGATTTAAGTTTAGATGGTATCAAGGTGATAGGTCTTGTTTGTAAGCCTGTTTCTTGCCGCGCTTCACGCGCATATCAATTTACATTCTTAAACGGTAGATATGTTCAGTCAGGAACAATAACTGCCGCAACCGAACAAGCGTACAAAAACAGCGCAATGGTAGGCAAATTCCCTGTGTTTGTATTGGGAGTTCAAATACCCTTTGAAACGGTTGACGTTAATGTGCATCCCGCAAAAACACAGGTCCGTTTTTCTGACGAAAAGCGTGTGTTTACTGCTGTTTATAATGCCGTAAAAAACGCTATCCTTTCGGGAGACACACGTCCCGAACTTGCAGTTACACCACCAAAAAACAATACGTTTTTACACATGACTACTCAACAATACCGTCAAACCGCGGTTAATTTACCTGTTCAAGAAATAAATGAGCAACCTAAAGAGGTTATAAAACCAAAGGTTGAGCCTACCCGTCTTAAATCTGATAACACTCCGTTTTTTTTGAGGGAAGAATTTAAACCCAATATACCCGAAAAAAAAGTAACGGTAGATGTACAAAAAACAGAGGAACCAATTAAAGAAAATACTGTTATAACACAACCTGAAAAAAATGTCGAAGAAAAGGAATACTCACCAAAAGAGGAAATAAAACTTATTGGCGAAGCGTTCAACACATATATAGTAGCTCAAAAGGGTGATAGCATCTTTTTGATAGACAAGCACGCCGCCCATGAAAGAATACTTTTTAATAAGTTAAAACAAAATAATGTTATCGAAAGCCAGTCGCTACTTATTCCTGTTACTGTGAAACTCATCGGTGATGAATATACTGCCATGGTAAATAACATATCTTTACTGGGTGACTATGGCTTTGAGGTGGAGGATTTTGGAAACGAATCGATAATGGTACGCGCCATTCCCGCAATGCTTTCCAAAGAGGATGCAGAAAGCACTATTCTTGAGGCTGCCCAGAGCCTTGCTCAAAAAGGTAGCATAAACCTCGACCGTATTGATGATATATTACATACAGTTGCCTGCAAGGCGGCGATAAAGGCAGGTTATATTACATCCGATACCGAAAAATTAAATCTTGCTATAAGGGTTTTGTTTGACAATGATATTATGTATTGTCCACACGGTAGACCTGTTGCATTTGAGATTAAAAAATATAACCTTGAAAAATATTTTGGAAGAATACAATGAAAAAACAAAAGATAATTTGTGTGGTAGGTCCTACTGCATCAGGTAAAACAGGACTTGGAATTGAACTTGCGAAGCGCTTTGACGGCGAGGTAATTTCTGCAGACTCTATGCAAATTTATTGCGATATGCATATTGCGTCAGCCGCGCCTGATATTAGCGAAATCGACGGCATACCACACCACTTAGTAGAGTTTTTGTCATACGGTAGCAGTTACACAGTTGCTGATTACGTAAAAGCAGCAAGACAAAAAATTGATGAGATTGCTTCACGCGGTAAAATGCCTATAATAGTAGGCGGTACGGGACTTTATATAAATTCGCTTGTAAATAATGTTGAATTTGTCGAGCAGGAAACAGATATTGAATTACGGGAGTGCATAACGGAGGAATTTGACCGAGTAGGCGGTGAGGAAATGCTCGCGCGACTTGGTAAAATTGACCCCAAAGCCGCAGAAAAACTTCACGCAAATGATAAGCGCCGTATTATTCGTGCGTTCGAGATTTATGAAAGTACAGGTAATACGAAATCTTTTAACGACGATCAGTCAATTAAAAATGAGTCTCCATACGATGCTATAATGATAGGAATTACCTATCGTGACCGTGAAAAACTTTACGAAAGAATAAACACTCGTGTTGATATAATGCTTCAAAACGGGCTATTAGAAGAAGCGAAAGCGGCATTCGACAAAAACTTGGGTGGAGGCGCTATTCAAGCGATAGGACATAAGGAATTTTTCGATTATTTTAAATGTCAAATATCACTTGAGGTGGCTGTAGAAAATCTAAAGCGTTCTACACGCCGCTATGCCAAGCGTCAGCTTACATGGTTTAACAAAGACACAAGAATAAATTGGATATATAAAGACGAATGTCAAAACATAACCGAGGCGGCTGTAAAAATTTTAGGAAGGTAGGAATATTATGGGTGAACATAAGGTTTTAAAGGTGTTTTTATGCATTATAGCTGTAGTATTTGTTGTTCATCAGGTGTATTCCTCTGTTTACAAGCCTGTTACCACCGTAAGTGCCGAGTTTAACACTGCAACTGAAGGATTAGATATAACGGGTATAATTATTCGTGAAGAAAAGGTAATAACTTCAAATACACAGGGTGCTATGCATTTTGTTTTGTCTGACGGTGAACGCGTATCAAAAAACGGTGTTGTGGCAAATATTTATTCAAATGCCGATGCTTCGGTTACGGTAAACCGAATTGAGCAGTTAAAATCTCGAATTGCTGATATTGAGGAAATGCAGGGGTATAACGATGTTCAGGCGGCTGATATTACCCTTGCCAATAACAAGGTTAACAATTCTCTTGATTTATTTGTGCGAGGTTGCGCAACGGGTGATTTTTCAAGTGCCGAGGAAAACGCCAACAATTTGCTTACAAACATTAGTCGCAGACAGATGATAACAGGCGAACAAACCGACTTTTCGGCAAGACTGAATACATTAAAGTCCGAGCTTGAAGCACTAAGTGACTCACTCCCTCAAGCCGTTGGCAGCATTACAACCGATGTGTCGGGATATTTTGTATCGGGTGTCGATGGATATGAAGACGAGCTTTTATGTAGTGATATTGAAAATATAACACCCGAATTTTTAGAAAATCTAAAAGCCACGCAACCACAAAAAAATACTGTTGGTAAAATTGTTTCGGGTTATACTTGGTATATTGCTTCGGTGGTAAGCATTAATGATTCCTTGCAGTATAAGGCGGGCGATAACCTTACTATTAAAACCACAATAAAATCCAGTCCTACCTTAGAGGTTAAGGTGGAAAGAATAAATGCATCTGCCGATTCTGACCGCGCGGTTATAATATTTTCCTGTCAGCAGATGAACAGCGAATTGGCTTCTATGAGAAAGGGAAGTATGACTGTAATAAAAAACATCTATTCAGGTCTAAAAATCCCAACAAAAGCACTGCGTGTGCAGGACGGTAAAACAGGGGTTTTCGTTCGTTCAGGTCAGGCTGTAAAGTTCGTCACTGTTAATGTTGTGTATCGAGCCAATGAATATATTATATGTGAACAGCAAGCGAGTAATGAATCGGTGCTTAGGCTTTATGATGAGGTAATCGTAAAGGGAAAGAGGCTTTATGATGGAAAAATTATCGATTGATATATTCGAAGAAAATTATAAAACAATAACGCAAAATATTGCCGTTGCTGCCGAAAAATCAGGCAGAGAATACGAGGATATAACATTACTTGCCGCTACTAAAACGGTTGGTACCGACGTTATAAACTACGCCATAAAATTGGGAATAGAATTTATAGGTGAAAACCGTGTGCAAGAATTTTTGTCAAAGTATGAAGCTTACGCTCCTGTGCACAAGCATTTTATAGGTCACTTACAGACCAACAAGGTGAAGGATATTATTGATAAGGTGGAGCTTATTCATTCAGTCGATTCTTACCGTTTAGCGCAGGAAATATCAAAACAGGCTGTAAAACGCGGCATAGTGGTGGATATTTTGCTTGAAATTAACATTGGCAACGAGCAAAGCAAATCGGGATTTTTGTTTGATGAAGCGGTAGAAGCGGTACAAAAAATAGCGGGTTTTGACGGCGTTAGGGTTAAAGGACTTATGGCAATACCGCCGATTTGTGAAACTCCTGAACAAAATCGAGTGTATTTTGCAAAAATGAAAAAACTGTTTGTTGACATTCAGGGCAAAAAAATAGATAATAGTAGTATGGATATTTTATCTATGGGAATGTCTGACGATTATGAGGTTGCAATCCAAGAGGGTGCCAATATGGTGCGCTTGGGCACGGCGCTTTTCGGTAGGCGAAATTATAATATTTAAAAAATTAAAAGGAAGTGTATTTATGGGACTTTGGGATAGCATTAAAAACATTATGACAATACCTGATGAGGATGAATTCGATGAAGAGGTAACACAAACTGCAAAACAGCCGCAGCAGGAGGAAAGTTATTTTGCTTCCAAAAAGGCAGAAAGCGCACCACGAATTATAAAATCAAAAACAATTAACTACTCGCAAAATCAGTCAGGCTTACAGGTAGTACTTGTAAAACCCGACCGCTTTGATGAGGTTACCACAATTGCAGACCATCTTAACGATGGTAAAACTGTGGTTCTTAATTTGGAAGAAACACCGCGTGATGTTCAGAGAAGAATAGTTGACTTTTTAAGCGGTGTGGCATACGCTAACGGCGGAAATATGCGCAAGGTTGCAAAAAACACCTTTATAATCGTAGCCAAGGGTGTTGATGTAATGGGCGAGCTTATGCTCGAGGATTTTGAAGACGGTAAAATTTACTTTTAATGGATAGCGAACTTTTACCCGCACGAGTGGAGGATTTAAAATATCTTTGCCAAAAAACATCATCACCTAAATTTTTAGGTTTTTTAACGCCTGACGAACTATCGGTTTCGTTAAAGTGTTTAAAAAACGATAAAAACTATTCCTATTTCGGTGGATATGAGGGTGCCGAACGTACGGTGTTGGCTTTTTTGCCCGATTGGTGTGACGAGCCGATATATCCGATTACAGCATTGACCTTTACTTATCGCAAATGC
This sequence comes from Acutalibacteraceae bacterium, assembly GCA_045604215.1. Lineage (GTDB taxonomy): Bacteria > Bacillota > Clostridia > Oscillospirales > Acutalibacteraceae > UBA737. The sequence continues at coordinate 16,936 of JAZUNP010000065.1, forward strand.
GACACACTTTCCCACCGTGATTTCTTAGGTGCGCTTATGGCGTTGGGGATTACTCGCGAAACGATAGGCGACATTCTGGTCGAAAGCGGAAGAGCGGTGGTTTTTGTACTTAGCGATATTGTCGATTTTGTAGTATCACAAATAAATAAAATCGGAAGAGTAGGGGTTAATGTGAGCGTTGGATTTGAAAATCCTTTGCCGAGCATTTCGAAAAAGCTATCCTTTAGCACTACTGTAGCATCGTTAAGGCTTGATTGTGTGGTATCCGCTTTATGCGGTTGCTCACGCAAGGATGCAGCGCAAATTATTAGTGAAGGTTTTGTTTTTGTGAATTCCGTTTGTATTAACAAAATTACATTTAATTTAACGGCAAATTCAAGCCTTGCGGTACGACAAAAAGGTAAGTTTGAAATAACCGCTTGTGATGAATTCTCAAAAAAGGGCAGAATTATATTAAAATACAATAAATATGTGTAATACATTCTATATATGGAGGGCAAATTAAATGTTAAGTGCAAATGAAATTAGAAATGTAAGATTTTCAAAGGCTATGGGCGGCTACAAGCAGGAAGAGGTTGATGTTCTTCTTGATAAGGTAGAGGCAGATTACGAGCAGTTTGAACGCACATTACGTGAAATGAACAACAAAATAAACGAGCTCAAGAGCGAACTTGAAGATTGCAAAAATTCACAGGGTAATATACAGAATGTTTTGATAAGTGCGCAAAAATTTGCAGACCAGATAGTAGAAGAAGCAAAAACAAAAAGTGCACAGATTATAGCCTCAGCGGAAGAAAGCATACAAAAAATTACAGCTCAGGAAAAAGAACTTACCTCTGCATTTGATAAAAAAGCAGGTGAGCGCAAATCAGCGTTAGAAAACGATATTGAAAAAATCATTTCGATAGCTGAACAAAAGCAGACTGCAGTTGAAGAGGCAACCCAAAGCTGTATAGAGCGTCAGCAGTCTTTGTTTAATAAAATGAAGATTGAAATTGCGAATTTTAAAACAGAAATTACTAATAGGTATAAAGAGCATCTTGAACTTTTGTCTTCGCTACCCGATTCGGTGCCATCTGACCCAGAGGAAATGGCAAAATTAGTATCGGCACAGTTTGATGTTGTGCCTGATGTTCGTGAGTTTGTAAAAAGCGGTGCTACTCTGTCGCAAACAAAAGAGGAAGAGGTTGTAAATGTTGAACAGCCCACTTTCGAAATAAAGCAAACTGGATTTGTCATCAATTCTGACGGATTGGATATTGAAGACGAAGAAGAAACCGAAGACGAAGATATTTAAAATTTAGGAGTGAGCCTTTTGGTATCATATATTTTAGCGACAATAACAGGTATTGTTTTTCTTGTTGCTGACCAATTTACAAAGGTCTTTATTCAAAAAAATTTTGAAATGGCAAAATCTTATGAGTTTTTGCCGGGAATAATCGATATAACATATATTCATAACGACGGCGGCGCCTGGGGTATGCTTGGCGGATACACATGGCTGTTGTTGTCGGTTACCATTGTTATAATGCTTGTTTGCATAGCATTATTGCTTAAATACGGTATTAAAGATAAGTTAATGTTCTGGGCGATTACCTTGGTGCTTTCGGGCGGTGTCGGCAATATGATTGACCGTATATTTAGAAACGGTAATGTAATTGATTTTTTACATTTTGAATTTTTCCCCACTTTTCCTGTGTTTAATGTTGCCGATTGTGCGATAGTTATAGGTTCGGGGCTTTTGATGCTTTATTTCTTTTTAGGCCTTATCAATGATGAAAAGAAAAAGCGTATCGCTGTGGCTCAAGCTATGACAGGGCAAAACAAAAATAATCATGACTGAACTTAATTTCATTTTTGACGGTGGCGAAAGCCGCCGTCTAGATGTGTTTTTAGCAGAAAAAGTTGACATAACACGCTCTTATGCCGCAACACTCATACTGGACGGTTGTGTGACTGTAAACGGTAAAGCAGCAGCTAAAAATACTAAATTAAAAAATGGCGACACAATAAATGTTACCATACCCGATCCACAGGAATATTCGGTGGAGCCTGAAAACATACATCTTGATATTATATATGAGGATGAGCAACTTTTGGTAGTAAACAAACCAAAAGATATGGTTGTTCATCCAGCCGCAGGGAATTACAGCGGAACACTTGTAAATGCAATACTGTATCATTGCGGAGATAGCTTGTCGGGAATTAACGGTGTTATGCGGCCGGGAATTTTACACCGCATTGACAAAAACACAAGCGGATTACTACTTGTTGCAAAAAACGATGCTGCTCATCTTTTTTTAGCAGAGCAAATAAGCGAACACTCGCTTACACGCGAGTATGAAGCGGTTGTGTACGGCAACTTAAAAAATGATGATGGTACTGTAAATGCACCGATATCACGTCACCCTGTAAAGCGCAAACAAATGGCGATTGTGTCGGGAGGTAAAGAAGCGGTAACACATTATACCGTTTTGGAGCGCTTTGGTGATTTTACGCACATAAGATTGCGACTCGAAACAGGCCGTACCCATCAAATAAGGGTACATATGGCGTCACTCGGTCACCCTGTTGCAGGGGACGATGTTTACGGTCCGCACAAAATTATAACAAAACTCGGCGGTCAATGCTTACACGCTCGAAAAATCGGGTTTATCCATCCCAAGACTCACGAGTATATGGAGTTTACAAGCGAACTACCGGAGTATTTCAAGAAATTTTTAAAGGAGTGCGCCCGTGGGAATATTTGACGGTTGCTTACTTGCAAGTGATATAGACGGTACATTACTGTTAAACAATTATTTACCGCAAGAAAATTTAGAAAAAATAGAATATTTTATACGTGAGGGCGGTGCGTTTGCGCTGGCTACGGGAAGAACAGTCGGTGCCGTTTCAAGTGTTACCTCACGTATTGAAAATTTGTCACCTTCTATTGTTGCAAACGGTAGTGTTATATACGATTTTAATAACGACACAGCACTTTATGAGCAATTTGTGCCCACCGAAGACCGTTATATTGTAAAAAAAGTGTTAGAGGGTTGCAGTACGGTTGGCATTGAAATTCACAGCGGAAAACAGGTTTTGGTGGTTAATGCAAATCAGGAAACACTCGACCACGAAAATTATGAAAATCTTGTCGCAATTCCACTTGATTATGAAGCGGCTTTGAGTTATAATTGGAACAAGGTTTTGTATCTTTTTGGCAATGATGATGAAGCCAAGGTGGTTAAGCAAATTATTTCTAATTGCAAACACAACTCACAGTTTGTAGATACAACTGCAATAATCGACGGCAGACGCCGTTATTATTACGAGCATGTGCCAAAAAATATTTCAAAGGCTACCACGCTTAAAATACTTTGCGAAAAGTTAGATATAAAACAGGGTTGTTGTTATGCAATTGGCGACTACTATAACGACCTTGAAATGATAAAAACTGCCGATGTTGGCGCAGCGCTTGTTGACTCGCCCGATGAGGTAAAGGCTGTAGCAAACACAATTGTAGGCACAGCAAAAAACGGCGCAGTTGCCGGATTTATAGATTATCTTACTGAAATAAGAAAGGAAACAAAAAATGGAAGCAACGTTTAAAACACAATTAGAAAAAATTGCTTGTAAAGTGCGCATTGGTATTATCGAGGGTGTTCACGCAGCAAAAGCAGGTCACCCCGGTGGCTCACTTTCCATTGCTGAAATACTTACATATCTCTATTTTAAAGAAATGAATATCGATCCTACAAATCCAAAGGATCCTAAGCGTGACCGCTTTGTTCTTTCAAAGGGACATGCAGCACCTGCTCTTTACGCAACACTTGCAGAACGCGGTTATTTTTCACCTGAAGAGCTTCTAACCCTTCGTCAAATCGGCTCACGCCTTCAAGGGCACCCCGATATGAAGAATATCCCCGGTGTTGATATGTCAACAGGTTCTCTCGGTCAGGGCATATCAACTGCTGTTGGTATGGCACTTTCATCAAAACATTTCGGCGATAACTATAATGTATATACAATCCTTGGTGACGGTGAAATAGAAGAAGGTCAGGTTTGGGAGGCTGCAATGTTTGCGGCTAATAAGAAACTTTCTAACCTTACTGCATTTATCGACCTTAACAATTTGCAGATTGACGGTACTATAGACGAGGTTAATAGCGCAAAACCCGTTGACAAAAAGTTTGAGGCTTTCGGTTGGCATGTAATCACAATTAACGGACACGATTATGATGCTATTGAAGCAGCTTTAGCCGAAGCAAAAACAGCAGACAAGCCTGTAGCGATTATTGCCAAAACCATTAAGGGTAAAGGCGTGTCATATATGGAAAATGCGGTTAACTGGCATGGTGCCGCACCTAACGACGAGCTTTATGCCGTTGCTATGGAAGAACTTAACGCAGCACTTGCTGCATTTAACTAAGGAGGTGGCGCAAATGGCAGATATTAAAACAGTTGCAACACGTGTTGGCTTTGGTGAAACCTTGGTTGAACTCGGCGCTGAGCGCGACGATTTTATTGTAATGGATGCTGACCTTGCAGCCGCTACACAAACAGGTAAATTTAAAAATGCATATCCCGACCGTTTTTATAACTGCGGTATTGCCGAGCAAAATATGGTAAGCATTGCTGCAGGTATAGCCGCTACAGGCAAAAAGGTAGTTGTAAGCTCATTTGCTATGTTCGCAGCAGGTCGCGCTTTTGAACAGGTTCGTAACTCGGTTGGTTACCCACACCTCAATGTTATTATCGGCGCAACACACGCAGGTATCTCGGTTGGCGAAGACGGTGCTACACACCAGTGTAACGAAGATATTGCGATTATGCGTACCATCCCAGGTATGACAATCATTAGCCCCGCTGACGATACCGAGGCTCGATTGGCTGTTCGTGCGGCATTTGAGTGCGATGGTCCCGTTTATATGAGATTCGGTCGTCTTGCGGTTCCTGTGGTATTTGATGAAACATATAAATTCCAGATAGGTAAGGGCGTAGAACTCCGCGAAGGTAATGATGTTACCATTATCGCAACTGGTCTTATGGTTAAAGAGGCTCTTGAGGCTTACGACCTACTTAAAGCCGAGGGTATTAACGCTCGCATTATCAATATGGCAACCATCAAGCCGATTGACCGCGATATTATAATTAAGGCTGCTAAAGAGACAGGCGCTATCGTTACTGCCGAGGAGCATTCAGTAATCGGTGGTTTGGGCTCAGCTGTTAGCGAGGTTGTTTGCGAGACTGTTCCCGTACCGGTTGTAAAGCTTGGTGTTTACGACGTATTTGGTCACTCAGGTCCTGCAGTTAAATTACTAGACGAATTTGGACTCCGCGCTGTAAATATCGTAGAAAAGGCAAAAGAAGCGATTGCTTTAAAGAAATAATAATTTAAATATTAAGAACCTGCTTTTTGGCAGGTTCTTTTTTTGCAATTAAAACAAAAATTTTTACACTGAATTTACAACAAATAGGTGAATAAATCTTTGTTTTCTTTTTATTTTTCTTTGTTTTGTTGGTTTTGGTATTGACTTATGTGTGGTTTTGATATATAATAAACACAATTAGTAAAGTGAGGTATTGTCTATGCCATACACATACATAAAAAATATTGAAAAGTCACCGCGTATACAGCGTCTTATCGACCATCTTTATGCAAAGATGCCCGAGATAGAGGCTGACCGCGCTGTGCTTATAACCGAAAGCTACAAGCAAACCGAGGGACAGCCCATAGTTTTACGAAGGGCTAAGGCTTTTGCTCATATACTTGAGCATTTGCCGATTACAATCCGTCCTGAAGAGTTGATTGTTGGCAGTAATTCAAAGGCTCCGCGTGGTTGTCAGGTGTTCCCTGAATATTCTTACGAATGGTTAGAGGCGGAATTTGATACGGTTGCAACCCGAAGCGCCGACCCGTTCTACATTTCGGAAGAAACAAAAGAAAAACTTCTTAAGGTTTATCCTTATTGGAAGGGCAAAACCACAAGTGAACTCGCTACCGCGTTTATGTCGCCCGAGGCACTTTGTGCAATTGAACACAATATATTTACTGTTGGCAACTACTTCTATAATGGTATAGGTCACTTTACCGTAGATTACGGTAAAGTACTCGAAAAAGGCTATAAAGGTATTATCGCCGAAGCTAATGAAGCATTAAAAGCACTCGATGTTTCCGACGCTGATTATGCTTCTCGCAACGCGTTTTTGCAGGCGGTAATTATTAGTTGCGAAGCTGTTATAAATTATGCTGACCGTTATGCTACCCTTGCAAAAGAAATGGCTGCAAATGAAGTTGATACCAACCGCCGCGAAGAGCTTTTAAGGATAGCATCTAACTGTGCGCGAGTACCACGCTATGGCGCCGAATCTTTCTATGAGGCTTGTCAGTCTTTCTGGTTTGTGCAAATGCTTTTGCAGGTTGAATCAAGCGGTCACTCAATTTCGCCCGGTCGCTTTGACCAATATATGAATCCTTATTTTGAAAAGGACTTAAATTCGGGCAAAATTACACGCGAGTTTGCGCAAGAGCTTGTTGACTGTATTTGGGTAAAGCTCAACGACCTTAACAAAGTTCGTGATGCGGCATCCGCCGAGGGTTTTGCAGGCTACAGTCTGTTCCAAAATCTTATTGCAGGCGGTCAGGACAAATACGGTAACGATGCTACAAACGACGTTTCGTTTATGTGCATTAACGCAACACTGCACGTAATGCTTCCAATGCCTTCCTTCTCGGTTCGCGTTTGGAACGGCAGTCCGCACGAGTTTTTACTCCGCGCGGCAGAGGTAACCAGAACGGGCGTAGGTCTTCCTGCTTACTATAATGACGAGGTTATTATTCCGTCTCTTATGAGTCGCGGTGTTACCTTGGAGGACGCTCGTAACTACAACATAATCGGTTGCGTTGAGCCACAGGCTCCCGCCAAAACTGACGGTTGGCACGATGCGGCTTTCTTTAATATGCTTCGTCCTTTGGAACTTGTATTCTCGAACGGTATTGACAAGGGTGTGCAGGTAGGTTTGCGCACAGGGGAGCTACACGAATTTACCACTTTTGATAAGTTCTATGATGCTTACAAGGCGCAAATGAACTACTTTATAAAATTGCTTGTAAATGCTGATAACGCTATAGACTTAGCTCACGCATGTCGCTGTCCGTTGCCTTATCAATCGTGTATGATTGATGATTGTATCGGTCGCGGTAAGAGCTTGCAGGAGGGTGGCGCGGTTTATAACTTTACAGGTCCTCAGGGCTTTGGTATTGCCAATATGACCGACGCACTTTTAGCGGTTAAAACACTTGTTTATGATAGAAAGGTGTTAAAACTTTGCGAGCTTAAAGCGGCGCTTGATAATAACTTTGGTCTTGATATGGATGCTGCCACTGCAGAAAAACTCACTAAAACAGTTGCTGAAAAATTGGTGGCTGAAGGTAAAACACTTACTGCTGACGATATTAAATCAATTTATCTTGCAGTTTCTAAAAACCCTGCATCTGATGAAGATAAAAAACGTTACGGCAATATACTTGAAATGATTGTCGAATTGCCCAAATACGGTAACGATTTGCCTGATGTTGATGCATTTGCGCGTGATGTTGCCTATACATATACAAAGCCGCTCGAACAGTATAAAAACCCACGCGGCGGTATGTTCCAAGCGGGTCTGTATCCCGTATCGGCAAATGTGCCACTCGGTGCGCAAACGGGCGCTACTCCTGATGGCAGACCGGCATACACCCCAATCGCTGACGGAGTTGGTCCAGCAGCGGGAAGGGATGTTAAAGGTCCTACCGCATCGGCAAACTCTGTTGCAAAGCTTGACCACTTTATTGCTTCTAACGGAACACTCTTTAATATGAAGTTCCACCCAAGCGCGTTGGCGGGCCCCAGCGGTCTTGAAAGTTTTGTAGCGCTTGTACGAGGCTTCTTTGACCAAAAGGGTATGCATATGCAGTTTAATGTTGTTAGTCGTGAGACCTTGCGTGATGCCCAAAAGAATCCTGAAAAATACAAATCCCTTGTTGTTCGTGTTGCAGGTTACAGCGCGCTGTTTACAACCCTTTCACGTTCACTACAGGATGATATTATCGCTCGTACCGAGCAGGGAGGTTTCTAAAGATGGATAACCTCTCTGTAAGGGGAAGAATTTTTGACATACAGCGCTTTTCTACCCATGATGGCCCTGGTATTCGCACAATAGTCTTTTTAAAAGGCTGTGCGCTTCGTTGCCGTTGGTGTTGCAATCCCGAGTCACAATCTTATGAGATTGAGACTATGATGCTGGGTGGCAAACCAAAAATAATGGGTAGAGACATAACGGTAGAGGAGGTTTTGAAAGAGGTCTTGCAGGACCGACCTTACTACAACCGTTCGGGCGGCGGAGTTACCCTTTCTGGTGGCGAAAGCCTTTTGCAACCTGACTTTGCGGTAGCGTTACTTAAAGCGTGTAAGGAAAACGGTATAAATACCGCTATCGAAACTACGGGATTCGCACCTAGCGATGTAATTGAAAGATTTTTGCCCTATCTTGATACCGTGCTTATGGATATTAAGCACATAAACTCAAACAAGCACAAGGAGTTTACCACTCAATCTAATGAGAGAATCCTTGAAAATGCTAAACTTATAGCAAGTAAGGCAAACAGGCTTATTATTCGTGTGCCGGTAATACCTATGTTTAATGATACGGTAGCCGAAATAGCCGAAATAGCCGCGTTTGCTTCTGATTTACCAAATGTAAATGAAATACATTTACTGCCGTATCACAGTATGGGACGCGATAAATACATAGGTCTCGGTCGTGAATATAGTATGGGAGATATTAAATCCCCGACAAATGAACTTATGGAAGTGCTTAAGCAAACGGCAGAACAGTTTGGACTTGAGGCTTATATAGGAGGTTAGATATGCAGTTTGATAATGAGAAGGCTCGCATTATTCAAGAGCTTGTTCCCGGTAAGCAAATTACCTTGGCACATATAATTGCAAACCCCGATGATATACTCTACAAAAAATTAGGTCTTGACCCTTCGGCTAATCACAAGGGCGCTATCGGTATAATAACCGTATCTCCTAGTGAAACCGCAATTATAGCGGGTGACATTGCGATAAAAGCTTCGGGCGCACAGCTTGGCTTTGTTGACCGATTTAGCGGCACTGTAATTCTTACGGGTACCGTATCAGAGGTTGAAGCATCACTCTTGGCTATTACTGGCTATGTAGAGGATAAACTTGGCTTTACGGTTTGCGAAGTGACAAAGACCTAATGAAAAAATTAATACTTATGGGGCGCAGCGGTGTTGGTAAAACAACACTTACACAGGCACTTAAAGGTGAAAAAACACACTACCAAAAAACACAGTATATAGATTACGGTGATTTTCTTATCGACACACCGGGCGAATATGCCGAAAATCACGATCTTGGTGCTGCGCTTTGTCTATACGCTTACGAAGCGGATATTGTAGCGCTGCTTATTGCGGCGGATGAGCAATATTCTCTCTTCCCCCCAAACATTACATGTATGGTAAATCGAGAGGTAATAGGTATTGTTACAAAGTGTGATAAAGCAGACTCGTCACGAGCAGAAAAGTGGTTGCGACTTTCGGGATGCCAAACGGTGTATAAAGTTGATTCAAAGACGGGGAAAGGTATAAATCAAGTGTTGGAACACCTCAAAAACCACAAAAAACAAGAAAAATAATAACAAAAACCACAAAAAACAACTTTTTTATGTTGACTTTACTGCATTTATGTGGTATTATCATAATGTATAAAAAGCAAATTTCTAAAATAAAGGAGAAATTATTATGGTAAACGAGTATGAAATCAAAAAACAAATATGCGACATCGGTAAGCGTATTTACGACAAGGGAATGGTTGCCGCTAACGACGGTAACATTTCTGTAAAGCTTAACGATAACGAATTCCTTTGCACACCTACAGGTGTTAGTAAGGGCTTTATGACACCTGAATTCATTTGTAAGGTTGATCGCGACGGTAAGGTTATACAAGCAAACAAGGGATTTAAGCCTTCATCTGAAATCAAAATGCATATGCGTGTATACAAGGAACGTCCTGATGTAAATTCAGTTGTTCACGCACACCCAATGTATGCAACAGGTTTTGCCATTGCAGGTATTTCACTTACACAGCCGATTATGCCTGAGGCTGTAATTTCGCTCGGTTGCGTACCTATCGCTGAATACGGCACACCTTCTACAGAGGAAATCCCAAATGCAGTTTCTAAGTATTTACAGTCATTTGATGCAGTACTTCTTGAAAACCACGGCGCACTTACATATTCAGATTCATTGCTTAACGCATACCACAAAATGGAATCAGTAGAATTCTATGCAAAACTTCTTTATATCTCTAAGCAGCTTGGCGGTCCAAAGGAACTTTCTGACTCACAGGTACAGCGTCTTTATGAAATACGCCGTCAGTTTGGTATGAAGGGCAAACACCCAGCTGATCTTTGTCCTAATGCAAAAGACGGTAAACCCAGTTGCCACGGTTGCGGCGGTAATTGCACCTGTGGTAAGGGCGACAGCGATATGGTAGCTGAAATTACAAAGCGTGTTTTACAGCAACTTGGTAAATAATTATGAACGAACAGGCTCTGCAGACTATCGTAGAAAAGGTAGTCAGACAAATTAAAGCACCGCAGGATATGACGCTCGATGCTGCTCTTTTACTTGCTGAAAAGGTTAAGGCAAAGGCAAGGGAAATGGGTGTTAAAGCGGTTGTGGCTGTGTCAAATAAGGCAGGGCATCCCGTTTTGGCAGAGTGTATGGACGATTCGTACATAGCAAGCTATGACATAGCGGTGCAAAAGGCGTTTACAGTTGTATCACTTAAAATGTCTACAAGCACACTAAAACCGTTAGCCCAACCTGGCGGTTCGCTTTACGGAATACAGTTTACTAACGGTGGTAAAATTGTTGTTTTCGGTGGCGGAGAGCCACTCGAAAATCCACAAGGCGAAATAATAGGCGGTCTTGGTGTAAGCGGTGGCAGTGAACAGCAAGATAGCGCGCTTGCTGCCTACGGCAAACAAATTTTTGAGAAAGGACAGTATCTATAATGGATATAAATTCTTCCAACATAGAGCAGATAGTACGTCAGGTGCTTGATAGTATGAACGGCAATGCTTCAGTGGCTCCCGTAGCTTCAGGTGCAGTTCCTGCTACAGCGCACGTTGCAATGCTTACAGGTCTTGAAAAATTCGAAATCAGGGAATATCCAATGCCAACCGTTGGTGATGATGATATTTTGGTTAAGGTTGAAGGCTGTGGCGTTTGCGGTACTGATGCTCACGAATACAAACGTGACCCATTCGGTCTCATTCCTGTAGCGCTCGGTCACGAGGGTACAGGCGAAATTGTAAAAATGGGTAAAAATGTAAAGGTAGACTCGGCGGGCAAACCGCTAAAGCTTGGCGACAAGGTTGTAACCTGTATGATATTTAAGGATAACCCCGATATCACAATGTACGACCTTAATAAGCAAAACATTGGCGGCGCTGACGTTTACGGACTACTCCCCGATGATGATGTTCATCTAAACGGTTGGTTTAGTGATTACATACTTGTTCGAGGTGGATCTACAGTATTTAATGTAAGCGATCTCGACCTTGATTCAAGAATACTTATCGAGCCCTGCGCAGTTTTAATTCACGCGGTGGAACGCGCAAAAACAACAGGCATTCTTCGTTTTAACAGCCGCGTTGTTGTACAGGGCTGCGGACCTATCGGTCTTATTTGTATTGCAGTTCTTCGCACAATGGGTATCGAAAATATTGTGGCTGTTGACGGCGAGGAGAAGCGTCTTCAGTTTGCTAAAGAAATGGGCGCAAATGCTACAGTTAACTTTAAAAATTATAAGGGTGTTGAGGCACTCGCTGACGGCGTTAAGGATGCATTTGGCGGTTACCTCGCTGACTTTGCATTCCAATGCACAGGCTCACCCGTAGCGCACAGCAACATTTATAAGTTTATTCGCAACGGCGGTGGACTTTGTGAGCTTGGTTTCTTTATCAATGGCGGCGATGCTACAATCAATCCACACTTTGATATTTGCTCAAAGGAAATTACAACGGTTGGCTCTTGGGTATATACCCTTCGCGATTACGCAACAACCTTTGATTTCTTAAAGCGAGCAAAGGGGATAGGTCTTCCTATAGAAAAGCTTATCACACACAAATATCCTCTCGAGCAAATTGACGAAGCATTTAAGACCAATCTTAAAATGGAAGGTCTTAAGATTGCAGTAGTTAATAAATAAGGAGAGCAATTATGGGTAAGGCTACAGGTATTTTAGAGGTGTACGGTCTTGTGGCAGCTTTCGTTGCTTGCGATGCAGGCTGCAAAGCGGCAGATGTTACGGTTGAAAACTTCGACAAAAACAAACCCGGTAATGCCGACGAATTAGAGGTTCCGCTAATTGTAGCAATAAAGTTTCGCGGTTCGGTGGATACGGTTGAGGCTGCAATCGCAGCCGCAAAACAGGCAGCAGAAAATGTGACAGGAGTTGTTGCAAGTCACATTATCACCAGAACTGAAGAAGACACAGAACCTATGTTAAAGCTTAACGCTTTTGATAAAAACTAATTTATAAAAACAATTTTTGGAGGATAAACACATGAAAGAAGCACTTGGTATGGTAGAAACCCGCGGTCTTACAGCTGCTATTGAAGCTGCTGACGCAATGGTAAAGGCTGCAGAGGTAACACTCATCGGCACCGAAAAAATCGGTTCAGGACTTGTATCTGTGATGGTACGTGGCGACGTTGGCGCTGTTAAGGCTGCTGTAGAAGCTGGCTCTGCAAACGCTTCACGTCTTGGTGAGCTTGTAGCAGTTCACGTAATTCCACGTCCACACGCTGATGTAGAGAAGATACTTCCTAAATTCTAATTTTAACTTATTTAAGAGGTAATTACTTATGAAGTCTATCGGACTTATAGAGGTTTCGGGTGTAACGGCGGCTATTGATTGCCTTGATATTATGTGCAAATCAGCCGACGTTGAGTTCGTAACCTGGGAGCGTAAGCTCGGCGGACGACTTGTAACAATTGTCGTTGAGGGTCAGGTTTCGGCAGTCAGCGCCGCAGTAGAAAATGCTATGGCAAATGCGATAAAAAAACCTGTTTCACACGCAGTTATTGCAAGTCCTCACCAAGAGGTACAGCGTCTACTCAAACTTAGCGCATCCCGAATGAAGAAAGCAGGTACTAAGTAATGAGTACAACAAAGAAGACAACGAGCAGTAAATCTACTGCTACTAAAAAAACAACAACTACCCAAAAGACAGCTGCTACAAAGTCTGCTGAGGTAAAGGTAGAAGTGGAACCTACGGTAAAGGAGGTTAAAAAAATGGCACTTGAAGCATTAGGTATGGTAGAAACCCGTGGCCTCGTAGCTGCAATAGAAGCTGCAGACGCAATGGTAAAGGCTGCAAACGTAGAGCTTATCGGCACAGAAAAAATCGGTTCTGGTCTTGTATCAGTAATGGTACGCGGCGACGTTGGCGCTGTTAAGGCCGCTGTAGAAGCTGGTTCTTCTTCGGCTGGTTCTTTAGGTGAGGTTATAGCAACACACGTAATCCCAAGACCACACGGTGATGTAGAAAAGATACTTCCATCACTCAAATAATTCAGTTTTTAAATTTTATTTAAAATAAAAAATTATCAGGAGGAAACAAAAATGGCACTTGAAGCATTAGGTATGGTAGAAACCCGCGGTCTTGTAGCTGCAATTGAAGCTGCAGACGCAATGGTAAAGGCTGCAAACGTAGAGCTTATCGGCACTGAAAAGATCGGTTCTGGTCTTGTATCAGTAATGGTACGCGGCGACGTTGGCGCTGTTAAGGCTGCTGTAGAAGCTGGTTCTTCATCGGCTGGTTCTTTGGGCGAAGTTATAGCAACACACGTAATCCCAAGACCACACGGCGATGTAGAAAAAATTCTTCCCTCATTGAAGTAATGTATTCTTAAAGGGGGAGGCAAAAGACCTCCCCCCAAGCATCCTTTTTTAAAATTAATCAGAAGGGATTGTAAATAACAAATGTTAGTCGGAAAAGTAGTAGGAACAATAGTTTCTACCCGTAAAAATGAAAAATTAGTAGGCTCTAAATTTATGGTTATTGAACCAATCGAAAAACTTGGTGATCCAAACAGAAAGTTTATAGCAATAGATAATGTTGGTGCGGGCATTGGTGAAATAGTGCTTGTAGCAACAGGTTCTGCCGCAAGAATTGGTTGCGATATGCAGACCTCCCCTGTGGATGCTGCTATTGTTGGTATTGTAGATAACGGAATAGGTTTACCGGAGTTATAATAAATGAAACTTACTGACCTTCAGGGCATCTTGCGAGATAACGGTATCGTAGGCGCGGGCGGCGCGGGTTTTCCAACCTATGCAAAGCTAAGTGAAAAGGCCGATACTGTTATTCTTAACTGCGCTGAGTGTGAGCCACTGCTCAAACTACACCGTCAAGTGTTAGAAACACATCCGCAGGAAATATTTGAAGCCCTCCAATTAATCTCGAAAACAGTAAACGCTAAAAGGATATGTGTTGCTATTAAAAAGTCTTATATTGAGACTGCCGAGGCAATTACTCCTTATTTAGAGTTTTTTTCTAATATAGAAATTTGCCGTCTTGATGATGTTTACCCAGCAGGAGATGAGGTTATCCTCACTTATGAGGTAACAGGCAGAATAGTGCCACCAGGTGATATACCGTTGTCGGTAGGCGTTATGGTGCTTAATGTTGAAACTGTTTATAATCTTTATCGTGCAATGAACGGCAGACCAGTAACCCGCAAGTATGTTACCATAGCAGGTGAGGTATCAAACCCTGTTACCGTGCGCGTGCCGATCGGTGTAACGGTGGGCGAAATACTCGCTCTTGCAGGTGAAATAACAACCGAAGATCCAGCCTTTATAATAGGCGGACCGATGATGGGTACGCTCGGGGGCAAGGCGAGTATTGTAACAAAGACAACAAATGCGGTATTGGTGCTTCCAAGCGACCATTCACTTATAAGAAGACGACAATCAAAGACCTTCATAGATATGAAACGCGCAATGGCGGCTTGTTGTCAGTGTAGCTACTGCACAAGTCTTTGCTCACGAAATCTTTTAGGTCATCCTATAAATCCGTCGGAGTTTATGCGCGTAGCATCTAACGGAATTACAAATGATGCCGCACCTTACATAAATGCTATGTACTGTTCGGGTTGCGGACTTTGTGAGCAATATTCTTGTGTTCAAAACTTGTCCCCTCGAATGCTCTTAGCGGCTTGTAAACAGGAACTTCGTAAGGTGGGTGTAAAGCCACACACAGTAAAAGAAAATTTGGAAATTAATCCAAATCGACCTCTTCGTCAGGTGCCAATGGAAAGACTTACAAGCCGTATAGGTCTTAAAAAATATAACAGGGCGGCCCCCATAATTGAGGCGGTGCCCAAGTTTAAAAAGGTAACTGTGTTACTTAGCCAACATGTAGGTATCCCGAGTATGCCTATTGTTAAAAAAGGCGATATTGTTACCGAAAAGCAGTTAATAGCTGTGGCAGGCGAGGGACTAAGCGTTGCGCTCCACTCTCCCGTAAATGGCAAAGTTACCGCAGTAGGAAAAACTGCAATTATTATAGAAAAACAATAGGTGTAAATAATGAAAAAAGCACTTGCAATGGTAGAATACAAAACAGTATCTTCGGGTATGCGCGCGGCTGACATAATGGTAAAAACCGCCGAGGTTGAAATTATAGAGGCTACTACCGTATGTCCGGGTAAATATATGGTACTAATTTCGGGTGAGCTTAGTGCAGTTCGCGCGTCAGTTGATGCGGCAGCGGCTAAAATGCCCGATATGTTAATAGATAAATTTGTGCTTGGTAACCCACACGAAAGTATTTTTACAGCGCTTTACGGTACAACCGATATAGGCAGCCCTAATGCTTTGGGTGTTCTTGAAACATTTTCATCCTGTGCCGCAATCGTGGCAGCTGATATAGCCGCAAAGACCTCGCTTGTAGAGCTTATCGAGCTTCGTCTTTCACGTGGTATGTGCGGTAAATCATATCTATTGCTCACGGGTGAGATTGCAGCGGTTGATGCGGCAATCGAACGCGCAAAACAGGGCGCGGGAGAACAGGGGATGTTCCTTGACTCAGCAGTTATTCCACATCCTGATGAAAAAATGTGGCAAAGTATTTTATAATTTTAAGAAAGAGAGAACTGTTTAAATGCTCGCAATAGAACGACGTAATGCAATTCTTTCCAAACTTTATTTAGACGGTAAGGTTATTGTATCGGAACTCAGTCAAGAGTTTGAAGTTACCGAGGAAACCATACGCCGTGACCTTGAAAAGCTAGACCGTGAAGGTCTTATTAAAAAAAGTTACGGCGGTGCGGTGCTGGTGCAAAACTTTAGTACCGACCTTCCGCACAGTGTAAGAAAAAAAGCCAACGTTGAGGCAAAGCAAAAGATTGCTGAAAAAATAAGCTATTTGTTCCATGACGGCGACTGCATAATGATTGATGCAAGCTCAACCGCCTTAATGGTACTCAATTATATAAAAAATCTTAAAAATATTACCCTTATTACCAATTCGGTAGAGGCGCTTATTGAACTTTCCGACAAGGATGATTGGAGTGTTTTTTCAACAGGCGGCAAATTAAAACGCGGCTCACTTTCACTTGTGGGTCCATCAGCCGAAAAGACAATACGCGCTTTTCACGTTGATTATGCAATTTGCTCATCAAAGGGTATTGATATAGGAAGCGGAATTACCGATTCAAACGAAAAGGATTCCGAAATGAAACAGGCTATCTTTGATTCAGCCGAAACTAAAATTTTGGTGGTTGATTCAAGTAAGTTCAACAGAATTTCACTTATAAAGGTTTGCGATCTCACCGATGTTGACATTATTGCAACCGATATGGAGCCTAGTGCAAACTGGCAAGAATATTTAAAGAGTAAAAACGTTGAATTGATATATTAATTTTGAGAGTATCTCAAGGAGTGATTATATATGGCAAGAAATCTTACCGAAGCCGAAATTCGCGAGGTTGTAAGTCAGGTTTTAAATCAAGTATCAGCGGCTCCTACCGCTAACTTTGACAGCACACAGTATGCAGGCAAAAGGTTTGTAGGTGTGTTTGACGATATGAACGACGCTATTGCTGCAGCTCAAGAGGCTTACAAGGCAGTGCGCGCTATGTCGGTTGAAAAACGCGAACAACTCATTACTGAAATCCGTCGCCTTACACGCGCTGAAGCGCACATTATGGCGGAAATCGGTGTTAAAGAAACAGGTATGGGTAGAGTTGACCACAAAACAGCCAAGCATATGCTTGTTGCCGATAAGACACCTGGTACAGAAGATATTATCTCTGCTGCTAAAACAGGTGACTATGGTTTAACCTTGGTTGAAATGGCACCTTTTGGTGTTGTTGGTGCAATCACACCAAGCACCAACCCAAGTGAAACAGTTATTTGTAACAGCATCGGTATGATAGCCGCAGGTAACGGTGTTGTATTCAATCCTCATCCAAACGCTATTGCAACCTCAAACTACGCAGTTGACCTTGTTAACCGCGCAAGTAAGGCTATGGGCGGTCCTGAAATTTTGGTTTGCTCAATGAAAAAACCAACTCTTGAATCAGCCGCAATTATGCAGTCACACCCACTTATCCGTTTGCTTGTTTGCACAGGCGGTCCAGGTGTAGTAAAGGCTGTGCTTTCTTCGGGTAAAAAGGCTATCGGCGCGGGTGCTGGTAACCCGCCAGTTATTGTTGATGATACTGCTGACATTGGGAAGGCTGGTAAAGATATAATTGACGGTTGCACCTTTGACAACAATCTTCCTTGTATAGCTGAAAAAGAGGTATTCGCATTTAGAAATATTGCTGATGAACTTATTTCGGTTATGCTTAAAAACGGAGCTTATATGATAGACTCGACTCAGGCGGCAAAATTAGCAAGTATTGTTCTTGTCGATAAAACCGACAAAAAGGGTAATGTTCGCAAGATAGTAAACCGCGACTGTGTTGGTCGTGATGCAAAAGTGATACTCCAAAAACTTGGTATTACAGTAAGTGATGATATTCGCTGCATTATTTGTGAAACCGACTTTAACCATCCATTTGTTCAGGAAGAACTTATGATGCCTATTCTTCCTATAGTTCGTGTTGATAACATCGACGAGGCTATTGAACTTGCGGTTAAAGCTGAGCATGGCAACCGCCACACAGCCCACATGCACTCAAAGAATGTTGACAACCTCTCCCGTTTTGCGCGTGAGGTTGAAACTACAATCTTTGTTAAAAATGCTCCTTCTTATGCAGGTATAGGCTTTGGCGGCGAAGGTCATGCAACCTTTACAATCGCAGGTCCTACAGGCGAGGGTATTACCTCTGCTCGTAGCTTTACTCGTCAACGTCGTTGCGTAATGGCTGAAAGCTTCCGTATAATCTAATTTGAAAAGAGGCTAATAAAATGGCTTATGATGAAAAGATAGTTGCCGAAATAGTCGGTCGAGTTATGGCGGGTCTTAGCGCCGATGCTGCAAGCAGCAGTAATGATACAGTTCCTGTTGGTGTTTCAAACCGACACATACACTTGTCAACCGTCGATTTAGAAACACTTTTCGGCAAGGGTTATGAACTAACACCTATAAAAGACTTGTCACAACCAGGTCAGTTTGCTTGTAAAGAAACATTGACAATCGTAGGTCCGTCACTTCGACCGATTGAGAATGTGCGAGTGTTAGGTCCTGTTCGCAAGGCTTCACAGGTAGAAATTTCTCGTACCGATTCTTTTACCCTTAAGGTAAAACCACCCGTGCGTGAATCGGGCGATATTGCAGGTTCAGCTCCCATTACTATTATTGGACCTAAAGGTGTGGTAACATTAAAAGAGGGTTGCATAATTGCTAACCGCCATATACATATGAGTCTTGATGAAGGTGCAGCATTTGGTCTAGTTGACGGTCAGTATGTTGACGTGGAGGTCCGCGGTGAACGACGCACAAAATTCTACGACGTTCAGGTTCGTGTGCATAAAGACTTCCGTCTTGAAATGCACATCGATACCGACGATGCTAATGCCGCAGGTATAGGAAACGGCGCAAAGGTTAAGATAGTTAAATAAAAAATGCTCACCTGAAATTTGGTGAGCATTTTCGTTATAATTGAAAGTGTAGGAGTGATTTGTACTGATATAAATAAAATATTAGAAATTAGCACATATTGGTGATTTCACGCCCCTCTATCATTGACAAATTACCGTTTGAGGTATATAATCACTATGTATATTAACATTAAAGAAATAAAGGTGTTTTATTATGAAATGGATGTCACTTAACGAACTTAGAGAAAGGTATTTATCATTCTTTGAATCAAAGGGTCACCTACGTCTTGGCAGTTTCTCTTTGGTACCAAATAACGATAAATCTTTATTACTTATAAACTCAGGTATGGCACCTATGAAAAAGTATTTTACAGGCGAGGTAACCCCACCCAGAAGTCGTGTTACCACTTGTCAAAAGTGTATTCGAACACCCGACCTTGAACGCGTTGGTATTACCGCGCGTCACGGCACATATTTTGAAATGCTTGGTAACTTCTCGTTCGGTGATTATTTTAAAAACGAGGCTATTCCGTGGGCTTGGGAGTTTTTAACAAAGGACCTCGAAATCCCAGCAGACCTTTTATGGCCATCGGTTTATGAAGAGGATGACGAGGCTTACGCTATCTGGCGTGATGTTATCGGTGTTCCTGAAGAGCACATCGTAAAACTCGGAAAATCCGACAACTTTTGGGAGCATGGTACTGGTCCTTGCGGTCCTTGTAGTGAAATCTATTTTGACCGCGGTGAAAAATACGGTTGCGGTAGCCCTGACTGTAAACCTGGTTGCGAATGCGACAGATATATGGAAATATGGAACAATGTTTTCACCCAGTTTAACAATATGGGTGACGGTACCTATACCGAGCTCGAACACAAAAATATTGATACAGGTATGGGACTTGAGCGTCTCGCTTGCGTTATGCAGGGTGTTGATAATATGTTTGAGGTTGACACCATCCGTAACATTCTTGACAAGGTTTGTGAAATTTCGGGCAAGACATACGGTGCAGACAAAAAGATAGATATTTCTATTCGCGCAATTACCGACCATGTGAGAGCATCAACATTTATGATTAGCGACGGTATTATTCCGTCAAATGAGGGGCGAGGCTATGTACTTCGTCGTCTTATTCGTCGTGCTGCTCGTCACGGACGTCTTATCGGTATTGACCGAGCTTTCCTTGTAGAAATGGTTGAAGCGGTAATAAAAGAAAATGCATCAGGCTACCCCGAACTTATAGACAAGCAAGAGCTAATAAAGAAGGTTATTGCAAACGAGGAGGCAAGCTTTTCAAAGACCATTGACCAAGGCCTTACGATACTCGGCGACCTTACCGCAAACGGCGGAACACTTTCGGGTGAGGATGCATTCCGTTTATACGACACCTACGGATTTCCGCTTGATTTGACACGTGATATTTTGGCTGAAAAGGGAATGACCGTTGATGAGGACGGATTTAACACTCTTATGCAGCAGCAACGCGAAAAGGCGCGCAATGCTCGAAAAGCCTCCGACGGTGAGAGTTGGAGTAGTGACGGCATTAGTTTTGATGATATTGCCGCTACCGAATTCTTGGGCTACACAGCTAACGAATGCGACGCAACCGTTCTTGACATTGTAGTCGAGGGTGAGCACGTATCAAGCGTCCATGCAGGTCAAAAGGCTATTATTGTACTTGATAAAACCGTTTTCTATGCCGAAAGCGGCGGTCAGGTTGGGGATACTGGCGCCATTGGCGACTTTTCGGTTGTTGATACCAAAAAGACAGTAGACGGCATATTCACTCACATTGGTACTGCTAATGCTACAGTTTCAGTTGGCGATAAAGTATTGGCAAAGATTGACACCACTCGTCGTGAGGCAATTCGTCGGAATCATACTGCGGCTCATTTGTTGCAAGCGGCACTTCGCGCAGTTCTCGGTACCCACGTTGAGCAGGCGGGTCAGCTTGTAAATGAAAAGGCAGTGCGTTTTGACTTTACACACTTCTCGTCTTTAACTGCCGACGAAATCGCAAAGGTTGAAAGCCTTGTTAATAATACTATTGTTGACGGTATAGCAGTTGATAACCGCGAAATGCCAATTGACGAGGCTCGCGCACTTGGTGCGATGGCACTTTTTGGTGAAAAGTACGGTGATATTGTTCGCGTTGTAAAAGCGGGCGATTTCTCAACCGAGCTTTGCGGTGGTACTCACGTTGATAACACAGGCAAAATCGGTTTGTTTAGAATTATCAGCGAAAGCGGTATTGCGGCAGGTACTCGTCGTATTGAGGCTTATACTGGTCTTAACGTTCTCGAACTCATAAACCACTATAAATCATTGCTTACCGATACTGCGACTACACTTAAAATCGGCAATATTGAAGATGTTGCTACAAAGGCTGCGGCTATCGTTAAGCAAATGAAAGAAGACTCAAAGAAAATTGAGTCTTTGGAAGCAAAGTTGGCTTCGGGCAAACTTACCGAACTTTTGGCAAATGCTACTGACGTCAAGGGCGTTAAGGTTGCTACCGCTAAATTTGACGGCACAGCGCCCGACGAGCTTCGCAAGATGATTGATACCATTAAGGCAGAAAATGATAATGTCGTTGCAGTGCTTGCAGCAGTAAACGGCGAAAAGCTTACCTTCTGCTCAGGTGTTGGTAAAGAGGCACTTACAGCTGGCGCGCACGCAGGTAACATTGTTCGCGCAGTGGCTCAGATTGCTGGCGGTAACGGTGGTGGTAAGCCCGATAGCGCTATGGCAGGCGGCAAGGAAATTGCAAAAGCCCACGAAGCGCTCGCGGCAGTAATTTCTATAGTTGAAGGAATGATTAAATAATGGCTGATTGTCTATTTTGTAAAATAGTTGCGGGTGAAATACCGTCAACCAAAATTTATGAGGATGAAAGCGTTTACGCTTTTTTGGATATTGACCCACAAGCGCCTTTCCACGCAATAATTGTTCCAAAAGAACATATTATGTCAGCGACGGATATTACTGACCAAAACAGTCATCTTATTGCAAAGGTTTTTGAGGCTGTAGCAAAAATTGCAAAGGCAGAAAATTTGGCAGATGGTTTCCGCGTTGTAAACAATTGCGGCAAAGACGGTGGACAGACAGTAGGTCACATTCATTTCCATCTTTTAGCACGCCGCAACTTACAATGGCCTCCAGGTTGATGAAAGGAAAGATGTGTTATGTCAGAATACTATACTATGAAAATAGCAGGTCTTGAGCGAAAATTGGAAAAATTCCCTGTAAGCGACAGCCTTGATATTGCCGCTTTCATAATCTTCGGTGACGTCGAGCTTACGATTGCGGGCTGTGCCGAGCTTCTTAAAAAAGTTCCCGAATTTGATGTAATACTTACCCCCGAGGCAAAGAGCATCCCAATGGCTTATGAGATGGCTCGTCAAAGCGGTAAACCATACATAATTGCGCGTAAGGGTGTAAAGGTTTATATGCGAAATCCCTTGGATGTTGCGGTAACCTCTATTACAACCCAAAAGCAGCAGCATTTATATCTTGGTGAGACCGAGGTTAATGCTATTAAGGGTAAGCGTGTGCTTATTATTGATGACGTTATCAGCACAGGTGAATCACTTGCTGCTGTGCGCGAACTCGTAAGGCGCGCAGGCGCTACCGAAGCCGCGGCTTGCGCTTTTCTTGCTGAGGGTGGTGCCGCAGACCGCGACGATATTATATTCCTTGAAAAACTACCATTATTCTTTAAATAAGTTTGAGTAAAATCGCCCACAGCACTGCTTTTTGTTCGGGGCGGTATAAGTTATACAGCACCGCTCACTGCAAAACATCACTGCGAACGATTTTGTTTCAAACTATGATGATTATCTTTTGCGTAGAATAGCGAGGTAATTATAATGAATTTTTTAAATGATTTTGAAATAAAAATTCTTGATTTTATTCAACAGTATTTACGGTTTGAATTTTTAGACAAATTGATGGTGCTGCTTACCCGACTTGCCGATGATGGTATAGTATGGATAGTGTTAGCCCTTGCACTTATCTGTTTTAAGCAAACACGTAAAATGGGCATAACATTAGGTGTTGCTTTGTTACTCGGGCTTGTAGTTGGCAATTTAGCGCTTAAAAATATTTTTGCCCGTGAGCGTCCATACACTGTAAATCCAAATGTTACAATGCTTGTTGAAAAACTAAAAGATTACTCTTTCCCGTCAGGTCATACCCGTTGTTGTTTTGAAAGCGGTATGGCAATGTATCTTTGTGATAAACGCTTTGGTAAAGTAGCGTTTGTTCTTGGCGGATTTATAGCATTTTCGAGATTGTACCTTTATATGCACTATCCTACCGACGTTATCGGCGGTGTGATTTTAGGACTTATAAACGGTGTCATCGCCTTTATCATTGTAGATAAAATATATAAATTTACAAAAACACACAATCTAAAATGTAGGTAAAATAAATGTTAAAAAAGATACTCTTATAGTGAGATTTATTATCTATTTTTAAAAGTAAATAATGAACTTGGTAAAATGTAAGGATGGCAAATGCCATCCTTTTTCTCATACTGTTACAAAATAAAAAGTTCTTTACTGCTTTTTGTAAGGTTAATACAGCCATTTTCGGTAACGTAAACCATATCCTCAATTCGCACACCGAATTTGTTTTCGAGGTAAATACCCGGCTCAACCGTAACAACATTTCCTACGTGTAAAATTTCCTTGTTGTTTGGACTTAAATTCGGTGATTCGTGGACGTCGATACCGACCGAATGACCGAGTGCGTGACCAAAGCAGCCTTTATATCCAGCTTCATAAATTATATCTCGCGCAATTTTGTCAATATCACCGCAAACAGCACCCGATTTAATATTTTCAATAGCTGTAAGCTGCGCTTTAAGTGTGGCGTCATAAATCAAACGCTGCTCGTCGGTTATATTTCCGATAGCTACGGTACGGGTCATATCACTACAGTATCCATTTACAACAGCGCCAAAGTCCATTGTGACAAAATCACCGTTTTCGATTTTTTTATCTGTGGGTACGCCGTGCGGAAGTGACGAGTTTTTACCCGACACAACAATAAAATCAAACGCTACACCCGTAGCGCCCAAACCTCGCATAAAAAATTCCATATCGAGCATTACCTCGCGCTCGGTTCTGCCTGAATGTATACGCGGTAAAATATAGTCCAGTGTTTGTTCGGTTAAATGCTGCGCTTGTCTTACAAAACCTAACTCAAGCTCTGATTTAACGGCTCGCATTTTATTAAGATTTGTATCTAAAATGTTATCTTTGGATATATTTATATCTTCAAATAACTCGCTTAAATATTTGTGCTTTGATATGCTTGTGTGGGCTGTCTCTACAAAAACGGTTTTAACTTTTTCATCCTTGCAGAATTCATAAATACCCTTATCGCCTTTATCGTAAAGCACAACCTCACAGCTATCAACTATAGATTTAGCCTTTTCAAAATATCTAAAATCTATAAAAAATACGGCATTTGTTCTTGTTATTAAAACAGTACCCGCGCTCGAATTAAAGCCTGTTAGATAAAAACGGTTTGAACTGCTTGATACCATAAAGGCTTCACTATCTTTTAATATTTCTTGCAGTTTTATAATGCGTTCTTTAATCATTTTACCACCTTAAAAAATTGTTTACATAAAAGAGTAATTAATTTAAAAATTGAATAATAAAATAGAATTAACGGGATAATCCGTGCTATGCATAAAAGATTGATGTCAGGGCAATCGCTTTGAATAAGCCGACAATTTTTTATGCTAAACGGCATAGTGTTAAAATTTTACTTGGGCGCAATCCAAAGGCGGATTGCGCCCAAGACCATATTTATAAAACTGATTTAATTGCGGCAAGCAATTCGTCATATTCTTCAAATGCTTGAAGCTCAGGATAATCTTTCTTTATCTGTTCGGTTGATTTAAATAGGAAACCTGCCTTACTATTTAAAATCATACCAAGGTCATTGAAACTGTCACCTGCGGCAATTGTCTGGAAGCCACAAGACTGTAGAGCCTTAACAGTTGTGAGTTTTGATTTTTCACAACGCATCCTATAACCTATAATTTCACCGTTCTCGGCTACCTCCAATGTGTTACAAAAAATAGTAGGCATACCTAACTTCTTCATAAGAGGGGAAGCAAATTGCTCGAAGGTGTCGCTTAAAATAATTACCTGTGTAACTTGGCGAAGCTCATCCAAAAATTCCTTGGCGCCATCCATTACGTCAATCTTTTCAATAACTGCCTGTATTTCGCGGAGTCCTAAATTATGTTCTTTTAAAATATTAAGGCGATATTGCATTAACTTGTCATAATCAGGCTCATCGCGTGTGGTGCGCTTGAGTTCGGGGATGCCTACCTCGTTTGCAAACGCAATCCAAATTTCAGGGACTAATACGCCCTCCATATCTAAACATACTACATTCATTTTTTATACCTCACTAAATTATAATAAATATGTTGGCAAATCGTGATCTTTTACGTGGAGTACGCGGAATTTTTCCTCATGAACATTGTCAGTTTTTACAACAGCTTTTAATTTTGAAAGCTCGTTATAAATTCGATTTGCATCGGACTTGTTTTCTATATTTATAATTGCTGCCGTGATTTCGCACAAGCCCAATTCCTTTGCGGCATAATATCGGCAGTAGCCGTCTATAAGCCACATATCACCTTTTTGCGTAACTGCTACCAAAATGGGAGTAAGAATACCACGCTTTGTAATGCTTTGCTTTAAATCGGTGATATCATTGGGTGTTTGAGCTACCGATAAAAGACCGATTTTATCAAATGAAAGCTTTGTTATAACACTTTCAGTATTTGTGTTTTGAGCTTTTACAGCCGTAGCGTTTACCGCACGGGCAATACTGCTTTTACCTATTGACAAGTGAAACAACCTCCTCGGTGAGTGCTTTATATTCCTTTGCGCTTCGGGCTGACGGCTTGTAAACCGCTACGGGAAGCGAGGCGTCCTGTGCCCATTCTATTGAACTGTCGGTGCGAATATAGTTTTTAAACATATGTACGCCGTCGGTATTTTCCAGCGCATCAACAGTTTGTTTAAAGTAGTTTTTACGTGTGTCAACCTTTGTAACAGCAACACCCAAAAGTGAAATATCGGCATTTATTTGCTTAACAGTTGCAAAAAATTCAAACATATTTGCAAGACCGAAAAGTCCCCAAGGACTTGCTTCTACAGGAATTACAAGATAATCTGCCGCGCACAGCATATTCATAACCCAACCACCCAAGGTAGGTGGCGCATCCATCAAAATAAAATCATATTTTCTTTGCTCTTTTATATTTTTAAGGCAGTTTCGTAAAATAAATTCGCGTTGCCATTTTGAAAACAGGTCGAATTCAATATTACTCATCAAAGTGGAGGACAGCACAGCATCAAGATTTTCATATTTGGTTGGTGTTATGTAATTTGAAATATCATCTCCGCGAGTAATGACGGTATAAATGTTGTTGCCGTTTTGAGCGCATTTTAAAACTTCCGTCTCGTCAAAAAGTGAAAGTGATAGGTTCATCTGCATATCGCCGTCAATCAACAATACTTTATAACCCATTTTAGAAAGTTCGTAACCCACATTACAGCAGGTGGTTGATTTACCACTGCCACCTTTATTGTTGGCAAAACAAATAGTGGTAGTTTTCAAGGTGAACACCTCCAATTAAACTATACATATATTATAATTTTCGAATTAGATATTGTCAACTGTTTAAACCACTATATTCACAGTACAAGGAGTTTTTTCGTAATATATAAAGGGGTGAAATTATATGAGACAAACAAATTGTAATACTCGCGTTGATTGTGCGTTTTTAAGTATAGCGGCTGCTATAATTGTAGGTATCGTTGCGGCAATAGCGCAATTTACCGCAATCGTTACCTTTACTACTGTGTTTTATATAGTAGCCTTTGGTGTAGCGGTTTTGCTTTTGGCAATACTTTTAGCGTTGGTTCCTGTGCTTTATAGAGTGTCGTGCCAAAGCTGTAGCGGCTTTAATATAAAGCTTGCCACAGCAGGAATACTTGGCACCATTCTGACGTCAATAATCCTTTTGGCTGTCGGCTTTGCTGCAACAAGCGGACTGGGTGCAATATTTGTAGGACTACTCGCTGCATTCTTTACCCTTACGGTAACAAGTGTGGTTTGCACCATAAACTGCGCCGCAAATTGTGAATACAGAGACAATATCTAAATTTTAATGTAAAAAACCGATTGTACATTTAGTACAGTCGGGTTTTAAATTTTTTGTATTATTTGCTAAAATATCGGCAAAGATATAAATAACCTTAATTCACGGAGGAATTTTTATGTCAAAAAAGATTATTGCACTTATTTTAAGCATTATATGTATTGCTTCACTTGTAGGTTGCGGTGAGCGACAAAAAGCAGATATTTACTTTTTAAACTTTAAACCCGAATCGGCAGACGTTTACCGAGAAATCGCCGAAAAATATGAGCAAGAGACGGGAATTAGCGTAAAGGTGGTCACCGCCGCCGCAAACACATACGAACAAACCCTCAAATCTGAAATAGCCAAATCTTCAGCGCCCACTATTTTTCAGGTTAATGGACCGATCGGTTATGAGTCGTGGAAGGATTACTGCCTTAACATAGAAAACAGTGATTTTGCAAAGCTACTCACAGATGATGCACTTGCTATCCGTGACCAAAACGGAAAAGGCATTTATGCCGTGCCGTATGTTGTTGAGGGATATGGAATTATTTATAACAATGCTATTATGGAAAAGTATTTTGCGCTTGAGGGTCGTACCACAACCATTGACAGCGCCGAGCAAATCACTAATTTTGAAACACTTAAAGCGGTGGTAGACGATATGACTGCCAAAAAGGCTGAGCTTGGTATTGATGGTGTTTTTGCTTCTACCTCGCTTGCAAGCGGTGAGGATTGGAGATGGCAGACTCATCTTTTGAATGTGCCGCTTTATTACGAGCTTCGCGACAGCGAGGACTATACCGACCCTACAATTGCGGGTCTAAACGCTAGGGAGATAGCCTTTAGATATTCAAAAAATTATCAAAATTTATTCGACCTTTATACAAACAATTCAATAACCGAAAAGGGTGTTTTGGGTTCAAAGTCCACCAGCGATTCAATGGCGGAGTTTGCGCTGTCGCGCGTTGCAATGGTGCAAAACGGTAACTGGGCATGGTCGCAAATTAAGGACGTAAAGGGTAATACCGTAAAAGAAGAGGATATTAAATTTTTACCTCTTTACACAGGAATACACGGCGAAGAAAACCAAGGCCTTTGCATTGGCACCGAAAATTATTTTGCCATAAACAAAAACGCAAGTGAGGACGCACAAAATAAGTCGCTTGACTTTTTGTATTGGCTTTTTAGTAGTAAAACAGGCAAGGACTATGTTACAAACAAGCTCGGATTTGTAACTCCGTTTAACAGCTTTAGCGAACAGGAATTGCCAAGCGACCCGCTCGCGCGCGAGGTTGTACGTTATATGAACGATAATACAAAGCAAACTGTTCCTTGGATATTTACCTCGTTTCCAAGTGATGTATTTAAAACCGAGGTTGGCGGCGCATTGCTCGAATATGTTCAGGGCAACAAGTCTTATGAGGACGTAGAAAATACAGTAAAATCAAAATGGAAGAGTGAAAGAGAGTGAAAAAAGGCACAAAAAGATGGGCGACAGTATTTGTAGCACCTACCTTTATAGCGTTTTGTATAGCATTTTTAATACCGTTTATAATGGGATTGTACCTGTCTTTTTGTGAATTCAGAACGGTAAGCGATGCAAATTTTGTAGGCATACAAAATTATATACGCGCATTTAGTGAAAATGGAGACTTTTTAAACGCGCTGTGGTTTACCATAAAGTTTGCCTTTGCGGCGATAATTGTCATAAACGTTATCGCCTTTTTGTTAGCGCTACTTTTAACGCGTGGAATACGCGGTACAAACCTTTTCCGTACGGTATTTTTTATGCCGAACCTTATCGGCGGAATAGTGCTCGGCTACATTTGGCAGCTTATTATAAACGGAATTTTATATAATTACGGCTATTCAATAACCTCAAAAGCAATTTTCGGTTATTGGGGATTGGTGATTTTGAGTAGTTGGCAAATGATAGGATATATGATGATAATTTACATTGCGGGTATTCAAAACATACCTACTGCCATACTTGAAGCTGCGCGTGTAGACGGTGCCTCACCGATGAGAACACTTCGTAGCATTATAATTCCGTCGGTTATGCCGTCGATTACAATATGTCTTTTCCTTACCATAACAAATTCATTTAAGCTTTTTGACCAAAATTTAGCGCTTACTGCTGGCGCGCCATCAAAGCAAACGCAGATGGTGGCGCTCGATATCTACAACACCTTTTACGGCAGAGTAGGTTATGAAGGCGTAGGACAGGCAAAAGCCGTAGTGTTTTTTGTGTTGGTGGCGATAGTAGCGCTATTACAGCTTTATTTAACAAGAAGCCGAGAGGTTGAAAGCTGATGAAAAAAATAAAATTTTCAAGTATTATTATATTTATGGTTTTATTGGGATTAAGTTTTTTATTTCTAATCCCAATAATAACGGTAGTTGCAAATTCATTTAAGGATAAATTTTCAATTAGTCAGTCACCCTTTGTATTGCCAAACAGCACGACCTTTTCGGGAATAGAAAATTATATAAGCGGTATAAATGATACGGACTTTTTATCAGCTTTTTTTTGGTCGCTTTTTATCACTGTTTTTTCGGTGGCGGTAATAGTATTATTTACCTCAATGACTGCATGGTATATAACAAGGGTTAAAACTCTCACCACTAAAATTTTATACTATCTTTTTGTTTTTTCTATGATTGTACCGTTTCAGATGGTTATGTTCACCCTCTCTAAGGTAGCGGATACCTTGGGACTCAACACTCCGTGGGGTATCATAATAATTTATCTCGGCTTTGGTGCAGGACTTGCGGTGTTCATGTTCTCCGGCTTTGTGAAAGCCGTGCCTGTTGAGATAGAAGAGGCTGCGCTCATAGATGGTTGCTCACCGCTCAAGACATTTTTTTCGGTGGTGCTGCCAATACTCAAGCCCACCTGCATATCTGTTGCAATACTCGAGACAATGTGGATATTCAACGACTATCTTCTGCCGTATCTTGTACTCGACATCAGAAACTACAAGACCATTCCGATTGCTGTGCAGTATCTGCGTGGAGGCTACGGCTCTGTCGATATGGGTGCTATGATGGCAATGCTTGTGCTGTCTGTTGTACCTGTGATTATCTTCTATCTGTCGCTGCAGAAGTATATCGTCAAGGGTGTTGTAGCAGGTGCGGTCAAAGGATAACGATAAATGCTTGACTTTTTGTTATTTGTGTGCTAAACTACACTACAGTTGAATATGATGATAAAAAAGAGTGGGTCTTTGAGACCCGCTCTTTTGTATTGTTTGA
>JAZUNP010000066.1:0-11785 GCA_045604215.1 Acutalibacteraceae bacterium
GATATAGGTGTAGATACATCGGTGTATATTATTGACGAGTTGAGAAAGGTAGCGAGAGCAAATCACATCACAGAGCCTGCTCAACTAAAAAATGAGCTAAAGACCGTAATAAGCAACATTTTAAAAGAGCAGAATACTGAATGCGACCTTACCGACAGTCCTGCGGTCATTATGGTAATCGGTGTAAACGGTGTAGGTAAAACTACTACTATAGGCAAAATGTCGCTTATGCTTAAAAACAGTGGTAAAAAGGTGGTTTTGGGTGCTGCTGACACCTTCCGTGCGGCAGCAATTGACCAGCTTGGTGTTTGGGCACAGCGCGCTGATGTAACTATGGTTAAAAGCGTGGAGGGAAGTGACCCTGCGTCTGTTGTGTTTGATACAATCGCATCTGCAAAATCCAAAGGTGCTGATGTAATTATTTGCGATACTGCGGGTCGTCTTCACAATAAAAAAAATCTTATGGATGAGCTTGCAAAAATTTACCGAATTATTAAGCGTGAATTACCTGACTCTTCCATTGAAACACTTTTGGTTCTTGATGCGGCTACAGGTCAAAATGCTGTAAATCAAGCGCGTGAATTTAAAAACGTTGCCGACATTACAGGTATAGTTCTTACAAAGCTTGACGGCACCGCAAAAGGCGGTATTGTTATTTCAATACACAACGAGCTTGGAATACCTGTTAAATTTGTTGGTGTGGGCGAGGGTGTTGATGACCTACAGCCTTTTAATGCCATGGAATTTGCCGACGGTATTTTTGATTTGGGTGAATGATATGAAGATATTTATTGCAACTAAAAATCAAAAAAAACTTTGCGAACTTAGCCGAATATTAGTTCCAATGGGTTTCGAGGTTTTAAGTCAAAAGGATTTTACTGAAGAATTTCCAGAGCCTATCGAGGATGGCACCACATTTGAAGAAAATGCTATCATTAAAGCAAAAGACGGTCTAAAAAACACAGGTTTTATATCTGTTGCCGACGATTCTGGTATTTGCGTTGATTATCTTGATGGCGCACCAGGTATTTATTCTGCGCGTTATTCGGGTGAACATGGTAATGATGAATCAAATAATCAAAAGTTGCTTTTGGAACTCCAAGGAGTTCCAATGGAAAAACGTACTGCACGATATGTTGCGGCTATAGCCTGTGTTTTTCCTGACGGACGACATTTTACCGTTCGTGGCGAATGCGAGGGTAAAATTGCTTTTGAGGCTCGTGGTACAGGCGGCTTTGGTTACGACCCATATTTTATAAGTGAATTAGGTTATATGGCAGAGCTTACACCTGAGCAAAAAGACAGTATAAGTCATCGTGGTAAGGCGCTACGCTTATTTAAAAAAGAATTAAAAAAATATATAAAAACTGATGAGGAATAATAATGTTAAATAGCAGACAAAGAGCACAGCTTCGAGGTATGGCAAATACTTATGAAGCAATTTTTCAGGTGGGTAAAGGCGGTATAAATGACCAACTTATAAAACAGGTTGATGAAGCATTAGAAGCGCGTGAGCTTATAAAAATGCGAGTGCTTGAAACCTGTCCCGATACATCACGTGTAGCGGCAGATATGATTGCCGATCGTGTTGGCGCAGATGTTGTTCAGGTTATTGGTTATCGCTTTATACTTTACCGCGAAAGCAAAAACAACAAAACAATCAAATTGGTGAAATAAATGTCAAACATTGCAATTTTCGGTGGAACGTTTAATCCGTTTCATATCGGTCATTTTGAGATGCTTAGTGCGGTTTGCGAACTAGGTTTTATTGACAAAGTTTTAGTAATGCCCGATAAAATACCGCCACATAAAACCTTTGATAGTGTAGTTGATGATATTCACCGTCAAAATATGTGTAAAATTATATGTGAAGATTTTAAAAAGGCACAAGCCTGTTTTATTGAGTTTGAGCGTGAGGGAAAAAGTTATACCGTTGATACACTTAAATTACTCAAGGAGAAATATCCAGACAATAAGTTTTATATTGTTATCGGCGGTGATATGCTTTCAACCCTTGATACATGGTACAATTGGCAAGAACTTATAGAACTTTCATCATTTATAGCATTTAAACGAGAAGGATTGTGCGACTTTGACAAGGCTTACAGGCGTCTTACCGATAGTGGAGCTAATATCACAATTATTAACAGTAAAATCACTGATATTTCTTCTACCGAGTTGCGTAAAAAAATTGATAAAAATTTATTACCCAAAAAGGTATATAAATATATAATTCAAAAGGGAATTTACAATGTCTGAAAAATATTTTGAGTACAAAGAAATTTTAAAAAAAAGACTTAATCCAAAACGTTATAATCATTCGCTATGTGTTGCTAATGAGGCAGTCCGCTTGGCCCAAAAATACGGCGGTGACTGCGATAAGGCATACCTTGCAGGACTTTTGCACGATATAACAAAAAATGATTCCCCCGAAGAACACTTGCATATCTTTAGCGAATTTGGTATAATGCTAAACGATGTCGAAAATAATGCTGAAAAGCTGTGGCATGCCATCAGTGGAGCGGCATATATTGAGAATATTTTAGGTCTTGATGATAAAGAAATCATAACCGCTGTGCGCTATCATACCACAGCGCGCGAGGATATGACACAGCTTGAAAAACTGCTATATCTTGCCGATTTTACATCAGCTGACCGCGATTATGAAGATATAGATATAATGCGCCAAAAGGTTGAAATTTCTATGGAAGAGGCGCTAACTTATGCTCTTTCATACACAATAAATGATTTGGTATCGCGCGGAAAACCGCTTCACATAGATACAGTAAATGCCTATAATCAAGTTGCTTTGGAAGGAGAAAATAATGGAATCTGAAAATATTTTAAAGATAGCGGCTAATGCCTTGAATAACAAAAAAGCAAAGCAGTTAAATGCTCTTAAAATTGATGACCTTACAACTCTAGCAGATTATTTTGTAATCGCAACCGCTACCTCTTCAACACACGTTCGTGCGCTTGCTGATGAGGTTGAGGAAAGTCTAAAGGAAATATCGGTTGAGCCGCATCACATAGAGGGTAGATCTACAGGTTGGATTGTGCTTGATTATACTTCGGTTATTGTCCATGTATTTACACCAAATGAACGCGAATTTTATAATCTTGACAGTATGTGGAGTGACGCAGAAGAAATAGATTTAAAAACAATTCTTGATGAAGCAGAGGGCGATTAAGATGAAATACAATTATACTGAAATTGAGAAGAAATGGCAGCAAATATGGGATGACAACAAAACCTTTGCTGCAAAAAATGACTACATGTTACCAAAATTCTACGGTCTTGTAGAATTTCCGTATCCTTCGGGACAAGGCTTGCACGTAGGACACCCGCGTTCATATACGGCTATTGACATTGTTGCTCGTAAAAAGCGTTTACAGGGCTTTAACGTACTTTATCCAATGGGTTGGGATGCATTCGGTCTTCCTACCGAAAATTTTGCAATAAAAAATCACATTCATCCTGCCGAAGTTACCAAGATGAATGTTGCAAACTTTAA
Source organism: Acutalibacteraceae bacterium (assembly GCA_045604215.1). GTDB lineage: Bacteria > Bacillota > Clostridia > Oscillospirales > Acutalibacteraceae > UBA737. The sequence continues at coordinate 3,516 of JAZUNP010000066.1, forward strand.
GCGTCAGTTAAAATCGCTTGGCTTTTCATTTGATTGGGATAGGGAAGTTAACACTACTGACCCTGAATATTACAAATGGACGCAGTGGATTTTCTTACAGCTTTATAAAAAAGGTCTTGCTTATAAGAAACAGATGGCAGTTAACTGGTGCACCTCTTGTAAGTGCGTACTTGCTAATGAAGAGGTTGTGAACGGCGTTTGTGAGCGTTGCGGTAGCGAGGTCGTGCAAAAAGAAAAAAGCCAATGGATGCTTAAAATTACTGATTATGCCGAAAAGCTTTTGGACGGTCTTGATGAGGTGGATTTTATCGAGCGTGTTAAAACACAACAACGCAACTGGATTGGTCGTTCTTATGGTACTTTAGTTGATTTTGGTACAACAAGTGGAGATAAGTTCCAGGTGTTTACAACACGTGCAGATACACTATTTGGTGCTACATACACCGTTTTATCACCAGAGCATCCTCTAATTGAAAAATGGGCAGAAAAAATAGAAAACTATGATGAGGTTTTGGCTTACAAGCAAGAGGCAGCTAAAAAATCCGACTTCGAGCGTACCGAGCTTGCAAAGGATAAAACAGGCGTAATGCTTCGTGGAATTAAGGCTGTTAACCCCGTTAACAATACTGAAATTCCGATTTTTATTTCCGATTATGTACTTATTTCTTATGGTACAGGCGCAATTATGGCGGTTCCCGCTCACGATACTCGTGACTGGGATTTTGCTAAGAAGTTTGGTTTGCCGATTATTGAAGTTGTTGCAGGCGGAAATGTAGAGCAAGAAGCATTTACCGATTGCAACACAGGTGTTATGGTTAACTCTGATTTTCTTAACGGACTTTCGGTCGAGGATGCAAAGGTAAAGATTCAAGAATGGCTTAAAGAAAAGGGCCTCGGTGAGCTAAAAACCAACTACAAGCTTCGTGACTGGGTATTCTCTCGTCAAAGATATTGGGGAGAGCCAATTCCTATGGTATACTGCGAAAAGTGCGGTTATGTGCCACTTCCTGAAAGTGAATTACCGCTTACTTTGCCAAATGTTGATTCTTACGAGCCAACCGATACAGGCGAATCACCGCTTGCAAAGATTGATGATTGGGTAAATACTACATGTCCTTGCTGCGGCGCACACGCAAAGCGTGAGACCGATACAATGCCTCAATGGGCGGGCTCATCATGGTATTTCTTGCGTTATTGCGATCCTAACAACAGCGAATTCTTGGCTTCAAAAGAAGCTCTCGAATATTGGGGACCTGTTGATTGGTATAACGGTGGTATGGAGCACACAACACTCCATTTGCTTTATAGCCGTTTCTGGCATTTGTTCTTATATGATATTGGCGTAGTACCAAACAAAGAGCCTTATGCAAAGCGTACTAGCCACGGTATGATTTTAGGTGAGAATGGCGAAAAGATGTCAAAGAGCCGCGGTAATGTTGTAAATCCAGATGAGATTATCCGTGACTACGGTGCAGATACAATGCGTGTTTATGAAATGTTTATCGGCGACTTTGAAAAGGCAGCTCCTTGGAGTCAGTCTTCAATAAAGGGTAGTAAGCGTTTCCTTGATAAAGTGTTCTCACTTGCTGATGTTTTGGTTGATGGTGACAGCTACCGAGCTGAAATCGAATCAGAAATTCACAAGACTATAAAGAAGGTTACCGATGATATCGAAACACTCAAGATGAATACTGCTATTGCGGCGCTTATGTCTTTGCTTAACACCATAAGTGCAACTGGTAGCATAAACCGTGCCGAATTCAAGACGTTTATTACATTGCTCAATCCTTTTGCGCCACATATGACCGAGGAACTTTGGGAAATAGCAGGTTTTGACGGTATGTTAAATGCTACCGAGTGGCCAAAGTATGATGAGGATAAATGTGTTGACGCTGCGGTTGAAATCGCTGTTCAGGTAAACGGTAAAATTCGCGCGAGAATTAACGTAACCGCCGACATTGATGCTGCTGACGCTATTTCGCTCGCAAAGACTGATAACGTCGTGGCGGCTGAAATTGAGGGCAAGACAGTTATCAAAGAGCTTTATGTTCCAAAGCGTCTTGTTAATATCGTTGTAAAATAATAAAATTAAATATGACAGTTCGAAACCATCCTGTCTAAAAACAAAACTATGGGCCAAAAATAAAAGACACACCCGTAGTATAGGTGTGTCTTTTTTGCCCTTATGAAAGGGGAATCTTATGAAAAATGAGATTTTACTTATTACTTCGGTAATTATAATTTACGGTGCAGTTTTGGTTGCATACCGATTATTTGGAAAAATAGGTATGTATGTTATGACCGCTGTATCAACAATACTTGCTAACATTGAGGTTTTAATACTTGTAGACGGCTTTGGCATGGAGCAAACACTCGGTAATGTTATGTTTGCATCAACCTACCTTGTGACAGATATTTTAAGCGAAAACGAAGGCAAAAAATCGGCAACAAGGGCGGTTTGGCTTGGGGTTTTCACTTCAGTTGTTATGCTGATATTTACACAGTATTGGCTACTTTACACACCAAGTGCAAACGATTGGGCGCGAGAGCCTATTTCACAAATTTTTTCTACAACACCGCAACTTATGGTAGCCAGCTTTTTAGGTTATGTCGTTTCCCAGCGCCTTGATGTTTGGCTTTATCACAAGTGGTGGGATATCACAACTAAAAAAACAGGCGACAGTAGGCGCTTTTTGTGGCTTAGAAACAACGGCTCAACTTTGATTTCGCAAATTGTAAATACTGTAATTTTTAACGGTATTGCGTTTTATGGTATGTACGAAACAAAGACATATATTTCTATTATGTTTTCAAGTTATGTTGTATACTTTTTTACGACTTTACTTGATACTCCTGCTGTATACATTGCGCGATGGATCAAAAATAAAGGTTATTAAAAAAATAAGGTTGCTTTTTAATTTCATTTAAAATATAAAAATGAGAAGAGTCTATAAAGATACTCTTCTCATTTTTGGTGATCCATCGGGGAATCGAACCCCGGACACCATGATTAAAAGTCATGTGCTCTGCCAGCTGAGCTAATGAATCATCTATTTTTCAACAGCCTAAATATTATAACAATATAATATCGTATTGTCAAGCATAAATTCATAATTTTTTAATGTTTTTTAAAATTTTTTCATTTAACAATAAAAATTAAAAAATTCGCTTTTTCACCCCCTGTAATAAACAATAATATACTGTTTTAGGGGGGTGTAAAATGAACTATACTGTTTTATGGGCGTTGTTTGCGGCGTTGGCAACATGGGCGCTTACTGCGCTTGGCGCGGCAGTTGTTGTGTTTTTTAAATCGCCCAAACAAAGTTTGCTTAATTTGTTATTAGGTTTTTCGGCAGGCGTTATGATTGCAGCTTCTTTTTGGTCACTCTTGCAACCTGCAATTGATAGAGCAGAACAAACATTGAAAATACCATCATATTTTGTTGTAACAATCGGTTTTTTATCCGGTGCGATATTTATATGGATTTCTGACAAAGCGGTTGCGCACGCTATTTTTAAAGCAAATGCAACCGAAAACGTCATAACAAATAAAACTAATAGAATTCTTATGCTAATTTTGTCAATAACATTACACAATATACCTGAAGGACTTGCGGTTGGCGTTGCTTTTGGTTTACTTAAACAAAATTATGATAATTCTGCACTAATGGGTGCTATTTCAATAGCAGTTGGAATCGGTTTACAAAATTTTCCCGAGGGTGCCGCGGTATCACTACCACTAAGAAGGGAAGGGTATTCGCGTAAAAAAAGCTTTTTTTACGGTCAGTTATCCGCGATTGTAGAACCTATTGCTGCAGTGCTGGGCGCAACGCTTGTAACAACTATTGAATTGATTTTACCGTTTGCGTTATCATTTGCGGCAGGTGCAATGATAATTGTAGCGGTACATGAGCTTATACCCGAATGCCAACAAAATAAAACAGAACAACCTTATACGGCTACTATGGGTATTATAACCGGTTTTTCAGTAATGATGCTTCTAGACGTTATGTTGGGGTAACTTATTGTTAAAAATTTAACAACAAGTTTATTCCGTTATATGTAATGCTAAACATTCCTTAAATAAAAATACGTAACGTAATCTGAAAGATAACGATAGGCAATAATATGTAAATAAGGTAATATAAATTTTGATTTTTAAATAATCTGATTATTCAAATACAATTATAATTTTACTAAAATAGCTTATTGAATACAATTAATTATAAAAATAGAAATTTATGATGATAAAGACAAAACAGCATTAAATCTCATCGAATACAAATTTTTTACCATACAGAGTATCATTTAGAAAAAAGTTATTTGATGAAATTTAAATTATGCAAAATCAAAAAACAAAAGAATAATTCATATAAGTAAAAATCTATGCTAAAACCTCAATAGGTAAAAAGCATAGATTTTTACTGTGTTTTCAACCATAATTGTTTGTTTAAAAATAGATATAGGTATAATTACTATACTAATAATAGCGTTAAAACTCCCCTCAATTATACAAAATATTCACGCTCCAGACGTTAATACAAATAAATCAAATATTTTCATTGTTTCTTTTTAAAACAGCGTAGCGGTTAAATAACAGTATAAAAAAAGCCTATGCACTGTGGTAAATCTTTGATTTTCCATAGTGTGTAGGCTTTAATTGTGTGTATGCGGTGGTAAATCTTTGATTTTCCATCCGTATTCCACAATCGGTTTTAACGCACATAAACCGCGAACATTGTCTGCGTCTATGTTCGCGGTGTGACTTGTGACAAATTGATAAAAAAGTCAGTATTTATGCGGTCTAAAGGGTGTCACACGTGTTTTGTGTTCGTGTGACAAATGTGACAAAATTATTGTTCTTTTTCCTTTAGATATTCTTTGATTACATTTTCAATAAAATTGTTTCTTGTACGGTTTTCTTTTTGTGCTTTTTCGTCAATTTGTTTTAGTAGTTTTTCATCTACTCTTAAATTGATTTGAATTTTTTCAGTCATTTTTATCACCTTGTTACCATTATAGTATATTTTATACAAAAATCAAGATAACACTTTGTTACCTTTTACCACTTGTAAAAGCGTTACCACTGTGTTATAATCTAATCAAAGGTAATACAGTGTTACCTTTAAATCGATTTAGGCGGTGTAGTTCACCTTTGCTATACCGCCACATTTAAAGGTGAATATAGAAAAGGTGATTAAATGCCACCGAATATAAATAACAAAAAATATCAAGGTGACAAGCGCTCACGTAATTTTGCTTTAATTTCATATCTTGACGAAATACAAATACAAATGGTGTTATGCGAACACGCTAACCACATTAAAGCGTGTGCGTATATATACCACGATAAAGATACCAAAGAGGATGGCACATTAAAAGAGCCGCACTATCACGTGTTATTGTGTTTGTATAATGCGCGTTACGAAAGTAGCGTACACAATTGGTTTTTACGGTGGGAAAACAGTGACGGTGAACTCATAAATACTCATACACAAGTATGTCGCGATATTATGAATACATACCGTTACTTGACTCACTCGAACGCAAAAGATAAAGTACAATATAGTCGAGACGATATTAAAGGTGTAAATCTTGACTTTTTCAAAAACCTTGATAAACAAGACGAGGATACAGCATTATCTGCTTTAAATGATTTGCTTAACGGTTGTACTTGCCGTCAAGTATTCGAGCGTTATGGCAGAGATTCTATATATCATATCAATGCTTTAATGAAATGCTACCAATTGGTAAGGTGGGAAGAACAAGGCATATTAGATGCAATTGAGCATCATTATGATAATAACTATGATAAAAAGGAGTAAAAGAAAATGGAAAAAAGTGTAAATGTGTTAGACGTTGTTTACGGCACAGGCGTAAGCAAGAAAAATGGTAGAGAGTATGCGTATATAGATATACAAATTACTCCTACATATTCAAAAAGAGTTTTCTTGACAAGCGCAGAACAAGAGTTAATAAACTATATAGTTGAAAAATAATAAGAAAAGGAGAAAAGAGTAATGCAAATGTTTTTGGCTGATGCGACTGCAACTGAACTTTCGTCTTGGTTGACAAGTATTACAGGTGCACTTGGTGACTTTTCGGTAAGTAATTTAATTACTATCGTTGTTGCGGTGCTTGGTATTACTGTAGGTCTTTCAATTTTTTGGTTTGCTCTACGCTTTGTTATTCGCAAAGTATCAAAGGCTTTCCGCAAGGGTTCTCTCTAATACCCTATGTAACGAGAGTGGGGGAAACCTCACTCTCGTATTTTAATTTAAGGAGGAAAATAAATGAATAATGCATATTTAAAACCGCCATTGAATTTACAGGGAATAGGGGACGTTATTGCTGAAAACACCTTAAAGACAAATGATGGTTTTCAACATTCGGGTTTATGGCTTTTTAGTGGCTCTCAAGGTAGTGGTAAAACACTTATGTTAATGCACCTATTAAAAGAGGTATTAAAAGTGTCACCAAATGCGATAGTTGTTTCTAATATTTCTATTTATGGTGTTTCGTCTTATCAATATACAGGTATCGAGGACTTTGAAAAATATAATAATGGTAAAGACGGTGTTATATTTGTTATAGACGAGATACAAGGCTTATTCAATAGCCTTGAAAGTAAAAATATGCCATTATCAAGCGTTCTTGTATGGTCGCAAAATCGTAAGAATAGACGTTTAATTTTAGGTACGTCACAACGTAAGACACGTATTGCAAAACCTATTCGAGAACAAGCAACGTGGATATATGAGTGTAGACGAGGTATTGGTGGCTTTTTATATTCTTATCGTGTTTTTGATGGTGATAATTTTAATGATGATGGTGAATATGTTGACAAATTACCTAACTTAAATTTTTATGTACCGCAAGTTTCGGTAATGCGTATGTATAATACATTAGAGGTGGTGAAAAGGCAAAAATGAGTTTTATTGTTAATTCTTTCGCACAATTTATGCCGTATGTTTTTGTAATAATTGTTGTAGGTCTTATATGGGATAAGGTTATTAGTGCCTTTAGAGGTAGTTCAAAATGGTAAATCAATATACCGATAGTTATAGTTCACCATCTACACAAATACAAAATTTAATAGCAAACAAAATTTCGTTATTAGACCAATATATATTAATGCAAACAGGTCAGTACGAATATACGGCACTTGTATACAATCCAAATTCAAAAAAATGTATACAGTATACTATTTCAAGAAAATCGACAAGTGGTTATAGTAATTATTATGAAATAACCGAAAAAACGGCTGATTTTGAATATAACGTATCTAATGAATATTATGTATGCTCTAACGTTGGATATGGTACTGCTTTAGACTTACCCGTATATGATGGTGTAATTTCTCACAGTTTAATTATTATATGTCTTTTAATGTTGTTTGCTGTGGTGTTTAAAGGTGCATTATTTAAAATATTCAAGCGTAGATAATCCCCTCAGCCCAAGGGGGCGAGGGGATTACGCTATACCGAGGTGAATTATGCAAAAATTCAAAAAAATACTGATTGTAATACCTATTATTACAATCTTAATATGTTCGATTTGTATTCCTGTATCGGCTGCTAATCCAGTAATATATATGCCGATTGGTCAACCTACTGTTGCTGATAATTTTGGTTATGTTGAGGTTGTAACACAAGGTACTGACGGCTCTCTTACTTGTTATACATTTTTATTTTCATTTTCTACGTCTGATACAGGCTTAAGAGTTGGTTGTAGTGTAGATATAATAAATTCAAATAAGATTACTTTTACAAATCTTTATAATTCCCATTTCTCTATGTATTGGGTAAATGATTCGGGTTATATGAGTAATAAAGGCTCATCAAATATTGTTGGCTCTATAACTTCTACTTTTTCGTCAAATATTGTTGCTGTTAAATGTTACGGTAGTTTTACTTGTCCTAATATCGCAAATTATAATGTTTTGGAATGTGATGTTCTTTATTCTAATACTACAGTTGCTGTTAATTATTTAGCATCTATTTTATCTGCATTGCAAAATCAAAGTAATAAAGATATTACAGGTGCCATTAATAATCAAACTGACGATATTTTAGATAATCAAAATGAAAATACACAATCGCAAATTCAAGCAGATAAAGAAAATGCACAGGATATACAAGATAATCAAGATAAGAATACCCAAGACATTATAGATAATCAAAATTCACTTGTTGAACAAGAAAAAAACGAGGTTACACAATCGGGTAATGACGGTGTAAATGATGCTATGGAAATTATGCCTAATTATG
>JAZUNP010000067.1:0-62216 GCA_045604215.1 Acutalibacteraceae bacterium
AATTTATTTAATACATATTGTGTTTTTGAATATAATTAAAAAACACTACAATATTATTGAATACAATCCCATTATTACAATTCCTATATTAACACTTATAATTTATTTATTATCACTTTTTTCTTGTATGTTTTTATCAAAAATACCATATGTAAATAAAATAATTTTCTAATATAAAAATAACCGTAGTATTTGATAGTGAAGAGGTAATAGTGAAAAAATAAAAATCCCCGTATCGCGAGATACGGGGATTTTGGCGCAGATGGAGGGATTCGAACCCTCGAACTACTTTTAATAGTTACACGATTTCCAATCGTGCGCGCTCGACCAACTACGCGACATCTGCAAGTGACCAAGTTATTATATATTATGTAAATAAAAAAATCAAGTAAAAATTTTATATATAAAAAATAGCCGATACATTTGACTGTGTCTGTATAGCTGATATTGTTGCCACCGCATTGAAATTAAGTAATCACAAAAAACCACTGAAAATCCAGTGGTTTTTACTAATTAATTCTTTAAATAATCAAATTTTTCGTCTACATTTTGCGGTTTTGTTTTTTGGGTTAACAAACTTATAATTGGGAACAATATAAGACCGCCTACCATAGCAAATACACCTGAATAAAGCGAGTTTGTGAATACAAAGCTCAAAATCTTACCACTAAAGCTAAAGCACTTCATACTAAGGCAAAGCTGTATAATTTCAAGTCCCGTACCAAAAACAAAGCAGCTTACAACTGCGGCGCGGCTTCCCTTTTTCCAGAAAAGTCCGTACAAGAACGGTGCTAAAAAAGAGCCAGCAAGTGCACCCCATGATACGCCCATCATTTGGGCAATAAATACTGAATCCTTCCAAATGCTATCTTTAAGTATTGCAATAATAGCCGATACCGCAATAAAGAACACAATAAACAATCGCATTACAAAAACGCTTCTTTTATCGTTAAAATTATTTTTCTTTTGTGCAACGGGTTTTATAACATCAAGTGTTAGGGTTGATGAAGAAGTAAGAACAAGAGAGGAAAGTGTTGACATTGACGCAGAAAGCACCAAAACAATAACTAACGCAACAATTATTGGTGCCAAATCAGAAAGCATTGTCGGTACAACCTTGTCGAATAAAACACCTTTTTCGGTAATAAAGCCTCCCTCGACCATTTGCGACTGATATAGCCTACCAAAACCGCCAAGAAAGTAACAGCCGCCTGCTACGACTAACGCAAAAATTGTGGAAATGATTGTACCCGTCTTAACGGATTTTTTGTCTTTAATAGAATAGAATTTGCCCACCATTTGCGGCAATCCCCAAGTGCCGAGTGAGGTAAGCATTACCACAAAGAACAGGAATATGGGATTAGGACCAAAAGTAGATATATACTCCTTACCCGCCGTCTCACCCAAGGATTTTACCGCAGTAACAAGTCCGCCGTTATCATTAAGGACGGCAAGTATTACAGCTACAATTCCCACAAGCATTATAATCCCTTGTATAAAATCGTTAATTGCAGTAGCCATATAACCGCCGAATATTACATATACACCTGTAAGCACTGCCATAATAAGCACTACAGCCCAATATGGAATAGAAAATACGTTATTAAAAAGTGAAGACAAACCGTTGTAAAGTGATGCGGTATATGGAATTAAAAAAACAAATATTATAAGTGAAGCAATTATTTTAAGCTTACTCGAATTATATCTCTTTTCAAAGAAATCTGGCATTGTCTTTGAGCCAAGGCATTGCGTCATAATTCGTGTGCGTTTACCGAGTATAAGCCACGCAAGAAGTGAGCCAATAAATGCATTACCGAGACCTACCCAAGTAGATGCGAGACCGAAATTCCAACCAAACTGACCTGCATAGCCAACGAATATTACTGCCGAAAAATATGAAGTACCAAAAGCAAACGCAGTAAGCCATGGACCTACCGAGCGACCACCTAATACAAAGCCGTCAACACTTTTAGTGTGTTTTTTGCAATATAGTCCTACCCCTATCATTACTACAAAAAACAGTGTAAGTATTGGAATAGTAATCAGTGCTGTTGTTTTCATAATAATCTCATCCTTCCTATTAAAATTTAGTGAAATATTTAGACTTTAACACTTTAACACTTTAAAGCGTATTTGTCAATACTTTTTTAATATTTCTAATAAAAAATCCGTCAAACAGCAAAAACTGCTTGACGGATAGAAAAATTACGCTTCATAAAACGGAGAAATTACAATCTCCAATAGTTATAACCTGCTTTTTCATACTCTTTCCGATTCAATATTCCTTTAATATCAGCAAGAACCTTTGTACAGTTATCACCTGATTTAAACATTTTTTCGAAATCAGCTTGTGTAAGTGTTTTAAACTGTTCGTGGGCAACTGCAAGTATTATTGCATCGCAATCTTTGATTGTGTTAATATCTACAAATTTCATACCATAAAGATGCTCTGCTTCATCAGCATCAGCAGCCGAGTCAGCTACGTTTGCTGTAATGCCATATTCTTTAAGCTCATTATATATATCAATAATTTTTGTGTTGCGAGTATCAGGACAATTTTCTTTAAAAGTAAATCCCAAAATTGCAACCTTTGCATTACGAATAGAAACATTTGCCTTAATAAGATTTTTTACAACACTTTCGGCAACGTATTTACCCATATCGTCATTAATTCGACGACCTGAAAGTATAATTTGACTATGATAACCAAGCTGTTCAGCTTTATATGTAAGATAATACGGATCAACACCAATACAATGACCGCCAACAAGACCTGGATAAAAATTTAAAAAATTCCACTTCGTACCAGCCGCTTTAAGCACTGCTTGCGTATCAATGCCCATTTTATTAAAAATAATTGAAAGCTCATTCATAAATGCGATATTTATATCTCGCTGACTATTTTCAATAACCTTTGCAGCCTCGGCAACCTTAATGCTTTCAGCACGATGAACACCCACTTCTACAACAAGCTCATAAACCTTTGCTATTTCCTCAAGCGATTCCTCGTCCATACCGCTTACAATTTTAACAATTGTTTCAAGTCTGTGTACCTTATCACCTGGGTTTATTCTTTCTGGACTATAACCAATTTTAAAATCAACACCGCATTTAAGACCTGATTCTTTTTCAAGAATTGGAACACAAACATCCTCGGTAACACCTGGATAAACTGTAGATTCATATACAACTATTGAGCCTTTTGTAAGGTTACGACCAACAATTTGTGATGCACTCTCAACAGGAGTAAGATCAGGCGTATGATCGGAATTCACAGGTGTTGGAACAGCAACAATATGAAATTTTGCTTCACGAAGTTTATTCTCATCAGCTGTAAATTCAACAGTTGTATTTTTAATAACATCATTACCAACTTCATTTGTTGGATCAATACCTGATTTATAAAGTTCTATTTTTTTATCGTTTAGGTCAAAACCAATTACTTTTACTTTTTTAGCAAAGGAAACCGCTATAGGCATTCCAACATAACCAAGACCTACAAGCGAAATTTTTTCTTCACCGTTAACAATTTTTTGATATAATGACACAATATCAACTCCATTATTAATTTTAATGATTATAACATACAGTAAAAAATTTTTCAACTAAAAATTACTTTATGCAACATTTTTTATTGACACCATCACTTTAAAGTGATAAAATATTACGTAGTTTTTAATATCCAAAGGAATGAATTTATGACTATTGTTCACCTACTTGAAATTAATGCAAAAAAGTACGCAAATGACATTGCGCTTGTCGAAATTAACCCTGACCAACCCGAGACCCGTCGCCGCACTTGGCACGAATTTGAATTGGTTGAACCAACACATCGAGTTGACTACTATCGCCGTGAAATATCTTGGAGCGTATTCAATGAAAAGGCAAACCGCCTTGCCAATATGCTACAGCAAAACGGTATCGGTAAAGGTAAGAAGGTTGCCATACTTTTAATGAACTGTATCGACTGGTTGCCCATTTACTTTGGTATTTTAAAATCAGGCGCTTTAGCAGTACCGCTTAACTTTCGCTATTCGTCTGACGAAATTGATTACTGCCTTGATTTAGCCGAGGCTGACGTGCTTATCTTCGGCACCGAATTTATCGGTCGTGTTGAAGCAGTTGCTGATAAAATTTCTAAAAAATGCAATCTTATTTACTTTGGCTCGGGTTGCCCTGCCTTTGCTGATGATTACAATGATTTAACAAGCGAATGTTCATCTATCTTCCCTGAATGTACACTAACTGAAGATGATGACGCAGCAATTTATTTTTCATCGGGTACTACAGGCTTTCCAAAGGCTATTTTACATAAACATCGCAGTCTTATTCATTCCTGCCGCGTTGAACAGGCTCACCACGGTCAGACAAAAGAGGACTGTTTCTTGTGTATTCCACCGCTTTACCATACAGGTGCTAAAATGCATTGGTTTGGTAGCCTTATTACAGGCTCAAAAGCAGTTATACTCAAAGGTACACAAGCGCGTAATATTTTAAATGCAGCAGCTCAAGAAAAATGCTCAATAGTTTGGTTGCTTGTTCCATGGGCACAAGACATTTTAAATGCGCTCGACTCTGGTGAAATAAGCCTAGATGAGTTTGATTTTAGCAATTGGCGCTTAATGCATATTGGTGCGCAACCCGTACCGCAAAGTCTTATAAAACGTTGGCTCGAATATTTCCCAAATCATCAGTATGATACCAACTACGGTCTTTCTGAATCGATAGGTCCCGGTGCTGTCCACTTGGGTGTTGAAAACGTACACAAGGTTGGTGCAATAGGTGTTGCAGGCTACGGTTGGGAAATTAAAATTGTTGACCCTGACGGTAATATTGTTAACAAAGGTGACGTTGGTGAACTTTGCCTTAAAGGACCAGGTGTTATGGTGTGCTATTATCGTGACGAAAAGGCCACTGCCGATACTTTGAAAGATGGATGGCTTTATACAGGTGATATGGCAATAGAAGATGAAGATGGATTTATTTATCTTGTAGATCGCAAAAAAGATGTTATAATAACAGGTGGCGAGAACCTATATCCTGTTCAGATTGAAAATTTCCTTGCGGCTCATCAAAAGATTATGGATGTTGCAGTAATCGGTCTACCCGATAGTCGTTTAGGTGAAATTGCTACTGCAATTATACAAATAAAAGACGGTATGACCTGCACCGAAGACGAAATTAACGAATTTTGTATGTCACTCCCTCGTTACAAGCGTCCACGTAAAATCATTTTTGCCGATGTTCCACGTAATCCTACAGGTAAAATTGAAAAACCAAAGCTTCGTAAAATGTACGGAGCCGAGGGAATTGTAGATTCTCAAAACAAATCTTAATTGAAAGGTTTTAAACAATTATGAAAAAGTTACTTATAGGTAATCAGGCGGTAGCCGCGGGCTTGCACGACGGCGGTTTGGGTGTTGTATCAAGTTATCCTGGCACACCATCCACCGAAATTACCGAATTTTTATCAAAATATCACGATTTACACAGCGAATGGGCGCCTAACGAAAAGGTTGCCTGTGAGGTGGCTTTTGGTGCGTCGCTTGCAGGTGCTCGTAGCGCTTGCGCTATGAAGCATGTTGGTCTTAATGTTGCGGCTGACCCGCTGTTTACACTGTCATATACAGGTGTAAACGGCGGTATGGTGATTTGCGTTGCCGATGACCCGGCAATGCACTCTTCTCAAAACGAACAGGACTCACGTCACTATGCAATAGCATCTAAAGTTCCAATGCTTGAGCCTGCCGATTCACAAGAGGCATACACCTTTGCCCGCAGCGCATTTGAGCTTTCAGAGCAGTTTGATACTCCTGTTATTTTGCGCATGTGCACACGTATTGCACACAGCCAATCAGTTGTTGAAACTGCTGAGCCTATTACTGCAGTTCTTAAAGATTACGAAAAAAATCCCGCTAAATACATAATGATGCCAGGCAATGCTATAAAGCGTCATCCATTTGTTGAAGAGCGTACACTTAAATTGCAGGAGTTTGCTGAAAACTGTATTTACAATACAGTTGAATATGGCACAAGTGATGAAATCGGTATTATTACGTCTGGTTGTTCTTATCAATATGTTAAAGAAGTATTTGGTGATACAGTAAGCATTCTTAAAATCGGTATGCCAAATCCTCTACCGATTAGTACAATTAAAGATTTTGCCGATAAGGTTAAAAAGCTTTACGTCATAGAAGAGCTTGACCCAATTATTGAAACACACGTTAAATCACTTGGTATTGATGTTATCGGTAAAGAAATGTTTTCAATCTTGGGCGAATTTTCACAAAAGACAATTGCCGATGCATTCCACATTGAAGCAAAGGAAAGTATAAGTGCTGATTCCCCTGTTCCTAACAGACCGCCTATGATGTGCGCCGGCTGCCCACACCGTGGTATGTTCTATACCCTTGCTAAAAATAAAATTACCGTTCACGGCGACATTGGTTGTTATACTTTGGGTGCTGTTCCGCCACTTAGCGCTCTTGACTCAACGCTTTGTATGGGTGCGTCGATTTCAGGTCTTCACGGCTTTAATGCTGCACGCGGTAGTGATACCGAGGGTAGGAGCGTTGCGGTTATTGGTGACTCAACCTTTATGCACTCGGGTATGACAGGACTTGTAAACGTGGCTTACAACGCTACAAATTCAACCGTAATCATTCTTGATAACTCAATTACAGGTATGACAGGTCATCAGCAAAACCCGACCACAGGTTACAATATTAGGGGCGAGGTTGCTGCAAAGGTTAATCTGGAAGCACTTTGTAAGGCGCTTGGTATCAACCGTGTTCGTGTAGTTGACCCCTACAACCTTAAAGAATGTGAAACTGCATTAAAAGAAGAACTCGCCGTAGAAGAGCCATCGGTCATTATTTCGCGCCGTCCTTGCGTACTATTAAAGTCGGTTAAAACATTACCTTCTCTCAATGTTAATGCTGATAAATGTAAATCTTGCAAGCGTTGTATGAGTCTTGGTTGCCCTGCAATCAGTATGAAAGACGGAAAAGCTGTTATTGATAATACACTTTGCGTTGGTTGCGGTGTTTGTAAGCAACTTTGCGCATTTGATGCAATAAATTAAGGGGGAAGCAAATTATGAAAACAACAAATGTTATGATTGTCGGCGTTGGCGGACAAGGCAGCTTGCTTGCCTCTAAATTGCTTGGTAGATTGCTTATCGATGAGGGATATGACGTAAAGGTTAGCGAGGTTCACGGTATGAGTCAGCGCGGCGGTAGCGTTGTAACCTATGTCCGTTTTGGTAAAAAGGTTTACTCCCCTATTATCACTGAGGGTGAAGCAGATTTTATTATCTCTTTTGAAAAATTAGAAGCCGCCCGTTATGCTAAATACCTTAACAAAGACGGACTTATCGTTGTAAACACACAGCAAATTGACCCAATGCCCGTTATTATCGGCGCAGCGCAATACCCTGTAGACGTTTTAGATGAGCTCACTGCCAAAGGCTTAAAGGTTGAGGCTCTTGATGCATTAACCCTTGCAGAACAAGCAGGTTCATCAAAGGCGGTTAATATTGTACTTATGGGTAAGGTTGCAAAACAGTTCGGAATTTCTTATGATAAATGGATTACTGCAATAGAAAATACAGTTGCTTCAAAATTTGTTGAAATGAATAAAAAGGCCTTTGACCTCGGATTTAATTCTTAATTTAGAAAAGAAGTGTCACTTATGGAAAAATGTTATTATCAAAAAAATATTGAAACAATGCCTGTAGATGAGCTTAAAAAACTTCAATCTGCAAAGTTAGTCAAACAGGTAAAACACGTTTACGATAATGTTCCCTATTATCGTAATTTAATGGATGTAAAAGGTGTAACACCCGATGATATCAAAGGCATCGATGATTTACACAAACTGCCATTTTTAAGCAAGGCAGATTTACGAGATGCATATCCTTACGGTTTACTTGCAAAGCCACTTAGCGAATGTGTACGTATTCACTCTACGTCAGGTACAACAGGTCGCCGTGTAGTAGCTTTCTACACACAAAACGACGTTGATTTGTGGGAAGACTGTTGCGCACGAGCAATTGTTGCAGCAGGCGGTACAAATGAGGACGTTGTTCAGGTAGCATACGGCTATGGATTGTTCACTGGCGGTGCAGGTTTACACGGTGGTTCGCACAAGGTAGGCTCTCTTACACTTCCAATGTCGTCGGGTAATACCGAACGTCAAATTCAGTTTATGACCGACCTTGGTGCAACCATTCTTTGCTGTACGCCATCATATGCAGCATACCTTGGTGAATCATTAACCGAACAAGGTTACACACCAGATACAATTCCATTAAAGGCGGGTATATTCGGCGCTGAGCCTTGGACCGAAGAAATGCGTAAAAACATTGAAAAAACATTGGGAATTAAAGCCTATGATATATATGGTCTTACCGAAACAAGTGGACCTGGAGTTGCTTTTGAATGCGAAGCACAAACAGGTATGCACATTAATGAAGACCATTTTTTAGCCGAAATTATCGACCCTGATACAGGTGAAGTTTTACCCGAAGGTAGCAAGGGCGAGCTTGTATTCACATCTCTTGATAAGGAGGCATTTCCTCTACTTCGTTACCGTACACGAGATATTTGCGTACTCACACGTAAAGAATGTTCTTGCGGTCGTACGTTTATAAAGATGTGTAAACCAATGGGCAGAAGCGATGATATGATGATTATTCGCGGTGTTAATGTATTCCCAAGTCAGGTTGAAACCGTTCTTCTTAACGAAGGTTATCAGGCTAACTATCAAATTGTTCTTGATCGTGTTAATAATAATGATACCTTTGAAGTTAATGTCGAACTTAACCCAGAACAGTTTACTGATACTGTTGGTGGCATTACCACTCTTGAAAAATCTCTTGCAAATGCTATGAAGACAATGCTTGGTATCAATCCTACCGTTCATCTTGTAGCACCAAAGAGTATTACAAGAAGCGAAGGTAAAGCCGTTCGCGTAATTGATAAACGCAAATTACACGATTAATGAGAGGAGTGTTTATATGTCACTTAAACAGTTAACCATTTTTGTAGAAAACAAACAAGGTACCTTGGTTGATATTACCGATACTCTAGCAACACACAATGTAAATATACGTGCGCTGTCAATAGCCGATACACAAGATTTTGGCATTCTTCGTCTTATTGTAAATGATAACGACACAGCACTTAAAACACTCGCAGAAGAAGGATACTTAATTAAAACAACCGATGTTGTCGGTGTTAAAATCGGTGACGCGCCCGGTAAGCTTTCGACAGCGCTAAAAGTACTTGATGATAACAATATTAATATGGAATATCTTTATGCTTTTATGTCACGTACCGAAAAGCACGCTTACGTTGTTCTTCGTGTAGCGGATAATAATGCTGCTGAAACAGCGCTTGAAAATGCAGGCTTTCATCTCATTACAGATGCAGATGTAGCAAAACTTTAATTCGAAACAGCACAAAAAACACCCCTCATTTGAGGGGTGTTTTTTCGTTTAAAATTAAATATCACGCTTTTTCTTGCGGGAACTTACAAGACTAACAATAGCAATAGCAAAACAAAAGGCCGCAACAGATATAAACAATACATTCCAGTTATCATCACCAAGGATAAATCCAAACAAAATTGACTGTATTGCAGCACCCATATAAGCAGCAAAATCAAGAACTCCTGCCGCTGTACTTGAGAATACGCGTCCACCAACGTCTGCAGCAAATGTCCATACAACGCCGTTTATTGCATAAATAAAGAAACCCGCGAAGAAAAGGAGAACCATCATAAGCACAAGCTGAAAGCCTGTAGGTTTTAAAAACATAAACCCAAGAATACAAGCTGCAGCGCCAAAGCCACTTACAATACTAGCAACAAGTCGATTATTAGGGCAGAATTTGTCTGTAAGGGTAGGAATTATAAGAGTTCCTATACCCATACCAATAGGCAGAACAATAGAAGTAAGTATGCTACTTGTTGCCTCCATACCCTGTTTTGTTAAATACTTTGGTATCCATGTAGCAAGACCGTATCTTGCAAGACCTGATGCAAAAACAACAAAAACCCATACAAGAAAAATCTTATTTTTTAAAAGATGCAAATATGGATAAAGCACACCTTTTTCTTTAACGATGGTGGCCATTTCGTTCTCTTTTTCCGCTTTATCAGCATCTTCTTCCTCATAATCTTTAAGTCCTATCGATTTAGGTCCTGATTTTGCAAAAATCATATATATAATAAGCATTAGCACAGGAAATACTGCGGGAACAAAAAATGCAGGGCGCCAACCAAATTTATCATACGGGAATAAGGCAAACGCGAGAACAACCATAAGTTTTGTAGCTACTTCGCCGAATCCCGAAAAAGCGTTGGCAAAACCTGTTGCAAAACCACGTTTATCACCCGGCCACCATGCCGTAAGTGATGACACACCCGGCGACCATGCCATTGATTGAAAGAAACCGTTAAATCCCCAAACTATTGCCATAACAAGTATTGAGCTTTGAAAGCCCATAACAATATTTGCAATAACCGAAAGCAAAACCGAAAGAATTATAAACCTGCGAACACCAACTATTTCACCCAATCTACCGTTTATAAGATGTCCTATTCCATAGCACCAGAACAAAGTACTTGTCATAATACCAAGGTCAGATTCAGAAAAGGCAGTTATGTTTGAAATATTAAGACGTGTACAATAGTGTGCACAATATAAAAGTGAAAAAAGCAGTAAGTATACCCATGAATTCAATCTAAATTTTTTATATTCAGCTTCATTATATCCATATTTTAATTTTTCCATATTATTACCTCAATTAAATTATCTGTAAATTGGGTCTAAACGTTTTAAATCAGCAAAGCTGTCTATCTCAACAATATCGTCAAATGTGCATTCCCTTACCTCAACGGTATAATTGTTTAAGCAATATTCAAGAGGCACCTGATCCCAATAACGCTCCTTACCACCGGGCATTTCATAAACCTTTTTAATATCATCATAAAGCTTTGCGCCCGCTTCCTCATTCCAATAAGAAATACCGAACATATGATGGCAGTCGTTACCGCCGATTTTAACCTTTGTAATAACCTTGTTTTTAGTTTCAAAGCACCAGTCATCCGTATAGTCGGTTGGAACACCAAGATAATTTGATACATATTGATACTTTTGAATAATATCAGGATTAGAAAGCACCAAATCCGCCTCAAGCACATAAGCGTTTTGCATAAGATGTCGCACCAAAAATGCCGAGGATATGTTATTAGCCTCATTATAAAATGGATTTTCAATAAACTTAATATTAGGATACTTATACAAAAGCTGGTCAAACTGCTCACCAAGGTAACCGCGTACAAGGTAAATTTCCTCAATGCCCACAGCAACTACAGCATCAAGCAAGGTATCAATCATTCTTGTTCCGTTTACACGCACCAACGGCTTTGGTGTATTAAGTGTAATTGGTACAAGTCGTGAGCCGAAGCCTGCCGCAATGAATATTGCTTTTTTTACTCTGTAAGGCTCAAGCGCTGCATAACCCTTTTCGGTTATCAAGCCGCCTGATACAAGTCCTAACTCATCAAGAGATGCTAAAACCTTATTTACGGTACCAGCCGATACATTAATCGCTTCGGCAATTTCTCTTTGAGATTTTTTGTCATTAAATTTTTCCATGTAAACAAGTATGTCAAACTGTTTACGGTTTATAGCTGTTTCTTTCATACAATACCCACCTTTTGTTTATTTTTAAAATATAAAGCATTAAAATTAAACAAATTTGTCGAAATAAGGGTTAATTTGTTCAATCACGTGGTATTTTAACATGTATTGTGAGTATTGTCAATAGTAAATATTATTTTAAGTATATATGTGCATAATAATTTTGAGGTTGATATATATGAAATCTATATGGACAGCTACCGCAACAAAGCCAAAATTTGATAGCTTATGCAGTGATATAAAAACTGATGTTTTAATTGTAGGCGGTGGACTTACGGGAATACTGTGTGCGAATATACTGCAAGAACGAGGCATAAATTATGCTCTTATTGAAGCTAATGAAATTTGCGGTGTTATTACCAAGAACACCACCGCAAAGATAACCTCGCAGCATGGATTAATCTACAATAAAATCATTAAAAAGTATGGTATAGATGTCGCAAAACTATATTATGAGTCAAATACAAATGCGATAAAAAAATATCAAGAGCTTTGCGAAAAATTTGAATGTGATTTTGAAAGAAAGGATGCTTACGTTTATACCACAAGTGATATTGCTAAAATAAAAGACGAAGTTAATGCTTATAAAAAAATAGGAGTTATTGCAGAATTTGCAACAGAAACTCCCCTGCCCCTTAATATTTTAGGCGCTGTAAAACTTGAAAACCAAGCACAGTTTCACCCAGTAGAATTTTTATATAAATTATCGAAAAATCTTAATATTTACGAGCATACAAAACTTATAAATTTAACGCCAAAATATGCCGAAACAAATGGTGGTAAAATTCATTTTAAAAAAGCAATCATTACAACCCATTTCCCTATTCTGAACAAACACGGATCATATTTTTTAAAAATGTATCAACACCGTTCTTATGTTATTGCGCTTAAAAATGCGCAACACGTCAACGGGATGTATGTCGACGAGGATTTGAAAGGATTATCTTTTAGAAACTATGGTGAATATTTACTTCTTGGTGGTGGCAGTCATCGTACAGGTAAAAAGGGTGGTAACTGGCAAGAACTCGAAAATTTTGCTAAAAAGTATTATCCCAACGCTACAATAGAATACAAATGGGCAACGCAGGACTGTATGACACTTGACGGTATGGCATATATAGGTAATTATTCAAAAAATACTCCTAATTTGTCTGTCGCAACTGGTTACAATAAATGGGGTTTTTCTACTGCTATGGTTGCAGCAGAAATCTTGTGCGACTTGATACAAGGAAAAGAAAATAAATATGCCACTATTTTTTCTCCATCACGAAGCATCATACACCCACAACTTGCTATAAACGGCGTAGAATCTGTTTTTAATTTAATAACACCCACGACACCTCGCTGTCCGCATTTAGGCTGTGCGCTTAAATATAACAAACAAGAGCATAGTTGGGATTGTCCTTGTCACGGCTCGCGTTTTGAAGAAAACGGTAGACTAATTGATGGTCCTGCGACTGATAATATGAAATAATTAAAAGCACCTGTTATATTGCTATAGCAGGTGCTTTGTAATTAAAGTTTTGAATTACATTACATTTTAGCAAGGTTTACTTTAAGAGTTTCGAGCTGTTCGCGAAGCAGTGCCGGTAACTTGTCACCAAATTTCTTGTAGTGTTCTTCAATTTCTTCTGCTTCCTTGGTCCAAACATCCTTGTCAACTTTGAGGATTGATTTAAGAGTTTCAATATCCATATCAAGGTCGGTAAGGTCGATATCTTCAGGTTGTGGAATGTAACCGATAGCAGTTTCAGTAGCGGTAGCCTTGCCTTCACAACGGTCGATAATCCAGTTAAGAACGCGCATATTGTCGCCGAAGCCTGGCCATACAAAGTTGCCTTCGTCATCGGTACGGAACCAGTTAACGTTGAAAATCTTAGGAGCCTTGTCGCCGAGCTTTTCACCCATTGAAAGCCAGTGTGCAAAGTAGTCGCCCATATTGTAGCCGCAGAATGGAAGCATAGCCATTGGGTCACGACGAACTACACCTACGGCACCAGCAGCTGCTGCTGTTGTTTCGGAAGCCATTGCTGAGCCTACAAATACACCGTTAACCCAATCCTTTGATTGATATACGAGTGGAGCGCACTTAGCACGACGACCACCGAATACGATTGCAGAAATCGGAACACCTGCGCCCTTGTTGAACTCGTCAGATATACATGGGCAGTTTTCAGCAGGAGCTGTGAAGCGAGAGTTTGGATGAGCAGCGTAGGTTGACTTGTCAGCCTTTACAAACATTGAAGGATTCCAAGCATTACCCTTCCACTCAAGTGCGTTTTCGGGTGGATTCTTATCAAGACCTTCCCACCATACAGTGTTGTCATCAAGGTTAAGCGCAACGTTTGTGAAGATTGTATTCTTCTTGGTTGACTGGAGTGCGTTAAAGTTAGAATGAACGTTTGTACCGGGAGCAACACCAAAGAAACCGTTTTCAGGGTTAATTGCATAAAGTCTTCCGTCGGGACCTATCTTCATCCAAGCGATATCGTCACCAACTGTCCAAATCTTGTAGCCTTTTTCACGCAAATATTCGGGTGGAATAAGCATAGCAAGGTTGGTCTTACCGCAAGCTGATGGGAATGCAGCTGCGATGTAACGAACTTCGCCCTGTGGATTCTCAAGACCGAGTATAAGCATATGCTCAGCCATCCAGCCTTCCTTCCAGCCTTGGTAAGAAGCAATACGAAGCGCAAAGCACTTTTTACCAAGAAGAACGTTACCGCCGTAGCCTGAGTTAACAGAAATAATTGTGTTATCCTGTGGGAAGTGGCAGATATATCTCTTTTCAGGATCAATATCACAACGTGAGTGTAAGCCGCGTACCCAGTCATTGCTGTCGCCCAAAACCTCAAGAACCTTTGGACTAACACGTGTCATAATTACCATGTTAAGAACAACGTAGATAGAATCAGTAACTTCGATACCAACCTTAGCAATTGGTGATCCGATTGGACCCATTGAATAAGGGATAATATACATTGTTCTGCCTTTGTAACTGCCGCGGGCAATGTCATAAAGTTTTTTATACATTTCTGCAGGGTCACACCAGTTGTATGTTGGACCTGCTTCTTCCTTTGTGGTTGTGCAGATAAAGGTTCTATCCTCTACACGAGCAACGTCGTTAGGATTTGTGCGGTGCAAGTAGCAACCCGGTAACTTTTCTTGATTGAGTTTATGCATTTCGCCATTAGCACAAGCCTCTGCGCGAAGTGCTTCAATCTGAGCCTCGCTACCGTCAATCCAAACAACTTGGTCAGGTGTGAGCAGTTCTTTCATCTCATCTAGCCATTTTAATACTGTTTTGTTTGTGGTCATTTGTGATTCTCCTTACAAAATAATACAAATTTTTGCAAATACATTATACTTATATTTTTCGTAAAAATCAATATAAATATTAAAAAATTAAAAAATTATTCATAACACTTGACACTTATAAAATTTTTGTGTAAAATCGATATGCTTATTTATTAAAAGAAGAGTGGTTTTTATGAAAATAGTTCCATTTACAAAAGAAAATATACAAAATTGGTCGCAAAGCTACCCTACACCGTTTTATGTATATGACGAGGCGGGCATTCGTAAGTGCGTTACCGATTTATACAAAGCATTTTCTTGGAATAAGGGTTTTAAAGAATATTTTGCAGTAAAAGCTACGCCAACACCTGCAATACTTCGCCTTTTAAGTGAGCTTGGTTGCGGCACCGACTGTGCATCAATACCCGAACTTGTTTTATCACAAAAAAGTGGTATTAACGGTAAAAATATCATATTTACTTCAAATGAAACTACAGTAGACGAATATAAAGCAGCTTTAGATTGTGGCGCGATTATAAACCTTGACGATATTACCCATATTGATTTCCTCGAAAAAATAGCTCCACTTCCTAATACAATTTGTTGTCGCTATAATCCAGGTAAATTTAATATCACCAACGATATTATGGGGCACTTACACGACACAAAGTTCGGTATGACACATGAGCAAATTCTTGAGGCATTTGCAATTTTAAAATCAAGAGGTGTAAAGCACTTTGGTATTCATTCAATGCTTGCAAGCTGCTCTTTAGTTGATGAATATTATCCACGCCTTGCTAAAAAGTTATTTAAATTTGCCTTAGAAATAAAGGAAAAACTTGACATTGATGTTGAATTTATCGACCTTTCTGGCGGTATTGGTATTCCGTATAAGCCTACCGAAGAGCCTGTTGATATCTATGCAATCGGTGACGGTGTACGCAAAGTTTACGAAGAATATATAACACCTTCAGGACTTGAAATTGCTCTCTTCACCGAAATGGGACGCTACATAACAGGTCCTTACGGCTATCTCGTTACAAAGGCGCTACACTATAAGCACATATATAAAGAATACATCGGTGTTGATGCAAGCTGTTGTGACCTTATGCGCCCTGCAATGTATGGTGCTTATCACCATATAACAGTTATGGGGAAAGAAAATGAAAAACCAGTCGGTAAATTTGATGTTGTCGGCTCACTTTGTGAAAACAATGATAAATTTGCTATTGAACGCGAATTACCGCAAGTAGATATTGGTGATTATCTCACAATTCATGATGTTGGCGCACATGGTCATTCAATGGGCTATAACTACAACGGTAAATTACGTTGCGCCGAGCTGATGCTAAAATCCGACGGTAATATCCAGTTAATTCGCCGCGCACAAACAATGAATGACTATTTTTCAACACTTGATATAGATCTCAAATTTAACTAAAAAGTTTACACTTGTAAATTGGATAATTATTTGTTATACTTTAGGTGTATGGAATTTAAAACAAGGGGATGAATTAAAGTGTCAGTAGGTTTTAGAAAAAGTCTATTCGGCTTTAACTGTGATGATGTAATCGGTTATATTGAAGAATCGCATAAAAAATTCTCTACCAAAGAAATCGAGCTTAATGAAAAAATTAACAGTCTTGAAAATACAATTGTTACTGTTAATGCACAACTCGACGATGTAAAGGCAGCAAAGGTTGCAGTTGAAGCGCAGTTAAAGGAATATACCGATAAACATGACGAGATTGAGCGTCTTTCACAAAACATTGGTAAGCTATATCTTGTAGCTCAAACCAACGCAAAATCTATTATGCAAAACTCGGCTGAAAACCGTGATATTGCCAATCGAGAGGTTCAAAAAAATCTTCACTTGATTGATAACGCTCACGAACAGCTTGCAGCCCTAAAAGCAGAAATCATGCAAACTTCTAACGATTTTATCAGCCGTGTCGACACACTTGTTACCTCGCTTGCTACAGCACGTGAACAGGTCACTCAAAAAAATGCCGACAACCACGAGCTTGCCGAACAGTTCGAAAACCTTTTTGCCGATGTAAACAAATAAATTATTAACAAAATATTTTTTAAGCAAGATGCATTTTGTATCTTGCTTTTTTATTTTTTATATGTATAATATAAATATAGTGTTCTATTTGGAACACTATTTAAAATCGGGGGGTGTGACCAATTAACTGTTTTTTGTTCAAAGGACTAAATGACAATGATACTGCTTTGATTTTTTCGGCACTAAAAAAACCAAAAATCATATCAAAAGGCGAGCAACTGTATATCGGCGGTATAATCGGTATTATTTTAAGTGGTACTGCAACCGTAAGGCGTTGTAACGATATTGGTGACAGTATTACCATTCGCACTATGTCAAGCGGTGAGCTTTTTGGTGCTGCATCGGTATTTGGTGTTTGGAAAGACGGAAAAAGCAGTATAATTGCAAATGAGCGATGTGAGGTTTTATACATTGGCGAGCAAGAGTTAGTGAGTCTAATTAAGCAGTATCCGCAAATATCAATTAACTATATTGAATATTTAAGCGGTAAAATCCGTTTTTTAAATCGAAAACTTGATGCCTTTGTAGCAAAATCGACCGAAAAAAGATTGTATGAATACCTACTGTCTCAATCCGACAGTAACGGAAATATCAATTTGAGCTTTGGTATGGCAGAGCTCGCACGTCGGCTAAAAGTTGGCAGAACAAGTATCTACCGTGATATTGAATCATTAGAGTCCAAAGGACTTATAAACCGTGAAGGTCACAGCTTTAAAATTATTTAATAAGGTGATAAAAATGAAAAAACTACTCGCAATTCTCTTAACATTAACATTTCTACTCTCACTTGCTGCTTGTGGCAATAACGACACCACTTCGTCCATGCCCGATACGTCAAGTGAAGCACCCTATACCGCAGTTGATGTGTCGGTAGCGTATATGACAGGTCCAACGGGTATCGGTATGGCAAAGCTAAACGCAGATAGCGATGCCAACAAAACTGCAAACAACTACAACTTTACCGTAGCGAGTGCTGCTACCGATATTACAGGCAAATTCCTAAAGGGCGAAATAAATATTGCATCTGTGCCTACCAATGTTGCCGCAACACTTTACAACAAATCAGAAGGCAAAGTTCGTATGCTTGCCGTTAATACCTACGGCGTGCTTTCCATACTTGAAAAAGGTAACACAATCAAGTCAATAGCCGACCTTAAGGGTAAAACTATTTACTCAACAGGCAAGGGACAAAACCCCGAATTTATTTTGAAGTATATTCTAACCAAAAACGGCATTAACCCCGAAACAGACGTTACAATCAACTTTGTATCGAGCGAGGATTTGGTAGCAAAGCTCGTAAGCGGTGAGGCAGAAATAGCTATAGCGCCCGAACCAGCCGCTACTACCGTTATGGTAAAAAATCAAGAATTAAACCGTGTACTTAGTATTAATGACGAATGGGCAAAGGTTTCAGATACTCAGCTTATGATGGGTTGTATTATAGCGCTTGACAGCTATGTGCAAGCAAACCAAAAAGCTGTGGAAAAGTTTTTAGAGGAATACGAGGCTTCGATTAAGTATGCAACAGCCAACATTGATGAGGTTGCCACATACTGTGAAACATACAAAATCGCTGCAAGTGCTGCAATAGCAAAAAAAGCTATCCCAAACAGTAACCTTTGCTTTGTTACTGGCAAGGACATGAAAACCAATGTAAACGGCTATTTAAATGTACTGTTTAATGCCGACCCAACATCTATCGGAGGTAAATTACCAGCTGATGATTTATACTACAAAGCAGACCAAACCCACAATTTTTAAAAAAATAATTAAATTTATTTGCGCAGCGACCTTCTGGATACTTGTTTGGGAGGTCGCTTCCCGACTTGTCAGTAGAAACAATGAATTGTTACTACTTATATTACCAAGTCCGTTTACCGTATTTAAAAAATGGGTTGATATAGCATTTACCAAGCCTTTTATAAGCGCCACCGTATTAACTCTTTTACGCATTTTTACAGGCTTTGTAATTGGTAGTGTAATCGGTTTTTTACTTGGTGTAGCAACACACATTTCAAATGTATTCTATTCCTTAATCGCGCCTATTCTTAAAATAATACGCGCAGTACCAGTTGTTGCAATAATCATATTGATGTACCTGTTTTTCACAAGCACTGCTCTACCCGTTTTGATTGTTTGTCTTATGGTAGCGCCGATAGTATGGCAAACAGTGTACGACGGTCTTAATAACACCGATATTAAACTCTTGGAAATGGCACAGGTGTTCGACTTATCATTTACCAAAACGCTTACAAAGGTAAAATTACCGCATATTATGCCATCTCTTTTAACAACCATTGTAAATGCATTAGGTCTTGCTTGGAAATCAGGTGTTGCTGCCGAAGTAATTTGCTTACCCTCGGTTTCACTTGGCACCTTGCTTTGGCAAAGCAAGGGAAATGTGAATTTTGACGAGGTATATGCCGTAACACTTACCGTTATAGTTCTTAGTATTATTATAGAATTTTTACTTAAATTCCTTTGTAATAAGTATCTTTTAAACGGAGGTACGGCTAATGATTGAGTTAAAAAATGTAAATTTTTCTTATGGCGAACAGGAAATTTTAAAGAATTTTAATCTAACCGTAAATAATGGCGAATGTGTACAACTATGCGGAATATCGGGTAGCGGTAAAACAACTGTCGCAAGATTGATTTTAGGTCTTGAAACCGCACAAAGCGGTAATATTGTTGTTCCGCAAAAGATATCAGCAGTATTTCAAGAAGACCGACTACTCGAAAATTTAGACATTCAAAAAAATATTCGCTTGGTACTTTCAAAAGAGCAATATGTCCTTGCCGATAAATTGCTAAAAGAGTTCCGTTTATTTGACATTCGAAAGAAAAAAATATCACAACTAAGCGGAGGTATGAAACGTCGTGTAGCGCTTATACGTTCCATTTGCTACGGCGGTGATGCATTAATACTTGATGAAGCGTTTAACGGACTGGATACCGAAAATAAAAAGCTTGTAGCAAATATAATTAAACGTGAATTCCTACAAAAAGATAAACCTGTGCTTTTGATAACTCACATTAAAGAAGATGCAGATTTATTTAATGCAAAAATAGTAAATATATAAAAATCTCGGTAGAATTTTCTACCGAGATTTTTATATTTCACATTTGAATATAATTTTATGCAAAATATCACTATTTTAAAGCAACGTTATTAAACTTTATTTTTATGTCAAAGTCATCAATTTCCAACAACAGTGGCAAACCAGACGGCGAGAATGTAAAGTCGTACCGATAGCCGTCTACCCTACCGGTTATTTCACAATTTTCGTCGTCACAAACGACTTCCTTGTTAGCAGCATCATTTAAAACTTTGAACAAAACCTGAGCTACAGCACCCTGCGGCATTGAATTAAGGTCAGGCGTGTATGAAACACCCATAAATTCAGCCGTAATGCCGTTTTTATTTATATTTATAGTTAATCCGTCAATTTGTTTTGGCTCGTTTACAACGAGTTTTAAACTACTATCTGCAATAGTTACATCACAGGTAAATTCCTGTTCGTCGCATCTAATTAGTGCAATAAAAGAAATATTATCAAGTATTGGTGTCACCGTATTTGATTTGGAGCAACCACAACAAAGAAATAGCGCTACAACGGGTAAAACAATAAATCTTTTCAAAAAATCACCTAATCTGAAATTGTTTTAAGCCCCTCGATAATATCACTTGGAAGCATTGCGCGTGTATACATTGCTTTTGATAATTCGTCGGCAACCGCGCCATGTATCCATACAGAATTCAGTACCGCGGTAAGTGGGTCATAACCTTGCGCCAAGCGAGATACAATCATACCCGAAAGCACGTCACCGCTACCACCAGTCGCCAAGCCGTCATTTCCAGTTGTGTTAAAAAAGATTTTACCGTTAGGTGTAGCAACAATAGTATTACTACCTTTAAGTACAAGATAAACATTGTTTTCCACAGCGAACCTTTTAGCAAATTTAACACGATTGCTTTGAATATCTTCGGTTGTGGTATCGCAAAGTCGCGCCATCTCGGCTGGATGCGGTGTAAGGATTACAGGGGCATCTATTTTTCTAATTATATTTATGCCGCCTATTAAAGCATTTATGCCGTCGGCATCAATAACTGTTGGAATATGTGTTTTTTGAAGTGTTTTTAAAACAAGTTTTTTGCTTGTTTCACTCTTGCCAAGTCCACAACCAATAAGCAATGCATCACTGCTTGAAAGTGTAGCTAATATTGTACTATCATAAACTAATGGTGCACCATCAGGCGTGGTTTGGATAGGTATTGTTACCGCTTCTGGAACCGAACACGTAAAAGCTGAATAGTTTTTATCGCACACAAGTGCTTTAACAATTCCCACGCCCGAACGAAGTGCCGCTCGCGCGGCTAAAACTTGGGCTCCACACATACCGTAACTGCCACAAATTAAAAATGCGGTACCAAAAGTACCCTTATGCGAGTTTCTAGGTCTTTTCATTTTTTCGGGTTTATCTATTGTAAGATAGGCATAATCATCAAGTGGTAAACCAATATCAAGCACCACCGTTTCACCGCAAAATTCGCTTGTTTGCGGCAATAATTGACACAATTTATATGAACTGAACGACAATGTTAAATCGGCATGGAAAGCCGTCATAACCTGACCGCCATCACAAAAAACTCCGCTTGGGATATCAACCGAAATTTTAATACAGTCATATTTGTTAATTTTTTCAATAAGCTCGACGATTTTTTTCGAAAAAAATCTATTAAAACCTATACCAAACAGAGCATCAATAACAATATCAAATTTGCCGTCAAAATCGTTTATTACCGTAATGTTTTCTACGCCTTTTTTAAAATTAAGAGCTGTATCGGTTGATGGGAAACCAATTGGTGTAAGCAAAAACACATTGGCACCACAACTTTTCAAATTGGCAGCAATAACAAGTCCGTCACCGCCGTTGTTACCACTACCGCAAAGTACGCATACCCTTTTTCCTATGATTTTGTATCGGCTGAGTATTTCCTTTGTTGCAGCATCCCCTGCTTTTTTCATTAACTGCGCATAAGAAAAAATGCCGTTCGTTACGGCATTATCCTCGGCTTTTTTTATTTGAGCGGCCGTTAAAACCTTCATAAAATCACCCGTTATAATAAGTTATCGAAAGTGGAAATATTATTCATTTCCACTTTCACAAATCATTATATATTTTCACAAATATGACGAGGTAAAAAGTTTTTCATGCCTGCAATCATTTTTTTATTTGGTGCAAACACAAATGCCTTTTGCGGTTTCCCCTCTTGCTTATAGTATAAAATGTAGGTATTATCATCTGTTTTATTACATACAAAAATACAATCCTTTTCAATATCGTGCGGCAGTACGCCCGTATATTTCTCTATTCTTTGTACTGAAGCAATGTCAAAACTTACAATTCGCTTGCGTGAGCTCTTTGCAATAATTTTATCAATATCCATTGTAGAATTGGTGATAATATATTCATATTCTATATTAAGCATTGAATACAATTTAAAAGCGCCGTATCCAACCAAGAATACAACAACAACGGCAAGTTTACCAAAAATCCACAATGACAACGCCATTATTAAAAGTGTTACAATTGTTATACAAGCGTATGCCAAATAGGTTTTAAAATTTTTTTTAATAGTTATAAGTTGTTCAACAAATGTATCCATAAAATCTCCTCCGAAGACTGTACTTGCATAATATAATATTTTAGTATATAATTATAAAAAAAGCAAGTATTGGTTTTAAATATTATAAATGAATTAGGGTGAAAATGTGAAAATTAAACGAGGCTTTAGTTTAAAACAAGAAAACGGTGAGGCTGTTATTGTATGCGACAAAAGTATCAACCGCGATTTTACCAGCACAATCCAACTTACTGACACTTCGGTTTTTTTGTGGAAGTTACTTGAAAGCGGTGAATGTTCAAAAGAACAAATGCTTAACGAGTTGCTTAAAAAATTCGATATTTCAACCGTACTTGCGCTTAACAACATAGATGTATTTGTAAAAACTTTAAAGGAAAACGGAATTATTGAACAATGAAAACACAACAAAATACAAACCAGTGGATATATGCAAGAGTCAAACCCTTTATCCCGTGGATAATTTTTATATCCACACTTAACATTACCGCTTCTCTTGCATATATATTCTTGGCAAAACTGTCACAACAAATTATAGATACTGCCAAAGACAGCGTCACTCACACATTTTTTATAGGAAGTATATTGCTTTTTGGACTTATACTTTTACATATCGTTATCGAAGCCGCTGTATCGGTTATTTCTACAAATGTTGCTGCAAAAATGAACATTAAACTTAAAAACTATATGTTCACGCGCCTTATGAAAAAGAAATACGTAAACATCGCACAATATCATTCCGGTGATTTGCTAAACCGTTTTTCTTCTGATGTTGACATTGTTGTAAACGGAAGTATCAAACTTATACCTTCCCTTGTTTCAATGCTTACAAAAATTGTGGCAGGTATTACCGCCATTTGTATACAAAATTATTATTTTGCATTTGCGGTATTGGGTATTGGATTTGTTTTTCCGCTTGTTGGTAGAATTTTAAGCAAAAGATATAAACATTTACATAAAGATGTTCAGCAAACCGAGGGTATCACCCGTTCTTTTTTACAAGAAAGTTTTGTAAATATAGTTATTGTAAAAACTCTGGGCGGTGAAAAACCTTTTTTACTAAAGCTTAATGAATTTTTAGAAACCAACCGTAGTTTAAGGGTGAAGAAAAATATTTTTTCGGTAATTATTTCTTCGTCACTCTTTTTATTATTTAGTTTTGGCTATTACGGTGTTTTGGTATGGGGTGCAACGCAAATTGCAGCCGAGCTGATGACCATTGGAACGCTAATATACTTTTTACAGCTTGTGTCAATACTACGCGCACCGTTACAAAATATTTCGGGTATTATACCGCAATATTACTCAATGACCGCATCTGCCGAAAGACTAATTGAAATTGAACAATTAGAGGACGAAATTGTCAATTGTGATAACACCATAGTTAAGTTTAAAAAAATCGTTGCGGACAAGCTTACATTTGCTTATACAAACGAGATAGTGCTAAGAGATAATAATTTTATTATTGAAAATGGCACAATTACGGCAATTACCGGTCGTTCAGGAAGCGGAAAAAGCACACTTTTTAAACTATTATTGGGATTGTTCCCAGCAACAGCGGGTGGTTTAAGTTTTGACGGTGATACTCAAATAAATGAAACCACACGGCAAATGTTCGCCTATGTGCCGCAAGGAAATATGTTAATATCCGGTACTATACGCGACAATATTTCACTTTGTGATAATTCAATAGCTGATGAAAAGATTATTAAGGCAGCAAAAACCGCAGTAATTTATGATTATATTTCTACATTGCCAAATGGTCTAGATACCGTGATTTCCGAACACGGACAAGGTTTATCCGAAGGTCAAATTCAACGAATTGCTATTGCGCGCGCGCTTCTTTTTGATGCACCAATCATTTTACTAGATGAGGCAACCTCGGCACTTGATGAAACTACAGAAATAGCATTGCTAAAAAATCTAAAAAAACTAACCGATAAAACAATTTTATTTATTACCCATCGAAACACTTCTCTTGGTGTATGTGATAAAATCCTACATCTGTCAAATGGACAATTTAGCGAAAAATAAAATATTAACCCCCGAACTATGTTCGGGGGTTTCTTTTACATTAGCCAAAAAATCAATGTCGCGATTAAATAGATTACAACCAAAAATCCTATTACAACAAACATAGGTTTAATCATCATTTTTACCGCAGACCAATATGTATGCCAAATTTCTTTAAAGCTTGATGTTGTACCTTTGTTTAAAAGCGGTGAACGCGTAGGAATATTTGACATATCAGCTATTGTTCTACCATCATCAATGTATTTAATTTTTGGCTTTTTAAGCTTTTTATTCATAATTTTAATCCTTATTAAGTAAGTGACATGCCGCGCAATGACCATTGCCATAATCCTTGTATTCAGGTGTTACCTCTTTACAAATATCGGTTGCATACGGACAGCGTGTATGGAAGCGACAGCCAGACGGTGGATTTGCAGGTGACGGAATATCACCCTTTAGAATAATTCTGTTCATCTTCACATCAGGATCAGGCTGTGGAATTGCCGAAAAAAGCGCCTGTGTATACGGATGCAAGGGATTTGAAAAAATATCCTCTTTTGTTCCGTATTCAACCATTGAGCCCAAATACATAACACCGATTTTGTCGGAAATAAATTTTACTACCGACAAATCGTGCGATATGAAAAGATATGTTAAATTCATATCCTTTTGCAATTGTTTAAGTAAATTGATTATTTGAGCTTGTATAGAAACGTCAAGCGCGGAAACAGGCTCGTCACATATAACTAATTTTGGATTAACGGATAATGCGCGCGCAATGCAAATACGCTGTCTTTGACCACCCGAAAATTCGTGTGGATAACGCTCGTAATAATAGTCGCGCAAGCCGCATTTATCCATTAAATCTAAAACATATTCCTTAACCTTTAATTTTGGAACGATGTTATGCACCTCAACCGGCTCTGAAAGAATTCCCCCAACAGTGCTTCGTGGTGGCAAGGATGAATACGGGTCCTGAAATATTATCTGCATCTTTTTGCGTATTTCACGCATTTGTGATGACTTAAGGTTTGTAATATCTTGTCCCTCAAAAAATATCTGTCCACCATTTGATTCGTGCAGCTTTAGAATTGTTCTTCCTAAGGTTGTTTTGCCGCAACCAGACTCACCAACAATACCAAGTGTTTCACCCGGCATTAGTTTAAATGAAACATTGTCAACTGCAATAAGTTCCTGAGTAACCTTTCCTGTAAGTGTTTTTTTAATAGGAAAGCTTTTACGAAGATTGCGAACTTCTAAAATAGCATTATTATCAATTGGTTGTGTAATTTTTTCTTCCATACTATTTTTGCTCCTCTTCGTACAAATGACATGCAACAAAATGCGTTGGACTTACCTGTATCATTTGTGGATATTCACCCGAACATTTAGCCATGCATTTAGAACATCTTTCTTTAAAATAGCAGTAATCAGGCATATTTATAGGATTAGGAACGTTACCCGGTATGTTATACAAGGTATCGCTGTCGGAATTTAGTGTCGGTTTAGATTTTTGAAGACCAATTGTGTACGGATGCATAGGATTATGAAAAATCTCCTCTACAGTACCCTTTTCAATAACCTTACCCGCATACATAACCACAACATAATCCGCCATTTCGGCAATTATACCAAGGTCGTGAGTTATAAGCATAATCGAGCCGTCGATTTTATCCTTAAGGTCGCGTAGCAAATCAAGAATTTGCGCCTGAATGGTAACGTCGAGAGCAGTTGTAGGCTCATCAGCAATAATCAGTCGCGGATCACTTGCAAGTGCCATAGCAATCATAACGCGCTGACGCATACCGCCTGATAATTCGTGTGGGAAAGAGCCATAAATACGCTCAGGCATTGCGATACCAACAAGGTTAAGCATTTCTATTGATTTGTTTTTTGCCTCTTCCTTGGTAGCATTTGGTTTATGTATAAAGGTTACCTCATCAAGCTGTTGACCAATGGTAAATACAGGATTAAGTGAAGTCATAGGTTCTTGGAAAATCATAGCAATTTGTTTACCGCGAATTTTGTAAATATCGCTCATTGGCATTTTTGCTATATCATATACCTTTTGTTCACCTGTTTCGTCCTTTGAATTAAAACGAATTTCGCCTGAATATATCTGTCCCGCTGGGCCTTGAATAAGTCTCATAACCGACATACTTGTAACCGATTTACCGCAACCCGATTCACCAACAATACCAACAGTAGCATTTTTGGGTATATCGAGAGACACACCGTTTACTGCTTTTACAACACCCTGTTCGGTAAAAAAGTAGGTGTGTAAATCCTCAATTTCTAAAATATTTTCGTCATTTTTCATAGCAGATAAATATTCACTTTCATCTGCTTTGCGGTATTTTTCTGCCTCAAGGCGTTTGGTAATTTTTTTGTTTTCCTTAGCGATAGCACGAATTTCTTTACCGGTTAAATAATTTTTACTTTCACTCATAGTCTATCGCCTACCTTTCGGGTCAAGTGCATCACGCAAACCGTCACCAATAAAATTAAAGCCAAGAACAGCAATAACTATGCACACACCGGC
This sequence comes from Acutalibacteraceae bacterium, assembly GCA_045604215.1. Classification (GTDB taxonomy): domain Bacteria; phylum Bacillota; class Clostridia; order Oscillospirales; family Acutalibacteraceae; genus UBA737. Next base: position 27,278 of record JAZUNP010000067.1, read on the forward strand.
CGGCACCCATACATTTAGATGGTGCTGCAGAATATCCTGATTGGTCGAAATAATGTTAATCATTGTACCCCAAGCCGCATAAGGCGCTTTAACACCCAAGTTCAAGTATGAAAGTGTAGCTTCATAAAGAATCATACTGCCAAGGCTAAGTGTCATTTGAACGATTAACTGTGGCATAACATTTGGTATTAAATGCTTAAATATTTTACGTGAGGTTGAATATCCCATTGCTTCGGCTGCTACCATATATTCTTGTTCACGAAGTGATAAGATTTGCCCACGTACGAGTCGCGCGGTACCTGGCCATGAAATAAAGGTAAGATAAATCATAAGTAAATAAATACGATATTTTGCATCAATTTCGGACGCATCAAGAATCGTACTTATAATAAGCAAAATTGGGATACCGGGTAAACATATGAGCACATCACAAACACGCATTATAATATTATCGATAATACCACCAAAAAAGCCTGCTATACCGCCTAAAATTACACCTATAGCCGTAATTAGAAACACCGCTATAAAACTAACGGTAAGGGAAATTCTTCCACCGTACATAAGTCTAACAAATATATCATAACCCTCATTATCAGTTCCTAAAATATGCTCACTTGACGGAGGCGCCAAAAAATTATCCTTTAGATTTTTTTCAGTCGTCTGGCGTAGTGTGTATTGCTGACCGTCAACGGTATATGCTGTTTGTGAAATGGAGTATTCAGTTTTACCGCTTTCATCAAGCTCAATTTCACCCCATTTTGTATATATAAATGGACCGAAAAAGCTGAAAATAAACAATCCAACAACCATAATAAGACCAACAATACTTAGCTTTGAACGAAAAAATCTACGCACTACCATACGTGTAGGCGACATCATACGCACATTTTTATCAAGAGGCACTTCGGTGTCTATTATTTGTTCTACGATGTCTGTAGTTTTATTTTCTTCCATAAAAGTGCCTCCTTTACTCTAATTTAACTCGTGGGTCTACAATTCCGTACATAAGGTCTGCAAGCAATACGCCAAGTACGCTTAAAACTGCAAGGAACATATTGTATCCCATAATAAACGGAATATCACCGCGATTCATAGCATCAAGCGCTATATTACCGATACCTGGAAGGTCAAATACCTGCTCGGTAATAATCGCACCCGAAAACAATGACGGCAAAAGGCCTGCAAGAGAAGTTACAAGCGGAATTAACGTGTTGCGGAAAGCGTGTTTGTTTATAACTGTCTTTTCTTTTAATCCCTTTGCCCTTGCGGTGCGAATATAATCGGAATTCATAACCTCAAGCATATTTGTACGGGTCATTCTCATACGGGCGCCAATACTCAAAATAACAATTGTTAAAATCGGTAAAAACATATGTCTTACATAGTCGAGCAAAAGCGCAACTCCTGTGTAAGATGCTGTGGCATTTACAAGACCTGATGCAGGGAACCAACCGAGTTTTAAGGCAAACAAATCTTTTAGCATCTGTCCGAAGAAGAAAGACGGAAGTGAAATACCAATCATTACAAGAACCGTTACCAAGTAATCGCGGAAGCTGTACTGATGGGTTGCCGCAGTAATACCAAGCGGTATTGCAATCATAAATTCAAATACAGTTGCTATAAGCGATACGGCAAATGATACACCCATATGCTCAAAAATAACATCAGCAACAGGGATTCCGTACACAAAGCTTGTACCTAAATCAAGACGGAATAGCGCACCCAACCAACTGAAATAGCCTTTAAGTATTCCTAAAAAGCTGTTGTCACCAAGCCCGTACATTTGGTACATAGCATTTACTGTTTCTTTACTAACAGTAGCGCCACCTTGATTGATGGCGTTAATTTTATCTTGGATAAAATCAACGGGCATCAATCTTATAAGAAAGTAAATAATTAGTGATACACCCATAAGTATAAAAACGGATGTAATCAATCTTTTAATTATATATTTTAAACTAGCCATTTGCTCACCGACTCTTATTTTGCAAATTCAACTTCCCAAATTCTGTCAAGCGGTGATGAATATGGGTTCATTTCTGATTCAGCTGGGAGACTTTCGGTGCTAATTACCTTTGAGTTGTAAGCGTAAAGCACACTTCTTTGGTAAACAGGAAGTTCAATTGCAAGGTCAAGTATTTGTGACATTGCGTCCTTATAAAGCTCGGAGCGTTCATCCTGATCGTTGGTTTCACGCGCTTCGTCAATCAACTCACTAAGCTCGTCAAGGATATCAAGTTCTTCTGCGCTACCGCTTGTTTTTAGATAGTTATAACCCCAAGCAAGTGTGCTTGTTGCAGATGAATCCTTATGGTAAACCTGATAAAGGTCAGGGTCAAGCGCCGATGACCACGCAGCAGCCCAAACCTCGAGTGAGCCTGTGTTAATCTTTGTAAGAGCTTGTGTATCACATACAACCTCAACATCCCAACCCAAATCGTTGAGAAGTGCTGCAGCATCACGGAATACCTTATAGGTAGGATGGTCCTGTAGACTTGAGCCCGCAATTGTGAATTTAACAGTCAAGTCACTGTCTCCTGCACTAACACCAGCAGCCTGCATATATTTTTCAATATTGCTGACAGCAATTTCTTCACTCCAGCTGCCAAGCGGTGGATAGTCAAAACCGTTATCCTCGGCATCAGAGCCTGTTGGGTACGCCCAGCTTACCTTTGACATTGGCCAATAAATCTGCTCAGCTGTACCTGCGCGATAATAGTCAAGTGCGAGCGAGGTATTCATAGCGCACATAATTGCCTTACGAAGATTTATGTCGTTGATTTTGGCAGAGTTTACACCTATGTAACCGTAACCTAACTGGTCGGTTGTAAGTGTTACCATACCTTTTTTAGAAAGGGCTTCAAGTTTTTCGTAGTTATCGGTGGTAAGAGAAGGTGAAATGTAGTGAACGTTACCCTCCTGCAAAGCGGCAATAGCATTTTGTGAGCTTACTACCTGATAACGAATTTTGTTAATTTTTGCATTTTCGATACCTGTGCCTACAGTGTTAAAGTTTTCATTAGCTTTAAAGTAAACAACATTGTTGGTATAGAATTCGCTCTCACCCGGGTTATCCTTGTTTTTGGTGTTGGTTGCTTTGTAAGAACCTGCACCCATAGGAATTTTAATATTTCTGGTTGACTGAACAATGTCGGTCATAAAATCAAAGCTTGCAAATTCAACTCCGAATTTATTGTTTTCAATGTCAACACCAACACTGCTACCCTCACCGTAATAGTGCTGTGGTGCTACAGTAATAGCAAAGTTCCAGATAGCCTTGGGGTCTATACCGTCGATTGTAATTGAAAGAACATCATATTCGTTGGCGTTTTTAACTGTACCGTCATCGTTATGAGCTGATGCAATTTTATAATCGGTGCCGTTAACCTTTATTGTTTCGCCTGCTTTGTCAGTGTGACCGAGAGAAACAATACCCGAAATGCTTTCTACAGCTAATGTACCATCATCAGAAACGTTTTCGTGAAGAATAACTTCCTTTGCCTTTGCTGTAAATTCAGTATTAAGGGTGTTTGCTGTACCCCAATACTGCAATATAATATCAAGTTCTCTTGCAATCTTGTCGTTATAAACATAGTCGATTGCATCCTCTTTTGATTTAACTGAATCTGGGTATTGAGGTGTCAACTTTTTAATCTTTGTACGGTCTTTTTTGCCCTCTTCGTCTTCCTCGTATTCAGCTTCTACATAGCCCTCGCTATACATAAAGCAGAATATTTCATCCTTGAATTCCTCAAATGATTTGTATGGCTCATCTATATACGATTCCTGCGCACCTAGATAATCGTCCTCGAGCTCTTCCTTAAACAATTTGAGTGCATACTCATAATCTTCTAAAAGGTTTTTATTTGTTACTTCTTCCGAATTGTTTGAAATAGCTGACTGATAACCACTGCTTACTGTATAAGCGTTTATAGCCTTTTTCATTGCATCGTAGCCAACTTCTTTTGTGCTGGAAGCCTTAATTTCAGAATTAAAGAGGTTTACAAGCTCGTTAATTCTGGCAGCCGCGCGAGAAGATGCCTGTGATGAAATGAGATTGTCGCTATCATCGGATGAAGATCCGACAGTTTGTGTTCTGTATTCAGCCAAGCCTAAAATATCGGTTGAATACAAGGTGTTTGAGCCTGTGTATACAGGGTCAAGATATACGTAGTAGTTAAAGAGAACGTCTTCCATGGTAAGCGGTTGACCGTCGGAAAACTTTATACCGTTTTTGAGTACGAAATTGTATGTAACTGTATCGTCGTCATTTTCTACAATTTCATAGTCTTTTACAACAACTGCCTCATCTTCGCCATAAGCAACAGTAACCTCGCCATTTACATATTTTGAACTAAGCATACCAATCTGTGTCATTGACACAATAGTACCGTCAGGTGCCGAGGTGTAAAAGAATGGATTAAATAATCCGTCCAACTGCTCTGTCATAATAACAAAAGCATCTGTGTTGCCGCCGCAACCTGCAAGTGATGACATTGCCCCTAAGCATAACGCTATGCATAGGATAATTGAGATAATTCTCTTTTTCATTTTGGTAACTCCTTTTTATAAAATTTATTCATTTGAAATTTCAACCGATACTTCATTTCCGTTGGTTGAAATATTTACCTTTTGTGAATTGTCGCCTACAGCAACACATTTTATATCAGCGTTGGCAATCTTTGAGGCATCACCCATACCGCAAACAAGACCGATAGAATAATCATCAACACCAAAATAACAGGATGAATCTATCTGTAAGCTTGAACTTTTAATACTTACATTGCTAAGTGTGGCTTTCTCTGATATGGTACCTGCAAAAAGTCCATAACTTGTACCAACAACACGAGTACCTGCTTTAATGGTAAATGTGATATTTTCAAAATTCAAATCAGATATATTTACCTTTTCGGTAATGTTACCAAACAAACCTGCATTAACCTTTGATTTGTTGGTTTGAAGAAAATCCACATTTTTAATCGTATGTCCGTTACCTTTTATACTTCCTGTGAAATTTCCGTACATAAAAGCAGTAGGCCAAATTTCATTTGAAAAATCAAGGTCTGCCAAAATTTCATAATTTCCGTCAAGCGCGGCGCTTTCGACAAGCTGCTCTGCTGTATAAATTCGGTACCATTCACCCTCGGTGTAATCAACATAAAGCTTAAGTACCGAATTTTCGGCAGTACCAGTTTCAAGAGAAACTGTGCCCGGATGAGAAATTGCTTCACCATCAACAGCAACCTGTTTATCTGCATCTAAATATACGCCGTTATAGGTATATCCGTCTACCTTTGGAAAATTATACATTTCAATAGCGCCTGTTTTTTCATCCCATGCGGGTAGCTTCATTTCGGTAACTGCTGTGGGATCAAATGAATATGTATCTATTAAATCACCAGTACTTAGCGAATAATATTCAACCTTGAACATTGGCACCCAAGCGGCATAAAGAGTAAGCACAGGATTTTGCGCTGTATATTCCTTATTTGTGTCAAGATACAAATAATCTTTTTCAAAATCCCATTTTTCAGAATAGTTGTAAACCATCTCACCGCTTTCGTCCTGGTTTTCTGTGCGGTTTTTATACCATCCAGCAAGGAAATAACCGTTTTTTGTTGCGGTAAAGGCATCGTTACCGCGATTTTTGTCATCAGGTGAAATCAATGCCACTTTGGCTTGGTCATCATCGTTATTGCTAAGCTCAGAAATGCTGAACGTGTCAACTATAACCGAGGTATTTGTGGTAAAGGTGCCACCGTTAGCATCGAATTTGACGCTAACGGAATAGCCCTCTTTATCGTTTGTTTCATAGGGTGTAGCACTTTCACCACAGCCTGTTAGTGAAAGAATGGCAAGACACAACAAAACAAGTAATAACGGTTTAATTTTCAACATTTGTTTCATCTTGCTCACCCTCTTTCTCAGTATCATTTTGTGATTTGTTTTGCTTTTTCTCTCTTAATTTTAACAAAGTACTCTTTGTGAAAATCACTGTTTTTTTAGCCGCTGTTTTAATAAACTGCCAAACCGCAATCGCTGTCTTTTTAACAAAAGAGGTAATTTTAGGCCATACCTTTTTAACAAACTGGGTGGTTTTACTCCAAGCAATCTTTGCATACTTAACTACAAAAGGTTTACAAATGCTATAAATTTTAATAACAAATTGCTTTACAGCCACAAACACTTTAATTGAAATATTTTTAACAAATACAGCCACATTTATTGCAATTGGCTTTACAAAAGCCGCTATCTTATTGAAAATTGGTTTTATAAACGCCCAAAATTTTACAAATATGGGCTTTAAGAATGCCCAAATTTTATCGGTTACAGGCTTTAATACCTTTGCAATCTTTTGTAAAACAGGCTTTATGAATTTAACAATTTTTTCAATTACAGGTTTTGAAACCTTAAAAATCCAAGCAGCGATAGGTTTTAAAACACTAAGTATCTGTTTTGCAAACTTTTTGAAAACGAATATAGCAGCTAACAATACTGCAAGTATTGCTACTATCCAAATCCATGCGGTTGATTTGGCATTATCATTAGCAGCGTTATCTGAATTATCGTCTTTGTCCGTATCTAATGCTTTTAATCGCTGTTCTGCCGAAACCAAATCAGCATAATTTGTGACAAGTGCCAACTGCTCGGTAGTTGCAATTTTATTGTATGCCGCACGTGCATTATCTACCAACGCCTTGTCATCGGCGTTTACCCTTTCGGGAATTGCTTTAATAGCGCTTATTGCCTCAACAGCTACTTCGTCAGGTGCAGCAGGACCGTCAATGCTCAAATCAAAATATTGATTACATATAAACGAATCATATCCCACGCCATTTACAGGGCGTACCATTGTAAGCTTATTTTCAACCTTGCCCACATAATCAACAAAGGTCGCGCCGTAAAATACATTTGAATACATCTCGCCTGTTACATTCCACATAAAGAACGGAACGATACCCAAGCCACCAATAGCAACCTCGTTACCGTCATAATCGGTATATGTGCCATAATCACCTGAGCCTGGGATGTTTTCAAAGCTGCCGTAATACGCAGGGTCAAATTCCTCTTCAAAATTTGGAACGTTATGGCTGCCAAATATAACCATATTAAGCGCATTACAGTCATAGAACGCCTTATGTCCTATTGCTGTTGTCGTATATGGCATTTTAACGCGAACAACATCGCTACCCGCAAAGGCATAGGCAGTAATTCTTACTGTATCCTCGGCAACATTAACATTTGAATTATCAACGCCAGCATAGGTAATCAGTTCAAGACCTGTTTCATTTTTGCAATACAAAGAGCCGTCAACAACAAATACTGTATTACTTAATTCATAGGTATAGGTTTTAACTTCCTTTTCCTTGCCGTTAACCTTTTGTTTTTCAGTTGAGCTAAACGGATCTATTTTACACATTGCAAACGGATTATCAGCTATTTTTTCAATATCGTCACCGAGAGTAACGGTAAACGGTGTTAATTCTTCTTTAATAAACACGTTTCTACCGATTTTTACCGCGGCAGTCAGGTCAGCTGATGTGATTGCAGTGTATGCAAATGAATAATCACCTATATTTTTAACGCAATTTAGGTTTTCTACAGTACTTAGCGGATCACAATAAGAAAATGCACCCTCTCCGATTTCCTCGGTCTTTTCAGAAAACTTTACAGAATTTAACAAACGGTTTGAAACGAATGCATACTTTCCAACAGTTTCAGCAGCAGAAATATCCACAGATTCAAGTCCGCATTCCATAAATGCGTATTCGCCTATGGTTTCAATATTTGTAAAATTAATATTTTTAAGCGCATCACAGCCCGCGAAGGTGTATTGTTTTATCTCGGTTATGTCATCACTTAATTTTACGTCTACAAGATTACGGCAATAAGAAAATGCATACTCGCCAAGCTCCTTAGCAGAGGAAATATCAACACTTACTATCTGAGGACCGTGATATGTATAACGGTACATACCCTCAGAGCTTACTGCTGCAACCGACATATTTTCATCAAGACAAGCGTAATAAACGTCACCCGATACCGCATAATCACCGATTGATTTAGCTTTGGACAAATCAATGTTTTTAAGACTTGAGGTGTTATAGAACGCCATTTTGTGTAGCTCAGCGCCCTCACCTAAAGTGACGGTTTCAAGACTTGCGGCATTTGAAAAAGCATTTTCGCCGATAATAGCATTTTTGCCTATTGTAAGTGAGGTAAGCGGAGATGAGAAAACGTATTTAAAGAGCTTTTGTTCACCCTCCATATACATTTCAACCTTAAATGCTTGATCCTTATCCATGCTAAAGGCATACTTACCAATCTCTACATCGTTTCCAATTACAACACTTGCAAGGTCAACGCATTCACTGAATGCACCTTCAGGTATTTCGGTCTCATCAGGTATATTGACCGAGGTCAGTTTGGTGAAAGAGAAGGCATATTTACCCATCTTTACCTTTTTATCAAAGGCGGGTAATTCGGTAATATATGCTTCAAAAAAGGCATATTCACCAATCTCCTTAAGCTCAGCCAATGAAACAGAGGTGAGGCTCTTGTTAGATGCCAGACCATATTCACCAACAACAGTTACTTTATCCATTACCACAGAGGTAATTTTCTGGTTGTGAGAAAAAGCACCCTTGCCAATTTCGGTTACCTTTTTACCACCGATATTATCATAGGTAAATTCACCCTCTGCAAGAGGAGAAACAGCAACTAACTTTTTGCTGTCTGCGGACAAAATATAGTCAGCAGTCTGTGCTTTATACGCTTTATTGTTTTTGTCGATTTCAAATTCAGATACCTTGGTATCGCGGAATGCAAATACGCCAATATCATTTACATCAGGTCCTATGGTAACTTTTTCTAATTTTTTACACTCATAGAACATACCCTCTGGGAGAACAGAAGAATTAACATAAAACTCTTCGATTTCCTCACATCCATTAAAGGCGTAGGCGCCGTACTTAACTTTTTTGGCATTGATTGTTACGTCTTCAAGTTTTTTACAGCCTGCAAATGCATACTGACCTACTGAATACAAATTTTCGCCAAGAACAATACCCTTTAGCTTTTGGTTTCCTGCAAATGCGTAATCCGAAATTACACAAGCCGCGGGTAATTCCAATGTGTCACGCAAATCACAGTTTTCAAATGCGTTTTGGTTAATTATTTTAAGGTTATTTTCACCGCTAAAGGTAATCTTTTGGAGTGAAGTACAGCCATAGAATGCGCCGTAATCAATTGATTCGAGCGTTGACGGGAATACAACCTCTTCAAGTGCTGTAAGATTTGCAAAGGCATAGTTTGCAATGCTTTTAACACCCTCGGGTATTACAACCTTTGTGATAGTACTGTCACCTATAAACCAAGCCTTTGAGGTCTCGGCGTCGTCAAAAGCAAGCTCTTCCTCGGTTTTCATAATATACTCAAAATTCGAAAAAGCAAACTGACCGATTTGCGTAAGTGAAAGGTCTTCGGGTATATCAACAAGACCGCCATTACCGTAATAGTGTGTAAGACTGGCGCCCGTTGTTACATACGGGTCCTTAACCTCAACATTTACGGTTTCAGAATAATATGTGCTTTCATCATCAAGCAATACCTTTACAGTAACCGATGCAAAGCCCTCCGCCTGCGCTGTAACAACGCCTGCGGTATCCACCGTTACTATACTTTCGTTACTGCTTTCAAATGATACCGATGTATCTTTTGGATTAAATGAGTCGAGCGAATATGTAAGTGCAACCGACTCCGAAGGATACATTTCAAGATTATAATTGCCCTCAAAGAAATTGGTGCTTCCGGTATCACCCAGCTTTTTATCTTCATTTTCTAAAATATAATACGCCTTATTTGTATAAAAACCGTTCAGTCTGAACACATCAGTTACAGGCTTATCATATCGGCGGTATCCATCATCACCCTTACTGAGCACAGTAACCTCAAAAGTCACACTCTTACTGTTTGTGGGGTCTTGCGCCTTAATAATCGCACTACCGCTCTTTACAGCAACAAGCTTATTGTTTACAACACGAACAACACTTGGCTTTGATGAAGAGTATTCAAGCAATTCTGCCCATTGGCTGTCAGGTGTTACAACGGGCGCTAATGTGTAAACCTCATTAGGACTAAGAGTAAGACCTTCTTCAAGACCTTCGAAGTAAAAGTCTTCAAAATCATCAGGTAATGCCAGCTCATATGTAGCATAGTTTAGCGCATAGTCATACGCGTTGATCACAAAGGTATTTTTTGTAGTAGCTTTATTTTTTATGTCGTAGACATAATCGGTAAGTTCAAAGGTAACCTTTGTTGTGCTGTTGCACTCTGAATAAACAGGGGTCATATACTGTTCGAAGGTTTTCATTGCAGGGCCTACATTTCCCTCTTCGTCCTCTTCCTCGGTAACATAACCTATTTGCGAACACATTGCATAATGATTGTCGTATACATACACGTCGGCATATAAACGGTTTTTTTCCAAGGTTTTATCGTATTCATAACGATATTCAACGTCAGTAATTGTAGGCGCTTCAAAGTCGGCTACAAGCGGAAATTCAAATACATTGTTGTCGTTTGTTTCGAGTCCGCCATCGCCGTAATCGACATAACCTACAAGTCTTACAGTATATTCGCTGTTGTTTTCAAGATTATATTCGGTAGTATCAAATTCAATCTCAACATTTGACGGATAAATTGATGCACCGCCGTCACTGTATGACTTACGTATATCGGTTTCGGTGCGCTCAAATACAACATCACCTGTGGTATCATCGGTAATTGTAATTTCAATCTTTGCAGCATTTCGCAAAAGACCCGCCCACACGAAACGCAAAGAATGAATTGTACCGACCTGATTTGATAACGCAACATAGTTTTCGTTGGCAGATATAACTATATCATCAGGGTCCTGTAAGAAATAGTAAGAACCTAAATAGCTAACATAATCATCACTAACTCCGCCTACGGGACGCGTAGCGTATGCGTCTGCCATTGTTTTATCTTCAAAGTCAATGCCGTCATCAAGCTCGTCGGCATTAGTATCATAATATGTAAGGTCAAATAAAGGAGCCTTTGTCCAATCACCGTAGAAAGCAAGATATGGAACATTAAGGTCAACCTTTGTGCCAGACTTTGCCTCTAATGTTACAAATCCTTCAACGTACATACCGTTTTCGAACGACTTGTCTAAATATTCCTTATCCTCGTCACTGAGTGTTACCTTTACGGTAACGGTTGCCTTACCGTTCTTTTTAACACGAACGGTATCACCGCTTTTTTTACCGCCATCAACCGATACAACCTCGATTTTTGCACCGTCCAAAAGATATGCTTCCTCGGTAACGGTGGTCTCACCTGCAGCAGTTTTTGTGTCGCTTACACCCTCGGTCATAACATAGGCGCCAATATCATAGGACACTGCGCGTTTGCCAGTGTTATTAATTGTAAAAGTCATTGTGTATTCGCCAGTTTTCTCGGCATCGTCACCAAGTTCAAGCTTTGCCTTGTCCATAACATTACCATCTTCATCGGTGGTTGTTATATAAGCGGGTGATTTAATTGAATTAGTAAGATTTGCAAGACCAGCGCCCTGCTTTCTTACTGAATACGGTAATCCGTTTTTACCAAGAGCAATGTCAGCCGTTGACATAAGCAGGCAGTTAACCATTGTATTAACGGCTTGATTATCATCGGCGATCTCGGGATAATTTTCAACTACATACTGACGAAGAAGTACAACAACACCAGCATAGTTAGGACATGCCATTGATGTACCTGAAAGACGATCATAGCTACCGCCTGTGATTGATGAAAGTATACTGCCGCCGTGTGCAGTAATTTCAGGCTTAATTTTAAGGTCGGGAGCAGGTCCCCAAGATGAGAAGTCGGAAATAAACGGACCAGAGGTTTGCTTACGACTGATTTTTAATGTACCGCTTTTCTTTTCGGCCAACATTTCACCATCATCTTGCGAAATTGAGCAAACTGCAAGTGTTGCATCGCCGACATTCATTTTTATGTCACCCGACACATTATTATATATAATAATACCTGCCGCACCCTGCTCTTGCGCTATCATCGCCTTTTCTTCAAAGGTGTTTGAGCCGCGGCGAACAAGCGCAATCTTATCCTTGACATTTATACCCGTATAATCAGCAGTACGTCCAACACCGGGGATAAGAACATAATCTATCTTTTTAGATTTTTTATCACCTAATAATGCATCATAAAAGTTGTTTTCCTCAGCCGCGCCGTTTGTAGTTTCTACAAAGTAAATGATTTTGCCGTCATATTCAATATATGGAGTTTCGGCACCCGCAATTGATGCAACCGACATAACACCGTCGTATGTTGAGGGAGAGCCAACAGTACCTGTATCTGGGTTAGAGGTAAGACCTAAATTACCGTTCTTTTCCGAGCCGTAAGCCGAGTTGTAGCTGTTTGAAGCTGCAACCACCATACAAATACCTGAATCGCGTAGTTTGTCATAAATACCGTCAACTGCTTCTTCGTCGCTTTCGCGGCTAAAACCGCACGCAGTACCGATTGACATATTTATAACATCAACGCCCAAAACAATACAGTCCTCAAGCGCTGCCATAATCCAAGCAGTACGAGCAGTATCCATAACATCGGAAAATATCTTCATTGATACAAGTTGTGCATTTGGCGCTACGCCACGAATTGTATCATCATTACCAACTATTACACCCGATACATGTGTACCGTGATTGTTGTGTGTAGAGTATGCATCAGAGTCAACATCAGCATAGTCAAAGTTATACGGTATTTTTTCGTTTATGTATACATCGTCAACAGTTAGACCGTCTAACTGTTCACTTGCAGTAGTATCATCAAGAACTGCGGCAACATCATCATAAGTAAGACCTAATTTTTCGCTAGTAAAATTTTCAACCGAAAAGGCAGTATGATTTGAGTCAATACCTGTATCAAGCACAGCCACAACCATACCACTACCGTCATATCCCGAATCAGAACTGTCAAAAATACCTGTGTCAAAAACGTCAACCTCGTTTTCTACAAGCTCGGTTTCGCAGGTGTTGTATTCCTCGCCAACGATAATATTCATACCGCCGTCAATCGACTTGCAAACATTTTCGAAATCCCCGGCCTTTATAACCAACTCAAAGCCACTCAAAATAGTTGAGTATTCCTCGCCTGTCTTGTATGAAATATTTTGCTTATCAAGTTTTGACAAAACCTGTGCCTTATCGTCAGCTACGCTCTGTTTTGCCGCTTTAGCGTAGTTACTCTTTAAAGCGAAATCAGCAAGACTCATCGTCTTGTCGGAGCCTTCATAAACATCTATGACAGCTTTATCGTCGGTTGTAATAATAACCGAAATTTCATCGTCATCCTTAATCGTTTCTGGCAATTCAAAAACAACCGCGCTATTATAATATTTTGAATAATCGAGAGAGATGTTATCAATTTTCTTAATATCGGGATTGGCATTTTCGCCCTTTATCGCGTAAACACGTGATAACGGCAAAGATCCTAAAGTAATTACCAAAGCAAGTGATGTAGCAGCAATCCCTTTTAATAATTTGTGTAATTTTAAATTTTTCATATTTTTAGAGAACTCCCTTTAAGGTATACTTATACATAGTAGGCATACATATTCAATTTATTTTATCGCATTTAGTAAAAAAAAGCAAGAAAAATATATCAGAAATAATAAGTATATTTTATATTATATTTCATTTACTTTTTTACATTAGCGTGTTATACTTTAAATATAATTTATTGTGCGAGGGTTTAAAATATGGTCAAAAATGATAAAATGCGACTTCGACGCATCTACAAAATTCTACTTAGCGCTTCAATAATTGTTACGGGTTTTATGCTGATAATCAGTTGTTGTTCAATCTATTTTTCTGGTAACGGATATTCCCACGAAATTGTAGCAATGATTTTTTCAAAAATAAATATTCCCGTATACTTATGTCTTGCATTAATTATAGTTGATACAATTTGGGAGTTAATATCTCCCAGCACCGCTAAGGCTAAAGTATTTAACAAAAAAAGTGTCTCTACAACAAACTCCCCTACAAGCAAAAAACTTAATATTACAAGATTTATTATTTTAGGTATAGCAATTATCACTTTAGTATTAGGCGCTGTTTTCGGCGGATATTCCGATGTTCTTACAAAAGCTATCAATATTTGTACCGAATGTATCGGTCTTGGTTAAGGGGTGGTTAATATGAGTAAAATTACAAATAAAATAAAAGCCCTAAAGCCCACCCGCAGAAAAATAATTCAGCTTTATACAGCATTACTTTTTAATGCGAATTTAAAAGGCTTTATAAAAGGAAGTATTTATCAAGGAAATACAAAGGTTGCGTGTATCCCCGGTCTTAACTGCTACTCCTGTCCCGGTGCGGTGGGCGCGTGTCCTTTGGGATCATTACAAGGCTCATTTAGTGCTGATAAAAGCACCATCTTTTATGTAGGCGGTATATTGCTGCTTTATTGCATTTTGTTCGGTAGATTTATTTGCGGTTGGTTTTGTCCTTTTGGTTTAATTCAAGAGCTGCTTTATAAAATAAAAACTCCAAAACTAAAGAAAAACCATTTTACAAAGATTTTATCGTATCTTAAATATGTAATTTTAGTTGTTTTTGTATTTATAATTCCTATCGCTTATGCTTTTCGAGATACTCCATTCCCCGCATTTTGCAAGTACATATGTCCTGCGGGTACACTTGAGGGTGGACTTAGCCTTTTGGCAAATGAGGTAAACGACAGCTATTTTTCAATGCTTGGTCCGATTTTCACTTGGAAATTTCTACTGCTTGTCAGCATAATTGTTGCTTGCATATTTATCTTTAGAATGTTTTGCCGTTTTATTTGTCCGCTTGGCGCGCTGTACGGACTGTTCAATAAAATATCAATCTTTGGTGTTAAGATTAACAATAGCAAATGTGTAAATTGTGATTTGTGCAAAAAAAAATGCAAGATGGACATATCTCATGTTGGTGACAGCGAATGTATAAGCTGTGGCGAGTGTATCGACGTTTGCCCTACAAACGCGATTGTTTGGAAAGGTATCAAGCAGTCAAAAAACAAAATACCGTCCGACGATATTAAAACCCATAAAAAAGCTCGTACAGTAACACGTATTATATCGGCTGTTTTGATGATTACCGTACTTGTAACCTCAATTTATAATTTTTGGAATGAGAGCAGCAAGGTAAGCTACGGCACCGAAATCGGTGATATGTGCTATGGCGCCGATTTACCGATTGTAACCGCCGACGGAGTTAGCGGCGACACAATTAACCCCGCCGAAACGGGCAAAATAACCATTATAAATTTCTGGGGTACTTGGTGTACGCCTTGCGTAAAAGAGCTTCCCTATTTTGACCAAATTGCAAGTGAGTATAAAGATACCGTAACAGTTGTAGCAATTCACTCAAGCGCAAGTAAAGAAACCTCGCCCGAATATGTAAAAAATCATTATCCCGATAGTAATTTAATATTTGCAAATGATATTCCCGACGAAAACGATAGCTTTAACGGAAAATATTATCTTAATCTCGGAGGCAGCGGCGCATACCCATATACCGTTATTATTGATGAGAATGGTGTAATAGAACAAATTTTTGTAAAAGCGTTACACTATGAGGATTTGAAAACTGCAGTTGAGACTATTTTCAAATAAGACAAACAAAAAATGCTCTGCTTTTTTAAGCAGAGCATTTTAACATATCTAACTTTAAATTAGATTTCAGCGAAGTACTTAATTGTACGAACCATCTGGCTTGTGTAGCTGTTCTCGTTATCATACCAAGAAACAACCTGTACTTGATAAAGATCATCGCCAACCTTTGATACCATTGTCTGAGTAGCATCAAAGAGTGAGCCGTAACGCATACCGATAACATCTGAAGAAACGATTTGGTCTTCGTTGTAACCGAATGATTCACTTGCTGCAGCCTTCATAGCAGCATTGATGCCTTCCTTGGTTACGTCAGCACCCTTAACAACTGCGGTAAGGATGGTGGTAGAACCGGTAGGAACTGGAACACGCTGTGCAGAACCGATTAGCTTGCCGTTAAGCTCAGGAATTACAAGACCGATAGCCTTTGCAGCACCAGTGCTGTTAGGAACAATGTTTGCAGCGCCTGCACGTGCACGGCGAAGGTCACCCTTTCTGTGAGGACCGTCAAGAATCATCTGGTCGCCAGTGTAAGCGTGGATTGTACTCATGATACCGCTCTGGATTGCAGCATAATCATTAAGAGCCTTAGCCATAGGAGCGAGGCAGTTAGTGGTGCATGAAGCCGCAGAGATGATGTTATCTTCTTTAGTAAGAGTATCATCGTTTACGCTGTAAACGATAGTTGGGAGATCATTACCAGCTGGAGCTGAAATAACAACCTTTTTAGCACCGGCATCAATGTGAGCCTGTGACTTTTCTTTTGAGCAGTAGAAACCTGTACACTCAAGAACTACGTCTACACCCAATTCACCCCAAGGAAGATCCTTAGCGTCTTTTTCAGCATAGATTTTGAGAGTTTTACCGTCAACAGTGATGGTACCAGCCTCATCATCAGCAGATACAGTGTGAAGATTTTCACCGATGTAACCACAGTAACCACCCTGTGCTGTGTCATACTTAAGAAGAGTAGCAAGCATTGAGGGCTTTGTGAGGTCGTTGATAGCTACTACATCGTAGCCTTCAGCACCAAACATTTGACGAAATGCGAGACGACCGATACGGCCGAATCCGTTAATAGCAACTTTAACCATTGGAATTACCTCCTAAAAATTTTCTAAAGGTTATTTTACCCTATTTGTTTTAATTTTGCAAGTATTTTGTTAAAAAATAAACAATTTTTTACAATTTTATTTAATTTGACAATTTTTTCAAAAAGCAAAATACTTTTATGTGCAGTTTGAACTAAAAAAATTAAAAAAAGTTATTGCGAGACAATTTTATCGTCACAAAAATCTGTTCTGCTATATGCGGAAGACATAAATGTTTTTCGTACATTGCGCATTGATTCAATAATCTTCTCTGCCGATTTTATTCCGTCTACTGCGGCTGACATAATACCTCCCGCGTATCCAGCGCCCTCTCCGCAAGGGTAAATACCGCTATAACTTACCGATTCCCCTGCTTCGTTTCGTGTAATTCTAACTGGCGAAGAGCTGCGTGTTTCGGGGGCGGTCAGTATTGCATCATCACACGCAAAACCGTGTATTTTTTTGTCCATTTCTTTAATACCGTCTTTTAGTGAATCAGTTATAAAATCGGGATAAATATCACACAAATTAGCAAAAGTAAACATAGGTTTTACGGTTGGTTTTACAGTACCGATTTGAGCCTTTTTGTCAAAAACAAAATTACCCACAGTAGTAATCGGTACGGCACCTTTGCCAATTTTGTATGCTTTTTGCTCAATTTTTGCCTGTAATTCACAACCTGCAAAAACATTGTCACCCTCAAAATCTTCGGGGTTAATGCCTACAAGCAGTGCACTATTTGCGTTTGCTCCGTCACGGCGGCTGTTGCTCATACCATTTACCGCAACACCGTCAACCTCACTCGAAGCGTTGATAACCTCGCCGCCAGGGCACATACAAAAGGTATAAACACCTCGTCCGCTTGGCAAGTGAATTGCCAACTTATAATCGGCAGCTTTAAGCGCCTTGTGATTTGCAAAATCGCCATATAAAGCCTTGTTAATTTTACTTTGTAAATGCTCAATCCTAACACCCATTGCAAAGGGCTTACGTGTCATTTCAAGACCTGAATTATAAAGCATTTTAAAGGTGTCGCGAGCGGAATGACCAATACAAAGACAAAGATATTGGCACGTTTGCTTTCGACCGTTTATTGATATTTCAGCAAGACGACCATTTTCAAAAAATACACCATCAAGCCTAGAATTAAAATTAACATCACCACCAAGTGAAATTATTTCATTACGTAAATTTTTAACAACATTTTTTAAAACATCAGTGCCAATATGCGGCTTAGCATCAATAAGTATATCTTTTTGCGCGCCAAACTGATGAAATAATTCTAAAACAGTACGACAACGGATATCTTTAATACCGCTATTAAGCTTACCATCCGAAAAGGTACCAGCACCACCCTCACCAAATTGAACGTTTGATTCAGGGTTAAGGGTGCCACCTGCGAAAAACTTTTCAACGTGGGCAGTACGTGTATCAACGTCGGCACCACGCTCGTAAACAATGGGTTTTAATCCTGCACGAGCCAGTGTCAGTGCTGCTAACATACCCGCAGGACCAAATCCGATTACAACAGGTCTCATATTAGACTGCACTTTTTGCCAAATATATTCCTTTTTAATAAAAGGCGTGACATTTTTATTACGTTTTAAAGCTTGTGCTTCATTTTTAAGTTTTGCAATAATAGACACGCAAAAACGAACGTCACGCTTGTCTCGCGCGTCAACCGATTTACGATAAAGCTCGGCAGATAATATATCTTGCTTGTTTATTTTTAGTTTACTTGCGACAATACTGTAAACATCGTTAAAATCGGTGTCTAAAGATAATTTAATATTGTTTATAATTATCATAGCTTACACACCAAAATCCTCGCAAATGGCGTTTGAGGCACAAAACGCACTACTCCAAGCCCACTGTAAATTAAAGCCGCCGCAGTCACCATCAATATCAAGGATTTCTCCAACGCAATATAAACCACGTTCACGACGAGACTCCATAGTTTGTGGGTTAAACTGTGTAGTGTCAAGTCCACCAGCAGTAACCTGTGAATTATCAGAGCCCGTTGTACCCGTTACTTTAAATTTCATACTCTTTATAACCGAGGCAATTTGCTTAATATCGGCATTTTTTAGCGCTTGTACACTATCAGAAAGTTTTAAACCACACATTTTAATAACCGCTTGACCGACACGTTTATTAAGCATACCGCTTAAAAACTCATCAAGATTACGATTGCGCAAAGCAGCTGAGCGAAAACTTAACATATCGCAAACATTGGTGAAAGAATGGTCATACATTAAATCGAGTGTTATCACCTTTTCACCCGACTGACGCTCAACCTCGCGAGAAAGCTGCATAATTGGTGGTCCCGAAAGACCGTAATCACAAAATAGCACCTCGCCAAAATCGCCGCGAACTGCCTTACCGTCTATAGACAAATTTACATCGGCATTTACCTTCATACCTTTAAGTGATTTTACAACGTCAGTTTCGGTTTTTAATTGTACGATAGCAGGTGTGGTTTTAACGGTTTTATAGCCCGAATTTTTAAGAATTTTTAGCATACTGCCGTTACTACCTAATTTTTGACCACCTGAATAAAGTCCCGTTGCAACAATCATACTCTCACAGATAAAATCACCGTTTGTAGTTTTAACATTAAAAAAATTATCCTTTTTATTGTATGACAAAACCATCGTGTCAACAAAGGTTTCGACACCATATTCGTCGAGTGCAAAACGCAAAGCATCCACAACTGATGATGCTTGTAATGAATATGGATATCCACGACCTACTTCATCGTATGTAAATACAACACCAATTTCGCTAAAGAAATCAGCGGCAAAATAATTATCATAATTTTGTAAAGCGTATTCGGCAAAACTTACATTTTCGCCGTGATAACGGTCAAGATTTATATTAAGGTTAGTAATATTGCAGCGCCCGTTACCAGTGGTAATAAGCTTTTTACCAACGCGGGATAACTGTTCAAGCACCGCTACACTTATACTGCGGTCTTGCATTTTAATATTTATTGCGGCACACATACCGGCCGCACCGCCGCCTATAATTACAACGTCATATTTTTGAGCCATATTTGCACTCCATAATTTTAATTTTAATTATTTTAGCATAAAAAAATATTAAACGCAATACAAAGTGAAAAAGAGCCGTGTTACCACGGCTCTTTTTCACTTTTAAGGGGTTTGAGGAGAGAATCGCAACTTACGTTGCGAAAGTACCAATAAGGGTGCGGCTCCCTTTTTGTTGGTACAAGCGTATACTACAATATAATTTTTACATTTTTGTGAACACATTTTAAATATTTTTTTAGTATATGTTTAATTTTTTCTGACAATACTAAATTCAAGGCGAAAGTCTGCCATGTGAAAGGAGAAATTATTTAAAATGAAATATTATAAATCGTCAAAATTTACAAAAGCGATAACCTCAACAGGTTTTGTTACAATGATAGCTTGTTTATTAATAGCAGTTGGTGCAATTGGTTGGTTTGCACTTTCCCATAATAACTCGGTTAGCGAAGCACCATCCGATATCAGTTCCGGACAGTCATATCCTGATACCGACAACTCATATAATAGTAAAGTCGAAGTGCCTATAGAAGAACCGCAAGAACCTGTTAACGATAGTGTAAGCGA
The DNA here is from genome assembly GCA_045604215.1 of Acutalibacteraceae bacterium. GTDB lineage: Bacteria > Bacillota > Clostridia > Oscillospirales > Acutalibacteraceae > UBA737. Next base: position 47,677 of record JAZUNP010000067.1, read on the forward strand.
TGTTCCATACACTGAAGAAGATGAGCCAATTGTTGAACCCATTGAAGAAAAGGCAACATTTGTTTTGCCCATAACAGGAAACATTTCCAAAGGATATAGTGATACAGCATTGCAGTACTCAGCAACCTACGGCGATATGCGACTTCATACTGGTGTTGATATTTTATGCGAAAAAGGCTCTGATATAAAATCATCTGGTAGCGGAAACGTTAAATCGGTAACAGATGATGCAAATTTTGGCAGAGTTATAACTATCGAGTATGATGAAAATATTACAGTAAAATATTGTGGTATGGGTAGCGTAAACGTAAAAGACGGTGACAAGGTAGCGACGGGTGATATCATCGGAACTTCAGGCGAAATACCGAGCGAATGCGCCGATAATCCTCACATTCATATTGAAGTTTTTGTGAATGGTGAATGCACTTCACCGCTTGCTGCTTTAGGTCTTGAATAACCTGCCCTCGTGTATTTCGTTTAGGGGCAAAATGAGCATTGAACAAATTTGTTCAATGCTCATTTAATTATTTTATGTATGCTTCAAGTCGGTAAATAGGCAAACCCTGTTCTACAAACTTTTGCTCATATTCGGTCATAATGTTTCCCTCAAAACTACTGTTATGCAAATCGAGTGAAACATTTTTAAGCGCAAAGCCGTTTTGCGATAACTCTTGGAGTGAGAATTCAAAAAGCTTTTTATTATCGGTCTTTTGATGAATTTCGGCGGTCTGTTTCATAATGCGTTTGTATATTTCAAGAAAACCGTGGTGAGTAAGTCGGTGACAAGCGTATTTTTTCTTTGGGAATGGACAAGAAAAATTAAGAAAAATTTGCTCAATGCTTTGCGGTTTTATATGTCTTTCGAGATATTCGGCAGTGCATTTTATAAAACGTACATTTTTAAGATTCATTTTTTGCGCCAACTCACAAGCCGACACAATAACATTAGCCTCACGCTCGACGGCAATTAAATTGATTTCAGGGTGCGCTGCCGCAAATTCACAAGCAAAACGGCCTTTTCCGCAACCTACCTCTAAATAAAGCGGTTGTGAAGCGCCAAACCAAGTGTCAAAATCAATATAATCCTTATCATAAATCGCGGTTTTAAAATTGCGGTCTTCGCTAACACTTGTATATAAATATTCACTTACAGCCTCTAATCGCTCTTTTAAATATTTCTTTTTCTTCATTCTCATAATTTTCACCAATAATGGCTGCCCAAAAGAGCAGCCTTTAATTTTTTATTTATTAAGATTTTCGAGCTTTTGTACTGCCTTGTCAAGATAATCTTCACCAAAATGCTCAATACATCCGTTATCAACCATTTGAGTAAGTGAAACGTCAATCGGCAACTTGCCAAGCAAATCAATATTTAATTCATTTGCCACGCTTTCACTGCCACCACCAAAAACGCTAAACTCTTTACCGCAATCGGGACATTTTACATAGCTCATATTTTCGACAAGACCAAGTATATTTATATTCATCATCTCAGCCATATTATATGCCTTTTTAACTATAAGAGATACCAAGTCCTGCGGAGAGGTTACCATTACAATACCGTCAAGTGGAATGGTTTGGAACACGGTTAAAGGCACGTCGCCTGTGCCTGGAGGACAATCAATAAACAGGTAGTCAAGGTCACCCCAAACAACATCCTGCCAGAACTGTTTAACCGCGCCCGCAATAACAGGACCGCGCCAAACAACTGGAGCGTCGGTTTCCTTTAATAGCATATTAACCGACATAATCTTTATGCCGCCCTTTGACTCAGCGGGTATGATACCTATTTCATTTTGCATGGCATTACCCATAATACCAAAGGATTTAGGTATTGAAGGACCTGTAATATCGGCGTCAAGGATACCTACCTTATAGCCTTTCTTACTCATAAGAGTAGCAAGAAGCGAGGTTACCATTGATTTACCAACGCCGCCCTTACCGCTGACTACCGCCACTACGTGTTTAATGTTGTTAAATTCGCCCGTAGGCTCTAAAAAACTTTCTTTTCTTGAGGAACAATTGCTACTACAAGAGGCGCAATTTCCACTACAATTTTCTGACATTTTTCATCACCGCAAAGTATTATACAACATATAATTTTTAAAATCAACTGTAATTTATACTAAAAATATGTACTTATTTGTTTAACACTTTCCGTCGGTGAGTATATAAACTCGTCAATATGCTCACCGTCATAAAAATATTTGTAATTATTACTTAACTCAACATCAAAACTGTCAATTACAATCAGTTTTATTTTCATTTTTTCAGGTATTATACTTTTAATAAAAACACTTACCGTCTGCCCGACAAATACATCTTTTTTAGGCTCGGCAAGACCGGCAAGATTAGGTGTTAATTCAACAAAAATACCATATTCTTCAACACTACGTACAACGCCCGAAACCGTTTGCCCTTGGCGGAAACCATTAACATTTTGATTCCAGCTACCAAGTAATTCCTTGTGTGAAAGGGTTATTTTGTTATTAGAATCGACAGATTTAATTATTACCTTTATATTATCACCTGCAACAAAACGGTCTTTCGGATGGGTTATGCGAGATACGCTTATTGCGTCAATCGGTAACAGCGCAATATTTCCACAGCCAATATCACAAAATGCGCCAAAGGTTTCTAAATGCGTAACCTTTGCATCAATAATATCACCTATTCGTTTTTGGTACAAAATATGATTTAGACATTTTAATTGCGCAGTTTTTCTGGACAGCAAAGCATATTTTTCGCCATTTTCATCCTCACAAATATCTGTAATTACAAAACTGACCGCTTTGCCTACCCTTGATATAAGAGCAATATCACGGGTTGTGCCCTCGGCTATACCCACAGCGCCCTCTTCACGAGGAATTACACCCCGCATAACACCGAGGTCAACTATAAGATTGTGGTCGCAGTCGCACATTGTTACAATTGCTTCCAATATAGTTTTTGATGTTTGCGCTAATTGTAAATTAGAGATACTTTGCATAAATTTTTTGTTTTCTTCCGTGTTTATAAGTGTGCCTTCAGGATGATAATCTTTCATTTTTATCTCGCCTTTCATAATCTTTTTTACAGTTGTTACCTGTAATTCAAAATATATGAAACGACTGTTTAAAAAATGATAAAAGGTTTGCGCACTGACGCAAACCTTTTCAAAACTATTTAACTGTAATACTTCCTTTTTCAAGCACAATCCCTTTGGGTTCGCCGTTTACATCGCAGAATTCGGTATCAGTGCTACATTCAACATTATAACTTCCCTTTTTAGCGTTTTCCTTAACCTTAAAATTCAAAGTAACCACTAAACCGTTTTCCTTAACATCCTGAAGCTCTGACATATTTATAATAATGCTTACTATGTCTTTACCCGCTTCAACCTCACATTCGTCAAAAACCGTACCATTTGCACAGGATACAAACTCCAACGCTGAGGAATCATACTTAATCTTTAACAATCCTGCCCAAAGACCGTGATTTTTTGTAATTGACAATGGCAATTTTACCGTATCGCCCGTAAGAGCCGTTTGGTTTTCAAAATAAATTGTTGTATCACCAACATAATTTTTCACGTATTTTACAACCTTTACTGTACCAAAGGTCAATAAAACAAGTGCCAAAACAACCGCAATAATTAAGACTAATTTTTTGACTTTTTTATTCATTATTAAAATCCCTCATATTCGCCGTTTGCTATCTTTTGTTTAAGTGCAGTTACTACGTTTTCCTTATCCTCTTTGTATGTAACACCGTACCACCGGTCCTCGGCAATCAGTACAGATACATCCTTTTGACCTCGGTTAATTACATTTGACACAACAGTAGGAAGATAATACTCAACCTTTGGAATATTTATCTTTTCGGCAAAAAACTCTTTTAAATCATTTTCAATATACGAGAAGATATCGGGAGTAAATCCCCACATATTCATAGATACAATGCAATCGGGTGGTAGCTCTACCCAATTTTTATCATCCTCGGTATATTTGCAGTCAAGAATTTTTGTTCGCTCGGTAACCGATTTTAGGACACCGTTCTTAACTTCACAAATGCCACGCGACACCGTTCCGTTTTCTGTAAGAGTATTTTGAAGTCTGAAACCAACCATACAAAAATCACCCTCTTGTTCTTTAAGGTGATTATACATAGCTTTGTATGCACCCTTGCCGTAATAATCATCAGCATTTATAACCGCAAACGGAGTATTAACCTTTTCCCTTGCGCAAAAAATCGCATGGGCTGTACCCCAAGGCTTTTGACGGTCAGCAGGACAAACAAAACCGTCAGGCAACATATCAAGCTCTTGATAAGCATAATCAACATCGATCATCTTTTCAATTCGGCTGCCGACTATTTCCTTAAACTCTTTTTCAATTTCATGCTTAATAATAAAAACAACTTTATTAAAACCTGCTTCCTTTGCATCAAAAACTGAAAAATCAATTATCGCCTGTCCTTTTGGTCCTACGGGTTCAATTTGTTTTAGCCCACCAAATCGACTACCCATACCTGCCGCCATTACTACAAGTGTTGCGTTGAAACTCATTTTTTATTCTCGCTTTCTTTTTTTAATGATTTGGATGCGCGTACATTTTCATTTGCCTTTTCGTTAAAACCCTCGGTACTTTCCCTCATAAACAAAACCTTAAATGTAAGTATTAAAAGTTTAAGGTCAAGAAGCAACGAATAGGTCTCTACATAAATTAAATCCATGTGAAGCTTATCTTCAGGACTTGTATTATACTTTCCGTAAAGTTGTGCAAAGCCCGTGAGACCGCCCTTCACCCTATGTCTTAATTCAAATTCAGGATATTTTTTTGAGTATTCGTATACATTTTCAATTCTTTCTGGTCTTGGTCCTACCAAAGACATATCGCCAAGTAAAATGTTAAACAACTGCGGCAATTCATCCATACGACAAGCACGAATGATTTTTCCTACACGGGTAATTCGGTCGTCATCGCTTACGGCTTTTTTAGCGCCGTCCTTATCGGCATCAACAATCATTGATCTAAACTTTAAAACATTAAATATTTTTCCGCCTATTGTAATTCTATTTTGTTTAAATAAAATTGGTCCACCATCGTCAAGTTTAATAGCTATGGCGCATATTAACATTATAGGACTGGTAATTATAATGGCTATTGCCGAAATCACAATATCCATCATACGCTTTATTATCTTTTGTTCAAGCGTAAGACCGCGGTTTCGACTCATAAGTACAGGTGTATCGCTAATTTGTATATTGTAGCTGTTGCTGATAATTATGTCGGTTATATCTGGCAACAGATACGAACGCTTTTCGTTCGTATAGCAATATAAAAGTATTTGTTTTTGCAAATTTTTATCGATACCGCATATTACTACTGCTTCATATTTATCGATCTGGCGTTTTATTTCCTCTATAGTTGCAGTATTAACATTAAGGCCACGTTCAATTTGAAAGCGTTCGGATATTTTACTCATTTTTTGTATAAGTTCAAAGCCCGAAACATCATCACCGAAAATAGCGACAACACGACGTGGAGGATAAAGCTTAAAGTAAATCATATTAGCACAAAAAGAGCAAAGTGCTATTACGAAAATCTGATAAATAATACCAACAAGCATGGGCGGTATATCCACAAGTTGTCGTGCAATAAGGCTAAGCTCAAGATACATTATCGCATTGGTAAAAACTACCGCCAAAGAAAAACTGTAAATTATTTCGTGTATACGGGAGATACCAATTTTAAAGGCACCGTAAAGGGACGAAAAAGTACTAAAAAGCAGCACGTAAGAAAAGATAACAACGTAGTTACCTTTATTACTAAAAAGCGATTCAACATACCCTGTTATCCATACTTGAATAAACCCTACCGTTACGGCAGCGACTATCATTATTTTTACAAAAAGCATAATACTTTTTCTAATCTTTATAAGTGATTTCATAAAAACACCTCAAATAACTGTGGTGAATACTGAACTATAGTATATAGTTATTATGTACCTTTTGTCAAGTTAATTTAATGTTATAAAATATTATTCTTGACATCCAACATAAAAAACAGTATAATGCTGTTTGACTCTGTGGCATTTATTTTATATAATTTTAAAAAGGTGGTTTTTGTTTTGGCTAAGGCTATTAAGGTAACCGATGGCGGTCTAAAAAAACTTCAAGATGAACTTGAACATCTTAAAACAGAAGGTCGTGCAGATATCGCAGAGAAAATTAAAGTAGCACGTGGCTACGGCGACCTTTCTGAAAACAGTGAATATGATGAGGCAAAAAACGAACAAGCGAAAATTGAAGCTCGTATTGTAGAACTTGAAACTATGCTTAAAAACGTTGAAATCATTAAAGATATCAAAGGCGCTGCAAAAAGCGTTATTGTTGGCGTAAAAGTAAAGGTTTACGATGAAGAGTTCGACGAGGAAGAAGAATATCACATTGTTGGCTCTACCGAAGCTGACCCCGTAAACAACAAGATTTCTGACGAATCGCCCGTTGGTCGTTCTCTTCTTGGACACAAGGTTGGCGATGTTGTCAGCGTTGAAGCACCCATAGGTGAAATCAAACTTAAAATCGTTAGTATTTCAAAATAATATTTCGGGGTGGCAATGCTACCCCTATTTTTAATAAATATCCAAAAATGTGAAAGGATGTTAAATATGAGTGAAAACAATAATACTCCAGCACAGGAACTAAGTGAAATTTTACAGGTGCGCCGTGACAAGCTTTCTGCTATGAAAGAAAGCGGAAATGACCCATTTGTAAAAACTAAATATGATGTTGACGCACACTCTTTGGAAATTAAGGGTAACTTTAATGGTTTTGAAGGCAAAACGGTAAGCGTTGCAGGTAGAATTATGGCACGCAGAATCATGGGCAAAGCAAGCTTTGTTACCATTCGTGACGGCGAGGGCGATATTCAGCTTTACGTTCGCCGCGATGATGTTGGTGAGGAAACCTATGCCGCATTTAAAAAGTGGGATATCGGCGATATCGTAGGTGTTAAGGGTATTGTATTTAAGACCCAGACCGAAGAAATTTCAATCCACGCAAACCATATTGAAATTTTGGCAAAGTCACTTCTTCCCCTCCCCGAAAAGTTCCACGGTCTTACCAACAATGACCTTCGTTTCCGTCAAAGATACGTTGACCTTATTATGAACCCAAATGTAAAGCGTAATTTCAAAATTCGCTCTCAATTTATTAAGTTTATGCGTAAATATCTCGACGATATGGATTATGTCGAGGTTGAAACACCTGTACTTAATACAATCGTTGGCGGTGCGGCTGCTCGCCCATTTATTACACACCACAACACTCTTAATATCCCTATGTATATGCGTATAGCTACCGAGTTGCCTCTTAAGCGTCTTATCGTTGGCGGTATGGAGCGCGTATATGAAATCGGTCGTATTTTCCGTAACGAAGGTATGGATCCGAAGCATAACCCTGAATTTACAACGGTTGAGCTTTATCAGTCTTACGCTGATTTCCACGATATGATGGACATCGCTGAGGGTATTATCTCGGGGGCCGCTATGGAAATCCACGGCACCTATGAGGTTGAATGGCTTGGCGAAAAGATAAATCTTGCACCAGGCTGGCGTAGACTTACAATGGTTGACGCTGTTAAGGAATACGCAGGTATCGACTTTGGCGCTATTACCGATGATGCCGAGGCTGTAAAGGCAGCCGAAAGCATCGGTGTTGAACTTGCCGATACTGCTGACAAAACATGGGGTAACGCGCTTTACGCTTGCTTTGACCAGCGCGTAGAAGAAAAACTTATTCAGCCGACTTTTATTACAATGTATCCTGTTGAGGTTTCTCCTCTTACAAAAGCTTCTCCCACAGACTCACGTCTAACCGAGCGTTTTGAATTGTTTGTATGCCATAGTGAGCTTGCAAACGCATATTCAGAGCTTAATGACCCAATCGTACAGCGTGAGCGCTTTGAAAAGCAGTTAGAGCTTCGTGAGCGCGGTGACGATGAGGCGGAAATGCTTGACGAGGATTTTCTTACCGCTATGGAATATGGTATGCCTCCGACAGGCGGTATGGGCATTGGTATCGACAGAGCTGTAATGCTTCTTACTAACTCCGATACTATTCGTGAAGTAATCGCCTTCCCCACGATGAAACCTTTGGAATAATAATTTATAAGAACATTAAAAAATCTTCTTACCATAATTTAACTAAAATTTAACATACTATGGAAATTCTATAGTAAGTTTTATCTTTGCTACAGACAATTTCTAAAAGGCAGACAAATGTATTGTCTGCCTTTTTTACAATCATTACACATTGACATAAAAAATAAATAGTGATAATATATTTATATACGCTTTATAAGGAGAATTTCAGTGGCTAATATAAATATATATAATTCGGTTGATGAGCTTATCGGCAACACTCCTCTTTTAGAACTTAAAAATATAGAAAAACAGTTCGGTCTAAAGGCGAGATTACTTGCCAAACTCGAATACCTTAATCCTGCAGGGTCGGTAAAAGACCGTGTCGCTTTATCAATATTAAATGATTTGGAATCACTGGGAAAATTAACACCCGATTCGGTAATCATTGAACCAACAAGTGGCAACACAGGCATTGGGCTTGCGGCTGTAGGTGCTGCGCGCGGCTACCGCGTAATAATCGTTATGCCCGACAGTATGTCGGTTGAGCGCCAAATGCTTATGACGGCTTACGGCGCCGAATTGGTGCTTACCGATGGTGCTATGGGTATGTCGGGTGCTATAGAAAAAGCCGAAGAATTAAACCGACAAATACCCAACAGTATTATCGCAGGTCAGTTTACAAACCCCGCCAATCCAAAAGCGCATTTTGAAACAACTGGACCCGAAATCTACCGCGATACCGACGGTAATGTTGATATATTCGTGGCAGGTGTTGGTACAGGCGGCACAATAACAGGTACAGGCGAATATTTAAAATCAAAGAACCCCAATTTAAAGGTTGTTGCTGTTGAGCCCGCATCTTCCCCCCTACTTTCAGACGGTAATGCGGCACCACATAAAATACAAGGCATTGGCGCAAACTTTGTACCTAAAGTTTTAAACACCGATATATACGATGAAATTATCCCTGTTACGAATGAAGCGGCTTTTGAAATTGGCAGACTTATCGGTAAAATCGAGGGTGTGCTTGTAGGTATTTCATCGGGCGCGGCATTATTCGCGGCAATCGAGGTCGCAAAGAGAAAAGAAAACGAGGGCAAAACAATCGTAGTTTTACTCCCCGACACAGGCGATAGATATCTATCTACTGATATGTTTAAATAAAATTAAGGGCTGTGATATCACAGCCCTTTTTGCTTTTCAAAAAAATCTTCCAATATCTCACTCGCGGTCCGTACACAGCGCACACATGGACGTTCTTTATAATACTGTCGCGTGCGTTTTTCGGGACTGCCGCCAACCTCGGTAGTTTTTAGTATTTCGCGGCATATTATTGAGCCGTTTTGCTCTTTAAATTTGTCACACAAAGTGCGAGTTTGCTCGTAGTGTGCCATTTTTATCTCGCCTGTTTCGGCGGTATCATAGCCATATATGTACCCAAAAGCCATAAGCATACCGCTTACCGCGCCGCATACCTCACGCTGACGGCCGAATCCCCCGCCAAAGGGCGCCGCAATTTTAAGCGCTGTTGCTTTGTCAAAGCCCAAGTCCTCAGCAAATGCGCCAAATACCGCCTGCGCGCAGTTATAACCGTCAGTAAATAATTTTACCGCTTTTTCACTATTTTTCATTTTTATCACGACCTTTTTTATATTTTAACATAATTCGACTAAAAAATAAAGCTAGAATTTTACAAAAAAACGGCGACCAACGGTCGCCAAAATTTATTATTTTATTGATACACTCGGTAAATTACCGAGATTGTTATTTTCGCTACCGTCTGGGATTGCCTTTAGATACTGATTATCTCCTCTGTGCGCTATCGCAACGCCCTTAATTTCGCCCTGCTTTGCCATGGCCACTGCTTGCGGCTTTTCTACAATGGTATTATCCGACAGCTTATAACCCGTAACTCTGCCGCCCTGTTTTACAAGTCCTACAATTTGTTTGGCGTCTGCTCGTGGCTGCGGTATTTGGTCCAATGTGTTTTTTACTAAATTTTCTCCGTCCATACTCTACACTCCTTTTTTAGTAGTTTGTCTACTTTCAAAAATATTATACAAACAAGGTAAGCTCGTGGTTATCGTCACAAATGCCAAGTATAATTTCCTTTGTATTTTTGTAGCCTTGACACTTCAGTTCCTTATTAAGCCAGTTTATATCAAGTCCCATACGCTTTAAATTTTCGTGCAAAATTCTGCCGTCCATTATAAGCTCAATGTTTACACTCTCAGGCGGCGGCACAATGTTTAAATCATTGGGATTTACAGGGCGTTTTGTCGCCTTTGGTAAAATGGTAAGTCGTCCGTTATATTCAAAAATGGCAGTCCCAATATCGTTTAGGTTAAAATATCCCTCTTGCCTACACATAACCATAAATTCGCTTAAATCCATCTTTGCCTTTTTCATATTTTTGCGATATATTTTGCCGCCCGACATAATAATTGTAGGCGTACCGTTTATAAATTTACGAAGCCTCGGCATCTTGCTTGTAAGTAAGGTAAGTATAACGGTAATTATACCGTAAATCACCATGGCAATAAGCGGCTTCCACGGTTTTTCAAGCTCGGTTGCAAGCTCTGCGGCAATAGAACCGATCGTAATACCAGTGATATAATCAAAAAAATCAAGCTGTGACATTTGCTTATGTCCCATAGCCTTTGCAATTAAAAACAAAGCCACCGCCGACAAAACCGAGGTTAAAATTAGTTTTACAAATTCCACAAAAATCACCTAAATTATTATCCCCAAAATAATGACATTTAAATTCTTTTGTGATATAATCAAATTGTAAATATTTAGGAGGTGCATTATGAAACTGTTTTTAAGCGCACTAACAAAATTTTTATTCGGTCTTTTGCTTGTAGGCACTCTCGTGTTTTTACCCGCGGGTACACTGGGCTATGTTGACGGCTGGAATTTTATTTTTATATTATTTATTCCTATTTTGGTTATGGGAATTGTGCTTTTAGCAAAGGCGCCCGAGCTGCTCAAAAAACGACTTAACGGCAAAGAACAAGAGGATTCCCAAAAGGGCGTTGTAGCCTTTTCGGCTCTTATCTTTTTGAGCACCTTTATCGTGGCAGGACTTGATTTTCGTTTTGGGTGGACTGCTGTACCATTTGCAGTTAAAATCATTGCGGCGGTGCTTTTTATCACTTCGTTCGTGCTTTATGCCGAGGTAATGCGTGAAAACACCTATCTATCTCGCACAATCGAGGTGCAAGAAAACCAAAAAGTTGTATACAGCGGTCTTTACGGAATTGTCCGACACCCAATGTATGCCGCTACAATTTTAATGTTTTTAAGCATTCCACTAATTTTAGGCTCGTGGATTTCGTTTATAATTATGCTTGCCTATCCCGTAATTATTGCGGTGCGAATTGTAAACGAAGAAAAACTTTTAACCGAACATCTTGACGGTTACCGTGAATACAAGCAAAAGGTAAAATACCGAATTATTCCGTTCATTTGGTAGGAGAAAATTATGATTATCATAATAACAGGCGCTTCTCATACGGGCAAAACCGCATTGGCTCAAAAACTGCTTGACAAATATAATTACCCATATTTATCAATAGACCATTTAAAGATGGGTTTAATTCGTAGCGACAATACCGATTTAACCCCCTTGAGTGATGATGATAAACTAACCGCATATCTTTGGCCGATTGTGTGCGAAATGATAAAAACAGCCATCGAAAACAGGCAAAATCTTATCGTCGAAGGGTGTTATGTGCCGCTTGATTGGCAAAAGGATTTTGACGAAAATTATCTTACAGATATAAAATTTTACTGCCTTGTGATGAGTGAAAAATACATTAGAAATCATTTTGGAGATATTAAAAAATATGCAAATATTATTGAAAATCGGTTATGCGATGAATGTGATATTGATGATATTTTGCAAGATAATGCCAAAATTTTAAACCGTTGCCAAAAATACGGTGTAGATTATGTATTAATAGATACAGAATATAAAATAGGTGAACTTTAAAAACAATCAAATATAAACCCTCCAAGATTATAATTCATGGAGGGTTTAATTTTACTTATCAAAAGATACAGGCTTGCTCTCCCCTGTTGCAAATGCGTTAGGACCGGGATCAGACATAGAAAAATACATACTCGCGGCTTTGGTTGTGCCAAAATCACGGTTAGAACCTGAATTTTGGACCTTGTTAAATGCATCGCGGAACATTTGATTATGCGCTTCCTCGCGGTTTAACAAAAAGTCAATTGTTTCGCGCACCTTTTTATCATCTATTTGGCGGTAAAGATATTCATAAACCACCTTTGCGCGCTGCTCGGATGCGATATTACTTAATAAATCCGCGCATAAGTCACCCGTAACGGTAACGTAATCCCCTGTCCAAGAATAACCCGATGCATTTATAAGACCTGGATTAAGACCGAGAATTACGTGAGACTGAATTTCACCGCTTGGCACAGCCGTTGCATCAACATCGTGACCGTTTAAGAGGTTTATGGTTTGCGCTACCATTTCCATATGACCAAGCTCTTCGGCAGCAATATCAAGAAATAAATCCTTAATTTCAGGGTCTTTAATTCTAAAGCTTTGCGACATATACTGCATTGCAGCTTTTAGTTCGCCGTTACCGCCGCCAAGCTGTTCTTGCAAAAGCGCCACGTATTATGGGTTCGGCTTTTCGACTGCTACAGGGTGAAAGAGCATTTTTTCGTGTTTGAACATTTAATTTCCTCTTTTTTTCTATTAAATATTCTTCACATGTATGTCTTATATATACAAGCTAAACACACTATTAAATTTTATTTATAATTAAATGTTAGCGTTTGTGTTGTATAAAAAATCTAAACTAAATTTTATACAAAGTAAACTGTATGTTTATAAAATTTTTTACTTTTAATTAAATTTATAGTTGACATTTTTAAATAAATAATATATAATAACTACTCGGTTGGTAAAATCAAATGTTTTGGTAGTTTGAAATTTTGCGGAGCACACAGCAGTTAAAACTCACAAAATTTTACACCACCCTGAAAACCCTTTATTTATGCGGTTTTCAAGACTTCACAAAAATTAAAAAAGCGGTCAAAATTAAATTTGATCACAGTTTGTCCCACAATTGAAAATTTTTTCAAAAATTTGGGCAAAAAAACAACTTAATATCGAGGTGTGGCGCAGTTGGTAGCGCACTAGTTTTGGGAGCACACAGCAGTTAAAACTCTCAAAATTTTACACCACCCCGAAAATCCTTTATTTATGCGATTTTCAGCGATTTGCAAAAATTAAAAAAGCGGTCAAAATAAAATTTGACCACAGTTTGTCCCACAATTGAAAATCTTTTCAAAAAATTGGGCGAAAAAAACAACTAAATATCGAGGTGTGGCGCAGTTGGTAGCGCACTAGTTTTGGGAACTAGATGCCGCAGGTTCGAGCCCTGTCACCTCGACCAAAACAGTCTTAGTAATCAATGATTACTAAGGCTGTTTTTTGTTCAATGCGTAGTAATTTTATCTTAATAATATAAAACTTACAATTAGTTAAATTGGAATTTATCGTTCTCTTATAATATCCAATATTTTGTTCGCATAGTCATCCGCATGATTTATGGAAAATTCCCCATGATACATTTTGGGGAGAACCTGCAATAAACTTCCTTGTAATTTTTCGTGAATTATTTTTGCCGATTTTAGTATTGCTTTGTTTTCCTTCTCACCAACAAATACATAGGTCTTCGCAGAACAGTCAGCAACAGATGGCTTTATGCTGTACAAAGCATTCGCTTCTAATAAAGCAATCATATTCGATTTAGAAATACCGCAAGTATCCCGAAAATAATCTTCAAAAAGCTCTTGCTTTATTCTTAGTGATTTGAATTGTAACTTAGAGAACCATTTGTGTTTTATTAAGCTATAACAACTTCCAAATGCGGGCTTGATCATAGCGTGTGTAAATTTTGACGGGACAACCAATGCACTCTCAATCAATGCATACTGACAAGCATCCTTTTTTTGCGATAGAATTTCAAGTACTATTTGTCCTCCGAGCGATAAACCACCAATCAACAGCACTGAACCGCCAAAATTCTCATCTATAAACTTAATTATTCTTTTTGCATTTTCTTCAATGCTTATGAAATCGCAGCTGCTTTTTGTATGCCCATCTAATATCGGTAGAATTACGCAGTACTCAGACGAAAGCTTTGCTGCCACTTCACCATAATTCCACCACGACAAACCGCCTCCGTGTAGTAACACAATTACCTCGTTATGCTCTTTTCCGTATTCTATATAATTCAACCGATTTCACCTCGCTTACAAATTTCCATTTCTCGGTCAGTTGTAATATAGCATAACTTGTCTAACAATTGGGGTGCAGTTCATTTAAAAACTACGGGTGCTTTAGTGTTATATTGTACCATCCTTAA
>JAZUNP010000068.1:0-20763 GCA_045604215.1 Acutalibacteraceae bacterium
CCTGTGCTGACCACTGGTCAACATAGTCTGCCATTGGGCTGGATGGTGTAATAGGATAAATACCTGCTACTTCGGTAAACGCATAAGAAACGTGAGCCGCAGCGTTGTTACCATCCATGGTTTTAAACTTTCTTGCCATGTGAAAATTCCTCCAAAAAATTTTATTCGAGAGGCTGAAATTTTAGACAGTCTCATACGGATATATAATAACACTTTTAAATTGAAAAGTAAATAATAAAATTTTGTTTTTTCGAAAATTTGTCAAATTTTTGTCAATTTATTTGCATTACCATATTTATTTGACTTTAAATCGTATGCATGTTATACTTATAATGTATAATTTTTATAAGTTAGGAAGTAATTTCTATGGGAGATAAACTTGTTAGTGTATGTATAAACTCATATAATTCTGCAAAATACATTTTAGATACTATAAATTCTGTAATTAATCAAACTTATAAAAATCTCCAAATTATAGTTTTAGACGACTGTTCAACTGACAATACTGTAGAACTTATAAATTCCATCAACGATGATCGAATTGAGATACATTTAACCCAAAAAAATAGTTATATTACTTTTGCATATAATGAGTCTTTAAAATATGTTAAGGGTGACTATATTGCGCGATTGGATGCCGACGATTTATGGGAAAAGGACAAGATCGAGAAACAGGTCAAATTTCTTGAAGAGCATACGGAATATGGTGCTTGCTTTACACATGTTACAGTAATTGATGTTAACGGCAACCCTAACGGCGAAAATTTACAAGACTTGAGAAATATTTTTAATTTTGAAAATTGCCCACAAGCAGAAATGTATAGATATTTCTATGATAATTCCAATAGATTATGTCACTCAAGTTCTCTCATTAAAACAAGTGTAATGAAAGAAGTAGGTATGTATGATGTTTCCACTTTCAATGTGCATGATTTTGACTATTGGATGAGATTAATTACATATTACCCATTATACATAATCACTGAACCGCTTACAAGATATCGTTCTGGCGGTGCCAGTGGAAATATGCCTCTTGAAAAAATTGTTGCTCAAAATACAGAACTAGCAAGAATTACGTACAAATCTATTCAGTTATGCCCCGACGACCTTTTTCTCAAAGCGTTTGATGATAAACTTCAATTTTCCGGAGAACATACACACGATGAAGTTGAAATTGAAAAAGCTTTTCTATTGTTAGAAGGTCCTATTTCATATAAAGGCAATCCTGTACTAGGAATATATAAATTTGTAAAGCTTTTTGAAGATGAAAAGTACATAACTCTTGCCGATCAAAAATTCAATTTCACCTTAAAAGATTTTTATAAATTGCAAGGAAATAAATCGTATTTTAATATTGGTGATGAAACACATTTGGTAAATTCGCTTAATAATGCTAATTTAGAACTTGCAAACTGTAAGGAATACATTTCCAAATTAGAAAATCATAACCAAGATTTAGAAGAATATCGGGATGATTTAGAAAAATATCGGGATGATTTAGAAAAATATCGAGATGATTTAGAAGAGCATTGCCGCAATTTACAGGATTACTGTCGCAATTTAGAAAAATATAATCAAGACCTAGAAAACAACAATCAGGATCAAGACGATTATATAAAATCTCTTGAATTACAAAGAGATGAGTTAACAGCTAAACTAAACATCTTACAAAACGATTACAGCAATATCAAAAATATGTTTGCAATTAAAGTTATATTGTTTATAAAACGTTTATTCAAACATTAAAAAAGAACCCTGTTTAAAAGGGTTCTTTTTTAAATTAGTGTATCCAATATCGATTAAGTAGAACAAACACCAAATAAACAAATACTATTATGTGATAGCCACACAAATATGTTATGTGGTTAGATTTGCTAATACATTTTGATATTTTAGGGAAATAACAAGGCACTAATAATAGGGGTATAACGGGCACGAAATATCTACCCTGAATACCACCAATTAATGGTATTTGCCGCATATACGAAGCCGTTTCTACAACAGAAATTGCTTCTGTATCAACTCCATATGCAGTTAATGTCCAACCAAACATTGAAAGAATAGTAATAATCGCCATAATACCCGCGATCGCAAATATAATTACAATTTCTATTACTTTAAATGGGTTATTCTTCGCCGGTTGCTTAAGTGTATTATTATAGTCAAAAAAGTTAATAAAAAACAAATTCGCAATAACAAAGACTGTAAATATTAATGCTACAGGCGTGTCAAACCAACCTAAATTTCCAGTTATTTTTACAAGCCAATCACCAAGATATTCCTTTATTGTGGCTAATATTAGTTTAGCACACGCCCTCATATCATATATAGCAGCTAAAAACGTCGTGCCTTCGGGAATATGAGGAATTAGTTTTATTGCAAAAATAGCGGCAGCTATTGCACCTATTGCAACAATTAACAAGAATAATATTTTGTGCTTTTTAATAAAATCTCCAGTTAATCTAAAAAAACCAAAATTAAAATCAATTTTAGATATCGGAACTATAAATACAAGGCCCACTACTAAAGAATATGGGATTTTTGTTACAACAATAGCAAACGTTAATAAAAGTATTATAAGAAGATCGCGCAGTGTAAATTTCTCTTTAGTAAATTTTACATGCATTATATATGCAAAAAGCAAAAAATAACACGATAACAAAAACGAATCATATGAGAGTGACGGAAACTCTTGCAAACACACTGGCAACAACATTATAGCTGTCATTACCTCTTTTTTAAACGGCATTATTTTTATGGTAAAATATCCGAAAAGTGCATAAATAAGCAATGCACAAATTTCTGCAAACGTAACACAAACCCACAGTGGCAACCGCAATAATGTTGTAAAAACAAAGCCAATAATCTGCGGCAGATGTTTAACAATTTTAATTGTTGGAACTGCAAACGAACTTGGCAATGGTGATTTTGTGGAAAAATTAAAATAAGTTTTTAAGTTTACCTTCTCATCATAATTTCTTATTATTCTAATGGTATCTGCAAAATCCGATATTTCGCCTTGTGTCTTAATATTGACATCCCAATTCAACTCTTCATACATTATATTGATATGAGTTTGTTCATCAGGAACCTGATATACAGGCATTAAAAAAGAAAAAATTAAGCCTATAACAAGTGTAGTAAACAAAAATACCTTTGCTATGTCAAAATTATCTTTGAATATTTTTTTGTCAGCCGAACTTTTTACAAATAATAACACAAGCAAACAGATAACCGCACTAACAATTATGCTTTTGATTAAATCAATCAATAATTTATTTTTTAAATTTAACATATCACTGGGGTCGTTTATTTTTACGGCTGTAATATTAACTATTTGTTCACCATCCAAAACTGTGCCACCAAACAAATCATATCTTGAAATAATTTTAACTTCTTTTATTGAATCGGTACTAACAAAAAGTAATACATTACAATTACTTATACTAGTACTTGATATAGTAAACGGCTTATTTACTTCATCACCTGTTACTTGTAATACAATGTCACCTATACTCGCCTTTTCTTTATCAAAATCAACCGAAACAGAAATTACTTTTTCAGGTACATCATTTAGTGTTAAGGTGTAATCATATGCAACCACTCCAACACCATCGGGCTCGCCTATCGAAATAATTTGGTTTGATTTTACATAATCAACATCATAGGTTTGGGACTCACTTTGAGAAAATAATGTTGCTACGCTCTTTGAAAAAGAAAAAATGTTAAATCCACCAGTATAAATATATGTAAGTGCTAAAAACGTAACAAAAAAACAAATCAATGCTCGACCGATAATTCTAATCAGTTTACTTTTTAACACCTTTTACACCTCGTTTATAATCTATATACCCCCTCAGCATAGCAAAAAGTTTTTTAAATTTTTGCTTTTCACACAAGAAAATCTTTGTAGCTTCGCGTGAAGTTCTAGCCTTTTCTGCATTACAAAAATCAGGCCATCGCTCATGGTACATATCATAAAAATAATGTCGATTCCTTACAATATAATATCTACGCATTGCGCTATGATTTAAACTGTACATATGCCTTTTCCCTATAGTTTTAAATACTACATCACCCA
The DNA here is from genome assembly GCA_045604215.1 of Acutalibacteraceae bacterium. Classification (GTDB taxonomy): domain Bacteria; phylum Bacillota; class Clostridia; order Oscillospirales; family Acutalibacteraceae; genus UBA737. The sequence goes on from JAZUNP010000068.1 coordinate 4,082, forward strand.
AATTATGCTTTAATTCTATATGGGGCAAGCGCCAAATGTCGTATCCGTGGTCACGCAAATTTAGACAGTATTCGAAATCAACTGCGTCTATAAACATCCAGTCCTTAAATCCACCAATTTTTTCATATGCTTTAAGATTTATAATGTTTCCTGACGTCATTACAACTGCTGGACTGTCTATATCAAGGATTTTTTCATTTTCATTAAATATAGTTCTATGAAATGGTGAAATAAGACCGATTTTATCATAATTATATTCAGTTTTACCTTTTTGGCTATCTTCGAGAAAACATTTCATTTTATCAACGCCAGTATCATCAAAGCAACTGTCCTGGTCCATTGTTAACAACCACTCGTATCCATCTGCAACCGCTTTTTTCGCTCCAACATTAAGAGCATATGCTATTCCCATATTACTACTATTAGATAAATATATTATCTTATCGTTTAAAAATTTTTCACTATTATCATTTGACGAATTATCAACTGCGTAAACAACATCAACGCTATTAATATATGACCCTATATTTTTTTGAACATCGTCATCAGGATTATACAAAACAACAACAGCTGCTATTTTCATATTTCTACCCTTTCAAAAATTTTTTTACAACCCTTAATATCTTTTTTATCGGTCTAGATATAATTTTAGGTACTCTGATTTTGCTAACAAAACGCCACTTTGCCGAACTTAGTATTGCATCCAATGTAAGCTGCGCATTAGAATTAATGACAACTACATTTGAATGTTTCTTTTCTTCTTTAAAAATTTCTTTTAAAGCATCATAATCAACCTCAAAGTCATTATTAGATACATCGTAAATTGTTTTGTATTCGTTTGCCATTTCTTCTACAGTTTTAAATGCATATCTTTCAACAGATTCTAATGCGTCTATATATTCATTCTTGTCATTCTTTATAGAAACCAATTTATTTATAATATCTTCACAGGTAGAATCTTTAGGCATAATCCAACCTAATCCGTGTTTTTTAACTCGCTCTGCACCGGCACCTATATCAAGTGACAATACTGGAACACCGGCTGAAACAGCCTCATTTATTGTATAAGAATATGTTTCGGGCCAAATTTGCAAGAAACAAATAACATTGATATTATTTTCACGTAATAAATTACCAAGATTTTCTCTTTGATAAGGGCCATGAAAAATATAGTTAGGAGTACTGTGTTCCAAATCTTCAAATTCACTCTTTCCAAAAGCGTGAAATTCTATATTTGGGTTAGCATTATTAATAAGCGAACGTATCATTTCGCCGCCTTTGTGCATACAAATAACTCCAATAAAGGCAACCCTTAATTTATCTTGTATCTTTACTTTAGAATCTGATTTACTACTGTTAACACCATGTTCAATGGCAGTAATTTCAATATCATTATATACTGCTTGAATTTTTGTTTTTGTATCTTCAGACGGAACAACAATCCTATCAAATTTTTTAAGAAATTCGTTCCAATCCAATTGCCACTCACTAACTATGTTATTTGATGCTCTCCCTGTTGTTTTGAGACAATTTAAGCAATCTTTTTCTGCCATATCCATACAATATTTCTCGTTGCAATAAAGCAGATTATGTGATGGACACAACGAGTAAAAATCGTGCAAAGTAATAATTGAATTTAGATTATACTTTTGTATAACATCCCCAATATCAAAGTAATGGTTAACCATATGATGAATATGTACCGAGCTAATACCGTAAGCCTTAACGATATTTTCCACCATTTTGCCATATTCACGGTTATACCTATTGTATTTCATTGAAGATGCAATATTTATTGGTATAATTGTTCTTGAAATCTTATCGCCAAAATATGATTCTACAACATATGTATTTTCCCCTGGGAAAAGCACATGAAAATTAAAATGATTCGAAAGCGCATTTACAATATCCTTAACATGTATTGTTGTTCCGCCGATAACATTATCCCATTCATGAATCAAAACGAGTATATTTTTTTTCTTTCTTAGATTAAGGTTATAATCAATGTTTTTACATATACAATCAAGTGGAAAAATTGAACACCAATGCCCTACATAGTTGTAATACGTTGGATATCTATCCTCAATAATTTTTAAATGCGCCTCTAAAACCTTGTTGCGCTCTTTTGAAAAAGATTGGCTTTCAAGATGATATACAATTACATCATCACACAAAAGATTTTTATAACCGTAATCAAGACAACGATACGAAAAATCATTTTCTTCGCCATATCCTCTACCAAAACTTTCCTCATCAAAAAGACCTATTTTTTCAAGCACTTCGCGCCTAATGTATAGACAAAATCCATGTGCTGTAGGCAGTTCCGGATAATCACAATACGCACATTTTGTAAGCATATCGTTATATTCATCTATTGTTATATCTTCGGGTATTTCATTGCGCATAAGTCCTTGAGGAACTGATGCCAATGTGGCGTTATTAGACATGGCGGTAACAGTAGCAACCTTTGGCTGACTGTAAGCACACCTCTTCATTTTGTCTAGCCATTCTTTGCCAACAATGGTATCACTGTTAAGCAATAAAACGTCATTGGATGAATAACGCATACCTACATTAACAGTCCCTACGAATCCTTTGTTTTTTTTATTTTCAATTACAATAATATTAAGTTCGGGATATTGTGCTTTAACAGCATTTATATGCACACTAATTCTCTCATCTGGACTGCAATCGTTTATTAATATAAGTCTATCTTTTTTAAGATTTGTATTTTTTATAACCGATTCTATGCAATTAACCGTAGCATCATAGGCGTTATAAATCGGTATTATAACATCACATATATTATTCATATATACACCCACCTTTTGCACATATTTTTTTTATTATAACACAAAAAAACAAATATGTAAATAAAATTATCGAGGAAGCAACACGAATTGTGCTTCCTCGTCATCGTTATCTCTCTTCCCTAAAATAATTAAGGCCCAAACTGGCAGGTGGTTGATGCTCACGTTTTTTACGCATACTTGTAATGATAAGCACAATTATCGTAACCACATATGGTAACATCTTGAAAAGCTCTTGTGTTTCGGTTCCAAGACCTTGAATATAGTTGTTGGCATTGCAAAGCGCACCAAACACGAAAGAACCTACTATTGCAATTGACGGCTTCCAAAGAGCAAAAATAACAAGAGCTATTGCCATCCAGCCTCTATCACCGAAAGCGTTGTTTGACCACACGCCGCTGGCATAAGCCATAACGTATTGCAAACCGCCAAGACCTGCTATCGCGCTACCGATACAGGTAGCAACATATCTGTATTTTGTAACATTTATACCAGCAGCGTCAGCAGTTGCAGGATTTTCGCCAACAGAACGCAAATTAAGTCCAACGCGTGTACGGTTAAGCACAACCGAGGTTATTACAGCAATTATAATTGCTGTGTATGTTAAAAAGTCGTGTGAAAAGAGCAACTCGCCAAACCAACCCAAATCATCCGCAAATGGCAACTTAGCCGAGAAAAACGAGCTTGTTTTTGTAAGGGCAATTGATGGAAGCTCACTTTTGGTAATGTTAATAAGCGATGCGCCCAAAAAGTTACCTATACCTATACCCAACGTGGTAAGCGCCAAACCTGTTACGTTTTGATTTGCGTGAAGTGTAACAGTAAGAAAACTGTAAATCAAACCCATCAAAACAGCGCCCACTATAGCACACAATAGCGGTATCAATACAGCTAAAGCAGGATTCATATTTGCAATATCGTTTCCACATGAATTTTCATAAAGGAATGAACCAACAACACCACTTATAGCGCCAACATACATAATACCTGGGATACCAAGGTTAAGATGACCTGATTTTTCGGTGATAATTTCACCCGTAGAGCCGTAAAGTAGCGGCACACCAAGAAGTATTGCACGACAAATAAATTGAACAATCATACATGTGCCTCCTTTTTGCTGTGCTTGAATTTTATTGAATAATTGATAAAGAATTCGCAGCCTACAAGCATCAAAATTACAAGTCCTACCATAATTTCCGCGAAAGATGAATTAAGCAACGCCGTATCGGCAACCTTTGCGACACCTATTCTAAGGAAAACAACAATAGCTGTCATCACAACCATTATAAACGGATTAAATTGACCGAGCCACGACATAAGAATAGCGGTAAAGCCCTGACCGCCAACACTGTTAACGTTGATACTGTGGTCTGTTCCCGACACTAACAACATACCTGTTACACCGCACAAAGCGCCTGAGATCACCATTGTACGAATTATAACCTTTTTAACATTTATACCGATATATCTCGCTGTATTTTGGCTTTCGCCCACAACCGAAATTTCATATCCTTGTTTGCTGTACTTTAAGTAAATATACATAAGCACGGTAATGAGTGCAACAATCATAATATTGACAAAATAATTGTTGTTTCCCACTGTTGGCAAATTACCGTACTGTACAGGGTTAATAACATTCGAGCCCCCGCCCTTAATATAAACGTAATATGCAATAATCTGAGTTGCAATATAATTCATCATAAGTGTAAACAGGGTTTCATTTGTATTAAACCAAGCCTTAAATATAGCAGGAATAACACCCCAAATTGCGCCCGAAACAATACTTGTAACCAAAATAACAAGCATCAATACGGGATATGGCAATTTAGGACCTAACTCTATCATACAAATAATTGAAGCAAGTCCGCCGATAAGCGCTTGTCCTTCTGCACCGCAGTTCCAAAATTTCATTTTAAATGCGGGGGTAAGTGCTAATGCAAGGCTTAACAAAATCGCAATTTCCTGTAGGTATTTCCACAGCATTGTGGTACGTCCCTCAAACAGTCTGCCAAACACACCCGAAAACATAATTTGGTAGGTTTCGCCAAAACTTTTTTCACTGACGGTCATAGAAAGAAAGCCCACAATCAAAAATGCAACTATAATTGTTCCAACGCGAACAAGCCACGCATTCCACCAAGGCAAGTCATCACGCTTAACAACGTGAAAAAGCGGCTCACGATGTGTTTTTACTGCCTTATTAGTCATTTTGGCTCTCCTCCTGTTTTGATTTTGTCATAAGAAGACCTATTTCTTCCTTTGTGGTATTTCTTCCGTCAACGGTACCTGTTATACGACCCGAGCCTATAACCATAATTCTGTCACACAACTCAATCAGCACGTCCAAATCCTCGCCGACAAAAATAACCGCTACGCCCTTTTCTTTTTGCTCATTCAAAAGGTTGTAGATCATATAAGACGAGTTTATATCCAAACCGCGAACGGGGTATGCCACCATAAGCACTGTAGGTGAAGATGCAATCTCGCGTCCTACAAGCACCTTTTGAACATTACCACCCGAAAGTCTGCGTACAGGTGTTGCCGCAGAGGGTGTAACTACGTCCAAATCTTGAATTATTTTAAGAGCCAAATCCTTCGGTTTTTTGCGTTTTAAGAATATTGATTTACCCCTGGTATAACTACGAAGCATCATATTGTCAACGATGTCCATATTACCAACAAGTCCCATACCGAGTCGGTCCTCGGGCACAAAGGACAAACGGACACCCATATTTCTAATCTGCATAGGAGTTCTATCACGCAAATTTTCAATATCGTCGGTTTTGGGATTGTAGTATAAAATTTGACCTGACGATAGATGCTGTAATCCTGCAATAGATTCCAACAATTCACGCTGACCGCTACCTGCTATACCCGCTATTCCGAGTATTTCACCCGCTTTTGCAGTGAACGAAATATTATCAAGCACAGTATTACCCATACGGTCAATACACGAAATATCCTTTACAACCAATCGGTCTACAGTATCGTGTGGCTCGTTGCGCTGTATGTTAAGCTCAACCTTTTTGCCCACCATCATTTCGGTAAGTTGAGTTTCACTTGTTTCACTTGTATTTACAGTACCTACATATTCACCCTTACGCAATACTGAAACGCGGTCTGAAAGCGACAAAACCTCGTGCAATTTATGGGTTATGATAATGATACACTTACCGTCGTCGCGCATACGGCGCAACACATTAAATAACTTTTCGGTTTCCTGTGGAGTAAGCACTGCGGTAGGCTCGTCCAAAATTAATATGTCAGCGCCACGGTAAAGCACCTTTATAATTTCTACTGTCTGTTTCTCTGATACAGACATAGTGTAAATCTTTTTATCGGGCTCAAGCTCAAAGCCGTATTGCTCACTTATTTTTTTAATCTGCTCGGTAGATGCCTTTAAATCATACCTTCCATCATCTAACCCAAGAACAATATTTTCAGCAGCAGAAAACACATCAACAAGTTTAAAGTGTTGATGAATCATACCGATTTTATATTGGAAGGCATCCTTTGGCGAAGTGATAACAGCCTCTTTTTCATCAATAAAAATTTGTCCCTCGTCAGGGAAATAAATACCCGAAATCATATTCATAAGGGTAGTTTTGCCGCTACCGTTTTCACCCAAAATAGAAAGGATTTCACCACGGTACGCCGTTAAATTAACATTTTGGTTAGCAACCACCTTGCCAAAACACTTTGTTATATTTTTTAGTTCTATTGCAGGTTGTCTGTCCACTTTAAACCTCCGTTCAAATAATTTTCAAGAAAGTGTTATCGCTTTTTATAGCACTTTCTTCAAAATTAGTTTAAGGCGAGGGAGTTTCCCCCGCCTTAAACCGAAAATATTAATTAATAAGCTTCGTCAAGAAGTGTGATACCGTCAATTCTTACATCAAAGTAAGGAGCTGAACGATGCTTTGATTCATAGAATACGCCGTTTTCGATAACTTCAGTATCCTTTTCAAATGCTTCGTCTGTATCAACGTCTGCCTGGTAGCTATCAAGCTTTTTGCCGTCTACAGTCCAATTAGCAGTATCAAAGACATTAATAGAACCGTCAAGCAATTTAGCCTTTACATCAGCAAGTTTTTCAACTGTGCCTTCAGCAGCAGCCTTTTCATTAACGTCTGTAAGAACAACAGAACCTGTTTCAATAGTACCTGTCCAGTCAGCAGCGATAGCTTCGCCCTTCTCAACCTGTTCAATCATGTACTTGAAGTATGGTGTCCAATCAATTCTTGAAGAAACGATAAATGTATTTGGACAAGCAGCTACAGTTGAGCCGTTGTAAGAAACGTTAGGAACACCTGCTGTCTCACAAGCTGTAGGAGCGCCCATTGAGTCAGCGTGTTGGCTGATAAGAACGCAACCGCCGCTGATAAGAGCGTTAGCAGCTTCTTTTTCTTTCTGCTCATCGTACCAAGAACCTGTAAACTTAACGTCCATTGTTACGGTTGGGCATACAGATTTTGCGCCAAGATAGAATGATGTGTAACCTGACATAACTTCAGCAAAGGTAAACGCACCAACATAACCCATTTTAGCCTTGTCAGCAGTGATTTCGCCCTTGTCAATCATCTCATTGAGCTTGAGACCTGCAGCAACACCTGCAAGATAACGGCCTTCATAGATAGAAGCAAACGCATTGTGGAAGTTTGCAACACCTGCGGTGTGAGCCTGTGTACCTGTTGCGTGACAGAACTGTACATCGGGATACTTTTTAGCAGCGTCAATAAGGAATGATTCGTGACCGAAAGAGTCAGCAAAAATGATGTCACAACCATCAGTTTCGATAAGCTCTACAGCTGCATCATAGCAAGCCTTAGACTCAGGAATCTGAGTTTTCTGAGCATACTCAACGTTCATAGCCTCACAAGCAGCCTTTGCGGCATCCATAAAGTTTTTGTCATAGGTTGACTGCTCGTCATGAAGGAAGATAAAACCAACCTTCAAATCACTCTTAGCACCTGCATCAGAGTTTGTGTCTTTTGTACCGCAGCCTGCAAAGCAGAAAAGCATTGCTACAGCCAAAAGAAGTGCAATAATCTTTTTCATTTTCAAGATCTCCTCTTTTTTTAATTTTTATGTAAATTTTTATTACATACAAAACTGATTACTTGCGAAATACTATGCCATTCGGACTCATTTCGTCTATTACAGCAAGGCTTTCTACCCTGATGCCCTGCTGACGCAGTCGGTCACCACCGCCTTGAAAACCCTTTTCAATAGCACAAGTGCAACCAACAACTGCAGCACCCGATTGGTTAACTATGTCTATAAGACCTTCAAGTGCTTTACCGTTTGCAAGAAAATCGTCTATAATTACTATTTTATCATCAGCATTTAAATACTCACGTGATACTACAATGTCATAATCCTTATTATGTGTATATGAATGAACATTTGCCCTGTAAACATAACCAGTAACATTGGCGCTTTTGTTCTTTTTGGCAAAAACTACAGGCAGATGCATAACAGTACCTGCAGCCACTGCCACAGCAATACCCGAAGCCTCAACAGTAAGTAACTTTGTAACACCGTCGTTTTTGTAAATGCGGTCAATTTCCTTGCCCATTTCTACAAGAAAATCAACATCAAGCTGCTGATTTAAAAAAGAGCCGACTTTAAGCACATTACCCTCAAGCACCGTGCCTTCGCGCAGTATCTTTTCCTGTAGAGTAAGCATTTAAAATCAACTCCCTTTAATTTGGTTTTGTTAAAAATATCCTAACACAACAGAGTGTATTTGTCAATAAATTTTGTCACAAAATGTCGTGATTTTTACACAAAATTATATATTCCCACTTATACAATCTGCAACATAAATTCCCATAGCACCCGACTGAGAGAGACCCCGACAAATACCCGAGCCGTCACCAATGATATAAACATTGTCTATAAGTTCAAATTTTTTGTTTTTAAACTCGGGACGGATTGAGTAATACTTGCTCTCGCATCCGTAAAGCAGTGTGTCGTCATTGGCAGTACCAGGCGCTACCTTGTCAAGCGCATAGATTGTTTCAATTATATTAGTGAGTATTCGGTGTGGAAGCACCAGTGAAATGTCCCCCGCAGTAGCTTTAAGTGTCGGCGTAACGGTATTTTGCGCCAAACGGTGTTCGTTTGTGCGTCTACCTCGGATAAGGTCGCCAAAACGTTGCACCAAAACATTACCGTTGCCTATCATATTTGCGAGACGGGATATATTTTCGGCATATTCTGTTGGTTGGTTAAACGGTTCGGTAAAACGAATACTCGAAAGAATTGCAAAGTTGCAGTTGTCGGTTTTCTTTTCCGCTTGAGCGTAGGAATGACCGTTTGCGGTGATAATACCGTGATTATTTTCGGCTGACACAAGACCGCCCTGATTAAAGCAGAACATACGGCAACGGTCCTCAAATGTCTTGGTTTTATAAAGAATTTTCGGCTCGTAAATTTTGGACGAAAACTCACGCCATATAAGGTCCTTCATTTCAACGCGAACGCCGATATCTATGTGATTTGAATGCATTTTCACATTATTAGCCTTGCAGAAATCAGACACAAAGTTAGCGCCTGAACGGCCTGTTGCAATTATAATATTTGTTGCCTCGAAACTTTCACCGTTTGCAAAGTTGACCAAATATACGCCGTCTTGCTTTGTAACGCTTGTACAGTCATAAAAGTGGAAAAGCTCGGTACCCGATTTGCTGATAGCCCTTATAAGATTTTGCATTGTCAAATAGTTATTGTCGGTCCCAAGATGCTTTACATTCATATCCAAAAGGCAAAGATTGTTTTGAATACATTTAAGGCGCAATTCGTCATTAGATTTAAACACCTGTGGAACACCCGAGGTGCAATACTCGTTAAGTATTTTGTCAACCTCGTCTATATAAAGGTTTGCAACATCGTCACCAAGCTCTTCGCCCAAGGTTCCGCCGTATGCGGTACCAAGATTAAATTTACCGTCGCTAAAGGCGCCCGCACCTGCAAAACCGCTTGTAATACTGCAAATATTACAATGTACACAAGTGCTGTTCTTACCCGCAGGACAATTACGTTTTTCAAGCTCGTTACCTCGTTCGGTTATCGCAATCGTCATTTGAGGACAATTCTTGTGTAAACGATAAGCCGCCATAAGACCGCCTATTCCACCGCCGATTATAACAGTTTCAAATCTTTTCATGCTATCACTCCGTAAAATTTCGTAAAAAAGACTGCAAACCGCCTTGACGGTTGCAGTCCCTACTGCTTATCTATTCTACAGCAAAAATTTTATAAAGTCAACTAACACATTAAAAAATACAAATGGTAAATTCCACAAATTTTAAATAAATTTATGATTTGCGGCAAAAATAATATACGGTGATTTTATGAGCATTAGAACCGATCTTATTACTGAAATCAAATCCGAAAAGCATGATAATCTTACAGGTATGCAAGCACACGAAGAACAGCTTGAAAACATAACTTTTTCTACCGTACAAATAACAAGTGATATTGCCGCAAAAATTATCGGCAAACCCAAAGGCACCTACTGTACCGTGTCGTTCCCTCGTCTTGACTTTGTATGTGACACAGCCGATATAATAAAAGTTACCTTTAAATCACTCGAAACGGTTACAAAAAAGCCCATAAATCAAGCTCTTGTCGTAGGGCTTGGTAACACCGATATAACTCCCGACGCTCTTGGTCCCTTTGTGGCGGATCGAGTGCTCGCCACCCGACATTTAAGTGACAAATTAAAGCGAGATTTAGGACTGCAAAATTTAAAAAGCGTTTGCTGTATTACTCCTAACGTACTCGGCAAAACAGGAATTGAAAGCTACGACCTTGTCACCGCCGCAACCACAAAAATTAAACCCGATATTATCATAGCAGTCGATGCCCTCGCCTGTCGGGAACCCGAACGGTTATGCCGCACAATACAAATTTCAAACAGTGGTATATGTGCAGGTTCAGGTGTAAACAACGCGCGTAAGACTTTAAGTGAGGATACCGTCGGTGTTCCCGTAATAGCGGTAGGTGTTCCCACGGTTATTGATGCTAATTCTTTTTTTAATTCACAGGAAAATATGATGGTAACGCCAAAGGAAATCGACCTACTTGTTGAAAAGGCGGCAGATATACTTTCCCACGCAATAAATATGTTTTTACAGCCTGAAATTGATGAAGATATAATCGAAAGTTTGACATAAACCAAATACCGTACACATAAATTTTTAAATGGACGGTGATTTAAAATGAGTAATCGTGGCGCTATAATACGCTTTTGCGCATCAGCACTGATTGTAGCGCTGTTTTTAACGTATACGAGTATAAAGGGATTAAGTTACTCAAAGAATGATATTGTTATACAAACAATGTCGCCTGTAAATGTAGATAATACCTTATCAACCGCTAATGCTGAATTCAAAAACACAAATTCTCAAAGTACATCGCCACAAAGCGATACAAGTTCTACTGTCACCGACCCTACCGCCTCGGTTGCGGTATCTGCAAGTGGCACGGTACAGGGCAAGGTTGTGGAAAAATTTATTTCCCCCTACACTGCAAACACCTCTTACAACAACGTTTATTTAAAAAACAACACCGACCTTGACATAAATTTAAAGGATTTTGTAAACGGTGATATTGGTTTCAAAATAGAAAAAACCAGTGAACCACAGGTGCTTATTTTGCACACACACGCAACCGAAAGCTATTTGCGACACAACGAAAGCTATTATACCGAAAACGATGCATCACGTACTACAGATAATGCATATAATATGGTCGCTTTGGGCAAAATAATTGCCGACAAACTAAACGAGGCAGGGATTGTAACACTGCACGACACAACCCAGCACGACAATCCTTCATATAGCGAAAGCTATTCACGAGCGGCTGATACTATTAGCAGGTACACGCAAAAATATCCAAGCATTAAGATTGTAATTGACCTGCACCGTGATGCAATAGCCGCAAACGACACCGACAAGGTAAAGGTAACTACCGAAATTGACGGTAAAAAAGCCGCTCAAATAATGCTGGTTATGGGCTCGCAAAGCGGAAGCGTTAAAAATTTTCCCAATTGGAAAGAAAATCTAAAACTTGCAACAAAACTCCAACAAACAATGGAGGTTATGTATCCCTCTCTTGCGCGGTCGATACACTTTATGCCAAAAAATTATAACGAAAGCCTTACAACAGGCTCAATGCTGATAGAAATCGGCACCGACGGCAACACACTTGAGGAAGCCAAATACTCGGCAGAGTTATTGTCAACCGCACTCATAAATCTTTTAAATACATTGTAAAGGAATAAAAAATGAAACGACAAACAAAAACATATTTTAGAACGCTATATATAACGCTTGTGATTATGCTTTGTATAAGCCTTGGTTGGATTGGTATTTCCTCTGCATACGAAAACACCATACAAGTCGCCTACGGCGAATACAAAAAGGCGATTGAAATAAATCAAGATACTATACGAATACTTGATTTTGTGATTAAATAAGCCCCTGCTCGCAAGCAGTGGCTTTGCTTTGTGATATATATCAACTACAAAAGATTTATTTTGAAAATTCTTTTCCAGTTATTAAATAATCAATAGACTTTTTAAAATAATTTGAAAATGTCACTAATGTTTCTAAATCAAGATTACGCCTTCGGTTTTCATAATTAGAAATTGCTTCTCTTGTTATGTTTAAATAGTGATGGCATAGAGCTTTTTGATACATTTGGAATAGATGCAGTAAAAAATATGGATGTCGGTTTCATAGTAAAATATATGAACGGGCAACATATGATGAGCAATTTACGCTTACCAGTAAATCCACACGACAAAGACACTCTTATTGAATTTATGGGTAAATATATTTTTGAGCGCATATGACAAACCCCCACTACTCAATTGAGCAGTGGGGTTAATTGTGCATTATGAATTGTGAATTAGTACGCAACGCCCTGTGCAATCATAGCGTCTGCAACCTTTTCAAAGCCTGCAATGTTTGCGCCTGCAATGAGGTCACCTTCCATACCGTACTTCTTAGCAGCATCCCAAGAATTTTTGTAGATGTCAGCCATAATCTGATGAAGCTTAGCGTCAACCTCTTCAGCAGTCCAGCTGTAACGCATTGAGTTCTGGCTCATTTCAAGACCTGATACTGCAACGCCACCAGCGTTTACTGCCTTTGAAGGCGCGATAACTACGCCAGCTGCTTTAAGAACCTTGATAGCCTCATCGGTAGAAGGCATATTAGCAACCTCGGCATAGTACTTAACACCATTAGCTACGATATTTTTAGCATCTTCCTCGCCAACCTCGTTCTGAGTAGCGCAAGGCATAACAACGTCAACCTTTTGCTCCCAAGGACGCTTGCCTGCAAAGAATGGAACACCAAACTTGTCAGCATAGTCTTGAACCTTGTCACGACCTGATGCGCGCATCTCGAGCATAAAGTTAAGTTTTTCTTCTGTTACAACGCCGTCAGCGTCATAAACATAACCGTCAGGACCTGAAATGGTAACAACCTTACCACCAAGCTCGGCAACCTTCATAGCAGTACCCCAAGCAACGTTACCGAAGCCCGAGATTGCAAAGGTCTTGCCCTTAACCTCTTCACCGAAGGTTTTGAGCATTTCTTGTACGTAGTAAACAGCGCCAAAGCCTGTAGCTTCGGGACGGATAAGTGAGCCGCCGAATGAACGACCCTTACCTGTAAGAACGCCTGTAAACTCGTTGCGAAGACGCTTGTACTGACCGTAAAGGTAGCCCACCTCGCGAGCGCCTACACCGATATCACCTGCGGGCACGTCGGTATCAGCACCGATGTGCTTTGCAAGCTCGGTCATAAAGCTCTGACAAAATCTCATAATTTCACCGTCTGAACGGCCGCGTGGGTCAAAGTCTGAGCCGCCCTTACCGCCGCCCATAGGAAGACCTGTAAGACTGTTTTTAAAGGTTTGTTCGAAACCGAGGAACTTCATAATTGAAGCATTTACTGATGGGTGGAAACGAAGACCGCCCTTGTAAGGACCTATAGCCGAGTTAAACTGTACACGGAAACCGCGGTTAACCTGAACAGTGCCGTTATCGTCTACCCAAGATACGCGGAATGTAATCATACGCTCTGGCTCTACCATACGCTCAACTACACCGTGCTTTTCAAATTTTGAATCCTGTGCTACTACAGGCTCGAGTGACTCAAGTACGTCACGAACTGCCTGTAAAAACTCAGGCTCGTTGCCGTTACGCTTTTCGGTATCGGCATAAACTCGGTTCAAATATTCTGATTTAAACATTTTATGTACCTCCATACAATTATGTAAAAAATAATATACATTAGAATACTACTATTTTTTTTAGTAGTCAATAAAAAATTTTGTGTTTTTAGTAATTTTTTGCAAAATAACCGCATTTTCCTTGACAAAATATGCTCAAATGGGTATTATATATTAGTGTAAAGCGTTGATAAGGACAGTAACCTTGTTAGGTTTTCTTGAAAGAGAAATGACTGCACAGGCTGAAACGGTCATAAGAAACAGCATAGGCGAACACCACCTTTGAGCGCTGTGGGGTAGCAACCATAGCCGTAGCCGCTGCGTTAAAGCGTTAAAAGTGCTGCTTTTTTAAGGCGGAATGTGGGTGGAACCACGGAGAGTATTTTACACTTCGTCCCTGTTTTTACAGGCGGCGGAGTTTTTTATTTTTTAAATATTATGCGAAAGGATAATACAATATGAAAATCATTTACAAAGACGGTACAGTTCAGGAAGCCGAGTCTTCCCAAGAATTAGAGGTTTTACGTCATTCAGCGGCGCACATTATGGCGCAGGCAGTAAAGCGCCTTTATCCCCATGCCGATTTCGGTTACGGTCCTGCAACCGAAAAGGGCTTTTACTACGACATTGACCTCGGTGACACCAAGCTTACAGACGAGGACTTAGCGGCTATTGAGGCAGAAATGAAAAAAATTACAAAAGAAAATTTGCCTATTCGTCCTTACGTTATGTCACGCCAAGAAGCTGTGGCACACATGCAGGAATTAGGTGAAAAGTACAAGGTTGAGCATATTGCCGACCTCGCCGAAGATGCCGAAATCAGTTTTTTTAAACAAGGCGACTATGTGGATATGTGCACAGGTCCCCACCTTTGCTACACCAAGGCGCTCAAGGCATTTAAAATCACTGGTCAATCAGGCGCTTACTGGAAAAATGACAAAAACAACAAGATGCTCACCCGTATTTACGGTACAGCGTTTAAAACACAGGATGAGCTTGATGCATACTTAAAGATGGTCGAAGAGGCTGAACGCCGCGACCACAACAAATTAGGTCGTGAACTCAACTTCTTTACAACCGTTGACTCAATCGGTCAAGGACTTCCCATTCTTTTACCAAAGGGCTCTCGCGTAATTCAGCTTTTACAGCGTTGGGTTGAGGACGTTGAACAAGAGCACGGCTACTTGCTTACAAAAACTCCTCTTATGGCAAAGCGTGACCTTTACCGTATTTCAGGCCACTGGGACCACTATCTTGACGGTATGTTCGTTTTGGGTGACCCGTTTGACGAGGAAAAAGAATGCTTGGCAATGCGTCCTATGACCTGTCCGTTCCAATATCAAGTATATCTCAACGGGGCTCGTAGCTACCGTGATTTGCCAATGCGCTTGGGCGAGACCTCAACACTCTTTAGAAATGAAGATTCGGGCGAAATGCACGGTCTTATTCGTGTTCGTCAGTTCACAATTTCCGAGGGTCACTTGGTGCTTCGTCCCGACCAATTAGAACAAGAATTTGCCGATTGCTTAAGCCTTTCTAAATACTTCCTTGAAACAGTAGGCCTCTTGGAAGACTGCACCTTCCGTTTCTCACAGTGGGACCCGAACAACACCGACAAGTACGAGGGCACTGCCCAGCAGTGGAATGCCGCGCAGGACACTATGGCAAAGATACTTGAGCATTTGGGTGTTAATTACGAAATCGGTATTGACGAGGCCGCATTCTACGGACCAAAGCTTGACATTCAGTACAAAAACGTTTTTGGCAAAGAGGACACCATCGTTACCATACAGATTGATATGCTCTTGGCTGAAAAATTCGGTATGTACTACACCGATGCTGACGGTCAAAAGAAGTTGCCATACATTATTCACCGCACAAGCCTTGGCTGTTATGAGCGTACACTAGCATACTTAATTGAAAAATATGCGGGCGCACTTCCTACTTGGATGTCACCCGAGCAGGTACGTATTCTTACCATTACCGACCGCGCAAATGACTATGCAAATGAAATTCGCGCGCGCCTTTCGGCTAAAAAATATCGCGTAAACGTTGACGATAGCCAAAACACACTCAAATATAAAATCAGAAATGCACAGCTTGAAAAAGTGCCATATATGATTATTTTGGGCGATAAGGATATTGAAAACAAAACTGTATCAGTTCGTCACCGTTCAGGCGAAGACCTCGGTGCAATACCAATGGAACAGTTCGAAGGCATCTTAGCTGACGTTGTTGATAACAAACTTAAAAAATAATGCACAATTAAATAAATAGATAAAGACACTGCTTTAAATTACAAGCAGTGTCTTTTTATGCAGCACATTTCATGCTTTGGCATTTCATTCACAGTGTGAATTTCATTTGCCTGAAAGGCCAAATTTCATTACAAATAATCTATGATTATTTGTTAAGCGCTTCGTTAACTGCAACAGCACATGCAACTGTCATACCAACCATTGGGTTGTTACCTGCACCAATAAGACCCATCATCTCAACGTGAGCAGGAACTGAAGATGAACCTGCAAACTGAGCGTCGGAGTGCATACGACCCATTGTATCGGTCATGCCGTAAGAAGCAGGGCCTGCTGCCATGTTGTCCGGGTGGAGTGTACGACC
>JAZUNP010000069.1:0-14450 GCA_045604215.1 Acutalibacteraceae bacterium
ATTTCATTAATTAAAATTCTATTTTCGATTTGCTCTTTAGTAAATTCGTACGATGTTTCGTGAGTTTTATGGTTTATATTTTTAATAATTAAGACCGACAATAGTGAGCATACAATTGCTACTATAACTATTATTGAAATTCTTTTCATGTAACCTACCTCCCGAGTTCAAAAAATTAAATGCTTACATGTGTTTCGGCATTTACTTCAGCATAAGGATTAATTGTACTATGGCACATTAATGTAGCTTTAGTAGAAAGTTCGGTTCCCAAAGTTACCCATTGATTCACATTAGATATTTTAGCATCATAAATCCAATCTGGAGATGCCAAAACATTATTTTCTTGTAAATTTAGTGATGTATTTCCAATTGAAATACTAGCAATTCCTATGCTTGGAGCTTCCACGCCAAATATAAGCACACTTCTATCATATTTTGTAAATGCAGAAACAGACTCCAAAAATACCCTATTATTATCTATTTTTGTTATATTATAAAACAATCTTAAGAGCACAGGGTAAGATTGGACGGAAATTCCAGGAAGACCATTTTCTCCAAATAACAAATCCCTAACAATTGTTTTCTCTACAGTTACATATTTAACAAGTTTTTCAACTTGAACATAGAAGTCTGCACTATATCCATTAGATGTTGTGGCTGTTATCCAAGCCGAGCCAACGCCAACTGCTTGTAAATGTCCTGAATAGTAATCCACTTTCATAATATTGGGGTTGCTCGTAGTCCAATACACTGTAGATGTGCTAGCACCATATAATGTGTTGTATCCAGTCCAACCAACATTGACATTCAAATTGCTATTTGAAAAATACAATGGATTATAATTAGTCGTACCGTAACCATACGAATAATACCGCATACCTTCAACGGCAAATGCAGAAGTGTTTTCGTCAAGCGTCATCACCGATGCGGTTTGTGTTACGGGCTGTTCTTCATCATTTGCGGAAAGAACAACAATTCTGTCTTCGCTGATACCAATTGCGGCTGTGCCCTTATCTGCAGCGGCTTGTGCCTCCTGCATTGTGCAAGATTTCCAACCCATATAGTTATTGGTTTTAATGGTTTCGTAAACAGTTTTCATATCACCCTGAGGTAATGCAACACCCATATTATCAAATATAGCTCTTGCAGTGCTGAGTGGATCGTCAGTCTGTTCGTGTTTTAATGTATTTTCTATAACATTATTATACTGTTTCTTGTTCATTTTTATTATACCTCCTTTACCACATATTTTCAAGAACTTTTTCGTCCTTAGCATATACGTCTTCTACACTTGTAAAATCAAAGGTAGTAGTACCGCAAGACCAAAGAAAAATATCCTCAGGTTCTAATGCAGACGGGCAATAAGGTGTCCATTCTTCGGGCATTGTATCAAGCTTAGGCTCAGTTGCCATAAAGAGTGCACCAAAGTAATTTACATCCTTTGTTGCCTGTACAAAGTGACTGCACTGACGGTCAAAGTTAAAGTTCTTTGAGGAATCGGTATTACCAATAAAGCCGGGGACATAACCGTTTTCTGAAATAACTTGTGCAAATGAAATCATCCAGTTATGGTTTAAACTCCAATCAGGCTTAATTTCTGCAAAAAGAGCAATACCTGCATTTTGAGGAATGCCCAGTTCTTTTGCGGCTTCTACTGCCTTGAGCGCATCCTCTGTACCATTTACGCCTGAAACCTTAGCTTCGGTAAGGTCACGAATAACCAAACCGATTTTGCAATCCTTACTCTTCAAGAACTCAATTTCATCAGCAGTGATTTTATTGTCCCCTGCGAGTGTTCTCATACAAAAGGCAGGAAAGCATTTTTGTCTTTTTACCCAGTCATACATTGTATAACCATTCTTCAGCTTTTTATTGATAGGTGTAGCTGAACTAACACCGAAAATAGTACGCATTTTATTTACCTCCTATAATTTTATTTTTTTGATTAAAATGTAACTATTTTTTGAAACCAGCGTCCCGATTTCTTGCAGCTGCAAGCACATTTTAAAATTCAACCCTGACAACTAGTGTCATAGTTAAAAATATTTTTAAAAAATTTTTAGATTTAATAAATTCAATAAAAACAGACCTTAAAACAGAAAAAGCTCTGTTTTAAGGTCTGTTTTTCGCTTTTTGTTTAAAATAAACTTAGTAAATTTAAGGTATGACAAAAATCATACTGACTAATTGAAAATCATACCAAAGAAACTGCCGTTAAAAACCTTGTTTTAAAGCGGTAAACTTAACAAAAGTATGATGGCTATTCCTGCCTTGCCTTACAAATTTGATGGAAAAGGCAAGGATAAATAATTATTTGTCCCTATTGTAGCACAACCATAGCATAAAAGCGGAGATAAATTAACGGCTTGCCGTTGTATATCACCAATTCCGCGAGGAATTGCATATCATCAAAGCGGAACGCTTTGTATATCATCAAGCCGACATAAATGCACACTTCGTGTGATGATATACCAAGCCTTCGGCTTGGATGCAACCAAAAAATAGCAGCCGAAAAAGATATCTTTTAATCTTATGAAAATCGCTTAATAGCAGTAAATCCCATCGCAGTTGATTTAATCTTCAACAACGATTTCCCCATTAACTACTTTCTTTACTGTCACTTTGCTATATTCATCTGCTTCATACAAAGGACAGTATGAAGATTTCGAAAATGCGATCATATAGCTCATGATATTAAAAAAATATTCTATATTTTCTTCTTTGAAATTTGGTTTATGTCGCAAAATTTCCGTCTTGAATTTTTTATAATGTTGCCAGCTTTTAGCTTTGTACCGAATTACAGAATGAACAAACATATAAAATCTATTCATATCAAGATGGTGAAAGCTCTCTGGGTTAAGCGAAAGCCAAATTATAAAACTTTCCTCTACGGGATTCTTGTGATACACCATTATGTTTTACCTCCAGCAGGAACTGCATTGTTGTTAGATGTTTCGTGTCAGTTAGCATCACTACTGCACTACCATTATTGTTTATTCAATACCATCCAGTACAAGCAAACCTTGGGTAACCTCTATTTTTTATAACAAAACACACTCTTTCGCTTTACAAAATAGTAGATTTCAATCATTTCAAGAGCCACTATCGGTATGCTTAATGACACTAACCCATAGATTGCCATTCCGATAGAAACAGCAATGCTTAAAGGATATGCAAAAGGACGTAAACGCAATGTAGGAAATAATGCAACTAAGCAGAGAATACCATTTAGTGCATAGCACAGTATGGTGATAAACGATATTTCTTGCTGATTAAAGAAGGGAGCAATTGCTGCTGCCGTATATAGAATACCAATAACTGGTAGGCGACAAAGTGTATGAAAGCGTAGCCATCGCATCCCTAATTGAGTATTTTTTGTGTTTTTAATAAATGACCCTATAATGTTATTTTTCATACTAACACTCCTTATGAAAAGACGGTAGCCAACCAATATCTTACTATATAAATATTATAACATAATTTTACAGAGAACACAATGGTATTACGAAAAGTGTCGCTTTTTGTTAGGAAAAATAGCATCCTCTGATGAGTGAGCAATCAGTACAAAGTAGAAAAAACATAAACATTTAACAATTCTAAAAACAAAAAGGCAGACTCTGCGAAGAATAATCGCAAAAATTGCCCCTAAAAGCTTAGGTATTTAGTTCAAATCCTCCCCGAAGGTCGTTTTGGGGAAATGATATCCTTTGAATTCCACCTTGAAAAATGGCATAACAAAACCCCGAAACCGTTGTGGTTTCGGGGTTTTTCGCACCGATATCTTTTTCGGTGCTACAATATGGTTGCGGAGGAAGGACTTGAACCAACGACCTCCGGGTTATGAGCCCGACGAGCTACCAACTGCTCTACTCCGCGATATGTGCACTTTTTCTATTGCTAAAACATTATACTATATAAATTATTATATTGCAAGTGTTTTTTATACAAAATTTAAATTATTTTTTTATTAAAGCACAGCGAAATGTAAATTCGCTGTGCTTTTTGTCATTATATGTGATTTTGTGTTGATGTAATATGCTTTTTAATTAACAGCGAGCCTATTATTTGTGCTGCAGCCATACATCCGTTTGCTATTGCCGCTATATAATTTGCTGCTGTGAAAGAGCTTACGGCTGTAATTGCTATGCATACACCAAAGAACATAAGCCAATTTTTAGCGCCGTTTGAATTTTCAAAATTAGCTGCGCAGTACATAACACTCTGATACACCGATTTTATAAAACGGTGTATCTTTCGCATACCCAAAATGTTTATAACCAAACCAATTGCTGCTATAAATATGAATATACCGCCTATAAACCATCCGCCCATTGCCAAAAGCGTAGTGGCCAAATCTATATCGGCAAGGCTTATATTGGCTGCAGATAAAATCTCTGACATTAGCTCGTCAAACTCGGTAGTACCCGCTACCAACGATAAGGCCGCGCCAACTATTACACCGCAAACTGCAATTATTCCAAAAGCAACATTGTTGATAATGTATCCCGCATAAATCGTGCCGCTTACACTGCGCAGGTGATTTTCACTCACAAAGCCTTTTCCGCCTTCTGCAAAGGTAAGCCACAAAAAGATTGTTGCTAAAATTTGAATAATCGGTATTGTCCCAATAGCCAACGACAGCACACAGTACACCGACATTAAAATACAAACCGTCAAAAACATACCGTCTTTTACAGCAGGCATTACCCGATCTGCCGCAGGGTTAATACTTACGGACTCTATGGGTGCTTGAGGCTCACTGCACACAGGACAAAAGTTAAAATCCTCCTGTGCTTCAAAACCGCATCTGCTACATTTCATTTTTAAAAATCCCCTTTCAAATTTATTAAAAATATTGTTTATACCAAACTAAAAAGGTGTATACCGTCCATATTTTTCGGCTTAAATCATACTTGCCTGATTTATGTGTATCAAGCATTTTTATAAGCTGTTCGGTATTAAAATATTTTTGCGCCACCTCACCGGTAAACTCGGCTTTTACTGTATTATAATATTCATCCTGACAAATCCACTCGCGTATAGGTACAGGAAAACCCAATTTGTCTTTTTGCGCTGTGACACTCGGCAAGGTTTTTTGCGCCGCTTTTCGCAAGGCAAGTTTTGTGCTAACGGTATTCACTCTACAATCAAGCGGTAGGGTAAGCGCTAATTCCAAAACTTTTTTATCAAGGAAAGGAACACGAAGCTCCAATGAATTTGCCATACTCGTTTTGTCGGCCTTAAGCAAAATATCACCCATAAGCCACATATTTATATCAAGGTATTGCATTTTGGTAACATCGTCTTTGTTTGCCACCTCATCATAAAACCTGTCGCACAAGAGCTTTGGCTGCGGTACGTTTTTTGCAATATCACTTTTTAAGATTTTATCGCGCTCTTTTTTTGAAAAGATATTCGCGTTACCTATATAGCGTTCTTCCACAGTTTTTCCTCTGCGATAAAGATAGTTTATGCCTCGAATCTTGGGCGAATATTCACACACTTTTGAAACTGCGCGTCTTATTGCAAAGGGTAGCCTATCATACAAGGTAAGGGTTATCGGTTCGCTGTAAATGCGGTACCCACCAAAAAGCTCATCGGCGCCCTCACCCGACATTACAACCTTTACATGCTCTGCGGCAAGTTTGCTTACAAAGTAGAGCGCTATCGCTGCAGGATCCGCCAACGGCTCATCCATATGATACTGAATTTTAGGAAACTGTGACCAATATTCCTCGGGTGTTATAACCTTTGAAATATTTTCTACACCTATGGTATCGGCAAATTTTTTAGCATAGGATATTTCATTGTATCGGTCACCGTCACCGCTCTCAAAGCCTACTGTAAAGGTTTTATCCACCTTTGCGGCTTCGGCAATATAACTTGAATCGATGCCGCTCGACAAAAACGAGCCTACCTCAACATCAGCAATTTTGTGCGCTTCAACTGATTCGCGAAATGTCTTATCCACCTCCTCGGCGTAAAAATCCAACACACCCGGAACGGTCTTAAATTCGGGTATAAAATAACGCGTTTTTGTAATTTCCCCACCCTTAAATGTAAAATAATGTGCGGGCGGCAATTTATAAACACCACTAAAAAAGGTTTCCTCGGTCGGCGAATATTGAAAAGACAAATAATGTGCGAGCGCTTCTTCATTTAATTGCTTTTCAAATTCGGGGTGAGCGGCTAGGGCCTTTATCTCCGAGCCGAAAATAAAGCTGTTGTCGGTAACGGTATAATAAAACGGTTTTATACCAAATATATCCCTTGCGCCAAAAACAGTGCCGTCTGCCTTGTTATACACAACAAAAGCAAACATACCGCGCAGTCGGTTAACTACATCTTCGCCCCATTGTTCATAGCCGTGAAGTACAACCTCGCTGTCGGCATTGGTTTTAAAGCTATGTCCTTGCAACAAAAGCTCTTCACGCAGTTGCTTAAAATTATAGATTTCACCGTTAAACAACAAAATGTAAGAGTCGTCTTCGTTTAACATTGGCTGATTGCCGTTTTCAAGGTCGATAATACTAAGCCTACGGAAACCAAGCGCTATGTCGCCGTCAACATACATACCCGCCGAATCAGGTCCTCGGTGAATGATAGTGTCCATCATTGAATTAAGGACTGTACCGTCATCCTTTATATAGTTTGTAAATCCTACAAATCCACACATAATGTAATTATCCTTTATGAAAATTTCAATTTACTACGACCATTATACACTAAAAAATTCCGTTTGTCTTTACTTTTTTAAAAATTAGTTTTACAAGCACACCGCAAAATGCGCCACAAACCGCGCCAAGCACTAAAAGAATGGGCAAATAATAAGCAACTCCAAAACCCACAAACAGCATTGCCGCAACACATTGAAAAATATTGTGTGCTACACCGCCTGCAATGCTTACGCCAATCTCACTCACCGATTTTAATTTAATCAGAACGCATGATATAAGTGTCGATGCGACGCCGCCACACAACGACAGCGAAAATGATATAGGTGAGCCAAAGAGTAGCGCAGAAAGGCAAATTCGTGAAATATTTACTGCCCACGCGCCCTTTAAATCACCACGACAAATAAGGATTAGCGCTACTGCGTTTGAAAGTCCTAACTTGACACCCGGCGCTATGGCGATAAGACTTATCGACAAAAGACCTTCTATATAACCAAATATAAGGCAGAGCGCTACCAGCAACGAATAAAGGGTTAACTTTTTAATATTTATTTTATTTCTACTATCACCCTGTTTGGTAAGCATACTATACTTTCACCCTTTTTTGAAATTTTGCCTGTATTTACACACACCTGATTTTTACAGCTTGCGCTATCTACGTAAACAATACCGTCTTTTATAACTACACGGTTAGTTCCTGTATCTACAGTTTCATTTATATCTATACTATTATCGTAAATTATTTTATTATTTTGCTTTATAACTACTCTATTCCCCTGCATCGCAAAGGAAATTAAAAGTACAGTTGACAAAATAAAAGCAATAATTACAGCACCAACAATTACTAAATCGCCTTTTTTCAAAATCTCACCGCCCATTTTATTTTAACACATCTTTACAAAAATGCCAAGTCGTTGTATAATATTCTTTATGAAAAGGATTATATCAGTTAATTTAAGTTTTGTCCTGTTGTTGCTATGCGGATGCGTAAAACAGGAAAATAAGGATACGAAATTTTTGTTTGACACCGTGGTGACGCTAACCGCTTCTTGCAACAGCGAAACACTCGACGGTGCTTTTTTGCTTTGCGAGGAATATGAAAGGCTGTTAAGTCGCTCTATAGAGGGAAGTGATGTTTATAATCTTAACAATTCCGTTGGATTCACCGAGGTGAATGAGCATACCAAAAAAATTATCGAACGCGCAGTTTACTACTGTGATTTATCGGGCGGCAAATTTGATATTACCATCTACCCTGTAAGTTCACTTTGGGATTTTAACGGTGAGGTTATACCCTCACGTGACGAGATTGCCGAAGCGCTTAAAAACGTAGACTACCAGAGTATTCAAATCTATGACAACAGCGTAAATTTAAACGGCAAACAAATTGACCTTGGCGGTATTGCAAAAGGATATATTGCCGACAGAATTTTAGAATATTTTAAAGAAAAAAACACATCCGAGGGTATAATAGATTTAGGCGGAAATTTGGTGGTTTTTGGCAACCGAGATTACAATGTAGCCATAAAAAAGCCTTTTTCAAACAATGAATATGCCGCCACACTCACACTTCAAAACAAAACTGTGGTAACCTCAGGCATATATGAGCGTTACATTGAAAAAGACGGCAAATACTATCACCATATTTTAGATACAAAAACAGGTTATGCCTGCCAAAGCGACCTATATTCCGCTACGATAATCGCCGACTCATCATTTGATGCCGACGCGATTTCTACCGTTTGCATACTTTTGGGACTTGATAAAGCAAAAGAATTTATAGAAAACACCGCCCATACCGAGGCGATTTTTATTGACACGAAACAAAAATTACATTATACGTCAGGGCTTAGCCTTAAAAACGGCAATTTTACCCTTAAATAATACTTTATTTATTAACAATTATACTATATAATATATTTATTACATTTTTAGAGGTAAATTATGGGACTACTTACAGCCATTTTTGGCAATTACAGTGAAAAAGAAATAAAACGAATTCGCCCTATTTTAGATAAGGTTTTATCTTACGATGAAGAATATCGCACTCTTACCGATGACCAACTTCGTGAGAAAACCAGCGAATTCAAAAACCGCCTTACAATAGGAGAAACGCTTGACGACATTTTGCCCGAGGCTTTTGCCGTTTGCCGCGAGGCGAGTGACAGAGTTTTAGGTATGCGTCACTTCCCTGTTCAAATTTTGGGCGGTATTATACTTCACCAAGGTCGTATAAGCGAAATGAAGACCGGTGAGGGTAAAACATTGGTTGCAACATTACCGGCATACTTAAACGCATTAAGCGGTAAGGGTGTGCATATTGTAACAGTAAATGATTACCTTGCAAAGCGCGACTCTGAATGGATGGGTAAATTATATCGCTTTTTGGGACTATCGGTTGGGCTTATCATTCATGGAATGACAAAGGATGAAAAACGTGCCTCTTATAAAGCAGACATTACCTATTGTACCAATAACGAGTTAGGTTTTGACTACTTGCGCGACAATATGGTTACCTACAAAGAGCAAAAGGTTCAGCGCGAACATAATTTTGCCATTGTTGACGAGGTTGACTCTATCCTTATCGACGAAGCCCGTACCCCGCTTATCATTTCAGGTCAGGGCAGTAAATCTACCGACCTTTACACCAAGGCAAATGCTTTTGCAAAGGCGCTTAAAATGGTAAAGGTTAAAGAAATGGATGACAAAGCAACTGACGAGGATGCCGCTTATGACGGTGACTATGTTGTAGACGAAAAGGCAAATACCGCCATCCTTACACCCGACGGTGTAAAAAAAGCCGAACAGTATTTCCAGCTTGAAAACCTTAACGATAGCGAAAACATTGAAATTGCGCACCACATAAACCAAGCCATCCGTGCGCACGGCATTATGAAGCGCGATGTTGACTATGTTGTTAAGGATGGCGAGGTCATTATCGTTGACGAATTCACAGGTCGCCTTATGTATGGCAGACGCTATAACGAGGGACTGCATCAAGCGATTGAAGCAAAAGAGGGCGTTAAGGTAGAACGAGAGTCAAAGACTCTTGCTACCATCACCTTCCAGAATTTCTTCCGACTTTACAACAAGCTTTCGGGTATGACCGGTACTGCTATGACCGAAGAAGCCGAATTTCAAGAAATTTATAAACTTGATGTTATCGAAATTCCCACTAACAAACCAATTGCACGAATTGATGAAAACGATGCAGTTTATAAAACGGAACGTGCTAAATTCAATGCGGTTATTGAGCATATACTAAAGTGTCACTCAAAAAATCAACCCGTACTTGTGGGTACAGTTACCATTGAAAAGTCGGAATTGCTTTCAAGTATGCTTAAAAAGCGTGGCATCAAACACAATGTACTCAATGCAAAGCATCACGAAAAAGAGGCTGAAATTATCGCTCAGGCGGGTGTTCCTGGTGCAGTTACAATCGCTACTAATATGGCAGGCCGCGGTACCGATATTATGCTTGGTGGTAACGCTGAATATCTAGCAAAAGCATCCCTTCGCCACGATGGTTTAAGTGAAGAAATGATACTAGAAGCCACAGGTTTTGGCGAAACCAAAAATGCTGATATTATTTCTGCCCGTGAAAAATACAAAGAGTATTACAACAAATTTAAAGCAGAAATCGCACCTTTTGCCAATGAGGTAAGGGACAGCGGTGGTCTTTGCATTATTGGTACAGAACGCCACGACTCACGCCGTATTGACAACCAGTTGCGCGGACGCGCCGGCCGTCAGGGTGATCCCGGTAGCACTAAATTTTACATTTCACTTGAAGATGACCTTATGCGTCTTTATGGCGGTGAGCGAATTGCCGCTATAATGAGCACTATGAATATTGATGAAAATATGCCACTTGAAAGCGGTATGTTATCAAAAACCATCGAAAGCGCCCAAAAGCGTAAAGAGGGCATAAACTTCGCTTCGCGTAAAAATGTGCTTGAATACGATGACGTTATGAACAAGCAGCGTGAACTTATTTACGAGCAGCGCAACCGTGTGCTTGATGGCGGAAGCATCAAAGATACTGTGCTTAAGATGATAGATGATACTATCGATATCTACACAAAGATTTATCTTACTGCCGATGATGACGATGGCACTCGTGACATCAAAGGACTACGCGACCACTTTGGTGGTTGGATAATCGATACTAACGATACACAATTTACAACCGAAAAACTTGAAGGGCTTAAAACCGAAGAAATTGCACAAATGCTAAAAACTACTGCGCATAATAAATATGAACAGCGCGAGGCAGAATTTGGCGAAAGCGTTATGCGTGAGGTTGAACGTGTTGTATTGCTACGTAGCGTTGACTCAAACTGGATGGACCATATCGACGCTATGGATCAATTGCGTCAGGGTATTGGACTCCGCGGCTACGGTCAGCACAATCCTGTTGTGGAATACCGCAACGAAAGCTACGATATGTTCTCGGCTATGACCGATGCGATTCGTGAGCACACAGCAAAACTTTCTCTTTCGGTAATGGTGCGCAAAAATGAAGAAGTAAAGCGCGAAAGGGTTGCTGAAGAAACCAATACAGGCAACAATAAGCCTCTTACTGTTCGTGGTAAGGGTGTTGTAAGCAAAAATGCACTATGCCCATGCGGCAGCGGCAAAAAATACAAGCGTTGCTGTGGTAAGGATGAGGAGTAAATGAAAAAACTAAAAAAAGTGCTAAAGCTTTTTATCGCATTTTTTAAAATCGGCGCATTCACCTTTGGTGGCGGTTACGCAATGATTCCTCTTATTCAGCACGAGGTTACCGAAAAGAATAAATGGATAACAGATGATGATATTTTAGAAATTGTGGCAATTGCCGAGTCAACACCAGGACCTATTGCGGTTAACTCGGCAACCTTTGTGGGTTACCGCGTATGCGGGGTATTAGGCTCGGTTGTCTCAACGCTCGGCGTTGTAGTTCCATCTTTTTTAATAATGCTTACAGTATTCTTTATACTAAACCAATTTCAAGAGGCGCGGCCTGTGCAATACGCATTTATGGGAATAAGGGCCTGCGTTTTGGCATTGGTGTTAAAGGCGCTGTTGTCAATGTATAAAAAGTGTAGCAAAAACTGGGTATCATATACCGTTATCGCATTTGCAGTTATTGCTTCGGTTGCGCTTTCTATTAACACATTTTATATTATCATTACCTCGGCTGTTTTCGGGCTTGTAACATATTCCGTTTTAAGAGGGAGGGCTAAAAGATGATTTTGCTTGATTTACTTTGGTCCTTCTTTAAAATTGGCGCCTTTACCTTTGGCGGCGGACTTGCAATGCTTAGACTTGCCCAAGATGTAGTTTTGCAAAAAGGGTGGCTTGAAGCCGACCAAATTATCGATTTCGTAGCACTCAGCGAATCAACACCTGGACCTTTTGCAATAAATATGGCAACTTACGTCGGCGCCTCACAAAGCGGTTTTTGGGGTGCCTTGTGTGCAACAATTGGTGTGGTTTTACCATCCTTTATTGTAATTTTGATTGTAGCCCATTTCTATAAACAGTTTCAAAATAGTCATACCGTCAAAGGAATTATGACAGGACTTAAACCCACCGCAATCGGACTTATTGCTTCGGCTGTTATTTCGATGGCTATTACTGTTTTCCTTCCAAACGGTTTGGATGTATCAATTTTTAAATCAATTGAATTCTATATTTCTATAGTAATTTTTGCAATCAGTCTTTTGTTTGTTTTTTGCAAAAAAATCAGAATTCCGCCCGTGTTAATTATCTGCATATCGGCGATGTTAGGAATAGCGGCAGGTTATGTCTTTAATATTTAATATGCAATTACTATAATAATTCAATTTTTGCTACTAAAAAATGATGAGATACCATAATGGCATCTCATCATTTATATTTTAAGCTGTATAATTTCATCGGTAAGACCTATTATATAATCGGCAGAAATGTTATAAAACTTACACAAATGGGCTAAGTCTTCGATTTTTAGTTCAGCCCTGCCCGTTTCAATATGATTATAGCCTTGCTGCGATTTGTGAATAATTTTACCAAGTTGTGCTTGTGTAAGATCGCGGTCTTCACGAAGATTTCTCAATCGGGTTCGATAATCCATTTTTATTCCATCCCATTTTTATTTTATGGTATCATACTCATATTTTGAGTATTGACAAAAACTCAAAAATTGAGTATAATGCTTATAGTTGCAATTTACCTATTTAAATAACTGCATAAAATTTTAAAAAAGGACTATAATTTATATGCTTTGATATTGTATAAAATTGGTTTTGCAATGAAAGCAAATATATTCCAAGGAGGAAAATAGAATGAAAAAATTAGTAGGTTTATTTATTTGT
This sequence comes from Acutalibacteraceae bacterium, assembly GCA_045604215.1. GTDB lineage: Bacteria > Bacillota > Clostridia > Oscillospirales > Acutalibacteraceae > UBA737. The sequence goes on from JAZUNP010000069.1 coordinate 13,016, forward strand.
GTAGCGGTTATGCTTTCTGCTATATGCTTTACAGCTTTTGCCGCCGACACACCCGTTGCAATGATTGGTGACACCGCGTATAACACCGTCGCAGAAGCAATCGCTGCTGTTGAAGATAGGGGTGAAATTGTACTTGTTTCAGGTGAAATCAGCGAGTCTATTCATACAGGTAGAATTGATAAATCATTTACAATTGTGGGTGCCGAGGATTACGCAACCATTTTAACAGGCGGCATTAAGGTTGGTACCGACAACAGCTCTTGGCCAATTCAGGAATGTGTTGTTACAATTAAGGGTATAACATTTAAAAACAGCGGTGTAGGACTTATGGATGTTAGAAATGTAGTTGTAGAGGACAATAAATTTGAAAACATTACCGAGGGTAATGCTGCAATTTATGTTTTGGACCAAGCAACCGATGCTGCTGAGGCAAATGCCATCATTAAAAACAATGTTATTGACGGTGCTGAGCAAGGCATAAGAATAAGAACAGGCTATAATATACAAATTATCGGTAATACGGTTAAAAACACCCAACACAACGCAATCACTCTTGAACACGCTTCCAAATGGCCTGCAAACGAAGGTGCGGTTACAGTTGCAAATAATACCTTTGAAAACTGGGCTTTAGGTGGTGAAGGCCGTGTTGTTCGCGCTACATTTGGCGATGCTGCGGCAATTGCAAAGGAAATATCATTCACTGGCAACAGTCAAGTACGTGACCAAGAGCCTACTGAAGAATACGTAAAAATTACAAATGTTGGAACAGTAGCAGTTAATCTCGAAAAGAATTATTGGAACAGCGAGGCTCCCAATTTCGAAGTTATTATCACAGTTGAGGGCGCAAATAACGAGGTGGAAATTGCCGAATATTACAAGGCTGATACAATGAGAAGCGAAGACCTCAACACTTATGTTGCACCACCTATCCAAGACGACAAAAACGAAGATAAAAACGAAAATGAGCAGCAGAAAAGCCCTGCCAACAACGAAGACGATAAAACTGACAATGCAAAAGAAGATACAAAACAAGATGTAAAATCGGACAAAAAAGAAACTGTAAAAGATAAAAACAATATCTCTCCTGTTACTGGAGATGGTATTATGTCGGTGGTAGTCCTTGCCATATCTGCAATAACTTCACTCACTTTTGCGCGTAAAGTTAAGTAAAAATAAACCTTTGATTCATCGGTTAGTTGCGGTTGCGCAAAAACGTCACAATGTTGATATAACAGATAGTTAACACATAAAAAAGCTAAAGAAGTTAAAATCTTTCGCATTTTGTATAACAATGAATAAATATCCACCCGCATAGCGGGTGGTTTTTCATTTTCGGGCATAGCCCTAACCAATACTGGCTACGCACAAGTGCGTTTTTAAGTTGGCCTGCCAGCCATGCAAGTTTTACTTACTACCCATAAATGGGTCCCGCGGG
>JAZUNP010000070.1:0-2244 GCA_045604215.1 Acutalibacteraceae bacterium
AAAAACGAAGTAATATTTTGCAGAAAATAACCGCTGAAAGCGTAAAACTTTCAGCGGTTTTAATATTACTTATCAAAAGAAACAGGCTTTGTATCATTTGTTGCAAATGCGTTAGGACCGGGATCCGACATAGAGAAATACATTTTAGCAGCTTTGGTTGTGCCGAAATCTCTGTTAGAGCCTGAGTTCTGCACCTTGTTAAATGCATCGCGGAACATTTGATTATGCGCTTCCTCGCGGTTCAAGAGGAAATCAATGGTCTCACGTACCTTTTTGTCATCAATCTGTCGGTAAAGGTATTCGTAAACCACCTTTGCACGTTGTTCGGATGCAATATTGCTGAGTAAGTCTGCACACAAATCACCTGTAACTGTCACATAATCGCCCGTCCAAGAGTAACCCGATGCGTTGATAAGTCCGGGATTAAGACCTAAAAGTACGTGGGACTGGATCTCACCTGATGGCACCTTCTCGGCATCAACATCGTGACCGTTTAAGAGATTGATGGTCTGCGCAACCATCTCCATATGGCCGAGTTCCTCGGCGGCAATGTCAAGGAACAAATCCTTAATTTCAGGGTCTTTAATTCTAAAACTCTGGGACATATACTGCATAGCCGCCTTAAGCTCACCATTACCGCCGCCAAGCTGTTCTTGCAAAAGCGCCGCATACTGCGGGTTCGGTTTCTCTACTGCTACAGGATGAAAGAGCATCTTTTCGTGTTTAAACATAAACTTACCTCCGTTAATATTGTATTAGATATTCTTTCCATTTTTTATGGTGATATGCAAAGGATAACTACCTTGCTGCTAATGATTTTATTGATTTGCCTTCGCGATGCTTTCTAACAATCTTATCAATTGTTTTTTGTGGTGTATCAGGTATTCCTTTTGTCATTGTTCGTTTTTAACGGACTTGTTCAGTTGTTAGCGTCCTTTTACTATTGGGTAGAAAAATTCATAATTGTGTGTTATAATCAACTAAATGAATTGTTATTTAATGGTGATACGATATGGGAGATATTTTAATTAAAATACTTGTCTGTTTTCTCGCAGGAGCAGGGGCAGGCATTGGAACGGGATTTGCGGGAATGAGTGCCGCCGCCGTTATAGGCCCTATGCTGATAACATTTTTGGGTGTGCCTGCTTACGATGCGGTTGGAATTGGACTTATCAGCGACGTTTTGGCAAGTTTAGTTAGTGCATATACCTACAAGAAAAGTGGAAACTTAGATGTTAAAAACAGTTTACCGCTGCTCGTGAGCGTTCTGATCGTAACGATGATTGGCAGCTTTGTGGCAAGTTTTCTGCCCGAGCAAGCCATGAGCGGTACTATGCAGATAGCACTGATCATTATCGGCTTGCGTTTTATATTAAAACCTGTAAACAAGACAAGAGAGCAGTTGGAGGCAGTTTCTCCTAAGAGCAGACTAATTAAGGCAATCATCGGTGGAGTATTCGTTGGATTTATTTGTGGCTTTGCCGGTGCAGGCGGTGGAATGATGTTGTTGCTTGTTTTGACCTCCTTCCTCGGTTATCCCATGCATTTGGCAGTAGGTACAAGCGTGTTCATTATGGCCTTTACTGCTCTTACAGGCGGTATCAGCCACTTTATGATTGGTGGAGTTCCGGATATTCTTTGCCTTGTGTTGTGCGTTGTATTTACTCTGCTTTGGGCAAGAATCGCTGCAAAAATCGCCAACAAGTCTAACGCAAAAACCTTAAACCGTGTGGTCGGTATTGTTATGATTGTCACTAGCATCGTGATCTTAGCTGTTAATTATTTTTAATGCAATCGGTTCAAAAATTCTTAATTTTCGAGGAAGATTTATGAAAGACGAATGTTTAATTTGCGGAGCACCGCTTACATATTTAGAAAACGAAACGCAAATGGAATGTGCCATTTGTCATAAAAAAGAAAGCAGCAAGACTGCTTGCGAAAAAGGACATTATGTTTGTAACGAATGTCATACCGGCGGAATTGATTCCATTATCGCTGTTTGTCTTGCCGAAACCTCAAAGAATCCGATTCTGATTTTACAAAAGCTGATGGCTCTGCCGTTTTGCCATATGCACGGCCCCGAGCATCATGTTATGGTCGGCACGGCGCTTTTGACCGCATATAAAAACGCAGGCGGTAATATTGATTTACATAAAGCACTTGTCGAAATGCAATCGCGAGGCAAACAAGTTCCCGGCGGAGCTTGCGGTTTTTGGGGCGCTTGCGGTGCAGGAATCAGTGCCG
>JAZUNP010000071.1:0-14656 GCA_045604215.1 Acutalibacteraceae bacterium
TTCATTGATGAATTAAAGAAATACATAGATTACTACAACAACGAAAGAATTTCCTTAAAACTAAAAGGAATGAGCCCAGTACAATACCGAACTCATTCACTTGCAATTTAATATTTAATTTTGTCTAAACTTTGGGGTTCACTTCATCTCTATGATGGGTGTTTAAACATTATTAAATTACGCGCACACGTATTACGCCGTCAATATCTGTTATGCGTTTTTCTACCGCATTGATATCATCTACGTTTACATCAATCATTGTATAAGCGTAGTCACCACGCGATTTGTTAAGCATATTTTCAATGTTAACATTATTTTCGGCAACAATACCCGTAATCGCAGTAAGCATATTAGGAATGTTTTTGTGAATTACACATACACGGTGCTTACCGCTTCGTGGCATTGTAATTGCAGGCATATTAACCGAGTTTACAATATTACCGTTTTCAATATAGTCAATAAGCTGCTTTGCTGCCATATCAGCGCAGTTATCCTCTGACTCAGGTGTTGATGCTCCCAAATGCGGAATTGCAATAACGCCGTCCACACAAAGCATTTCTTCGGTTGGGAAGTCGGTAACGTAAGCCGCAACCTTGCCGTTTTCAAGCGCTTTAAGCATATCATTCGAATTAACAAGACCAGCACGTGAGAAGTTAAGAATTCGCACTCCATCTTTCATCATAGCGATAGCATCAGCGTTGATCATATTCTTTGTGCTGTCAAGTAGCGGCACGTGAACACTGATATAATCACATTTCTTGTAAATTTCATTAATATCATAAATATGAACAGCATTATGGTTAAGATTCCAAGCAGAGTTAACCGAAAGATATGGGTCATAACCATAAACCGTCATACCAAGATGGTTAGCGGCATTAGCCACCATAACACCAATAGCGCCAAGACCAATAATACCAAGTGTTTTACCCTTAAGTTCCGGACCCGCAAATGCGCCCTTGCCTTTTTCTACGAGTTTGCCAACCGCGTCACCCTCGCCTTTGAGTGTTTTTGCCCACTCAATTGCAGGAATAACACGACGAGAAGAAATAAGCATACCCGCAAGAACAAGCTCTTTAACAGCGTTAGCGTTAGCACCTGGGGTATTAAATACGACTATTCCCTGCTCACTGCATCGTTCAATCGGAATATTGTTTGTACCAGCGCCTGCGCGAGCAATAGCCTGTAGACTTGCAGGGAATTCAGTATCGTGAAGCGCAGCTGAACGTACAATCGCGCCGTCAGCGTTTTCAACCTCATCACCTACTGTATATTTGTCATCAAAAACCTGAAGACCAATTTTTGAGATTTTATTGTAAGTTTTAATCTTATACATTATGCGTTCTCCTCTTCAAATTTCTTCATAAATTCAACGAGCTTTTCAATGCCCTCAATTGGCATTGCGTTATATATTGATGCTCTCATACCACCAACGCTACGGTGACCCTTAAGGTTTACAAAACCTGCCTTTTTAGACTCTGCAACAAACTTAGCATCAAGCTCGTCATTACCTGTAACAAACGGTACATTCATTAGCGAACGGTCTTCTGCTACAACCGTGCCCTTAAACATCTTGCTGTTGTCAAGAAAATCATAAAGAAGATTAGCCTTTTTAACATTCATTTTCTTGATTGCCTCAAGACCACCCATCTTCTTAATCCATTTAAATGTAAGACCCGCAATATAAATTGCATAGCAAGGTGGTGTGTTAAACATTGAGCCGTTTTCAGCGTGTGTTACATAGTTAAGCATCGTAGGGGTAATATCCATAGCATTACCGATAAGGTCTTCGCGAATAATCACGATAGTAACACCCGCAGGAGCAACGTTCTTTTGAGCGCCTGCGTAAAGCATACCAAATTTGGTAACGTCAATCGGCTCTGACAAAATACAACTTGAAATATCGGCGATGAGCGGAACGTCACCGGTATCTGGTAATTCGTTGTATTTTGTACCGTAGATTGTGTTGTTCATACAAATATGAACAAAGTCAGCGTCGGGGTCAAAGTCAGCCGCAGTTGTCTTTGGAATGTAAGAATATGTTTTGTCAGCGCTTGATGCTACTGCGCGTGCCTCGCCATAACGAGCAGCTTCCTTGTATGCCTTGTTTGCCCACTGACCTGTGATAATAAAATCAGCCTTTTTATTCTTATTCATAAGATTAAGCGGAATCATCGCAAACTGGGTGGAAGCGCCACCCTGTAAGAACAATACCTTATAATTATCAGGAATGTTCATTATCTCGCGAAGATTTGCCTCAGCCTCATCAAAAATCGCTTGATACTCTTTTGAGCGGTGTGACATTTCCATAACCGATTGACCGGTTGTACCGTATTCCATCATTTCTTCTGCCGCGGTCTTTAATACCTCTTCAGGTAACATTGACGGACCTGCACTAAAATTGTAAACTCTTGCCATAATAAGAACCTCCATAATGGGATTTGATTTCCCGAATTTGCCCACTATTATATAATATACAATATTCAATGTCAATAGGTTTGTTAAAAAATAGACAATCTTTTTTCAAATTTCTTTTCTCAAGTGAATTATATTGTTAATTTTTTAACGAGATATTAAAAACAATAAGAGGCAAGTGTAAATCTTACCTCTTATAAACCTATGCCAATCTGAAATCCTCGCTATCAAGAGTTAAATTCTTGTTATAACACGGATCACCATTTTTTAATTGTTGTTCCCAACGCAATCTAAAACGCTCAATTTCCTGTTTAAAGCGTTCCTGTTTTTCAGGAGTATCCTCCGCGCCTCTGCTTTTTGATTCATAATGATAAAGCTCAGCGTACGGAGTAAAAACTATTCTATATCCCACATTAGTTATCTTCATACAAAAATCAACGTCATTAAAAGCTACTGCATAGCCCTCGTCAAGTCCGTTTACCTCGTTGTAAACATCGCGTCTTACCATAAGACAAGCCGCGGTACAAGCGCTTAAATTTTGAGCAATGCAAGCTCTGCACATATAACCGGGCGCAGTTCGCGGAAAATATTTATGAGAATGTCCGGCAATTCCTCCTAGTCCCACAATAACACCTGCATGCTGAATTGTATCATCAGGATAATAAAGTTTTGCGCCTACAGCACCAATATCGCTTCTTTGCGCATACATCAACATTCTTTCAAGCCAATCAGTATTTATCACCTCAACATCGTTGTTAAGCAATAATATATACTGACCTTGCGCTCTTGACACAGCAAAATTATTTATAGCCGAATAATTAAACCCTTTTTCCCAATTAACGATTTTTACATTGTCGTGCAGCTTTGTAAGAGTTTTATAATAATTAAACGTTTCTTCACATTCGCTGTTGTTTTCGGCAATTATTATTTCAAAATTAGTATAGCTTGATTTTCCATAAATGGAATCAACACATTTTTTAAGGTCGTCAATATGATCCTTGTTAGGTATAATTATTGAAATTAACGGATTGCCGATTATTTCATATTTTATTTCATAGGTCGTAGGCATAACAGATTCCTGAACTGTTCCTATCAAGCCCAAACGCTCAAGATGGGCGGCTATCGCGCGTTTTGCGGCATCAACAACATACGGTTTTGCCGAGACATCAAGCGCTACAGATTTTGCATGAGCGCGCCAAAAATAAAGACACTTTGCAATATGTACAATTTTTTCCGCCTTTTCAGTAAGACGTAAAATAAGGTCATAGTCCTGACTGCCATCAAATTCCGAATTATAATAACCTACATCATCAAGCAACTGCTTTGAAAAAACGCTAAGATGACATATATAATTATATGAGCGCAAAGTATCGGGCGAAAAATCAGGTTTAAAATTATGACTGATAATATTAGTCGTCCTCTTTGTAAAGGTACATTCATCCGTATAAACAAAGTCAGCTTCCTGTTCACATATAGCAACTGCAACCTCAAATAAAGCAGACGGATGAAGCAAATCATCATGATCAAGCAAGGCTATATATTCGCCTATCGCAAGCTTTATGCATTCATTTGTATTTTCAGAAATACCACTGTTTTTCTCTAACTTTTTATAAGTTATACGGTCATCCCTTGCCGACAATTCAGAGCAAAATCCTCCAACATAAGAATGATTATCATCACTTCCATCAGCAAGACACAGCTGCCAATTACTGTATGTCTGTGATTGAACAGAGTCTATCATCTGCTTCAAAAAATCAATAGGAGTATTAAAAAGCGGAACAAGTATACTGATTTTTACATTTCGCGAAAAATTATAGGTTTCCTCATATTGACGCCTTTTATCGCTTACTTTAAATTTTAACGGATTATTCCCCGTTCTTACAAAACGTCTAAAACGGCGAAGCAATGTAACACAGTAAATAGCAACCGCATAAACGGACGGATATTTTTTAAGGCGCTTTGAAAGGCGCCTTAATACATCAATGATAATAATTTTAATTTTATTCATTGCAAAAATCCTTAATTCATATTTTTATAGGCATCGCAAACCTCTTTCGCATCGCCTATCATTTTGATTTTACCCTTTTCAAGCCATACGCAATGCTTACACAAACGCTCAATTTGCTCAATAGAGTGTGAAACTATTATAACCGTGGTATCATCATTCATCATTTGATTTATGCGTTCTTCACATTTTTGCTGGAACAAGAAGTCACCCACAGCCAAAATCTCATCAACAATCAAAATATCAGGTGTTGTAACCGTTGCAATTGCAAAGCCAATTCGTGCCACCATACCTGATGAATAATTTTTCATAGGAACATCCAAAAAGTCGCGCATCTCAGAAAACTCAACAATTTCGTCAAACTTTTCATCCATAAATTTTTTAGAATATCCCAACACTGAGCCATTAAGGTATATGTTTTCCCTTGCGGTAAGTTCCATATCAAAACCCGCGCCAAGCTCAATAAGCGGAGCAATCACACCTTGGGTTTTAACCGTACCTTTTGTAGGTTTTAAAATTCCCGAAATAATTTTAAGCGTAGTAGATTTACCGCAACCGTTAAGTCCAACTATACCAAAAACATCACCCTTTTTAATATCAAAGGATACCTTATCCAAAGCCACAAAATCTTCAAAATATAGTTGACGCTTAACAAGCTTTAAAAAATATTCTTTTAGGCTTTCCAATTTTTCTTTACTCATATTGAAATGCATTTCAATATTCCGTAATTCAACTGCATTTTCCCTGTTGTTCATTTGACAAACTCCTTAGCCAAAACATTTAGATGTGAAGTATAAACTTACCCTCTGATTTTTTAAATACAAATGCGCCTATAAAAAGCGTTGCTAACGAAATGCAAATACATGTCAAATTTTCTTGCCAACTGGGGATTGTATTATACATAACAACGTCTCTAAAGTACTCTATATAGTGAGTCATAGGATTCATAGATACTATGGTATATAACGCCTTTTGCTCTTCTATAAGTTCAATCGGATAAATAATGGGTGTCAAATACATAAGCATAGTAAGCAAAACTCCATACAAATGCTGCACATCCCTAAAAAATACAGTAGCCGCGCTTAAAAACAAACTTATACCGCAAACAAACACAAAGCAATACAGCACAGGTAGTGGAAACAGTAACGCCGTAAAACCTGGGGTAACACCTTGTATCAGCATAACAACCGCAACCGCGACAAGCGTAAAAAGGAAATTCACCAACGAAAACAGGCATTTTTCAAGCGGGAAAATATATTTTGGTATATAAACCTTTTTTATCAGCTGAGCCGAGCTCAAAATAGATGAAAGCGAGCCCGTTGTAGCCTCAGAAAAAAAGTTCCATATAGCATAAGCCACTATATAATAGGTTGCAAAATTTTCAACCTCTATTTTAAGTAATTTACCAAATACCGTTGTAATTACAAGCATCGTAAAAAGCGGATTTAAAACACTCCAAGCAATTCCAAGCACGGACCTACGGTACTTTACCTTAAAATCCTTAGAAACCAAATTTTTGAGTAGTGGTGTAAAGCGTTTTATATCACTGAAAAATTTCGTTCTATTAAAATTAACGATTTCCAAAATTTTTACCTCACTTTTACTAAAAAATGACACATTTTCAATTATATTATAGCATTATTGCACTTATATTGCAAGAAAAATTGCAAATAATAACCAATGTTAATATTTTTGACATTTTTAAGGTGATTTAGATGATTTCTACCGTGCTGCGCACAATTATTCTATACATTGTTGTAACACTTGCAATACGTCTTATGGGAAAGCGACAAATTGGAGATATGCAACCAAACGAATTGGTGGTGACTCTCCTTATTTCAGAAATCGCCGCAATCCCTCTTCAAGACAGCGAACAACCCGTATCGGTAGGCGTTGCCGCAATTTTGGTTTTAGTTTTTCTTGAAATAATTATATCAATTCTTTCAATGAAAAGTTTTATGGTGCGTAAGGTTTTAAACGGAAAGTCAGTTGTAATAATTAAAAACGGTGTCATTGACCAACAGGCCATGCGCAATGTTCGTATGACTGTTGTGGATTTAATAGAACTTTTACGAAATAAAGATGTTTTTAATATTTCGGACGTAGCCTTTGCCGTGTTAGAGGTCAACGGAAATTTGAGCGTTTTACTTAAAAAGGATGCTCAAACCGTAACTACCAAAGACATTGAATTAAATCTACCTGACGATGCGCTTCCGCTACCTGTCATCAGCGATGGAAAGGTAGTCTATGAATCATTAAAAGCGTTACAGGTGTCACCTCAAAAACTTTTCAAAATGTTAAAGCACCATAAAGCAGGTGTAAAACAAATATTTTTGATGACACTCGACCGTAACGGCAATCATACAATCATAAATAAAGGTGGTGAAAATTAAGCAGTGAAAAGAATTATTCCCGCTATCTTAATTTTAATATTTACCGTATCCCTTTGTGTGTGCTCTCACACAATGATAGACCATGCTTGTGACACCACATTGGATGACATAAATGATTTTCGTAACAATTCCATTGCCGCCGACACATTAGAGCTTTCCTGGCAAAAACGCAAGGAAAAAATGTCCCTTTTTGTAAATCACGGTTTTTTAGACGACATAACCATTCATATTGGTCAGCTCACCACCTATGATAACCACAACAGCGAATATTTTGAACATACTTTTAAAAATATTCAAACTCTTTTATCAATGATAAAGGAAGAACAACAACTGGCTGCACACAGTTTTTATTAGTCTAATTGCATATTTTTGTTGCCATAACAGAAATATGCAATATTTTTGCATATTTTATTAAAAAATTCATTTTATAGAAATATTTATGCATTTTCGCTTGACAACAAGCGCATTATGTGATAAAATTTGTTCATCCTAAAAAATTACATAATTTGTAATTGAAATCAATCCATTGAAACGAGGTAACAAAAAATGAAAAACTTAAAGAAAATTTTGGCTGCAGTTTTAGCACTTTGCTTGCTTTTCTGCTTCGCAGGCTGCGGCGAGGACAACAGCAACAAACTAATCATTGCTACCAATGCAGAGTTTGAGCCATTTGAAAGCTTAGATGCTGACGGCAACTATGTTGGTTTTGACATTGATCTTATGAAGGCAATCGGCGAAAAACTCGGTTGTGAAATTCAATTCGACAATATGGAATTTGATGGCGTTGTTGCTGCCGTTCAAAGTAACAGCTGTGACGCTGCTATCTCCGGTCTTACCATCAATGCTAAAAGAAAAAAATCGGTTGCATTTACCGATGCATATTATAGTGGCGCAGCGCAAATTCTTATCGTTGCCGCCGATGATTCACATTATACCGGCGCTACAAAAGAAGAACTTGACGAACAACTCAAAAATCAGGCAATCGGTGTTTGCTCGGGTTACACAGGTCAGTTCTATGCAAAAGGCGATGAAGAATGGGGCTTTGAAGCAATAGAAGGCGCAGACGTAAAAATTTACGAAAACGTTTCTACCGCCATTGCAGATATTAAAAACGGTACTATCAATGCAATAATTATGGATGACTCCGTTGCTAAAGAAGCTGCCGCTGCAAACAGCGCTGACGTTAAGGTAATCGACATTGCTCTTACTGTTGAAGAGTATGGCATCGCTATCAACAAGGACAACACAGAGCTTGTTGAAAAAATCAACACTGCGCTTGCAGAGCTTGAAAAAGAAGGAAAAGTTGGCGAACTTCTCGAGAAATACGAACTCAATAAATAATTTAATTTTTAACACCGCCGTTTTATGCGGCGGTGTATTTTCGTAAAAACTTGTTAGGTTGTGATATATTGTTTGATAACTTATTCGGAAGAATTTATGACATCTTTGTTGTAGGTGGCGGATATAAACTTTTATTAGAAGGTTTACAATACACTATGATTATTGCTCTTGTATCAGTAATAATCGGTATTGTCTTGGGCGCTATAGTTTCAGTATTCAAGGTTATCCCGCAAAAAAGCATCATTGTAAAAGCGCTTAACACTGTTTGCAACGTTTACATAGCTGTTATACGCGGCACACCTGTTATGGTACAATTAATGCTCGCCTATTTTGGTTTATTTGGTTCATCATTTAGGGGAAATCCTTACAAAGCGTTAATTGTCTCTATAATCGTTTTTGGTATTAACAGTAGCGCATACGTGGCCGAAATAATCCGTGGTGGTATATTATCGGTTGATAAGGGGCAAATGGAAGCAGGGCGTTCTCTCGGTTTTAATTATTCTACAACAATGATGAAAATTATAATGCCACAGGCAATAAAAAATATTTTACCGGCACTTGGTAATGAATTTATTGTGCTTATAAAAGAAACTTCTGTTGCAGGTTTCATTACAGTATTTGATTTAACCCGTGCCGCAAGAGCAGTTGTTGCAGATTATCACGATACTTTTGTTCCATATTTAGTGCTTGCAGCAGTTTATCTGGTAATTGTTCTGATAGCAACGTTTTTGCTTAATCTTTTGGAAAAGAGGTTGAGAAAAAGTGAACACTGATAGCATTTTAATTAAAGTAGAAAATCTAATTAAAAATTTTGATAAAATTGAGGTTTTAAAAGGCATCAATACCGAAATTAAGCGCGGTGAAGTAGTTGTAATAATCGGTGCTTCCGGCTCAGGTAAATCCACATTTTTACGTTGTTTAAATTTACTTGAAGAACCTACTAATGGTCATATTTACTTTAACGACGCGGACATTACAGCGCCAAAAGCAAATATAAATATTTACCGTCAAAAAATGGGAATGGTGTTCCAACAATTCAACCTTTTCCCTCATATGACCATACTTAGAAATATGACCATCGCGCCCATTAAACTTTTGGAGGTTAAAAAAGAGGATGCCGAAGCCAAGGCTATAGCATTACTTGAAAAGGTAGGTCTTGCCGACCGCGCTAATGCATACCCGTCACAGCTTTCAGGCGGACAAAAGCAGCGTGTTGCAATAGTCCGCGCTCTTTGTATGGACCCCGAGGTTATGCTTTTTGACGAGCCTACAAGCGCGCTTGATCCCGAAATGGTCGGCGAGGTTTTGGGTGTTATCAAGGACCTTGCATCCAGCGGTATGACAATGGCAATTGTTACTCACGAAATGGGCTTTGCCCGTGAGGTTGCCGACCGCATCATATTTATCGACGAGGGCGTAATCGCCGAAGAAGGTACCCCCGAAGAAATCTTCGGCAATCCAAAATGCCCAAGACTTAAAGACTTTTTAAGCAAAGTGCTTTAATTTTATCATCCTTACACAAAAGAACCTGCTATTTGTCATAGCAGGTTCTTAAATTTTATACCTAATTAAAACTAATTCAATTTAATAAAGTATTTTACCCTCAGCAACTTTTTTAAGATGCTCGCCGTATGGTGATTTGCCGTATTTTTCAGCTGATTCAATAAGCTTTTCTTTATCAATCCAACCGTTTTTATATGCAATTTCCTCGACAGCAGAAATCTGAATACCCTGGCGGTTTTCAATAACTCTTACAAACTCGGTAGCCTCAGCTAATGCATCCATTGTACCTGTATCAAGCCAAGCATAACCGCGACCAAGTGTTACAACATTTAGTGTGTCATCCGCTAAATACAGCTTGTTAAGGTCAGTAATTTCCAATTCGCCGCGAGCAGAAGGCTTCACCTTTTTAGCCATTTCAACAACACGGTTGTCGTAAAAATAAAGACCTGTTACACAATAGTTTGACTTTGGATTTTTTGGCTTTTCTTCTAATGAGATTGCCTTACCGTTTTCATCAAATTCCACTATACCAAAACGCTCTGGATCATCAACATAATAGCCGAATACAGTAGCACCCGTCTCACGTGCTGCTGCCTCACGAAGATGCTTCTTTAAACCGCTGCCGTAGAAAATATTATCACCAAGCACCATTGCGCAGCTATCGCCATCAATAAATTCCTCACCAATAAGGAATGCCTGAGCAAGACCGTCGGGCGAAGGCTGAACAGCATAGGAAAGATTTATACCGTAGCGTGAGCCGTCACCCAAAAGACGCTCAAAGTTAGGAAGGTCCGTAGGCGTCGAGATAATAAGTATATCGCGAATACCTGCGAGCATCAAGGTTGACAGCGGATAATAAATCATCGGCTTGTCGTATACGGGAAGAAGCTGTTTAGAAGTTACCATAGTAAGCGGATAAAGCCGTGTTCCACTACCGCCTGCAAGAATAATACCTTTCATTTTAAAAACTCCTTTTTACTTAATTATTATATCAATGCCGTTTATTTGGACATCATTTATCGGTTTATCGTTGGCGCCAACTTCAACACCCGCGATGGCATCTACCACATCCATACCGTTTACTACCTGACCGAAAACTGTGTGACGAAAATCAAGCCAAGGTGTACCGCCCATTTTTGCATAGGCCTCGGTAATCTCTTGTGGGAAACCGTTGTCAGCAAGGTCTTTCATCTGTTCGAGCATATTAGCTGGAACATCACTTGCCTGAACAATGAAGAATTGACTGCCGTTAGTATTTGGACCTGCATTTGCCATGCAAAGCGCACCGCGAATATTATGAAGCTCGGGTGTGAATTCATCCGCAAAACTGCGTCCCCAAATCGATTCGCCGCCCATACCTGTACCGGTCGGGTCACCGCCCTGAATCATAAAATCTTTGATAACTCGGTGGAAGATAATACCGTTATAATAATCATTTTTAGCGTGTGTGGTGAAATTTTCTACCGTTTTGGGTGCCTGTTCGGGAAAAAGTTTAATTTCAATATCGCCCATATTTGTATGCATTACTGCAACCGTATCACCGCTTTTAACGGCTTCAAGCTGTAAACAAGACATAATAGTACCCCTTTTTTGTTTTTAAATACATTTTAACAGTATTTTACAAAAGTTTCAATAGTTAATTTTATAAAATGAATTTTGTTGCTTTTTGTGGTACACTATTATATAATTATAACTGTAAAAAATACTATATATTTATTTGAGGTTTAAAATGACATACGTTTATCTTGTCCGTCACTGTGAGGCTATGGGCAATCACAAACGACTTTTCCAAGGCTCCACCGATTGCGACGTAAGCGAAATCGGCGCCAAACAATTACAATATTTAAAAGAACGCTTTATTGATATAAAACTTGACGCAATTTATTCAAGTCCGCTTATCCGTGCTCAAAAAACCGCGCAGGTTATAGCGTACGGTAAGGGTTTAGAGATTATCACACGAAAAAATTTAGCCGAGCTTGATGGCGGTGTTGTAGAGGGACGACCTTTCCAAGAAGCCTTTAACGCTATCCCCGGTCTTGCTGACGCTTGGAACAATCATCCACAGGATTTTGCTCCCGAAGGCGGCGAGACCATGCGAGATGCTTATGTCCGCATTTATGACGAGATTATCTCACTATCCGCTATGAACCGCGGAAAAACCATAGCGGCGGCTTCTCACGGTGGAGTGTTACGCTGTCTTACCTGTCGTATTCTTTATAATGATATCACACGTCTTAAAGACGTTCCTTGGCACGAAAACACCGCAGTAACACTTATAAAAATTGATGACGATAACAAAATTGGCATAGAGTTTTTTAACGACCATAGCCACGTACCAAGTGAATATATGCCAAAGCGCAATCGCATTGTTGGAAAAGTATAGGGTGATAAAATGATTATTATGTCAGTTGATTTAGGAAAAGCACGTACGGGACTCGCCGTATCGGACACCAGCGGCAGCTTTGCCTTTCCAAAAGAGGTTATAACCGAATACCACACAGACCGCCTTATTAAAAAACTTTGTGAAAAGGCAAAGGAATTCGGTGCCGAGCGAATCGTGGTAGGCTACCCTAAAAATATGGATGGAACACTTGGCGAACGTGCGCAGGAATGCGCCGCTATAGCCGAGCAAATAAAAGAAAAAAGCGGACTTGAAACAGTCCTTTGGGACGAGCGTTGCACAACAGTTACCGCACACAACTATTTAAGTATGAACAATGTCCGCGGTAAAAAGCGCAAACAAACAGTCGATGCCGTAGCGGCAGTAATAATTTTAGAGGATTATTTAAGGAGTTTATAATTTTTAAATCATTTTTGCTTTTGCAAAACACATTATCTTTTCACTATTACTTATTACCTAAAAAGACGGCAACAGCCGTCTTTTTTTATAATACATTTTCCATGCAGATTTTTTGTGGCACTAACCCCATTGACTCATAAAAGCGTAGTGCCGACGGATTACAACTCCAAACGTTAAGCGTTAGGTTATAACAGTTATTTTCTTTTGCAAGTTGAACCGCCGCTTCGTAAAGCTCTTTGCCAATGTGTCTGCCACGCAAATTTTCATCCACACACAAATCGTCAATATAAAGTGTCTTAATATCGGTAAGCACTGAATTGTGTTCGTGTTGCTCAAAAATACAAAAACAATAACCTAAAACGCCATCATTTTCATCCACCGATACAAGTATAGGACACTGTTTATCCTCTAAAAGCATTTTTAACTCTTGCTCATTATACTTTGTGCCTACTTTAAAAATATCAGGTCTGCCGTTATGGTGCACTAAGTCAACCTGTGACAATAAATCTAAAAGTTTTGGAATATCTTTTTCGGTTGCTAATCTAATCATTTTTGTTCTCCGTTGCTATGTAATATAATTTATTAAGTTAATTATACCACACCTTATTAATGTTCGCAATCCGCACTTTTTCACTATTACTTTTTACTTATTCTTTAATAAACGGTGACGATTATTCGTCACCGTTTATTTCGCACTGCGTACCATCGTGCTTGATTTCATAATTTTCTTTTAAAATTAAATCGCTTATAAACACAAACTCATACCCCTCATCTTTAAGACATTTTAGGATGTTTGGTAATGCCGTAGGTGTGTGGTCGGCATCGTTATGTAAAAGGACAATCGAGCCATTTTTGACCTTGCTCGTTACGCGTTTGCAAATGCTGTCAGGAGTTGCGTTATCTTTCCAGTCCAGAGAGTCAACATCACATATAAAAGTAAAGTATTACTATAAAAATCCAAAAAGTTCTTATTATCTATTTACTTCTATTTCAAAAAGTGGTAAAATAGGTTCAAAATAAGAATTTGAATTAACGGAGATGTAAAGCATATGGGACTATTTGATATGTTCAAAAAAAGAAAATCTATTAATTTTGAAGAAATCAATTCACTTGCTAAAGCAAGAGAAGAATTTAATAACGGCAATTTAGAAATATTATATTTGTTATCACCTATGTTTGGCGGTTCAAAAAACGAAGGAAATATACTATATGTGCCTATTGGAATTAATAAACTAAAAGAAAGTTATGATAATATTGTTGCTGACCTTTTAAAACAAGGAAAAGTAAAATCATATAATTGCACCCCTGAATATAAAGGTGAAAGTTTTGTTCCGAGCAAACTTACTATTACCTCTGGCAAAGATGGTAATATAGTGTTTAAGGAAACTATTAATATATGGTAATGATTTTTATTGATAAAAAGGCGGCGATTAATCGCCGTCTTTTATTTTACATTGCGTACCATCGTGCTTGATTTCATAATTTTCTTTTAAAATCAAATCACTTATAAACACAAACTCGTACCCCTCGTCTTTAAGGCATTTGAGGATGTTTGGCAATGCCGCAGGGGTATGGTCGGCATCGTTATGGAAAAGGACAATTGAGCCGTTTTTGACCTTGCTCGTTACGCGTTTGCAAATGCTGTCAGGAGTTGCGTTATCTTTCCAGTCCAGAGAGTCACAATCCCACTGAATCGTATACATATCAATACTTTCTACCGCTTCTATTACCCTGTTATCATAATCACCGTACGGTGGGCGGAAAAGGGTTGGCAGCTTGCCTGTAATGTTTTCAATCTTTTTGTTACAGCTTTCAAGCTCGTCAATCATTTGTTCTGTCGACAGTCCCGTCATATACGGGTGGGTGTTGGAGTGGTTTTGTATTTGGTGACCCGCATCGCTCAGTTGCTTTACCGATTCGGGATATTTATCTACCCACGCTCCCACCACAAAAAAGGTTGCAGGCACCTCATATTCACCAAGTATTTTTATAAGCTGCTCGGTGTCGTCATTTCCCCACGATAAAGCCAAAAAGGTACAAATAATGCTGCCATAGGATATTAATAAATATCCACCCGCATAGCGGGTGGTTTTTCATTTTCGGGCATAGCCCTAACCAATACTGGCTACGCACAAGTGCGTTTTTAAGTTGGCCTGCCAGCCATGCAAGTTTTACTTACTACCCATAAATGGGTCCCGCGGG
>JAZUNP010000072.1:0-2512 GCA_045604215.1 Acutalibacteraceae bacterium
TAACACTAACAGTATATTCTGGTGAAAATATTATTTCTCATGGTTCAGCAGATGCGACAAACGGTCTTGATGAATACGTATTGTTAGGAACTGTTTCTAAGGATGGAGAAATAGATCTTTCGGTGGTTTTAACAGTTCCAAGATCTATCGGTAATGAAATTTCTTATGTAGAAAAAAACATAGATTGGCAATTCGCTGTTCAAGTGTTGGACGAGGACAAAAAACCGATTATTTCACCCGTAACCGGAGATGCTAGCAACCCTTGGTTGTGGTTTGTTCTCCTATTGGTAAGCTGGTTGAGCATCTTAGTAATTACCATTACCTATTTCAAAACAAAATCGATAAGCAAAAACGAATAGAACCTAAAAAAAGGACGATAACAAAATAGGTTATCGTCCTTTTGATTTAATTTTAAAAAAATTATAGATTTGTAAAAGCTGCTCATAATTTCTACAAAAAGTGTGATACTAATATCACACTAAAATTGTAAAAAGAGGAGATTTATATAATATGAGAGCAACAGGAATAGTTCGTAGAATAGATGATTTAGGAAGGGTCGTTATTCCTAAAGAAATTCGTAGAACTATGAGAATTCGTGAGGGAGACCCGTTGGAAATATTTACCAATAACGACGGGGAGGTTATTTTTAAAAAATATTCGCCCATGGGTGAGATGGTGTCGTTTGCCGGTGATTTGGCATCTGCTATGGCGGATGGCAGTAAGCTGACGGTTGCCATTTGTGATCGTGACCACTGTGTTGCGGCAAGCAGCGGCAAAAAGGATCTGCTTGAAAAAACGGTAACCCCCGAGCTCGAAAAAATAATCGAGGATCGCCGACTTTATGTAAACCAAAACAACGCTGACGTGCAGGGCTTTAATGACACAAGCTACACCCTTTGTGTAGCGGTGCCTGTCGTAGCGGCAGGGGATATAGTGGGTTGCGTGGTAATGCTTTCTAATGAGGGCGAAACACCCCAAGAAAGCGATATAAAGCTTGCCGAAACCGCCGCCCGTTTTTTAAGCGCAAGAAGTGAATAAAGTAAAATTTGCAAAAAAATAAAAGCCTTGGTTGGACATAACTCAACATAACCAAGGCTTTTTCATATACTTTATAGAAATTAATAATAACTTAATAGTCTGTTGTTGACAAACCGTGTCGAAAGATATACAATTTTGTCATAGCGGTTACAGCTTATTTTACATATAGGATGAATAATTATGAGAGCTTTGTTTGAAAAGATGTTTGAATCGTCACATTTTAATACCGGCATTATGATTACTCCGTTCTCTGTGTCGCATATTGTATACTTGGTGCTTATTTTTGGTGGAATTTTTACCGCTTGGTATGTTTTGCGAAACAAAGATACCGCCACAAAACAGCGTGCGCTAAGATTTTTGGTTTATATGGTGACGTTATCGTACCTGTCGGATTTTTTTGTTCACGATTTTGTTTACGGTGGGCTTAACGCCAACAAGCTACCGTTTCATATTTGTACAGTGCTTTGTCCGCTGATAGCGGTGGCACAGTTTAACAAAAAGGGCAACAAGATTTTAGAGCCAATTGCTATTTTGTCTATACTGGCGCCAATGATGTATCTTTGCTATCCTGTAAGCGTTGGTGAAGGGGAGCCGTGGTGTTACCAGGCGGTGCAAACAATGTTTTATCACGGAGTGCAGATGGCGTGGGGTATTCTTACAGTAGCGCTCGGCTTTGTAAAACCCAATATACGCAAATGCTACCAAAGCGGCATTTTGCTGGTTGTAATGACCTTGTGGTCAACGCTTGGCAATAATATGATGCCGGGAAACAACTGGTTCTTTTTAGAGGAAGACGCATTTTACATAGGCTTGGTGGCAAATGGGGTTATCCCCCAGTGGTTGCTTATGATAATTAATCCTGTAGTATTTTTCCTGGCGGTAATAGCCATCTACGGCATATGCTATGCACTAAAAGCATTGTTTGGCAAAAAAGAAAAAGAAGCGGTTACGGTTTAAAGAATATAACAAGAAAAATCTCAGTCACCCGTATGGGAAACTGAGATTTTTTGGCTCGTAGCACCGAAAAAGATATCACACTTGAAACCAATCGATAAATTGGAATAAGCAGGTTTTTTGATATTCTTACCGAAAACAAGTTCTAATTATCAAAAGGGCGGCGGGGATAAACCTCGCCGCCCTATTTGGGATTAAATTACTTGTTAGTTGTCGTTCTTCTCTTTCTGTCATAGACGGTCAGAGTGATTACTGCGCCGCCGCTGATGAGGAGGAGTTCGATCCACAGCATCATATAGCTGTTATCGCCGGTTTGAGGACTATCGGATACAACCTTTTCGGTATATACCGCCTTAAAGTCGGATCGTAGCCATGTCGTTCTGTGAGCCAAGGAGTTGAGTTGCCAATTTGTCTTCCTAAGACCGCTTGGCCTCCGACTTGTTCGATCCACAGCATCATATAGCTGTTATCGCCGGTTTGAGGACTATCGGATACAACCTTTTCGGTATATACCGCCTTA
>JAZUNP010000073.1:0-5056 GCA_045604215.1 Acutalibacteraceae bacterium
ATCCTTCATATACGCACGAGCCTGCTCAGAAGAAAAGTGCTCATTTGCCATATTCTGCACGCAGACCTCTATTAAATCGTCCATATTATGATACATATATTCACCGTCTGCATAGCACCATTTGCAGTATTCTTCATTGAAAAAGCCGTCTTTTTCGCGACTTGTATTAGAATCTTCAAGAGGCATACCGCAACATTGACAAATTAGTTTTTGCGGAGAGCCGAGAAGCGTGTTGATAGATACATCAAATAGTTTTGATAACAGTTTTAATGTTTCGGTATTCGGCGTAGTTTCACCGTTTTCCCAACGAGAAACCGCCTGACGGGTTACGAACACCTTTTCTGCAAGTTCTTCTTGCGACATTCCTTTTTTAGTTCTCAGTTCGAGAATAATATCTTTAGTTTCCATATCATTACCGCCTTTTATTTCTGTATTTTTATTATAGCGGAGTTTAGGCTGAATCACAAGCAACTCGTTGTTGCTGTTTGCTCGACAAGTTCTTATTTTTCATTTGCCTTTATTGTGTAGTAGCATTCTTGTATCGAGGAAATAGATGCTATTGCACATACAACCGCAAAATTGTATTTTAGTTCAATAAATTGTAACGTAAAAGGCAGAAGAAAGAGCAATAATCCCGTAGCTTTATTAAAACGGTATGTAAAGCTACAAATTCTTTTCTTCAAATAAATCCCAAAACAATATTGGCAGTTTTAATAATTGCTATAATGACTATCCATATCCACAGCCAAATGGAAATGTTAATCACAGGCAATATTTTAACCGCGCATACTGCTATAAAAACAAAGTCAGCAATAGTATCTAATTTTGAGCCGAAACTACTGACGGTGTTCGTTTTTCTCGCAATCGTTCCGTCAAGCATATCACTAAAACCGCAGAAGAAATATATGATATAAAAACCTAAGGAAAATGCAGGAAAGAACAACAACAAAACACTGCCGAGAATGCGACACGAAGTAAGTATATTTGCGATACGCTTAGTCATCTGTTCACCTATAAACTAAAATTTTATCGAACTAATTATACCACATAATTGTAAAAAATTACACCTTAATAATCCGAATCACCACATCACTGCTCCGCCGTTGAGGAGGGGCGCATGCCTAGGGTTGAACATCAGATTGCAAGATAGGCGATTAAGAACACGAGCGTAAAAAAGCAAAAACCGCTGAAATTAAAAGCTTTCAGCGGTTGTTTGGTTATAAATCAATATTTATTTTATATTCATCATCAATAAGCACATAGTTTACATTATGCTTTTTGCACAGCATTAAAACCTGTGAGTTATCTTGCAATAAGCCATCAATCGAACAGTCATCATCAATGCGTTTTTCAATAACTGAAGCGAATTTCTTAATATCATCAAAATGGTTTCTTATATAATTCTCGCTCATCACAAGGCAATAATATTTTATATGGTCGAGATATTCCTTATCGAAATCATCTTGCCAAGTGAACGGAAAATAGCAACCCTCAACAATAAGATTTTGCTTGTTTTCTATAGCAGTTTTAATCATTTCACGAACTATCGGCCATAGATATTCGGTCAAGTCACTGTCATCACTCAAAGGCGTAAGCTCGGTGTTGCCGCTACGAATTAAACCCATTTTAAGATGGTCTATCGATAGATATGGACATTTATATTTTTCGAGTAGTTTTTGAGCAAGAGCAGTCTTGCCAGTGTGCGAAGCACCTGTAATTAAAATAATCATTGCTTTCATCCTTACAAATGGGTTTAATTTTACTGTTACCAAATAAACGGTATCAAGCGATACTTGACTTTTTGCTTATACTCGCGGTAACCGTCGAGTTCTTTTTCGAGGAATTTTTCCTCGTCCTTAATCCTTTTTGCTATGATAAAAGGATATGCGAGGAAAATTAGAAACGAATATATGGAGCCTAGTACCAACGGCATTGATAAAAACAAAAGCAAGGTTACGCTATACATTGGGTGCCTGACGATTCCATAAAGTCCCGTATCTATTACCTTTTGGTTTTCCTGTACTTCGATAGTACGGCTTAGGTATGTGTTTTCTCGTAGCACCTCGGCATAGAGAATATATGCCACCAAAAACACCACTGCCGCACCGATGGAAACACCTTTTGGCAAGGTGTATAGGTTAAAGCGGTAGCCCAGCCCTGCAACTACAAATCCAGCCACAAACATAAGACCGCTCAGTTTCACAACAATACTTTGCTCTTGCCTTTTTTCTTTTGCGTTCAGTCTGCTTTTTAATAGGTCGGGATTTTTGATCATCATTACAATTCCCGCAAAGAACATTGGAATAAACAAAATTACTATAAGTAGCCAACCGCCAAAAAATGACAAACTGCCTGCGGGCAAGAATATGAGAAGACCTACTAAGCATATGCCTAATAAAAATTTTGTTATTGCTGAGATAAACAGTTTTAAGGTCATTGTAATTCTCCTTAAAAATAGATTTTATTTACTGCAATAAACTTTTATTGCCTTTGAAACAAACTCTGCAGTACCGACAGCGTGCTTGTCAATGTTGTTTTTAAAACGTTCGTCGGCGATATACATTTGACCGAGACCTGATAGAATTTTATTTGTGCAAGTGTAGTAATTCTCGGTGATATAGTCTTGTAGTTCAATTACTAATGCTTGTGCCTCGGCAGAGTCGGCGGTGTAGCCGCCCTTCATACACTCGGCAAATTTAGCAAAGACTGACATTAGTCCGTCATTTACCTCTTGCCATTTATCCTTGCTATAATTGGCTGTTTTTTCTGCATGTTCTTTATATGCATCGGTATTACCGAAGCGTTGTTTTACTTCTAAATCGTAATTGGTCATAATAATATAATCCCCTTGAACTTTATTCCTGATCTGCCATATCAATAAACGGCTTTAACTCAAAAATATCGCCTATGTTTTTAAAGTTGTAGACCGTGTTATATGTATATGATTTTGTTTTTGAAGTGTTTTCAAAGAAGAGTTTGCCTTGTTCGTATAAAATAGCACTTTCAGCATGGTCTATTACTTCGTCAATATTTGTATGTGGGTATATAACTTTTCCTATTCGTACTTTTATTGTTCCCCTATACTCTTTAAGCCAGCAACTCTTATGACCTTTCAATCGATGCCTGATAGTATTATTCTTTGTTGCAATTCCGAGATATAGAGTTGTTTCTTTACTGCCAAAAACACGTGATATATAATAAAGACCTTTTGAATTTGATTTTTCACTTTCAATTGCTTCATCAAGTGTAAGAGCATCTTCCCATTTTATTACTACATTGTTGTTAAGTGCACGTTCACCATTCTTTAGATAATTTAGAATCAAAACACCGTCTTTGGTATACGTATTGGTGAGTTCAAAATTTTGAATGGTGCTATCCATAAATAGTGGTTTATCGTCTTTATCAGCGACAATGGGTGCTACAACAAGGCTTAATTCATCAATAGCGTTGGCGCGCTGAAATGCGCCGTTTATAATGCTTCCGCCCTCTAACAGCAAGGTATCGATTCCTACAATGTTTTTAAGTTTAAAGAGTGCGAGTTCAACGTCAATTTTATCCTCGCCTGCGAATATGTAAGGTATTTCCATTTCTTCAAGGTAGCCTAAGTATCGCTCGTCTACATTTTCGGATAATACCTCAATAATTTGTGCGCCGTCATAACCGGGGTCGCCATCGGGGTCGATAATGCGATTAGATTTCCAACCAAGCTTACCGTTGGTATCAAAAGCAACAGCGTAAAAACCTGACAAATTATCAGGTATGAAATCACGCTTTTCTTTTGGCTCATACACGCTTAAATCAGGATACCATCCGTTTGTAAAACTGCTCTCCATAGTAACGCGGCCGCAAATAAAACCGCTTGATTTTGTATTACGGTTAATGTCGTAATATATTTCGCAAGCCTTTTCACAAGCAGGACTGCTTAAAAAATCGCCCGTAACCTTACCGTCAATCGAGGTTACCATATGGCAGATTATGTATGGTCTGTTCATAAAATCACCTATCTTTAAATCCCTCCACCGAGCAAGCTCGGTCCCCCTCCCTTTAGGCAAGGGAGGCTAAATTTAGTCGAGTATTACCGACTTTTTCTTGCCGTTTTTGTTTTTGGGATACTCACGTATTCTTACAATAAAATCGAAGTTTACAGCTTCTAAAGTACCGGATTTTTCAATCAAAATTCCACCCTCGTTCACTTCTTTTATTGTTCCTGTAAACTGTGAATTAAAGGTGTAAATAATACACTCTTTATTTAAAAATTTTTGCGCAAGCTCAAACATTTCGCTGTCCTCCGTTTTTCTTTTTTTAATTATATTTTTTAAAACTGCTTTTTCATTTCGCTGAGTTATTAAGATTATTATAAGCAATAAAAATATTGGGATATAAGAGCTCATTTTTATCCCCCTATTTCAGCGTATAGCGACCTGGTTTCTTGGTTTCTATATTCGTGCTTTTCGTAATAGCCGATAAGTGTGCCGCCCGCGTCACGCAAAGCGACCATATAAACGTCCTTATTTTCTTTATCGTTACGCGAAGTGTAAACTATGTTATTATCCTTACTCTCGGCAAACCAAGCGACTACGCGATCAATTTTTGCATTAGAATCAGCATTGTGACAAGCCTTTAGGCTTTTGCCTGTAAGGTCGGCATGATAACGCGAAATAGATGCGGGGTTCATATAAACAACCATATGCTCTAAATCACAAATAACAACGGTCGCCGTGTCTTGCTCTAACACACTTTTGAAAAAATTTGATAGTTTCATATTATTTCAACTTCTTTCCGTCAGAAAAAGTGTCACTAACCTTGCTAACATAATACTCCATTTCGAAATTCGCACTTTCACCAGCTATTCTTAAAGCAACATAACCTGATATATTATCCACTTTAAAGGACTGATTTTTTTCATTTGGATTAAATTTATGTATAATTTTATTGTTGACCAATAAAACAACCTGTAAATTTCCCTCGATAATTTTTAAATTTTTCAAATCAATTTGCAAACTTTCATTATTATAATCCTTACCGTGAATTTCCATAACACCACTGAATTTAATGA
>JAZUNP010000074.1:0-35970 GCA_045604215.1 Acutalibacteraceae bacterium
AACACCGTAGCAATTGGTTGTATACCTTATTGGACAAATACTAATTCTACTGCTGCTCAAGCAGGCAGACCTGCACATTTCACTAATGTTTACACAGACAAATTTAATGAGTTTATTGTTTGCCCATATTACACAAACAATAATCCAGTAGATTCTGTTGCGTCCTGGGCAGGTCATGTTGACTCTATATCTGCTGATAATGCAATAGATGGTCACCCCAAAGCATTGCTTTCTTTAACCTTTGCAGAGACTGAGGCAGACAAAAACACAGGCAAATGGTTTATTAACGAAGGTTATGCCACACCTGTTATGCCTTTGGGTTGGAACGGCTCGGTTAAGGGTTATTCATTGTGGAGTGGCGATAGTATCAATACTTCAAGTGTTAATTATGACAGTGGTTCAGGTACAAAAGATGACCCATATATCATCAGTACAGCCGACCAGCTCTGGAAAATGGTAAAAGAGCAAAGTTATGAAAACGCTGAGACAGTAACATATACTAACTATACCAGCGCAACGGCAACCGAGCAAAAAACACTTACAAAATATACCGGCACAAAATATTACAAAGTGGCTGACGGTATAAAATATATTTATCTTAACAAAATTACTACTCTTCAAGGGTTAAAAGATTTAGTTACTAACAACAAGGCTAAAAGCTGGCGCCCTGGCAGTGCTACTGTTTTCTGCGGTAACTTTGACGGCAACGGCGCGACCATTCGCGGTTTATATACCAGCTCGTACTCTGCTAATGATGTAGGCTGCGGTCTTGTATATAAACTTGACGGTGAAGACTGTGTTATTAAAAATGTAAACTTTGAAGCATGCTATACAGTAACCAGCGGCGACGGATACAGTGCTCGTGGCGCTATAATAACTACCAATCTTGGTCAGTTTGGATACCCTTATTACTCAACCGGCGAAGCATATTCAAGTGGTAAGCAAGACAAGACTGCTGAGCGTGACGTTAACATTACCATTTCTAATGTCAGCATAAGATCGGTTTGTGTTAAATCAAATAAGACTGAAAATTTGTATAGTTTCCCAATGCAAGCAGGCTTTGTAAGCACCGATACAACACCCGACTCAATTAAGTTTGTAAACTGCCTCTTTGACGGCAATACTTCACAACTGTTAATGGGTGACGACACTGCTGCGGTCCCAGGCACACACAGCTCGGCGGGTATTATATCATGCAGAACAGATAACAACAAAATAACAGTTAATAACTGCGTATCAATCGGCGCACCGATTGTTCCTATGGTAACAAGCGCAACTTACAAATACGATTCTGGTTGCAACATAAACAACTGTTATAGCGCTGTTGTTTCTAGCGAATTGAATAAATATACAATGCTCAAAAATGGCATTACCGATATTACAGGAAAAACAACATTTGCAACAACAGATTTGCCGCTGCTTGATTGGAGCAACTCTTGGCAAATGGTTACTGTTGAAGATGACCGCACTATACCAATGCCAACTGCCAATGCGCTTGATAATGGTGGTATAATCTATGCAAATGAACTTGCAAACCAATATGGCAAGGGCGCCAACACAGGTATTAAAGCAAGTATCGGTAAATACGGTTGGACTCACGAGTTAGTAGGTTCAGGCACTGAGGCTGACCCATATATTATTACAAACGCTCTTCAACTTGCCCGCGCAATCGGTTCGGGCGGTGTAAACCTTAACGATAATCTTTATTACAAGCTTTCTTGCGACATTGATCTTGCGGGCGCTAAATGGCTTACACAAGACGGCGTAGGAACAAGTTATTACTATGTGCCTTTTAAAGGTACATTAGACGGCGATGGCCATGTAATCAAAGGTCTTTATACTGCCGATAAAGATGGTGCTACAGGTCTAATACCTGTACTTGAAGGCGGTACGGTTAAGAACCTTCATATACGCGATTCTTATGCAGCTTCAACTGCTGGCGCAGGTCTTATTGTAGGTGAAGTTAAATCGGGAACCATCGAGGGTTGCTCGGCTGAATACAGCCTTACAAATGCTACTGGTACAGCTATAATAGGCGCAAGTGCAGCTAATGCAACAATTACAAACACCTATTATATTGCTAACGGTGAGCAAACTCTCTTAGGCGCCGACACCAGTAAGCTCTATCCTGCTGCTGATGCGGTTTGGTACAAGGGAAATGACGGCAAATACCGTCACATAAGTTTTGCTAAATCACAAACCATAGCAGACATCGACGGCGACGGCGCTGTTAGCTACGGTTACAGCACTAATGACCTTGCAGCGCTTCGCAATCATTTGCTTGATGCTGATGGTTTTGCTAATGTTTTTGGTGATGTAAACCGCGACGGCAAAACAAGCATAGGCGACCTTGCGATTATTCGTCGCGAAATGGCTAACGATTATAAAGATATTAAAGACGGTTTCTGGCGCAATATTGAGCTTGGTAAGGTGTCTATCTACTACGCGGAAAACGATACTCAAGATATGGCTCGCCGCATGGAACTTTATCTTGAATCGGTATTCCCCACAGTTGATGTAATTAAGTATGCAGGCGATGCTGTTACCGACAGCTTAGTTGCAAATAAAGCAGATTACACTGACCAAGAAAACGCTATTGTAATTACAAAAGGCACACCTACCGACAGCACTTATATGAACTACGAAGTTGAGTATGACAAAAACAAAAATGTACTTACAATAGATGGCGACTCATTTACAGCGGTTGAATATGCAGTTAATAAATTTATTGCCAATTCCGACCCCACAACTGACGGTAAAACACCGTACACCACAAGCGGTTCGATAGCAACCACAGCCGACGAAAAACATCTCGCAGCTAAAGTAGTAAACGGCAAAACCTATTACTACGCTTGGGGTGATGAGTTTGAGGGAGACGGCAACGATAACACTGCTGACACCTACTCAACTGATAACTGGCTTATGAGGGTTTATAAATATGAAGAGACAGCCAGCAGAGATCACACCAACATGGAAAGTGCAGCTTCTGCAAATCTTAAAGACCTTTGGGATGTGCATGACGGTAAACTTACCATCTGGCGCGGTGTCAATACCGACGTATCTGGCGCTTGGGACAATTCTGCTTGGGGAGAAGGCAACGGTTATAAGGGTGTTGCTGCAGGTGCAGTCGATACAACAAATGACATGGGCTCAACATTCGACTCGGATGATAAGTATATTGATCCTAATCTTGCTACTACCGAGATGTCAATGCTGTTTAAACAGGGTTATGCCGAAATGCGCGCTTCATTGCCATCAGACGGCCATGCTTTCCCAGCTTGGTGGTTCTTAAACGGCGGTAAAATTCAAAATAACAGTGCATACACCCAAAATCTTTATGGCAAAGTTTACAAACTCAATCCTAATTGGAATAAAACCGATGCAATGGTTCCGGGAGATCTTACTACTTATAAATATCAGGTTCCCAAGGCATACCTTGAGTTTGACATTGTAGAGTTACAGCAATTACATGCAGACGGTAACTTTTTCACTGGTGCCGCTGATAAAGGTGCATATCGTGATTATTTTGTACTCTCCATTCACAAGATTTATAACCAAAA
Organism: Acutalibacteraceae bacterium; assembly: GCA_045604215.1. GTDB lineage: Bacteria > Bacillota > Clostridia > Oscillospirales > Acutalibacteraceae > UBA737. The sequence continues at coordinate 3,561 of JAZUNP010000074.1, forward strand.
CGTTAAAGACGGTACACTCTATGTGCCTGAGTGGTCAAATAATACGACTACAGAATATACCAGTAGTGCATTTAGTAATACATCATCTAGCAGTAGTGACTTTATTCACAAATACAGCAATAGTAAAACTACTGCCAATTTTGAGCATAGTGATGCTGACGGCTCATTTAGCATAGCAACAGCAATAAATAATGGCAAACTTGCTAGCGGTAAAACCCTTCAGGATGAATACACCTATGGTTTCTCATGGACAGTTAACGAGTCAAATAATACTTATGATTTAACTGTTTATATTGATTTTGATGATGATGGTGAAATGGAAACTGGTGAAGTAATATTCAATATCAATCAGGCTACAGGTCATGATGTTACTGATGATATCTTTAATAATGACAAAGCGTCCGAAACTGCTATTTGGAATCAGTATGCGCACATGTTGCTTGATAACTCATACTACACATCTACCTACTATGATGGTTATACCCTTGGTGATAAGTTAACACTATTTAGCGATTTGCTTACTAAAGATAGTAATGGTGGTACCTCTGGTGCGTCCGATAAAACAACCTTTGATATCGAGTATGTGCGTGTATATCAGGAAAACGGCAAACGCGATATTGTTACCCCCGAAACTGAAGCCTTTAACAACGGCAACCATTTCGGTTATTAAAACAAAAAAACACTCCTTCGGGAGTGTTTTTTGTTTTAATAATTGGTTTTATTTGCCTTGCCGCGAGTTTTATTTCTTTACAATAACAAAATTAAAGTACATTGATTTACTTTAAAGTTTTAACTATTTTAAAAATTATGCAAAAATGCATAAATTTTTTAAAATTTCTCTTGATTTTTTGGAACAGTTGTATTATTATAATAAAGCAAGTATGTAAATGTGGATTAGTGCCTCTAAATCAGTGGGCAGTCACAATCGGTTTATTGCAGTACAGTCACATTTACTCAAGCACATTTTTAAATACAGCGATTAATTTCGCAATGAAAGGAATGTTTTTAATGACAAAATTGTTTAAAAACAGCAAAAATGCTTTAGCGTTTGTATTGGCTTTTGCGGTTTTGGCAGTTTCACTTTTCACAGGCGTTGCTATAAATGCTGATGCCGCTGGTGTTACAGCTACATATACTGCGGCTGAAGTTATCTTCCGTAACAACCAAGACGCACCAGAAGACACATCATTTATTACAAACGGCAGCCATGCAGGTACAGTAGACGACCCTTATATAATCTCTACCGTTGAGCATCTGCTTGGTCTTGTAAGATATTCAGGTAACCTTACAGGCAAATACATTAAGGTTGCAGACGGAATTAAGGTTATAAGTGTGCAATCTGAATACAGCCTTAGAAAAAGCATGAATATGGATAATAATATTGCCGCTTTAAATGCATTTATCGGTTTGGAGGACGTTACTGCACTTAAAAATTATTTTAGTACCACTTCTTTTAAAAACAAATGGAAGGATGCCGCAACCCCATTTAATGGTACTCTCGACTTTAACGGCGCTACCGTTGTAGGTTTGTATTCTGAACATGGCGGACTATTACCAGCAGTAGGTCCAAATGCAACTATAAAGAATGTTGCAGTAAAAAATTCTTATATTACATCAAATTACACCTCTGGTGCGCTTGTTGGTCGTGCAGAAGCTTGTTCTGCTAGTAATGCTGGCACAGTTAAAATTGAAAATGTTGAAGTAGGCAACTGCTATGTTGTAACTACAGCAGATAATCATTATGCTGGCGCATTGTTAGGCCGAATTTATGAACACAATACCAACATAGGTCTTCATATTAACAACTGTATTGTCTATGGTAATGAGGTATACAGTACTACCAACAACCGCGCATGTCTTTTTGGCACAATGTCAAATGTAGGTTCTACAGATACAGCAGCCACAACATATTTTATGATGGAAAACACCGTAGCAATCGGTTGTATACCTTATTGGACAAATACTACTTCTACTGCTGCTCAAGCAGGCAGACCTTCACATTTCACTAATGTTTACACAGACAAATATGCTGAGTTTATTGTTTGCCCATATTACACAAACGTTAATGTATTTGATTCTGTTGAGTCTTGGGCAGGTCATGTTAACTCTATCACTACTGACGCTATTACGGGCAATGGCGCTGTTGAGGCAATGCCTGCACTCTTTGAGGGTGAAAATTCTGCTTGGTTGGCAACCTCAGGCTATCCTATAATTGCTGCTTTGCATACATTAGAAGCTGTTGATAACCTCGACGGCACTCACTCTGCTAAGTGTGACTGTGGCGTTAGCTTGTCAAGTGCGGCTCATGACTGGTCAAACAAGGACGGTGTATGTGTAGTATGTAGCTCTAATTGCGCACATGCTGATATCGGCTTTGCTGAAAAGACCCCCGCAGACTGCGAAAATTCTGCAACTGGTGACAAAGTTTGTAACGATTGCGGAAAGACAATGGAAGCAGGTGTAACAGACGGCGATCCACTCGGTCATGATTTTACTGTAGAAGGCGAAGCTACAAACCTCTACGACTGTGATAACAACCAGTGTCAGTCTATTCAAATGCTCTGTTCAGTTTGCGGCGAACCAAGCCCCACGCCAACAATTACACAGCACGATGTTGAAGGTCAGGATTGGCAAGACCTTAGCAACACCGCTACTTGTACCGAGGCGGGCGAACTTACACAGTACAAGAAGTGTAATGTTTGCGAAGGCTACGGCGCAAAACAGACAGTTCCTGCAGAGGCTACAGGCCACGACTTCTACGAATATGAAGAAAAAGCTCCAACTTGTACATACGAGGGTTGGAACGCACATAAGGAATGCCCAAATTGTGGAGAATCTTTTGCATTAGATGCAGCAGATGATTCGACAGATTACCTCACCTATGATGAAGTATACATCCAACCAGTTTCAGACGCTCATATTTGGGTAGAATATGAAGCAAGCGAGGCAGACTGCGAAAATGATGGTTATACCGAAGATCATAAATACTGCAGTGATTGTTACCTACTTGTAATTGACGGCACAGAAACCGATTACGTAATTGATTGGAATGCATTTTACGAGGTAAAATACGATCAGGATTATAACCAAATACCAATCGGTATTGGCGCTCTCGCAGAGGCAGAAGTGGCAGAAGTTTTCGAGGAAATGCTTGCGCAGTACCTTGAAGATAACGGTATTGAGATGCCCGAAGAACCCGCTGAGGATGCAGACCCTGATGAATGGAATGCATATTATGAAGCGCTCTACGGTGTAGACGGCATATACTCTCAGGTGGATTGGGAAGTATTCAATGCAGATTACGATCCTGTAGTGGCACAAATCTGGGAAGAGGCTTACCATCAAGCACTTCTTTTAGCAGCAGCTACCGACGAGGAAAACCCAATTGACCTTTTTGAAGAAGCAACCGGTCACACACTTAAAAAGGTTGACGAAGTTGCAGCTACCTATGAAAAGGCTGGCGTAAAGGCTCACTGGGCATGCGAATGCGGCAAACTCTTTGCTGACGAAAAGGGCGAAACCGAAGTAACAGCAGAAGAACTTGTAATTGCTAAGCTTGTTAAGGAAGACGACAAGGCAAATGACAAGTCAGAGGATACGACCACTGACACTAAGACTGAAGGCGACAAGAGCACCGAATCACCAAAGACAGGTGATAGCGTTGCTTCTGTAGCAGCAGTTGCAGCTCTTATGGGCGCAGCATTTGTTCTTATTCGTAAGGCAAGAAAATAATGCTTAAAGCATAATGTGTTCTTAAACTAAATACAAAATACTCACCATAGAAATATGGTGAGTATTTTTTTAATATATCTTTACAAATCATTTAAAATATGATAACATATATGTAGTGTTTTGAATTATCAAAACCACAATAGAAAGGGGATTGTTTTATGAAAATGGTCTACAATGTAGAGGACAAGCCAAAATTCGGGCAAATGCTTGTTTTTGCCTTTCAACAACTTTTGGCAATTATGGCGGCAACTATCGCAGTACCCGCAATAGTGGGTAACGGTATGACCGCATCGGCGGCGCTTTTCGGCGCAGGTATTGGTACAATAGTTTATCAACTATTCACCAAGTTTAAAAGCCCTGTATTTTTAGGCTCGTCATTTGCATTTATCAGCTCAATGACGGCAGCATTTGCGGGCGCTACCTCAATGCAATTAGGATTTTTAGGTCTTGTTTTGGGCGCAGCTTTTGCAGGACTTGTTTACGTTGTCCTTGCAATTATTGTTAAACTTGTAGGTGTTAATTGGATTAACAAGCTTATGCCAGCCGCAGTTATAGGACCTACAGTTGCGCTTATCGGTCTTTCACTTGCAGGGGCCGCTATTAATGATGTATTCTCATATGGTGCAAAAAATGATGACGGCTCAGCATTTGTTATGAGCACACCTATTTGGGTTTCACTTGTTTGCGCGCTTGTTACATTTTTTGTAGTAGTTATATGCTCAACATACGGTAAAAAAATGGTTAAACTTATACCGTTTATTATCGGTATACTTGCAGGCTACACGGTTGCTATGATATTTACTGTAGTAGGTATTTTAACCGACAATGCAAACCTACTTGTAATTGATTTTTCTCCGTTTAAGGCATTGGTAGCAGAAGGTGTGGGTATCAGCACATTTTTTGCTGTACCTGAATTTACCTTCCTTACAGCAATTAAAGGCATTGGCGAGTTTAATTGGTCTTATGCGGCAACTATTGCTGTGGCTTATGTGCCTGTTGCATTTGTTGTGTTCGCAGAGCATATAGCAGACCATAAAAATCTTTCATCAATTATTGAAAAAGATTTACTCACTGAGCCAGGTCTTCACAGAACACTTCTTGGTGACGGTGTGGGCAGTATGGTAGGCGCTTTCTTTGGCGGTTGTCCAAATACCACATACGGCGAGTCGGTTGGCTGCGTTGCAATTACAAAAAATGCTTCGGTTGCAACCATTACCACAACAGCAATTATTGCTATGCTTATTTCGTTTGTATCACCTTTTGTTGCATTCCTTGATTCAATACCAGGTTGTATAATGGGTGGCGTATGTATCACACTTTACGGCTTTATCGCAGTAAGCGGTCTTAAAATGATTCAAAAGGTTGACCTTGAAGACAACGCAAACCTATTTACAATTGCAGCAATCCTTATTCCCGGTATAGGCGGTATGGCTATGGAAATCGGCGAGGTTACAATAACCGCAATTGCTTGCGCGCTTATTTTAGGTATAATCACAAACATTGTTCTAGGTAGAAAAAAGGCTGATAAAGAATAATTTAAAATCATAATTTCAAGCACCTAATGTATCGTACATTGGGTGCTTATTTTATTATTATATGTATAAAAAATTAGCGGTATACTATATATTGAGGTATGGCTATTAAAGGGTCTAATTGGTAATTTTGTGGGGTTTGCCAATACTTTTGACATTTTTTGACATATAAGCCGTTAAAAACAATGGTTACAACTTTGTAACCATTTAAAAATAATTGTTTTTTGGTTATTTTGCACAAAAACGCACCTCTTGATATGTTTGACATAGTTAAAAAAATGGGGTATACTATCAACCGTTGGCGTAAAAGCGTCATACAATAAACTATGAAAACATTAAAAAGGAGTAGTTAGATGCTTAGATTTAACAAAAGCGGCTCTATGGTTGCAATGTTTGCAAAAACACGTATGCCGCTTGTGGCAATGCTTCTTATTGCCGCTATCTGTGCAGTGACATTACTTTTTGGTACAGTGAATACATTTACCGTAACAGACGGTGAAAAAACTCATAAGGTACAAACACTTTCAACTGACGTTAACAATGCAATTAAGGTTGCGGGATTTAGCACCGATAAATACAGAGTTTTAAGCGTAAGCGCATCAGACAATATAACAAATATTTCTTTGGCTTATACATTTCCTGTATATATCACCAGCGGTGAAGATACAAAAACAGTAAATGCAACACAAATGACAGTAGCGGATATTCTTAGCGAAGCCGGCTACAATGTAGATGATTACGATATGGTTGAGCCCGCACTTGATACAGTAGTGAGCGATACAACATATATCGACTATACAAATATTGATTATGTTTCGGGTAGTTATACCGAAGCGATACCCTGCACAGTAAAAACAGTCTATTCAAAAACTATGGACGAGGGAACAAAAACTTTAAAAGCAGGTATTGACGGTGAACAGCAGGTAAATTACACCGCAAAGATTGTAAACGGTGTTACAGTTGAAACTGTTGTTGACAGTACAGTAGTGCTTAGCGCACCTGTAAACGGTACTGAAACTGTTGGCACAAAAAAGAAAACTGTCGCAGTAACAACAAGCGAGAATGTGAAATCTATTTCCACACTCCAAGAGCCGTTTACTATTGAGCTTGACGCAAACGGTAACCCAGTAAATTTTAAAAAACATATGACCGTTCAGGCAACCGCCTACACCTATACAGGCAATAACTGTTCAACAGGCGTAGCTCCTCAGCCGGGTTACATTGCTGTTAATCCAAATGTAATACCTTACGGTACAAAAATGTATATCAAGTCGAGCGACGGTAGTTATATTTACGGCTATGCTGTTGCGGCTGATACAGGCGGATTTATAAATAGCCGTCCTAACAATGTTGACCTCTTCATGACAAGCAAGGCTGCTTGCGCTGCATTTGGTCGCAGAAACGTTGAAATTTATATTTTAGAGTAATAGAAAAAGGAAGGATTTAAAAATCCTTCCTTTCTTTTATTTTATATTATACAGTTTCAAAACGTTTTCACTTAAAATCATTTTACGCTCGATGTCTGTAAGGGGTAGCGCCATAAAACGCTCAAGCTCGATATCGGGTGAAAACACGGGGAAATCTGAGCCGAACAACACGCGGTCAGCACCGTAGGCGCGTATTATTTGCACAGCTTTTTCTATAGGTAGCTCGTAAAGGCTTGAAGAAGAGTCGACATAAAAGTTTTTATAACCCGTGAGCTTTTGTACCGCTTCATCCCAAACAGACCAGCCACCTAAATGCGCGCCGATAATGGTTATATTTTTATAAATGTCTAAAATAGGTACTAAACGATTAGGATTTGAATAGTCAAAACGATAATCTCCCGTATGCATTAAAATAGGCATATTTTCTTTTTCACAAAGTTCGTATATTTTAAGACACCGATAATCGTCTATTTTGAAACGCTGAATATCGGGGTGCAGTTTTACACCGTGAAGTCCTAATTCTTTAATATGTTCTAAATCTCCCTTTAAATCGTCACTGTCAGGGTGCAGTGTACCAAGACCGATTAGAGTATTAGGATGCTTTAAAACCTCACTGGCGATAAATTCATTGATGCTTTTGACTTGATGGGGAGTAGTGGCTACTGATTGCACAACAAAACGGTCTATACCGCAACTTTTACCAATTTTAAGTAAGGAGTCAACTGTCCCGTCACCGAGTGCAGTCATATCGTAAAACCTGCCTGTGCTTTCCACGGCAGGTTTTGAGATTTTTTGTGGGTATATATGACAATGAGAATCGATAACGGTAAATTTGTCAATCTTCATACCACTTACTCCTCAAGACCTAAACGCTTTGCAGCGTCTTCACGCATCTTATATTTGAGTATTTTGCCTGCGGCATTCATCGGGAATGATTTAACAAATTCAACATATCGAGGTACCTTATGGCGAGCCATGTGTTCAGCGATGTATTGCTTCATCTCATCCTCGGTCATACTTTCGCCGTCTTTTAGGATGATGCAAGCCATTATTTCTTCGCCGTAGCGCTTGTCGGGGACACCGATAACCTGAACGTCGCGAACCTTGTCGCAGGTGTAGATAAATTCCTCAATTTCCTTGGGGTAAATGTTTTCACCGCCGCGGATAATCATATCTTTAAGTCTACCCGTAATGTTGTAGTTGCCCTCAGGTGTGCGGCAAGCAAGGTCTCCTGTGTGAAGCCAACCGTCAGCATCAATAGCAGCGGCGGTAGCCTGTGGCATTTTGTAATAACCCTTCATTATGTTGTAGCCACGGGCTACAAATTCGCCGTTTACGCCGTCAGGACAATCCTCGCCTGTTTCGGGGTCAATGATTTTACATTCAACGTTGGCAAACGCGCTACCTACAGTTTCGGTACGAACCTCCAACGAGTCGTACCAACTGCTCATAGTGCAGCCCGGACTTGCCTCGGTTTGACCGTAAACCGATACGATTTCCTTCATATTCATAACTTCGGTTGCTTTTTTCATAAGGTCGGCAGGGCAGTTAGCGCCAGCCATAATACCTGTACGAATATATGAAAAATCGGTTTTTGCAAAGTCCTCGTGTTGCATCATAGCAATAAACATGGTAGGAACACCGTTAAAGGTTGTAATATGTTCATTGTGAATACAAGCAAGAGCCGGTTTTGGCGAGAAATAGGGAAGGGGATAAATCGTAGCGCCGTGGGTCATAGATGATGTCATAGAAAGTACCATACCAAAGCAGTGGAACATTGGCACTTGAATCATCATACGGTCGGCGGTAGATAAATCCATATGGTCGCCGATATATTTACCGTTATTTACAACGTTGTAGTGTGTAAGCATAACGCCCTTAGGGAAGCCTGTAGTACCCGAAGTGTACTGCATATTGCAAACGTCGTCCTTATCTACGGCTGCTGCCATACGGTAAACCTCACTTACAGGTACCTGTACCGCACGGCTTACTGCATCTTCCCAGGTCATACAACCCTTTTGGGTGTAGCCAACTGTGATTACGTTACGCAAGAAAGGCAAACGGTGGCTATGAAGCTGAGAGCCAACCTTTGTGCTTTCAAGTTCAGGACAAAGTTCGGCAATAATTTTGCCATAGTGCGTGTCCTTTGAACCCTCGGTCATAATAAGGGTGTGGGTGTCGGACTGTTTGAGCAAATATTCTATCTCGTGAATTTTATACGCTGTGTTAACAGTAACCAAAACAGCGCCGATTTTAACGGTTGCCCAAAACGCGATATACCATTGGGGCACGTTAGAAGCCCAAACAGCAACGTGAGAGCCTGCCTTTACACCCATAGAAATAAGAGCGCGAGCAAAGGTGTCTACATCGTCGCGGAATTCCGAATAGGTGCGTGTATAATCAAGTGTTGTGTATTTAAATGCATACTGGTCGGGGAAACACTCAACCATTGTGTCGAGAACCTCAGAGAAGGTGAGGTCGATAAGTAAATCCTTTTTCCAAACAAATTTACCCGTATGACTTTTGTTATAGTAGAATGTACGCTCGTTACGTGAGGTATCTCCAAACTGTTTCATAAATCCTGTAAACTGTGAGAATATGATTTCCATATCGTCTAGTTCTTGACACCAAGTTGGATCCCAAACTAGTGATACAAAGCCGTCATAGTTTACTGAACGAAGAGCAAGCATCATATCAGCAATAGGCAATTCACCCTCGCCTATAAGGCAAAATCGGGCGCCATCGGCAGTTTTTTCAGCATCGTTAATGTGAACATGCTTAATGTAAGCGCCTAAGTTTTTGATAATATCTTCGGCGCTTTCGCCTCCTTCAAAAAATGCTGCCGACATATTCCAAAGAGATGCCAAATTATCACTTGCGAAGTGGTCTAATACGTCGCGAAGCTCAGCGGTTTTGCAAAAAAGACCTGAGGTTTCAATTAAAATGGTAATATTTTTAGTCGTAGCAATAGGCAAAGCCTTGTTGATAAAACCAATAACCGTTGCCTTTGCGCTATCAGCGTCAACCGCTTTTTCAGCCTTTACGCGAATTGCGGGAATATTAAGGTTAGATGCAATATTTATGCACTTTGAAAATTCGTCCATAGCGGTATCGGCTTTTGCTGTAGCGCCAATATCGCACAAAACGTCTATGCAAGGAATACATAATTTTTTTTCATAAAGTCTGCGCACGGTAGCTGCGGCAGTATAGTCGTGGAATGCGCCGTCTTTATCGGTGAAAATACGATTGTTAACGTTGTGCAATTCGATGCCGCCAAATCCTAAATCAACCGCTATATCACAAAATTCGTCAAAGGTACTGCCATGCCAACCCTTTGTAGAAAATGATAATTTCATAGTTTATGCCTCCTCGTAAACAATCTTGTTTACGGCGTTAATATATGCGCGAATACTTGCACTGATAATATCGGTAGAAATACCGTTGCCCGAGTAAAGCTTGCCGCCCGAACGAAGCTTTACAATAGCCGAGCCCATAGCTTCTTTGCCTTCGGTTACCGACTGAATTTGAAAATCGTCAAGCTCATAGTGGTGACCAATAATTTGCTCTACCGCCAAAAATGCGGCATTAATAGGACCGTCACCGATGCAAACACCCTGCATTTGCTCGTCACCCTTTTTGATGGTAATTTGAGCCGAAGCAGGAATAATGTTACCTGTGTTTATAACGTAGTTAAGGAGGGAGTAGGTAGCGGGAACTTGAAGAGCGACTGACGCGATAATAGCCTCAAGCTCTTTAAAGCCTATGTTTTTCTTTTCGGCAACACGCAAAAATTCCTCATAAACCTTTGCTTTATCTTCTTGTGACAGGTCATAACCAAGCTTCGCAGCGGCGGTGGAAACCGCGTCAATATCATCGTTTTTATCAAGGTGAATTGCCGTATCGTCGATAGTTTTAACGGTAGTAGCGGCATTTTGCGAATTGCCTGTTACCCAAAGAATTTGTTTTACAATGCGGTGAAGCTCGGTGGTTTTAATGTTTGACATAAAACCGTAATTATTACCACAGTTTTTAATCATATCGGAAAATGTTTCAAGTGATACAGTATCGCCGTCAACTGCGGTTTTAACGGTCTGGACACCTTGTTTTACTGCCAAAATAGCCTGCGCTAAAGCAAGACCGTTTTTGTTATCGCATTTAACACCAACGGGAACCGAACACATATCGGCAATTTTTTTTGCAAATGCAGCAAAATCATCAGGCAGCATATTTGCGGCACTGTCACAAACCGACACGCTTGTAGCACCTGCGGCAATAGCAGTATCAATAGCTTTTTGGAGGAAATCTTCTTCGGCGCGCGTGGCGTCAACTGCGCAAAATTCTATATTTTCTACTACTGTCTTTGCGGTTTTGATGCACGATTCGATATGCGATAAAATTTTGTCAGGCTTTTTGTGACAGGTGTACTCCATACCAACGGGTGAAACGGGAAGTTCGATTCTTATTTGCGCGTGCTTTGCATTAGCGAGTGCGGTGATTGCGTTATCAACACTATCGGTGCCAATGCCTGCCGCAACAGAAATTACACTGTTTTTTACAAATGACGAAATTGTTTTAACAAGCAAAATATCTACCTTAGCATTTATTATTTCAGGAAACTCGATAACGTCAACATTAAGGTTTTCAAGCTGTCTTGCAATTTCAATCTTTTCTTTAAAGCTAAAGTGACTGTTCTCGCGGCAGAGAGTTGCATCTGCAATTTTAATTTGTTTCATAAAAAAACTCCTTTACTGCTGATTTTGTCAGCCTTCGCCGTGTTGGTCGACGTATGTGTAAAAATAAAAAACCCGAAGCAAAGTTATACAACTTTACCTCAGGGACGAAAGTTTAATTTCGCGGTACCACCCTGGTTGCTATAAAAATATAGCCAACTCAGTCAAAGCTCCAACAAGCCTTGTGTTTTGTAACGGGACAAACCGTAACGACTTAATTACAACTTATATTGTGTTCAGCCGCTCTGCTCGGGAATGAGGCTTTCTTTTAATATTCTTACTGTCTTGCACCAAACGACAGTTCTCTGAAAAGAAGGGAAGAAAAGAAATAATTCCTTCAAAGCATTTAAAAAAATATTTTCACACATTATATCATAGTGAAAAAAACTTGTCAAGTGTTAAAAACGAAAACACACCAAATTTTCGGGGGGTATTTTGTTGTTATTTCTCGTTGGTCTGGTTTGCGATTTTATTAAGCTCTAAAATCATATCAAGATGTGCTTCATTTGTAAACTAAAAAATTGCAGCCGCAAAATGCGACTGCATAATTTTTATAGCTTATAAGTCCAACCAAACGTATCTTCGATTTTTCCCCACTGAATACCAGTTAGGGTATCATAAAGCATTTGTGTTACTTCGCCGATTTCACCGTTATTTACAGCGTACTTAGTGTCTTTGTAGCAAAGCTCACCGATTGGAGAAATAACTGCGGCAGTACCACAACCCCAAGCTTCTTTGAGTGTGCCGTTCTGCATTGCTTCGGCAAGCTCGTCGATGCTAAGGAGACGTTCACTTACCTTGTAACCTTTACTACGTAAAACCTCTAAGCAAGATTTACGTGTAATGCCTGGGAGAATTGAGCCTGAAAGCATTGGTGTTACGATTTCATCGTCGATTTTGAACATAACGTTCATAGCACCAACCTCTTCAATGTATTTGCGCTCTACACCGTCAAGCCACAAAACCTGTGAATAGCCCTTGCGTTCAGCGCGTTCGCCTGCGCGGTTACTTGCAGCGTAGTTACCGCCACATTTTGCGTAACCTGTACCGCCGCGAACTGCACGAACATCCTCATCTTCAATCATAATCTTAACAGGGTTGATGCCCTCTTTATAATAGCTACCAACGGGGGAAGCGATTATAGCAAAGGTGGCGTTGTGTACAGCGTGAACACCAAGTGTTTCATCATTACCGAACATAAATGGACGAAGGTAAAGTGAAGTACCGTCAGCCGACGGTGTCCAGTCTTGCTCAACACGTACAAACTCGGTAAGAACCTCGAGAGCCATATCCTCGGGGATTTGTGGCAAACAAAGCCTGTCAGCTGAGGTGTTCATACGGCGGATGTTTTCCATAGGTCTAAAGAGTTGAACTACGCCATCTTTACAGCGGTATGCTTTAAGACCCTCAAAAATCTCGGAGCCGTAGTGAAGCACGGTTGATGCTGGGTGCAAAGAAATGTTTGCAAACGGAACAATTCGAGCATCGTGCCAACCCTCTTCACGTGAGTAGTCCATCATAAACATATAGTCGGTAAAGATTTTACCGAAGCCCAAGGTTGAGCTGTCGGGTTTTTCTTTTAAAACGTCGGCTTTTACAAACTTAATATCCATTTGTATATCCTCCTTAATTTTCGGAACCGATTGTCATCGCTTTCATATTGATTTCAAGCATATCAGCCTTTTTAGGCGGAATAACCTTTGAAAGCACGGTTTTGATTTCATCCTCGTTAAAGTCGTTCATAACACCCAGTAGCTTACCAAGGATAATCATATTAGCGAGTGATTGCTTACCCATATCACTTGCAATCGCGGTTGCAGGAATATAGTAAACGTTAATATCGGTGCGGTCGGTTTTGGTTTCAATAAGACTTGAGTCGGCAATTACGATACCGCCCTCTTTAACTGTAGGAACAAATTTTTCAAACGAAGGCAAATTCATTGCGATAAGCACATCGGGCTGTGAAATGATTGGCGATCCAACCTCTTCGTCGCTGATAATTACGCTGCAGCTAGCCGTTCCGCCGCGCATTTCAGGACCGTAGGATGGAAGCCAACTAACGTTTTTGTCAGCTAAAAGTCCCTTGTAGGCAAGGAACTTACCTGTAAACAAAATACCCTGTCCGCCAAAGCCGGAAAGCAAAATTTGTGTAGTCATTATTTTGTTTCCTCCTTTGCTGAGCGGTCTTTATAGCAACCAAGTGGGTAGTAAGGAAGCATATTTTCCTCAAGCCACTTGAGTGCGTTTTGCGGTGTCATACCCCAGTTAGTAGGGCAGGTTGATACAACCTCAACAAGTGAGAAGCCCTTGCCGTCAAGCTGATTTTGGAAAGCCTTTTTAATAGCTTTCTTAGCTTTCATAATATTTTTAACGTTGTTAACTGTAACGCGCTCTAAATATTCGGGACCGTCAAGCTCTGAAAGCATTTCGCAAACCTTGATTGGAAAACCGCAGTGAGAGGTATCACGTCCGTATGGTGAGGTTTGTGTAACCTGACCGGGAAGAGATGTCGGCGCCATTTGGCCGCCTGTCATACCGTAGATTGCGTTATTGATAAAGATAATTGTAATATTTTCGTTTCTTGCGGCTGCGTGTACCGTTTCAGCCATACCGATTGATGCGAGGTCGCCGTCACCTTGATATGTAAATACAACGTGACCATCTGGGTCTGAACGCTTAACACCGGTTGCAACTGCGGGAGCGCGACCGTGAGCCGCCTCAATCATATCGCAGTTAAAATAATTGTATGCAAATACTGAACAACCAACAGGAGCAATACCGATTGTCTTGCCCTCGATACCTAATTCATCAATAACCTCGGCAACAAGTCGGTGTACTATACCATGGGTGCAGCCTGGGCAATAGTGCATAGGGGTATCGGTAAGAGCGTGTGGTTTGTCAAATACTACTGCCATTATTTTGCACCTCCGTTTGCTTTATAAATTGCTTCCAATACCTGCTCGGGTGACGGAATCATACCGCCTGTACGGCTGCAAAGTGTAACAGGCACCTTGCATTCACTTGCAAGCTTAACGTCTTCAATCATTTGACCCATTGAAAGCTCTACTGAAATAATCTCGCAAACCTGCTCTGCTGCTTTCTTGAAAGGAGCGACAGGGAAAGGCCATAATGTGATTGGACGTATAAGACCAACCTTAATACCTTGCTTTCTTGCTTCGTTAATTGCGTTTTTAGCAATACGAGCGGCAATACCGAAAGCCGCGATGCAAATGTCGGCATCGTCCATCATATATTCTTCATACATTACCTCGTTTTCTTCTACCACTTTGTAACGGTCATAACGCTCAACAACAAGAGCCTCAAGCTCGTCGGGATTGAGGAAGAGTGAAGTAATAATGTTATGGTCACGTTCCATTTTGGTACCTGTAGTAGCCCATGGCTTATCTACGGTCTCGCGTGTTTCATAATCAAGAGAAACAGGTTCCATCATTTGACCCATTGTACCGTCAGCCAGAATCATAGTAGGCATACGGTATTTATCGGCAAGGTCAAAACCCTTTACGGTAAGGTCAGCCATTTCCTGAACCGAAGAAGGCGCCAAAACTATCATCTTAAAGTCGCCGTGACCGCCACCCTTTGTTGCTTGGAAATAGTCAGCTTGACTTGGCTGAATACCGCCAAGACCTGGGCCGCCGCGCTGTACGTTAACAATAACAGCAGGAAGGTCAGAACCTGCTAGGTAGGAAAGACCCTCACTCTTAAGTGATATACCGGGGGATGAAGACGATGTCATTACGCGTTTACCGGTAGAAGCTACACCGTAAACCATATTTATAGCGGCAACTTCACTTTCGGCTTGCAAGAAGCATCCGCCGATTTTGGGCATTCTTTTTGCCATATATGCCGCAACCTCGGTTTGAGGTGTGATAGGATAACCGAAATAGTGCATACAACCAGCCTTGATAGCGGCTTCAGCTATGGCTTCGTTACCCTTCATCAAAATTTTATCTGCCATTTTCTCTCCCTCACCTTTCTACCTTGATAATGCAGTCGGGGCACATCATAGCGCAAGCAGCGCAACCAACACAAGCGTCTTGGTCGGTAATTTCTGCGGGATGATAGCCCTTTTGGTTGATTTTGTCATTGGCAAGTTTAATAAGACCTTTGGGGCATGCGTCAATACACAGTCCGCAGCCTTTGCACTTGTCGGTTTTAAAGGTTAGTTTTGCCATATTCATATCTCCTTTAAATTGGTTTTGCTTGTAAAGTAAGAGGTAACAGGTTATCTATTTTGTCTTTTAACTCATCATAAAGCTCTTCCTTTACGGTGGTCATAACAATCGGTAGACCTGAAACGCGTGATACCTCGTTTGCATAGTCCATAGAATTTATAACATTTTGCGCGGTGGTTTCCTCGCCTATATTAGAGTTGTTTACAAGACCTGTAAATTGCAGTCCGCAAGCCCCCTCAATCTCGCGCATAACCTCAAGCGTTGACTCAGCATCGGGGGTAAGTGGGCGGTAGCCGTTTATAACCATAAGCATATCGAAGTTATTTTGAGCCTTGATTTCGGGTACCAATCGACCTAGCGCATAAGCGCCACGGTCGTCACCTCCTACGTCTATAACAGCGGTAAGCGTTTTATCGGTTGTAAGGCGGTACATATCGGCAGGGAGAGCGGGGATATCAACATTTGTGTTGGCATATTCCGAACAAATAAGCTCTATGCCGCATTCTTTAAAGTCTTGCATACTGTCCTTGGTACGAAAATAGGGATTTACTATATCAAGGTCAGCCACAACCAAATTATTATACTGCTTTTTTAAATGAAATGCAAGGTTTACTGCAACATTTGTTTTGCCGCTGCCGTAATGCCCGCAAAGCAGTGTAAGTCGTTTAAAGTTATTCATTAAATCACGCTTTTAAAGTTTATTGCGTTGTATTTTACCGCTAACTGTCTTTGGTAGTTGATCACGGAATACAACGATACGAGGATATTTATAAGGTGCGGTATGCTTTTTAACATACTCTTGAATTTCTTTTTTGAGTTCTTCGCTCGGCTCGGTGCCGTTTGTTAGAACGATACTTGCCTTTACTATTTGACCTCTTACCTCATCGGGAGCTGCTGAAACGCCACATTCGAGAACATAAGGAAGCTCCATAATAACATTTTCAATCTCGAACGGTCCAATACGGTAACCCGATGACTTAATAACGTCATCAACACGACCAACATACCAATAGAAGCCGTCCTCATCGCGCCAAGCAGTGTCGCCTGTGTGGTAGTAACCGTCGTACCAAACCTCGTCGGTTTTTTTCTTATCGTTGTAGTAACCTGTAAAGAGACCGCAAGGTGCACCGTTTTTAACGCTTACAACAATTTCGCCAACCTCGCCGTCGGGTACGTCGTTGCCGTCAGCATCAACAATATGTACGTCATAAATCGGCGCAGGTTTACCCATAGAGCCGATTTTGTGGGATGCACCAACCATATTACCGATAATCATTGTGCTTTCGGTCTGACCGAAGCCCTCAATTATTTGAAGACCTGTAGCCTTTTCAAATTGGCGGTAAACCTCGGGATTTAGCGCCTCGCCCGCGGTAGTCATATGCTGAACACTGGAGAAATCATACTTTGAAATATCCTGCTTAATCATCATACGAAGCATTGTAGGTGGCGCGCAGAAGGTTGTAATTTTATACTCGGCAAACATAGGTAGTATGTCAGCTGCATCAAAACGGTCAAAGTCGTAAACAAATGTTGCGGCTTCGCATAGCCACTGACCATAAAGTTTACCCCACATCGCCTTTGCCCAACCCGTATCGGAAATGGTAAAGTGCAAACCGTCGGGGTCAACATTGTGCCAGTATTTTGCTGTGTGGAAGTGACCGAGTGGATACTTGTGATTGTGAGCGGCAATTTTTGGATAGCCTGTAGTACCAGAGGTGAAGAACATAAGCATAAGGTCGTCTCCGCAAGGAGATTCTTCGGTGCGCTCAAACTTGGTGCTAAAGAGGGTGTATTCCTCATCAAAGTTGCGCCATCCGTCACGTTTGCCGTTTACGATAAGCTTGTGCTTAAGTGTTGGGCATTTTTCGGCTGCAATATCTACCTGCCTTGCTGTGTCACCGTCAGCGGTACAAACAACAGCACTAACACCTGCCGCATTAAATCGGTATTCAAAGTCGTGAACTAGTAACTGATTTGTCGCAGGAATTGCAATAGCACCCAATTTGTTAAGCGCTAACATACAGAACCAGAATTGGTAATGACGTTTAAGTACCAGCATTACGCGGTCACCCTTTTTAATACCCATAGATTTAAAGTAGTTTGCAACCTGGTTTGATGCCTTTTTTATATCCTTAAAGGTAAAGCGGCGTTCGGTTTTGTCCTTTGATATATGTAGCATTGCAAGTTTTTCGGGATCGCGCTCGGCAAGAGCGTCAACCAAATCAAATGCAAAGTTGAACTTTTCGGTATTTTTAAAGGTGATAGAGGTAGGCGTGCCGTTTTCATCCTTAACCGTATCAATGTAGTTTCGATAAATACGGTCTTTCTTATCACGTTCGGAAACACGATTGTCGGCAATTTTTACGGTAGTTTCAAGCTCGGGAATCGGCTCACCCGTTGGGTTAAGAACAATAGCGTAGAACTTACAGTCCTTACCGTTTACAGCAATCATACCGTGTGGTGTGTCACTGTCAAAGTAGATGCTGTCTCCAGGTCCTAAAACCTCGCGGTGTTCACCGACCTGAACCATAAGGTTACCCTCGATTACAATGTCACATTCCTGACCTGCGTGGGTGATAAGCTCAATATCTCGTGTTTGTGCCGATTCGTCATAAACACTTGTTACAAACAGCGGTTCGGCAATTCTGTCACGGAAAGCATACGCTAAGTTATAATATGTCATACCGTGAGCCTGAGACACCTTTTGACCGCTACCTGCTCTTGTTACAGTGTATGATGTAAGCTTAGGACTGTAGCCCTCGATAATATCGGTAACATTTACATTAAGTGCCAAAGCACAACGATAGATAAATGCAAAGTTAAGGTCACGCTTGCCCGATTCGCACTCTATGTATTCTGCCTCACTAATATCTGTTTTAGCAGCCATATCAGCAGTTGTAAGACCTTCAAGTTCACGAAGCTCTTTTATACGGCTTGCCATTTCTTTAATTTTGTAGTCTAATGCGGTAATTTGCTCCATAATTTACAAATCCTTCCTGTTGGGGACTAAAAAAGCACTCGCCCCAAAGTTATGACTTTGAGACGAATGCTGTTTCTTCAGTCATCCGCGGTACCACTCAAATTGCAACTCCAATGGGTTGCCACTCTTGGAATCAAACAATTCCTATGCCTTTACGCAGCAATCACGGGAAGATTCTACTCGAGGATTAACCCTTTCTTTCTTCCGACTCGGAAGCTACAAACATAAACCTGCTTTTGATAACTTTCACCAACCGTTATCTCTCTGAAAAAGCGTTGGAGTATGCCCTCTTCGTCAAAGTCTTTTTGAATTTATGATAGTATATCACAACTTAAATGTTTTGTCAATATTTTAAATTGAAATATTACAGTTTGTTTCTTTGTATTTTGCCGCTTATGGTCTTTGGAAGACTATCACGGAATACAACAAGACGCGGGTATTTGTAAGGCGCAGTATGTGTTTTAACATACTCTTGAATTTCCTTTTTGAGTTCCTCACTCGGCTCAGTACCGTTTGTTAGAACGATACTTGCCTTTACTATTTGACCTCTTACCTCATCGGGAGCGGCGGAAACACCGCATTCAAGAACATAAGGAAGCTCCATAATAACACTTTCAATTTCAAACGGTCCTATACGGTAACCTGAAGATTTGATAACGTCATCAATACGGCTTACATACCAGAAATATCCATCCTCATCGCGCCAAGCGGTGTCGCCTGTATGGTACATACCGTCGTACCAAGCTTCGTTTGTCTTTTCATCATCGAGATAGTATTCTTTGAAAAGACCGCAAGGAGTACCGTCTTTTGTGTGAATGACGATTTCGCCAACTTCACCGTTAGCTACAGGATTACCGTCGGGATCAACTATATCAACATCATACTGTGGAGATGCCTTGCCCATAGCACCAACCTTTGGTGTAGTGCCACGCAGATTTGCAATAGTAAGAGTAGTTTCGGTCTGACCGAAGCCCTCCATAATTTGAAGGCCTGTTGCTTTTTCAAACTGCTTGAATACTTCGGGGTTAAGCGCTTCGCCAGCTGTTGTCATATGGTGAATTGAAGATAAATCGTAGTTAGATAAGTCTTCTTTTATAAGCATTCTAAGCATTGTAGGCGGTGCGCAGAATGTTGTAATGCCATATTTTGCAAACATAGGCAAAATGTCAGCGGCATCAAAGCGGTCAAAGTCATAAACAAACACAGCACCTTCGCAAAGCCACTGACCGTATAGCTTACCCCAAAGGGATTTACCCCAACCTGTATCGGAAATGGTAAGGTGCAAACCGTCACGCTCGCAGCAATGCCAATATTTTGCTGTTACAAAGTGACCTAAAGCGTAGGTGTGCTTGTGAGCTGCCATCTTTGGATTGCCTGTAGTACCTGACGTAAAGAACATAAGCGCGGTATCGTCACCGGCGGAAGCATCTTCTGGACGGTTAAAGTGGGTAGAGAATAACTTGTACTCGCTATCAAAATCACGCCAACCTTCGCGGCTGCTACCAACCATAATAAGATTTTTAACCTGAGGACAATTTTTGGCAGCTCTTTCTGCGATTTCGGCAGTGTCGCCGTCAGCGGTACAAACAAGCGCGCTCACACCTGCGGCATTATAACGGTATTCGAAGTCGTGGTCTTTAAGCTGATTTGTAGCGGGAATTGCCACAGCACCCAATTTGTGAAGCGCCGTCATACAGAACCAAAATTGATAATGTCTTTTAAGAACAAGCATTACCTTGTCACCACGCTTGATGCCTAAAGAGGTAAAGTAGTTAGCAACCTGATTCGACGCACGTTTCATATCCTTAAAGGTAAAGCGGCGTTCGGTTTTATTTTTATCAATGTGAAGCATTGCGAGCTTTTCAGGGTATTTGTCGGCAATACCGTCAACAATATCAAAGCCAAAGTTGAAGGTATCGGTATTTTTAAACTTAATGTCCTGTAATGCGCCTGTTTCGTCCTCGTAGGTTTCGACGAACTTTTCGCAAACAAGGCTTTCGGTTTTTTTGGTAGATACAATGCTCTTGCGAACGGTTTCTTCCTTGGTGTCTTCGCCTGGGAGAACAACCGCGCAGAATACGCAGTCTGCGCCGTCAACGGCAATCATACCATGTGGAGTAGAGGAATTATAGTAAATGCTGTCACCCTCGTGAAGTATCTCGGTGTGTTCACCGATTTGAACTTTAAGAGAGCCACTTAATATAAGGTCAAATTCCTGACCTGAGTGTGTGGTAAGGTGAATAGGCTTGTTTTGCTGTGAAGCGGAGTATTCATATCTTACATAATACGGCTCGGCAATCTTATCCTTGAATTTAGGAGCCAAGTTGGTAATATCGATGCCATCCTCTTTAGCGGTTTTTTGACCGCCGCCCTTACGTGTTACGGTATAGCTTGAAAGACGCGCAGAATGACCCTCTAAAAGCTGTGTCATTTCTACATCAAAGGCTAATGCACATTTGTGGATAAAAGAAAAGGGGAAATCCACGTTTGCTCTTTCGTATTCGGTATATTGTTGTTCGCTAACCTCGGTCTTTTGTGCCATCTCGGCAATAGACCAACCCATAATTTCGCGCATTTCCTTAATTCGCGCGGCAATCTCCATAAGCTGTTGTTTTGCGGTGTTGGTTTGCATAACTCTCAATCTCCTTTTCTGTGTTTTGTTAAAAATAAAAAACACCCGTCTCAAAACTTTGAGACGGGTGATAATATCACTCGCGGTACCACTCAAATTGCAACCCACTGGGTTACCACTCTCGGAATCGAACAATTCCTATGCCTTTACGCAGCAATCACGGAAGGTGCCTACTAAGGTATTCCTGTTCGGGCCTTCGGCTCGGAAGTGATGGGCATTTTAAAACTCTTGTTGCTGTCTTGCACCAACCGACAGTTCTCTGAAACGCAAATTTTAAGCCGTCTTCGTCATAGCCTTTTAAAATTTTTTCACATTTTAGCACATTGAAGTGCTGATGTCAAGCGTTTTTTTAAAAAAAGTCTTTATTTTTTACACTGTCCTATGTATAATATAGTGTATATTGCGTTTAGGAGTAAAAATTATGCGTATAGTAGTAAAATTAGGCACAAGCACCTTGGCACACGCGACAGGGCATTTGAATATTCGCCGTGTCGAAGAAATATGCAAGGTTATAAGTGACATAAAAAATGCGGGTGACGAGGTTATTATGGTATCTTCTGGCGCTATAGGTATGGGTGTTGGTAAATTGTCACTAAAAACGAAACCGACTGATATACCTACAAAGCAAGCGGCGGCGGCAGTTGGTCAATGTGAACTTATGTATACATACGATAAGCTCTTTTCCGAATACAACCACACTGTAGCACAGCTTCTTATGACGGGAGCCGACCTTGAAAACGAGGAGAGACACCAAAACTTTAATAATACGCTTAATCGACTTTTAGAGCTTGGTGCTATTCCTATTATAAACGAAAACGATACCGTTGCGACCGAGGAAATCGTAATCGGCGATAATGACACACTTGCGGCAATTGTAGCCCAGAGTGTTAATGCGGATATACTCGTACTGTTTTCGGATATTGATGGTCTTTATACTGCTGACCCACACAAATGCGATAATGCCGAGTTAATAACCGAGGTTACCGAAATCGACGATAAAATTATAGCGCTTGCAGGCGGCAAGGGTTCGGCGCTTGGCACAGGCGGTATGATAACCAAGCTAAATGCCGCAAAGATTTGTGTGGAATGCGGCTGTGATATGATAATTACTAATGGTGCAGTTCCAACCAACCTTTATGATATAGTTGAAGGCAAATCAGTAGGCACTAAATTTTCAGGGAAGAAGTAATAAGATGATAGATATGTTAACTGCGGCGCGCGCCGCAAAACCGAGTGTAGCATCCCTTACAACCGAGCAAAAGAATAACGCTCTTTTAAAAATGGCTGACGCGCTCGAAAATAACTCCAAAAAAATTCTCGAAGCCAATAAAATAGATTGCGATAACGCGCGCGGGAAGATAAACGACGTTATGATTGATAGGCTTATGCTTAACGAGGCTCGTGTTAAAGCTATGGCTGACGGTATTCGTGATGTTGTAAAATTACAAGATCCTATTGGTCGCACATTAAAAGAATATACACGCGAAGACGGACTAAAAATAACACGCGTTTCAGTGCCTGTCGGTGTTATTGCCATTATATACGAATCTCGCCCAAACGTTACAAGTGACGCAGCGGCGTTATCGCTTAAAAGCGGTAACGTTTGTGTGCTTCGTGGCGGAAAAGAGGCATTTAATTCGGCATTTGCTATTGTAACCGCTTTGCGCGAGGGATTACACGCGGCAGGAGTTTGCGAAAACGCAATAAATCTCGTAACCGATACAACGCGTGAAAGCGCAACCCAGCTTATGAAGGCTAACAATTATGTTGATATGTTAATACCACGCGGAGGCGCAGGACTTATAAACGCTTGTATCAATAATGCGACTGTGCCTTGTATTCAAACAGGTACGGGTATATGCCATATATATGTAGATAAGACTGCCGATTTAGATATGGCAGTAAATATTATAAACAATGCAAAAACAAGTCGTCCAAGTGTTTGTAATGCAGCAGAGGTTTTGTTGGTTGACTATGATATAAAAGAAAAGATATTACCACTTGTATATAATAAGTTAGTCGCCCAAAGAAAAGAAAACGGACAAATTCCCGTTGAATTGCGACTTGATGAGAGCTCGGCAACTGTTATTGATGGTACACTCGCTAAAGGAAATGATTTTGATACCGAATTTTTGGACTATATACTCGCAGTTAAATGTGTCGGTGGTGTAGATGAGGCGGTGCGTCATATCACGGCTCATTCAACAGGGCACAGTGAAGCAATAATTTCGAGCGACGATAATGCGATTGCTCGTTTTACAAGCGGTGTTGACAGCGCGGCGGTATATGTTAACGCATCGACCCGCTTTACCGACGGCGGTGAGTTTGGTTTAGGTTGTGAAATGGGTATTTCAACCCAAAAGCTTCATGCTCGCGGACCAATGGGACTTGAGGAACTAACTACCTATAAATATATAATTAACGGTAACGGACATATCAGGTGATAAAATGAAATACGGATTTATCGGTTGCGGCAATATGGGCGGCGCCCTTATTAGTGCAGCAGCAAAAAGCACAAAAGAGATAATGATTGCCGATTTTGATAATACAAAGGCAACTGCGCTTGCTAATGAGCTTGGCTTGGTGGCAAGCGACAACAAAACAATTGCAGCAAATTGTGACAGAATTTTCCTTGGAGTAAAGCCACAGGTTATGGCTGAAATGCTTGAAGGCATAAAAGACATATTAAACGAGAAAAAGCCAACACTTATTTCTATGGCGGCGGGTGTTACCACCGAAAAAATCAAAGAGTGGGTAGGTAACATTCCCATCATTCGAATTATGCCAAACACACCCGTAAGCGTGGGTAAGGGTGTAATTCTTTATTGTTCAAACGGTGTAGATAGTGCGGCAGTATCAGATTTTGTGAACGATATGCAACATAGCGGTAAGCTTTACTCGATCGACGAGAATCTTATGGATGCCGGTTGTTCAGTCTCGGGTTGCGGTCCTGCATTTATGTACACCTTTGCATCTGCTGTTGCAAAGGGAGGCGAGGAATGTGGACTATCCAAAGAACAGGCAATCGAATTTGCGGCGGCTACAATGGCGGGCGCTGCGGAAATGTTGCTAACAAGCCACAAAACCCCCGACGAGTTAACTGATGCAGTTTGCTCAAAGGGCGGCAGCACCATTGAGGGCGTAACCGTGCTTAAAAACAGCGAATTTGAGAACATAGTAATTGACTGCGTAAAAGCGGCATACAAAAGGAATCAGGAATTAGGGAAATAAACAAAAGACAACCATCATTGATGGTTGTCTTTTATTTATACAGGCGACTCGATTTTTCCATTCATAAAATCAAGTATACGGCTTTTAATTGTTTCGTCGTCGACCACAGCGGGTTGAAAGTTGTTGATGCTACCTGTGTATACGTAGCAAGGTATTATATTCGAGTTACTTGCTTTGAGTGTCAAATCCTTATCAACGGTAAGTGTCATTTGGTAAATAACAGTACGATTTTCTGGGTAGCGGTGACCGCCGTAGCAGAAATTACCTATTGAGTATACAATTTCAACCCCGTTATAAATTTCGCGTGGCTGCAACACGTGTGGATGACCGCCAACCACCAAATCGGCGCCGTTGTCAACAAGCTTTCTTGCGGCGCGACGTTTCCATTCCTCAGGCGCGTGAATTTTTTCGGTACCGCCGTGGAATAAAACAACCTGATAATGAGAATGCTCTTGCGCGGTTTTCATAAGGCTTATAATATTGTTGGCTTGGTATTCACCCCACATACCAGAACATATAACCGATATAACATAACCGCCCTTTTCAAAGTACATAATACGACTTGCATCACCGTAAATCATACCCGAATTAGTTATCGCCTGAACGCTGTCTTGGTAACCCGCTTCACCATAGTCGCGTATATGATTGTTGGCAATCATTGCTCCCTCTACACTTGAGCCTGACAATATATTTATATTAGATGTGGGTGCTATAAACCAAAAGGCAGGGCTGTAATCCTTAAAAACAGGCTCCAATTGCCTGTCGCTAAAAACGTTTTCAACGTTTGCTATTGTAAAATCGTCGGCTTCAAAAATCGGGCGTACCTTTTCCAAAAAATAACTTGGGTCGTGTGTTGTCGCATAATCCCTCAACGCACCCGAATAATATGTGTCTTTGTTGGTGGCGAGTATCATATCACCCGCGAAAGAGAGGGTAATATCAAAAGTTTCGCTGTCGGGGGGTATTTCGTGACGGCTTTTAAGCGGTGTAACGCTTGTTAAATCGGTTGGAGTGGTCTGTGGCGGTGGGGTGGTAGGTTGCGTTTCGCTTGAAACAATTTCTTCCTCGCTTGAAACGGGTAACGCCTCGCTTGAGGTAACTGTTTCCTCACTCGAAACGATTGTTTCGGGTACTGATACCGTTTGACTTTCAAGGCTGCTTATACCACCGCTTGAAAAATTGGTGTTAGGGGATGGATGCAAAACACTTACTAAAACAACCGCAGTCGCAACCACTGCCGCAACAGTGGGGATAACGATTGCGGCAATTTTTGTTTTTAAACTTAATGTTTTCATACTATACCCCCTTGCATAAAGTATATAAAGTTTATATCAAAACGCTTTAAAAGTCAAGTTTCTGAGTCGGACGGTATCATATATGTCCAGAAAATTTAATACTTAATATAATACAAATAATCCTTTCGGGGTATAATAGTCTCGAAAGGATGTGTTTTTATGGTAGAGCAAGATACTATTAAATTGCTTCGGGAGTGTGATGCAGGTATAAAGATGGGTGTTACCTCTATACATGATGTTTATGAGCATATAAATTCTCAAAAACTTCGCGACATTTTAAATGCCAGCAAGGACCGTCACGATGAGCTTGACAAGGAATTGCAAGAGCTACTTGGTAAGTACCACGATGATGGTAAAAATCCAAATCCTATTGCAAAGGGTATGTCGTGGATGAAAACAAATGTCAAGCTTGGCATGGATAACTCGGATAAAACCATTGCCGATCTTATGACAGACGGTTGCGATATGGGTGTTAAATCACTTAATCGCTATCTAAATCAGTATGCTGCAGCCGACGAAAAGTCAAAGGATCTTTGCAAACGACTCATAAATTTGGAAGAAAAATTACGAACAGATATGCAAGAATTTTTGTGAACTAAAAAGGTATCGACCGGTTGGTCGATACCTTTTAGCTATTTAGTTAGTTTTGTAAAAGAAATTAAAGTGTTAATTTTAATATACATATATATGTATATTATTGAAGAAAAGGTTTTGTTGACTATTGAAACACAGCGTGATATAATCAATATGGATAATAAATTGCATATATTATTTACAAATTTTGGTAGTATTCTCTAAAAACAAAAAGAAAGAGGAGTTATTATGGACGAAAACAAATTGTTATTTAAGCAAACCAAAAAAGCTTATAAAAAGGCAAAACGCAAGGCGTTGGGGATTTGGAAAACACTTGCCGTTATTTGTTTGGTGCTTACTATTATTTTAGCACCTGCAAATGTAGCACTTGGTATGTTTGACAACACTATCGTGGCACTAGCTGGCGGCAGTTTCTGGGAGCTGCATAACGAGGATAAAGACGCACAGTATTTTGAGAGTGATTTTGCCTCCGATGAAGAAATGTATAAATACGGCGACGATATATGCTATCAGTTAGAGGCTGAGGGCGCCGCGTTGCTGCTTAACAAAGACAATGCGTTACCGCTTGCCGAGGGCGCTAAGGTTAGCACCCTTTCTTCAAGCTCGGTAAACTTGGTTTACGGCGGTACAGGCTCGGGTAACGTTGATGCATCTAAAGCCGACGATTTTAAAACCGCGCTTGAAAAATCGGGTTTAAAGGTTAATCAAACCCTTTGGGATTTTTATAAAACAGGCGCAGGCGCCGCATACGACCGTAGCGCATCGGCAGGAGAGAGCGCTGTGCTTGCGGGTCAGGCATCTATTGCGGAAGTTCCGATGAACGTTTATACAGATGACGTTAAAGACTCAATTGTCGAATACGGCGATGCCGCTATCATCACATTTTCACGTGTTGGCGGCGAGGGCTACGACCTCGAATTTACAAAGTACAATTATTTAGCGCTCGACGAAAACGAAAAGGCACTGCTTAAGTATGCTTCGGACCTAAAGGCAGATGGTAAAATCAAAAAGGTAGTAGTGCTTATCAACTCATCAAACGCTTTACAGGTTGATTTTCTAAAGGACGAGACATATTCAATTGACGCTTGTGTTTGGATTGGTGGCGTTGGTATTAAGGGCACAAACGCTGTAACTGATATACTTGCAGGTAAGGTTAATCCTTCGGGCAGTCTTGTAGATACATACTGCTATGACAACTATTCTTCACCCGCTATGCAAAACTTTGTGCCCACAACCTATGAGGGCTTTGACGGCGAGAATATTCCTAAGAATGCCAGCACCTATATGATTTACCAAGAAGGTATTTATGTAGGCTATAAATATTATGAAACCCATTACGAAGATTTTGTTATGGGTACAGGCAATGCAGGCGACTATAAATACGGCGATAAGGTTGCATTCCCATTTGGTTACGGACTTAGCTATACACAGTTTGATTATTCAAATATGGAGGTTAAGTATAATGCCGAAACCGACCAGTTTGAAGTAAGCGTAAACGTTACAAATATCGGCAATATGGCGGGCAAGGAAACCGTACAAGTTTATTCACAGTCACCATATACCGAATATGACAAGGAAAATAAGGTAGAAAAGGCTTCTGTGAGTCTTTGCGGCTTCACCAAAACCAAGGTTTTAGAGCCGGGTCACAGCCAGATTGTTACAGTTTTCGTTGACAAGCGTGACCTCGCTTCGTACGATGCATACGGCGCAAAGACCTATATTTTAGATGCGGGTGATTATTATCTTACCGCCGCTACCGATGCTCACACTGCTGTTAACAACGTACTTGCGGCAAAGGGCTATACAGTAGAAAACACAAGTGGCAAAATGGATGACGATGGTAATTCGGCACTTGCTTACAAGTGGACACAAGAGGTTTTTGATGCGGAAACATATTCTAAATCGTTAAACGGAACCGAAATTACCAATCAGTTGTCAAATTCTGACCTTAATCTCTATGAGGGCAACGATGACCAAATTACCTATCTTTCACGCTCTGATTGGCAGGGCACATGGCCAAGTGAAGAAATTTATAAAATTGCACTCACCAAGCAAATGATTGCCGAGCTTCAGGATGTTCAGTATAATGCTGATAATTACGACAAGGTTGAAATGCCTGTGCTTGGCGCAGACAACGGACTTACCCTTTATGATATGATTGGTAAGGATTTTGACGACCCTGATTGGCAAAAGCTACTCGACCAATTAACCTTTGATGAAATGGTATCAATGATTGGTGACTCATTCCACTGGAGAATGCCTGCTGAATCGGTTAACGCGCCGGGCGCACGTGACGAAAACGGACCTCAGGGTCTAACAGCGGCTATCTTTGGCGCAGGTCTTGGCGATATCGAGCCTACTGCATTTACCTCCGAGGACGTAATGGCGGCAACCTTTAACGTAGAGCTTATGTACGAGGTTGGTAGGGTTATTGGTAACAACTGCTTGGCAGCTGATGTTGTATGTCTTTACGGACCGGGCAGCAATACCCATCGTACACCGTACGGCGGCAGAAACTTTGAATATTATTCAGAGGACGGCTTCTTGGCAGGAGAAATCGGCGGTGCTGAAATTCAGGCTATTCAGGATAAGGGTGTAGATGTTGTAATTAAGCACTTTGCTCTTAATGACTGTGAGCAAGAGCGTCTTGGTCAAGCGGCTTGGGTAGGCGAGCAAGCAGCACGCGAAATTTATCTCAAGGCATTCCAAAAGCCTCTTGAGGAATGTGATGCTAATGGCGTTATGACCGCTTATACCCGTTGGGGCACAAGATGGTCAGGCAGTAACAAAAACCTTATGACAAATATTATGCGAGGCGAATGGGGTAATATGGGTATGTCTATTACCGATAACGTGCTCGTTAACTACTGCAACGGCGTTGACGCGCTGATGGCAGGAGGCGTTACCACATTTGATGCAATGCTTCCGTACATTACAAATCAGTTGCCTAATTATGAGAATGATGCAGTTATAGTTACCGCAATGCGCAACGCTTGTCACCACAACCTTTACGCTATGGCAAACTCGTCGGGCATGAATGGTGTTGGAAAGGATACGGTTGTTAATGCCGTAACACCAAAGATTTTAAGCACAATCAAAACCGCGACTATAGTAATTACAGTGCTTTTGGTGGTGTTTGTGGTGCTTTGGATAATAGGCGGCAAAAAGCTCAAAAAGACTGAAGAATACGCAAGCTATAAACAAGCTAAAAAGGACAAAAAAACAAAAGCTTAATAAAAACAAAAACGGGAGGCGCCCTTTGGGGCGCTTCCCTGAAAATCGTTTTTTAAAGGAAAGGCATTTATGAGAAAAACACACCTGTTAAATGAAAATTGGACATTTACCTATTTTGATGGAGAAAAAACCAATATAAATATACCGCACACTTGGAATAACATCGACGGGCAAGACGGCGGCAACGACTACCGTCGCGGCACATGTGTTTATGAAAAGGCTTTTTCGGCGCCCGAATTTAGCGATATCGAGTGTGTTTATTTAGAATTTGCGGGTGTTAATGCTTCGGCAAAGGTGATTTTAAACGGTCAGGAAATTATGACACACGACGGCGGTTATTCGACCTTTAGGTGTGACATAACGCAGTATTTAAAGGCGGAAAATTATCTTACGGTAGAGGTTGACAATTCGGTGAATGACCGAGTTTATCCCCAAAAGGCTGACTTTACCTTTTACGGTGGAATTTACCGCGATGTTCGTCTTATAGTGCTTAATAAACAGCACTTTTGTATGGATTATTTTGGTGGTAAGGGGCTTGCGGTAAATGCTACGCCCGAAACTCGCGATGCCGATGTGTGGATTCGTACTTGGCATAACGCGGAAAATGCTACCGTGAATGTAAAAATCCTTGACGATTTAGGTGTAGAGGTGGCGCACGGCAGTGGCAATGATATCCACTTAAAATTATATGACGTTCACTTATGGCAGGGCATAGAAGACCCGTATCTTTACACCTGTGAAGCCGAGCTTATGGTTGACGGCGCAGTTGTGGACAGAGTATCAACCAATTTTGGTGTAAGAAGCTTTTATGTAGATTCGCAAAAAGGCTTTTTCCTAAACGGAAAACCTTATGCGCTTCGCGGCGTATGCCGTCATCAAGACCGTAAGGGACTCGGCAATGCATTGCTAAAAGAGCATCACGAGCAGGATATTGATATGATAAGAGAAATAGGCGCAAATACAATCCGTTTGGCGCACTATCAGCACGACCAGTATTTTTATGACCTATGCGATAAATACGGATTTGTCGTATGGGCTGAAATCCCCTATATTTCAGAGCATATGGTAGCAGCTCGCGAAAACACAATATCACAAATGAAAGAGCTCATTATTCAAAATTATAATCACGCGTCAATTTGCTTTTGGGGACTTAGCAACGAGATTACCATTTCCACAAAAAACAAAAAGGATATGCTCGATAACCACCGTGTTCTTAATGATTTGGTACACGAAATGGACCCCAGCCGACCTACAACACTTGCGTGCTACGCGGTATGCGGACCGTTTAACAAGGTGGCGCACATTTCCGACATTGTTAGCTGGAATTTATATCTTGGCTGGTACACACCATTTTTGTGGCTTAATGATTTGTGGGTGGACTTTTTCCATTTTGTTTACCCCAACCGTGCGCTCGGTTATTCGGAATATGGCTGTGAGGCTATGACAAATTTACATTCGAGCCATCCATACCGCGGTGACCAAACCGAAGAATATCAGTGCGTTTATCACGAATATATGCTTCGCTTTTTTGAAAAGCGTCCGTTTATGTGGGCAACACATTTGTGGAATATGTTTGACTTTGCCGCCGATGCTCGAAATCAGGGCGGAGAGCCTGGTATGAATCACAAGGGACTTGTGACCTTTGATCGTGAAATTAAAAAAGACAGCTTTTATCTTTATAAGGCTTATTGGTCAAATGAAAAATTCGTGCATATCTGCGGCAGACGTTATGTTGACCGCGTAGAAAGTATTACCGATGTTAAGGTTTATTCAAACTGTGACGAGGTAACGCTATATGCAAACGGCAAAAAAATAGCCACAAAAAAGGGCAATAAGGTATTTAAATTCAGGGTAATGATAACCCCCGAAACCGAAATAAAAGCGGTAGCAGGCGACTGTACCGACACAATAAATATTTGCCGTGTTAACCATCCCAACCTTTCTTACAAGCTAAAGAAGGATGGCGGCAAGGGTGAAAATTGGGTATAATACGAGGTAATAAAAATGAGTGAAAAAGGTACTAACCGCGCAAAATTTTATCAGTTAGCGCTGTTTCCAATGAATAATGGCGCTACAAACGTTTATTTTGTGCTGATTTTAAGTTATATTGCAACCTTTGGTAATAAGGTTTTAGGTCTTGCAATGGTTTTTGCATCCTTTATGGTTACGGGTATGCGCGTGTTCGATGCGATTACCGACCCCATAATAGGCGCGCTTATGGACAAAACTAACGGCAGGTTCGGTAAATTTAGACCGTTTATGGTAATTGGTAATGTGGTTATGGCGGTATCGGTAATACTGCTTTATATGGTTACACCCATAATTCCAAAAGATGCAATGTGGCTTCGTTATACCGTGTTTGTTGTGCTGTATGCTGTGTGGGTTTTGGGATATACATTCCAGACCTCAGTTACTCGTTCAGCGCAACCGGTACTTACCAATGACCCAAAACAGCGACCGCTGTTTACTATTTTTAACACAATAGGTTCACTCGTCGGTATGGGCGTTATGCAGTTTGTAGGTCCTATTCTTGCAGGCGACGGCTTTGCGGGTGACTACAATGCAAGCTGGTTCCGCATTATGACGCCTATTGGTGTTGTAGTTTCTATTATCTTAACTATTCTTGCAATC
The DNA here is from genome assembly GCA_045604215.1 of Acutalibacteraceae bacterium. Classification (GTDB taxonomy): domain Bacteria; phylum Bacillota; class Clostridia; order Oscillospirales; family Acutalibacteraceae; genus UBA737. Next base: position 35,772 of record JAZUNP010000074.1, read on the forward strand.
GTCGGCATTTGGGAAAAAGACAATGAAAAATACTTTGGTCTTGGCGGCAAGCAAGAAAAGGTTAAGGTTTCGGAATATATTTCTATTATCAAGGCAAACAAACCGCTACAGCGACTTATGGTAGCGGGCGGCGGCTGTAAATTGGCGCTCGCTATTGCCACAAACGTTACCGTGCTTTGTATGATTTACGGTTGTATGA
>JAZUNP010000075.1:0-6274 GCA_045604215.1 Acutalibacteraceae bacterium
CGATGAAAAAAATTACCCGCAAACTTCCGCAGAAGGTCACGGGTTCGGTATTGCGTCGCTTAAACTCTTCAGCGAGAAATATGACGCTTACACTGATTTTAAATTGGAGGGGAGGTTATTCAAGGTCGTCATGTATTGGAGGATTTAAATTCCCATATTTGGGAATTGGAACTTTTCAAATCCATATATATGGATTTTGTACTTTGAGCTTTCAAACGGGCAAAATTTTTGTGTTTGAGCCTTCAAAATCAGTTCAAAACGATTTCGGAGGCTTTTTTCATTGTTCAAAGGCAACTGTTCAGCAAATGACGCATATATTTGCGTTTGGAGTCTCTACTTTTGCGCTGACTTATCGGAATCAGGGTTTTATCATTCAAAATGAAGTCTTCGCCCTCCATGTACTTGATAAAATCCATGTTGACAATAATTCTATGGTAACATTCGATAAATCGCCCGTCGTTTTGCAGTTCAGACCAAATTTTTTCGTATGAAACGCTCGGATAAAGTTTTTCTTCGGCTAAATGTATGCAAATGCGATGTTGCCAGTCAATATCGATGAATTTTATGCTTTTGTACGGGATTGAAACTTCCAAGCCGCTATTTTTTATAGTAACGGTAAGATTTTTCTGATTCGCAAGCAGTTTTTGGAAGACGAAAGAAAAAGTTTCGTTAAATTGCTCAGCGTTGTCTGCAAATGGCTTTAGGAAGTATCCAACTGCAAAAACTTTGTATCCTTCGAGGATAAAATCTTCGCTTGAAGTCAAAAAAATGATAGAGGCGTCCTTATCGCGCTTGCGAATGATTTGAGCGACTTGAATTCCGTTTAACGGCTTCATAAAAATATCGAGAATGATTAAATCGAATTTATGAGGCTCGAAAGCGTTCAGGAAGTCTTGAGGATTCAAAAAAGTATCAAGTTGGATAGAGTCGGCGACTTCAGAAAAGTTTTGAGCCAAATAATTCTTTAGAAAGGCTTCTGATTGATGTAAGTCGGTAAATTGGTCGTCGACGAGTGAAATTTTCATATTGAACGCCCCTTAATCGTGATTTAGTCAATTAAAGCATAGAAAATCGCAAAGTGTAAGGTCAGCGGCAAAAAGTGCAGAGATTTCTCGAAAAGTGATAGGCTGTCATGCAACAGACGCTTTATCAACTTAAAAAAAGTTTCATTGTCGGCGTAGAGACTGCCCAAATCTTCATCAGCAAAAATTTTGACTGAATCAGTTGCCGAATCCTTTTTTTCAGCTTCTGCATTTGAATTTTTCTCTTCGTTCGACTTAAAATTCTTTTCCACTTCTGAAACTCAACTTTCAATGAGATTTTTCCTAAAACTGTAACGGATTATATGTTCTTTTAAGTTTGCGTCAATCAGTCAACCAAAAAGTGCAGGGATTTGGCGAAAAGTGCATGATAAAAAAGAGTTGCGGCAAGGTATAATGTGGAAAACGACTTTGGAAGTGATACGAATGGATTTAAAGAACTGGCAGATATTAAAGCAGGGCAGAAAGTCGGATTTCATGATAATAACGGCAATCACGGCAATATTTTTGCTGGTGATAGCGATGAATATGCGCTTGATATTCCAAATAACATCGAATCAAGCCGAAGAGATAGGACAATCGCAGTTAGAAACGATACGCTCGGACTTTCAAGGGAGTTTGCAGACTGCGGAAGGTACGACAATGAAATTGGCAATGGAAACAGAACAATTATTGAGAGCGAACACGTCATTTGAAGAATTGGAGAACTTTTTTTACAAAAGCAAGCGTGAGCAACTGCGTTTAACTGACGGAGTATGCTTTAATGTGTACATGGCGAACGAAAACTGGACGATAATTCCGGATTTTGACAGACCGAAGGAATATCACGCAACGGAGCGGCTCTGGTATAAGGGCGCGGCGGAAAATCCCGGCGAAATTTACATAACGGAGCCATATATCGACGCGATGACTGGCAAAATGTGTTATACGATGTCAAAAGTGCTGTCGGACAATAAAACGGTGGTGGCGATAGACTTTAACCTTTCGGAAATACAGCAGTTGATTCAAAAAATGGGCACGACGAAAGGTCGCAAGGCGTTAATCGTGACGAAAAGCGGAATGATAATCGGTTATACGAATATGGGCTTAGTTGGCGAAAAAATTTCGGAGAAATTGCCCGACTACGAGTTAATATTGAATCGGATATTGGAAATCAACAGCGATGAAAGTTTTGTAGCGCAAATCGAAGGCGATGAGCATACGATATTCAGTTCAGTGACCGGAAACGGCTGGTATATGATATTGAGCGTGGATAATTGGGAATTTTATAAAGAAAGTTATCTGCAAATGATTTTTACGGCGATTTTAAGCTTGCTGATGATGCTGGCGATAATTTTTTTCTATCTGAACGCGATGAGGAACGGATTGAGAGCAGAAAAGGCGTTGCGAGTGAAGGAAGAATTTTTATCGCGCCTTTCGCACGAGTTAAAAGTTCCGTTACGAAATATTTTAGACTTATCAAGCACGAAAACGGTAGAAAGTGACGCCGACCCGGCAGAATGTGCCGCACAAGTACGAGAATCGGCGTTAAAGTTGTCGGATATGCTTGAAAATCTGTTTTCGTTCTCAAATATCGTTACGAAAGATAAAAACACGGCTGAAGATAAAAATTTTCAAGATATGGAGCTGTCGAAGGTCAGTCGGTACGCACGGCTAGGAATAATATCGGTTTTGATAGTTGCAATGATGTTTGCGTTCGGAATATGTTTGACTGCGATAACAAATTGGGGCGATACGAAGCTGAATCGCGAGGCGGACAATTACGAGCACCAACTTTCAAACTGGTTAAGCAATCAGCGTTCAATTTTAAGTATGTTCGTGAATCTTTTGGCAGAACACCCCGAATTGATGAACGATTATCCCAGCGCGGTAAAATTTTTGGACGATTTGGCGAAACATCACCCTGAAATATCGGTTTGTTATCTTGCAAATCCTTACAAAGAGCATAACGTCATCATGAACAACGGTTGGCAACCGCCGGAGAATTTTAAACCCGAAACTCGCCCGTGGTATGTCGAAACTGAAAATTCTGTGGCAGGCTTCAGCGTCTCGGCACCATATATTGACGCGCAGACGGGATTTTACTGTATAACGATGTCGCAAATAGTTTTTAGCGATAAGAATGAATTTATCGGGATTTTCGCGATAGATTTTTACATAGACCGCTTAATTCACGTTTTGGGAGCGAGTTACAGCAAAAACGGCTATGCCTTTCTTGTAGACCGCAACGGAACGATAATAAATCATCCGAACGCAGATTATCAGCTGTCGCGGAGCCGCATGACAGATATTTTCGGTACGGAATACGCGAGAGTTTACGAAAATAATGATATTGAGATTTTGCGCGATTACACGGGCAATTATGTAGCGTGCTTGACGAAAAAAAACGACGTATCAGGCTTTACGGTCGTCGTAGTAAATGATTGGTGGGATATTTACGGAAATGTAGTTCTGTTGGGAGTTTTATTCGTGGTATTGCTTGGAATATGCGTTTTAATCGTTCACGCGCTGATAAATCGGCTTATACGTTGGCAAGAAAAGGTAAATTTGCAACTCAAGTTGGCGTCAGAAACGGCAATGGCGGCAAGTAAGGCGAAATCGCAATTTTTGGCGCAAATGTCGCACGAGATAAGGACGCCGATAAATGCGGTGCTGGGAATGAACGAAATGATTCTGCGCGAGAGCAAAACGGAAGAAATATTGAATTATGCAGGGAATATCCAAAGCGCGGGGCGGACGTTGCTGACGTTAATCAATTCGATACTGGATTTTTCAAAAATTGAAGACGGGAAAATGGAAATCGTACCGGTGCGCTATGAAATTCGGAGCTTGATAAATGATTTAGTAAATATGACGGTGGAGCGAGCGAAAAAAAAAGGTTTGGAGTTCAAAACGGAAATTTCTCCGACAATGCCGAAGAGTTTATACGGCGATGATGTGCGATTGAGGCAAATAATCACGAATATTTTAACGAACGCGGTAAAATACACGCCTGAAGGCTCTGTTACGTTAAAAGTTAGCGGTAAAGAACTTGATTCAGATACATTTGAACTTGAAATTAAGGTAAAAGATACAGGAATAGGCATAAGAGCGGAAGATATGGATAAATTATTCCAATCATTTCAGCGATTGGACGACGAAAAGACGCGAAACATTGAGGGAACGGGTTTAGGAATTGCGATTGTACAAAAATTGCTGGGCATGATGAAAAGTAAGCTGGAAGTAGTGAGCGAATACGGACACGGCTCGGAATTTTCGTTCAAACTGGTTCAAAAGATAATCGACAGGACACCGATAGGTGATTATGCCGCGCAAGAAGCAAGATTGAGCGATAACGGGGTTGAAAAGAGATATTTAACGGCGGAAGGAGCGAAAATTTTAGCGGTAGACGATAACGACATGAATTTGAAGGTAATAAGCGGTTTACTCAAGCGAAATAAAATTTATCCGGACTTGGCGGAGAGCGGAGAGCTAGGAATAGAGCTGGCGAAGAAAAATTTTTATGACATAATCTTTTTGGATAACATGATGCCTGGATTAAGCGGAGTCGAAACGTTAAAAATCATGAAGCGGGACAAAATATTGAGTGAGAAAACGTCGGTAATCATGTTGACGGCGAGTGCAATGGCAGGAATGCGAGAAATTTACCTGCGCGAGGGTTTTGACGACTATTTAAGCAAGCCGATAGAAGTTTCTGAGCTTGAAACGGTATTGGAAAGACATTTGCCGCCGGAAATGGTTTCATTTGAGGTAGAAGGGCAAGAAAAACCTGCCAAACCAGTCAAAATTCCCGAATTGGAGGAAGAAGTCGGCGAAGATGAATTCAGCAAGCGCGAAAAAAAGAAATTTGCAGAGATATGCCCCGACATTAACCTTGAAACGGGCTTGAAATATTGCATGGAGAGCAAAAGCTTTTTGATTCAGATGTTTACGACGTACACGGACGACAAACGCGCTGAAAAAATTCAAGCGGCGTATGATTCGGGCGATTGGAAGAATTATCAGATACTTGTGCACGCGCTGAAATCAACTTCGTTATCAATCGGCGCGGAAAGTTTAAGCGAACAGGCAAAAGCATTGGAACTCGCCGCTAAGGACAATAAATTTGACAAAATACGTGAAGAACACGGCGATTTAATTGCGGTTTATCAAAAAGTCCGCGCAGAAATAAAAAAATGGTTGGAGGCGAGCGCATGAACAAGATTTTTTTACTGCTTTTAGTGTTGATTTTTTTCGTTGCGGGTTGTGGCGGTGAAGTTGACGACAAAAAAAATAGTAGCGGCACTAAATACATAATTGGGCTTGATGACGAATACGCGCCAATGGGTTTTCGCGATGAAAATGGAGAAATCGTTGGATTCGACATTGATTTGGCAAAAGAGGTAGCAAAACGCATGGGAATTGAGTTTGAATTCAAACCAATCGACTGGAACAACAAACGTGATGAAATTCTCTCCGGAAATGTCGATATTTTGTGGAATGGCACCGATATAACCGACGAGCGCAAAGAGTACATGATTTTTACAAAGCCGTATATGGAAAATCGCCAAATTCTTATAGTTCCGAAGGGCAATCCGCAAAATATTCATTCGGTCGGCAATCTTGAGGGAAAAATTGTCGGGACGCAAGCTGGTTCGTCGTCCAGAGATTATGTTGACGCCAATCCAAAGCTCAAAAACAGTTTCAAAGAGTTTAAAACTTATTTGAACTTCAAAGAAGCCTTCGCAGATTTGTATAGAGGCAACGTCGAAGTTCTAATTTGCGATGAATTGGCAGGTCGTTACGAAACCAGCAAACTTCCGGAAAGATTCACAGTTGTTGAGGTAACAATAGGTTCTGCTTGCGAAATTGGTATTGGTTTCCGCAAAGATGATGTTGAGTTGCGCGATAAGGTTCAAAAAGTTTTTGATGAGATGATTAAAGACGGCACGGCGAAAAAGATTTCCGAGCAATGGTTTCAAGCAAATTTGATTAAATATCGCAGGTAAAGTCTGCGCGGAAAAAATGTCTGAAGGTGAACGCATGAGCAAGATTTTAATAGTAGACGATGATGAAATGATGATAATGATGGCGCGGCACATATTGGCGACGAAATATGAGGTCGTGACGGCGACGACTGGCGCAGAGGCGATAAAAATCTTCGAGCAAGAACGCCCCGATATGGTTTTATCGGATTTAATGATGCCGGAGCTGGACGGCTACGAATTGCACAGGATATTACAGGAAAAAAGCGG